>NZ_NRSM01000003.1 GCF_016584105.1 Ectothiorhodospira shaposhnikovii | reverse complement strand
GGTCTACTTTCCGAGCAGGGGGTGGGAAAACATGCATGTGGTGGGAGGTCTTAATCCCTTCTTCATCAGGGTCTACTTTCCGAGGACACCGCTTCGTGGAAGGGCCTGGCGCGTTTCTAGTCTTAATCCCTTCTTCATCAGGGTCTACTTTCCGAGTGCTCGACGCCAATAAGCATTCATAATCAATGAGTTACGAATGGGGTTCGCAAAGAAACCAGAAATCGCCGAGCGATGGTCCAAAACAGAGTGTCCTTGACTGACTACAGGCTCATCGTAGCCCACAATCCATCTCACCAACAAGCTGCGGCAAATCCGGATTCCAGATAGACCAACCACATTCATTCCCCAGGCCGCACCAAGCGGGCCAACCCGGGGCTGCGGGAAGACTCCAGATGCAGATTATCCGGCAGTACCCCCCTGCCCAAGGTGTATAGCTGTACCTTCTCCGGTATGGGGTACGCCCGCACATCGTCTTCCTTCGGCTTGATGTAGGTCTTGATATCCTGCATCAGGCGCCCCAATTGGGCGCTGCTGCCTTCAAAGTGGAATACCGAGTACTGCACCGGTTGGGCATGCTTTTTGAGGAACCGGTGCAGCCGCCCAAGGCGGCCTCGATCGGCGATGTCGTAGCAGATCAGCCAGGCCCGGGGCTTGGTCTGGCTCATGAATGATTCTCCACCTGCACATGGCGTTTGAGATCCCCCAGATGATGGTGGATCCGCACCTCGTGTCTCGCCGCCCAGCTCTCGAACATCAGGACCGCCTCGGCACCCTCTTCCACTTCCGCCGGCAAGGTGCCGCAGCACAGGTTCATTTCCGCCCAGAACAGATCGGCAAGATCCGTGGCCAAATTCATGGCCTCGCCACCAAAGTCCCAGTAGACCGGTTCCAGCCCCTCCATGTGCAGATGGCGGCAGACCAGGTTATGGCACCAGGCATGGGACTCGTCCACGAACAACAACGGCAAACGATTGTGACGTACATAATCGCGCTGCAATTGTTCGAATCCCGATGCGGACACTTCGCGACCAGCCGCACGCATCCTGCCGCGCCAGGTCAGCAATACCTCCATGCGCCGGTGGGCAATCCAGTTTTCATGCAGGATCTGCCATTCACAGCGCTGGAGATACATCTGCAACGCATCGTGGAGAAGACTGCCCTGATGCCTGGGCGGATAGACCGTACCCGCCACTTGATGATCATCCGTCACCCAGGTGATGGGGATGCCATGTTCCAGGCAGCGGCAGATGGCTTCGGAATCCCATCGCACTCGCCCGCCCGAGACAATGCGCTCCAGCCTGGAAAGCGGTAGATTTACCGCGGCATTCGCTCCCCTGATCCAGAGACTGGTCGGCCGTGCACGGACTTCCCGGGCTTCCGGTCCCAGCAGGTAAAGTGGCTTGCGGTCGGGAGCCGCCATTCGCGGCCGTGATGATGGGATGGATCGAGTCGCCATGCTGTTTCATGCCTCTTCAAAGGGGCTTTCAAGCCATTGCCGACCTTCATCCCGCAGATAGCGGGCCAGCTTGCTGCAACGCGCCCTGAGCCATCGGCGATGGGCGGTGCTCCGGGCTTCCCAGTGTTCGTAGAATCTCTGCCGCCCCGCTTTGCCCAGGAGGCAGGCATCGCCATCCTGGCTGAAGTAACTCACCCGGAGTACTTCGTTTCGAAACAGGGTCCAGACCCACTCGTCGATCACGGGTCGCATGGGTTCGATCAGATCGCTGGCCAGCGACTCCCTGCCTATGCTGGGACGGTGATAAAACCCGATCAAGGGGTCCAGACCTGCCACATGGGCGGCCCGCACGGCATCAAAGTGCAGCAGGGTATAGGCCAGGGAAAGGCAGGCGTTCACCGGATCTCTGGGCGGGCGCCGGTTTCTGCCCGTGAAGTTCAATGCAGGTGCAAACAGGGCAGTCAATCCCTGAAATGAGGCCCGGGCGGCGGCACCCTCCAGCCCCCTTAGACGAACGATATTCACCTCGCCATCGGAGAGTTCCACCTGGATACGCTCCAGGCTTTCAATCGCGCCGGTGAGCGCCCGACGGACATCCGGTCTTGCCAGCACTGCACGATTCAGCAGACGCAACTGCCGATGTAATTTGGCCTGCACCAGATCCCGGCTCCAGGCAAGGCAGAAGGCGTCATCCATCAATCGATGGACCTGGGCGATGCGGATGCCTGCGTCGTTGTGTTTTGGTCCCAGCACCAATGCCAGACGACGATGTGCCCTGGGACTCATAATTAATGTGGTTGCCCCGAATTCTCCCAAACGACCCAGGACGCCGGATTCCAGCCGGGTCTGTCGCCCCTGGATCACGACGCGCTCCAGCAGTTTCATCGGCACGGTACCCCGGCGCTCGCCCTCTTCATAGAGCGCCAGGGCCTCCCCATCGACACGCAGTTCCAGTTGAGCTCTGTCCAGAAACAAGGTCGCCATGACTGTCATCCCATATAAAAGAGTGTGGGGTCGTGGGGCTGCATGCCCTTGCCCAAGGTATGCACACGCCCGCGCGGGTCCAGACGCAGCAGCAGGAAGCGGTCTTCTTCTTCATCCAGGATCAGGGCCATGTCATGAAGCAGTTCGCGACGCTCGGCATCCGTCAGGAATACCTCGTGGACTGACTTCTGCCCACCCGTGGCATAGGCCCTGACCAGGGACAGGGCGGCGGACAGCCGGCCCCGCTCCGAGACGTCATACGCCGCCAGATAAAAATCCCGTTTCGCCATCCAGGTCACTCCCGGGCATCCGGATCACTGGATGGCAGTATGGACGTGGATAACCCCAGCGGAATGGATGGCAAGCTTGCCGCGTCTTCATGGCGCCGTGCCGAGATGCACACTCTCCCGCACTCGGACAGCACGGAGCGACACAAAACATGCAGATCACCTTTGGCCTTTACCTGGATGGGATGCCCCGGCGTACCGAAACGGCATTTGCAGGCCGGCTCGGGATGGGTCCGAAAAGGCTGCTGTCCCTGCTGGAAAACCGTCTTGATCTGGCTGGCGCGTTATTCTCAAGACCTGTCCGTATCGCAGCATGTCTTCGCGGCATACAGGCGATGGGCAACCCCGATCCTTGGTGGGTCCGTTCATATTCAGCGGATCCCTGGGCAACCGCGGAATATCTTCTGGACGCCAGGGATCGCTTGATACAGGCGGGATGGGACGGCATTACCCCTCTGGATGGCTCCCCTCGTCTACGGGCCTTGTCCAATCTGCCGGTGACAGACCTTGCCGGAGAAGCGGAACGCCTACGAAAGGTGCAGGATGCGCTTTTAGAGGGCCGGCAGTGCGGTATTCAGTGCCTTCGGCTGCAGACGCCCTACTCCCTGCTGCCCTATCCCTGGCGACGCATCGTGGACGCCCTGGCCGCGGGCAATACCCGCATCCTGGATCATGCCTTCCCGATTTCTCAGCCGGCGGGCCTGCCCCGGGGATATCCACCGGAGCACCCCGAGGTGGGCAAGGACGCCGTGGTCAGAGTTCTGGGCAGGAATGAATGGCAGTGCGCTGAGTATGTGGCGGCATGGCTTGCCGCCTCGACGAAACACAATGAAACAGTGAGCATCCTGTGCCTTGAGGATTCCCTCATCCTGGATCAGGCCTTGCAACGCCGGGGACTGCCAGGACTGGGGCAAGCTCGTGTTTCATCACTGTCGGCACACTTGCAGATTTTGCCTCTGCTGCTTGCAAACCTCTGGGCCCCCCTGGATACGGAAGCGTTTTACCCGTTGCTGCTGATGGATTGCTCTCCCATTCCCGATTTCGTGCGTTCTACACTGGTCCAGGCTCTGGAAAATGAACCGGGCGTAGGTGGTCCTGCCTGGAAAAAGGCGTGGGAAAGGATAGAACGTCAAGCCATGGACCTGGGCTGGAAGGCCGGCATCAACGGCGACCGTGAACAGATCCGGCATGAAATCAGGATATTGCACCACCAGTTGATGCTGGACCGACACGCACCGGAACCGGGTGCCCCCGTGGAAGCGGTAGCCATGCGTTGTCGCTGGATACTGGACTGGATCGCATCCTGCGAACTGGACCCGTCCATCAGGACAGACTTGACGGATCAGGCCCATGCATTGCTGGCCATCACCGAGGGTCAGAACAGGATTCCCCGTACGCGACTGGAACGCATGCTCCACAGCATCAACGAGTCGTTGGCAGGCGCGCCGATTGCGCCGGTGGAAACCACCACAGGGCAGGTGCTGAACCATCCAGGGCAACTGCTGGAAAGTTGCGAAACCTTGATCTGCTGGGGATTCACCGCACCTCGGCACCCGCAGGAAGTGGATCGCTGGACCGACGCGGAACTCAAGGCCATGCGGTCACATGGTCTGCAACCCACGCTACCCACGGACACGTTCCACTTGGAATCCCACGCATGGCGACAGGCCTTGTCACGCTGCCGGAATCATCTGCTGCTGGTACAACCGGAAAGAACGGCAGGCGTGGATACGGGCAATCACCCATTTCTGGACGAGCTGCAAAGCCTTACCCCCGTCCGCGACTGCCACTGCGATGAACTGCTGCAGCCCCATTCCCCTTGGGTGATGGGCCGGAGGGTGATTGTGGCACCCGCGCCGGATCAGCCGCTTTCCGCGCCACGGGCCATCCATCAACTGCCAGACGGGGCCACTCGTCGTCCCACGCATTTTTCCTACAGCACCTTACGGGATT
The DNA here is from genome assembly GCF_016584105.1 of Ectothiorhodospira shaposhnikovii. Classification (GTDB taxonomy): domain Bacteria; phylum Pseudomonadota; class Gammaproteobacteria; order Ectothiorhodospirales; family Ectothiorhodospiraceae; genus Ectothiorhodospira; species Ectothiorhodospira shaposhnikovii. Next base: position 176,942 of record NZ_NRSM01000003.1, on the reverse strand, counting down.
TTCTGGCTTGCCCGATGAAGTGGTGCCTGCAACACCAGGTCGGACTGGTCAGCCCTGCCCTGCTGGCGCGCCAAAGCGATGCGTCGGTTCAGGGAAGGCTATGCCACCGGGTGATTGAATCCTTGTGCAGTCACCCTCATGTGAGCCGGTTCACGCCACGGCAAGCCGCGGATCGGGCGATGCTTCTGTTTGATTACTGGGCTTCCATACTGGCTCCCGAACTGATCTTGCCCGGTCAGGAAATACGTCTGGAGCGGGCCAGACAGGCAGCGACAAAGTCGGCCTTTCATCTCTTTGATCATTTACGAAAGACCGGGCAACGGATCGAATCCGTGGAATGCACGCTGTCCGGTCTGGCGGGAGACATCGGTTTTTCCGGTCGAGCCGATCTGATCCTGGCGGATGGGCTGGGGCGTCGCCGTGTGCTGGACCTCAAATGGTCGGGCTCGGACCGCTACCTGCGCGAGGAAATCGATCGCGGTGAGACGCTGCAACTGGCCATGTACGCCTGGTTGCTCGGTACGGACCCGGAATCACCAAACGTGGGGTCGGGCTACTTCATGCTGAACCAGTGCGAATACCTTGACGCCGGCTTCAACGATCCGGCAACACCCGCCTCTGCCGGGGTAAACCCGCAAGTCATCTGGGAACGGGCCTGGGTCACCTTGCAGGAGCGCATGGCCGCATGGCAGGAAGGTCGCCTGGAGGCCAGTGGCATCCGTGCATGGGCCACCCAGCACACCCCCGAGATGACCAACGAGGGTGACGAACCCCATCCGGATCAGCAACCGGAAGAGGATACGGGCCTACACCTGTCGCCACCCTGTCATTTCTGTGAATTTGACGCATTGTGCGGCCTCAACCGGAGAGATGAAGCATGAATGGCATCAAACTCATCAATGCCGGCGCCGGCACGGGCAAAACCTTCCATCTGGTTGGGGAAGCACTCTCGGTTCTGGATACGGGACTGCCCGCCGACGGCCTGCTGATCACCACGTTCACCCATCGGGCGGCAACAGACATTCGACAACGTCTGCGCCGCGCCCTGTTTGCTTCCGGGAAGACAGACGCTGCCCAAGCTGTGCTGGGCGGCCTGGTCGGCACGGTGAACAGTGTCTGCCATCGCTTGCTGTGCGAGTACGCCATGGAAGCGGGTCTTTCACCCCGCCTGCAGGTGCTGGATGAACAGGAATCCAGTGACCTGTTTCGCATCGCCACCGCGGAAGCACTGGAGCAACATGCCGTGCGACTGGAACCGGTCGCACGGCGCCTGGAAAGGGATGGCGGCGGTTCAGGCCATGCCCGCCGTCCCGACTGGCGCGACGATGTCATGGCCGTGGTATCCCTGGCCAGGAGCAACCTCATGAATGAGGCTCAGCTCCGGCAAAGTGCGCAACAATCCTGGCAAGGACTGGCCAAGGCACTGGGGTCGGCGGACATGGCATCCCCTGACCAACAGCTTGATACCATCCTGCCGGAAACCGTTTCCGCCCTGCTGAACCTGCGCTCAACGAAAAAAGCCACACAGGAAGCCCTCCGGGTCGTTCAACCCTGCCTGAACAGGGTCCATCGCGGCGAAGCACTGGCCTGGACGGAATGGGTGCGGTTTGCCAAGCTCAAACCGGCCAAGGAAGGGCAACACTGGGTGGCCCCCCTCAAGGCCCTGGGTGAACAGGTGCTCTCCCAGCCCGGATTGCATGAAGATCTGCAGGCCCTGATACACGGCATCTTCGACTGCGCCACGCAGGCACTGGATCTGTATCAGGACTATAAACGGCGCCATGGTCTGGTGGATTTTATTGACCAGGAAAACCTGATCCTGTCCATGATGGAACAACACGCCGATTTCCGGGAAGCCATCCATGCCCGTGTACAACAGATTCTGGTGGATGAATTCCAGGACACCAGCCCCATCCAGCTTGCCCTGTTCCTGGCACTGGATAACCGGGTGGGCCGCTCGGTATGGGTCGGCGACCCCAAACAGGCAATCTATGGCTTTCGCGGCGCCGACTACCCCTTGATGGACCAGATCACCACCCAAGTGCGACAGACGCAGTCCCTGACCACTTCATGGCGCTCAAGGGCACGTCTGGTGGACTTCTGCAATGCCGTCTTCACCCGGGTATTCCATGAACGCAGCCCAGAGGATATCTCCCTTGATCTGCCGCCGGGCAAGGATGCGGAGGGTGGATGGCTCGAAGCCTGGCATCTGCATGGCCGCAGTGGCGATGAGGCGAACCGGGCATTGGTAAAAGGCATCGTCCAGTTGCTGGAACAACGCCCGGAACTACAGCCCGGCGATCTGGCCGTGCTGTGTTTTCAGAATAGCCACTGTCAGTCAGTGGCCGCGGCTCTGGAGGCAGCAGGCATTCCCGCCTCGGCACAGCAGGGCCGCCTGATGGAAGCCACCGAATGCCGTCTGGCCCTGGCTGCCCTGCGCTACTGGCAGGACGCCGGCGACACGCTGGCGCTTGCGGAAATCGTGGCGCTTTCACGCCAACATCCTGCCAACGCGTCATGGCTGGAAGCATTGATCACCGACGATGCCCGGGCCCTTGATGACTGGCGCCGGGATCCGCTGATCCAGGCATTGGAGGATTCCCGATCCCGGTGGGCCGTCAAGGCTTCACCCACCGACGCACTGCTCATGGCCATGGAAGCCATCCACCTGATTCCCACAGTACAGGCATGGCACCGCCCCCTGCGAAGAATGGCCAATCTGGATGCCCTGCGAGGCTGTTGTCTGGCCTATGAGGCGCGCTGTCGGCTTTACCACCGACCGGCGACCCTGGCGGGTCTGATCCGCCATCTGCAACGGGACGAAACCAGGCAACCCCCTTTGCAGGGCGATCAATCGGTCCAGGTCATCACCTATCATGGCGCCAAGGGACTTGAATGGCCGGTGGTGATATTGACCGATCTGGACCGGGAAATATCGGGATCGGGTTTCGGCGTGAGCATGACGGCTTCAACCGGTCTGGATCTGAACCATCCACTGGCCGGTCGAACCATCCACTACTGGCCCTGGCCGTTTGGCACCCAGCAACGCTTTGATCCCCTGGAACAGCGTCTATCCAGCCAGCCCGAACACCGGGAAGCCATCGACCGGGCTGGAGATGAGGCCAGGCGCTTGCTTTATGTGGGAATGACTCGGGCAAGGGACGGGATGATCCTGGCCCTGCGCAGACAGGTCTGCAAGTCATCGTCCAAACTGAACACCCGCTGGCTGGACGAACTGGTGGACGAGAAAGGCATTGCGGTGCTTGATCTTGACCTGGAACCGGGGGAGCAGCCGGTGACCATTGGCAATACTCCCATACCGATCAACGTAAAACACCTGATCTAAGGCTGGAATGCCATGCACCCCACACACCACAACCCGGCAAATTATCCCAGGCGCATCCTTCTGGCAGTGACCGGGCTTTCTCCCCAGATCGTCACCGAAACCCTCTATGCGCTGGCGATGGCCGATCCGCCCGGGTTTCTGCCCACGGAAATCCATCTGCTCACGACCCTGGAAGGGGCCAAGCGCGCCCGGCTGTCATTGCTGTCCCAGGAACCGGGCTGGTTTGACCGTTTGTGTCGCGAATACGAACTGCCGGACATGACCTTCACCGAAGCGCATATCCAGATCATTCAGGATCCTGATGGCCGCCCCCTGGAGGATATCCGTTCACCGGCGGACAATCTGGCCGCCGCCGACCAGATCACTGACACCGTGCGTCGCCTGACCGAAGACGAACATTCCGCGCTTCATGTGTCCATCGCCGGCGGGCGCAAGACCATGGGTTTTTTTCTGGGTTATGCCCTGTCTCTGTTCGGCCGTCCCCAGGATCGGCTCTCCCACGTGCTGGTATCCGAGCCCTTTGAATCCACCTGGGACTTTTTCTACCCCAGTCGTCAATCACGGGTACTCAATCTCCCCAAGCATGGTCCCGTGGATGCCAGGGAAGCGACGGTCACCCTCGCCGACATTCCCTTCGTCGGTCTTCGGCATGGCCTGGATACCCGGTTGATGGAAGGTCGGGTCACCTACCGTGAAGTCGTGGAAAATGCCCGGGAGGCCTTTGCGCCGCCCAGCCTGGTCATCCGTTTGCCGGAAAGAAGCCTCACCCTGGGCAGGCGGAATATCCAGCTCCCCCCCACCCAGATGGCCCTGTATGTGCTGTTTGCAAGGCGCGCCATGGACAGTCTTCCTCCGCTGGAAGCCCCTTGCAAGGAAGTCCCCGATGCGGCATGGCGTGACCGCTATCTAGAAGCCCTGCAGGCAGTGCAGAAGACGCCGATGGCGGACAACGAGATGACGGAAAATGCCCTGAGCAAGGGCATGGACGGCCATTACTTTTCGCAGTTACTCTCCCGACTTCAGAAGAGTCTTCGCACCCAGCTCGGTCCGTCATTTGAGACCTACAAAGTCCAGGATGGCGGCTCACGACCGCGCAAGTATCGTCTTGGGTTGACACCGGAGCAGATCCGTATTGTGGAGTGATGGCTGTTTTCAGGCATCACTTATGACAGGAGTTCATACGATGGCCAGGCTTTTCATTTCCTTTCTTGGAACCGGCAATTACGTCCCTTGCCACTATTTCATGGATACGGACGAACCCACCCCTTCACGCATGGAGAATGTACGCTTCATCCAGACTGCCCTACTCCATCTGAAGTGCGGACATTTTGAGCCGGGTGACCGGATCCTTCTTGGCTGCACCGCCGGCGCCAGAGCCAGGAATCTGAGCGCCTTTGAGGAAGAGCTCGCCGCCTCCGGCTGGTCGGACTCGATCCCCGTGGAGGTGATCGACTTGCCCGATATCACGGGCGAGGCCGAGCTCTGGGAGATCTTTGAGCGACTCTCGGTGGAAGTCGGCGAAGGAGATGAAATCAGTTTTGACATCACCCACTCGTTTCGCTTCCTGCCGATGCTGTTCACTGTTCTGATCCAATACCTCAAGGTCACCCGAGGTGTTCAATTGGCCGGGGTGCATTACGGTGCCTTTGAAAAACTGGGCACCCCCAACGTGGTGCAAGACATGCCCATGGCCGAGCGCAATGCCCCGATCCTGGATCTGACCCCGTTTCTGACCCTGTTCGACTGGAGCATCGGCATTGACCGGCTCATTCGCTCGGGCGACCCAGGCGAGGTGATCGCGCTGGTCAACCAGCATACCCAGCCGGTGCTGAGGGACACCCGGGGTAAGGATGCGACAGCGAAGGCGCTGGAAAAGGCAAGCCGTGCCCTGGATGAATTGGGTCAGGCCATCAGCACTGTGCGCGGGCGGGAACTGACTCGGCTCATGGTGAAGTCCCGCATCACCGATCCACTGGCCCAGGTTCGCGAAGACTTTCTTCCCCCTCTACGTCCGGTCATTGACAAGCTGACCGGCGAACTCAAGGACTGGGAGGATGCCTCTCCCCTGAACGTGCTGCGCGCGGTGGCCTGGTGCCATCGGCATGGCCAGATCCAGCAAGGCTATACACTGCTGCAGGAGGGCATCATCAGCCTGATGGTTGACGCCAATCAGCCACTGCTGGAGCAGGTACGAAGCGACACACGGGATGAGCAGGCCGCACAGACCAAGCGCCGAACCCTGATTTCAAGGCTCATGGGGGTACTGTCAGCCAAACAGCCCCCACCGCCGGAAGCATGGGAACATGAACTGGCAGAATACCGGGATATCGCCCTGGAATTACGGCAACAAATTCCCGGTGAACTGGCGGGCTGTTACGGGCGCATCACCAAACTGCGCAATGACATCAATCACGGCGGATTTGTTCAAGCCACCTCCGCCCGCAAACTCCAGGATGAACTGGAGCGGCTTTACCAGGAGGTTTTGGTCATCATTGATGGCCTTGCCAATGCGCCAGGCAAAGCAAAATAACCAAGGGAAAGGCGCCCATGACCACACTCCTCACCTTCCTCGGCCGTGCCCCCAGACAGGAGGGGCGGTATCGCACCACCTGCTATGACTTCGGCGACGGCATGGACGCCGAGCCGGCGGCTTTTTTCGGCTGGCCCCTGCGTCGGCGTCTGGGTGCCGAACGACTGATCATCATGGGCACATCCGGCAGTATGTGGGATCACCTGTTCGATGACGGAGTGAATCTGCCCGAAGGGGATCACCTGCGATTGATGCAGGCGGTGGAGGAAAAACGGGTGACACCGGATCTGCTCGCCCCGCTGACCGGGCCGCTGGCGGACCACCTGGGCGGCTGTGAGGTGCACCTGGTACTCATCCCCTACTGTCGCACCGAGAAGGAACAGACGGACATCCTGAGCATCATGGCCCACCATGTACAGGCCAATGATCGGGTGCATATCGATGTCACTCACGGTTTCCGGCACCTGCCCATGCTTGCGCTGCTGGCAGCCCTGTATCTGCGAGTGGCCCGTGGCGCGAGCATCGACGGAATCTGGTACGGGGCCTATGACCCTGATACCGGTCAGGCGCCGGTACACAATCTGATTGGTCTGTTGGGCATCGCGGACTGGCTGCAGGCACTCAATACTTATGACAAGGATGGAGACTATGGTGCCTTTGCCCCCTTGCTGGGTCCCGCGGGAGAACAACTGGCCCGGGCCGCGTTCCTGGAGCGCACCAACAACCCGGTGAAGGCGCGCGAGGCGCTCACGGGATGGTCCAGCAAGCCGGATCGTTTTCCGGCGGATGACCCGGCGGCCACCCTGTTTCGCCGGGAACTGGAGCAAAGAGTGGCCTGGTACAAGCGACGTGACCGGGCGGCCTGGGAAGGCGCCCTGGCCCGGCAGTATCTGGATCGGGGGGATTATGTGCGGGCAGCCATCTTTTCCCTGGAGTCGGCGATCTCGGCGGAAGTTCTGCGGAGTGGGGGACAGGTGAATCAGTACGAAGATCGAGAAACCGCCCGTGACACCCTCAAGCACTCGACGGAAGGTTTCCGCCAATTGAACAACCTGCGCAATGCCCTGGCCCATGGGCTGCAAGCCCATGACGGGAAAATCGAGAAGTTTCTGCTGGATGAAATCCGGCTGAAAAGGAAACTCAAGGAACTGGGAGAAAGGCTGGGGGTTTTCTATCACTAGATAGACTTTCGCGCCACTTTTGACCAAACTGAATGCCAACTGGCTTGACGCCGGAGACGCGCATGACCCCGAGTTCACTCGGATCACCATTCATTGGCAAGCCCCGGTCTCTGCAAACCGATACACGTCTGCTGCGTAATCTCGTGTAGATATTAGTTAAACCGTCGATCCGACAAAACTATTAATCCGGCAATCAAAAGCCGTCACGTCATTCCCGGAGACGCCCCCAGACAGGCATTGCCGGAGGCCCCCCAGACACGTCATTCCCGCGAAAGCGGGAATCCAGTTTCATGGCTAAACCTTGAATTGCCCGACCCGCTCCTGCAATTCGGCGGCCAGACGGGCCAACTCATCGCTGGCGGCGGCGATCTGACTGGAGCCAGTGGCGGCATGCTCCACACCATCACTGATGTTCACCACGTTGCGGTTGACCTCATCAGCCACGGCGGACTGCTCTTCCGCTGCGCTGGCGATCTGGGCATTCATGTCGTTGATGGTGCCGATGGACCGGGTGATCACGTTCAATGATTCACCAGCCTTGCCCGCCTGCTCCACCCCCTGCCGAGCCTTGCCTCGCCCCTGCTCCATGACCCGAACCGCTTCGGCAGCTCCGCTCTGGAGACGTTCAATCATCGTCTGAACCTCGTTGGTGGAAGCCTGGGTTCGAGAGGCCAGTGTCCTGACCTCATCGGCCACCACCGCAAATCCCCGCCCCTGTTCACCGGCCCTGGCCGCCTCGATGGCGGCATTGAGAGCCAACAGGTTGGTCTGCTCGGCGATTCCCCGAATGACATCAAGGATCTTGCCGATTTCGTCACTGTCTCCCGAAAGCCTGCCGATCACAGAGGCGGTGAGTTCCACTTCCGCAGCCAGGTCCTTGATGGTGCGGACGGTCTGCTCCACCTCATGCCCCCCCGCCTGTGCCTGTGCGTTCGTGGTACGTGCCGTGGAGGATGCTTCAGCGGCATTACGGGCAACTTCCTGTACCGTGGCGGCCATTTCATTCATGGCGGTAGCCACCTGCCCCACTTCGGACTGCTGGCGCCGCACCTGCTCCCGTGTCTCTTCACTGGTGGTCGACAGCTGTTCCGCCGCTGCCGCCAGTTGGGCGGAGGCACCAACAACTTGCCTTACCAGGGAATGAATCCGTTCGGCAAAAATATTGAAGGCAGAAGAAAGATCGGTGATCTCGTCCCTGCCGGAGACGGGCAGACGCCGGGTCAAATCCCCGTCACCCTCGGCGATGGCACGCAGATGACCAGTGGTTTGTCTCAGGGGATTCACTATGCCCTTTGTCAGCATCAAGCCAAGCAACATCGCCGCCAGCAAGGCCGCCAGAGCGGTCACAGCCATAATGCGTGCTGCAGTCGATGCCGCGGCCCCAGCCTGTTCCAGAGCCTGATCCCGTTCCCTTTCCAGCGCTTGCCCAAGGTCTGTCAACAGGCGTCGCAGGGTATTCAGATGGGTGAGCGTCTCTTCCTGATAAACTCGAAGGGCTACCTGGGTATTACCGTTCTCCACCGTGCGCAGAATACGCAATGCGGTTTGATGCAGCTGGATATGGGGCATCTCGATAGCATCAAAGGCAAGACGAAAATCACCTGTCGCCAGCTGGTAGGCTTGGCTGTCCTTGAAGCCGTAGTACCACTGCCCAAAATCACATCGAGTGTGATCAAGTTGACCAGTAAAACGGCTACCCAGGATGAAAACATTGGCCAGCCCGTTCACCCAGACCAAGTGATCCACCTCCTTTTGGACCTGGAAGATGGCCTGCTCATAAATCGCGGCTGCATGGGTATTGGCCTCGCTGACCCGGTGGAGCCCGCTCCAGCCGATAACGGCAATCCCAAGCAACAAAAGCAGTACCATGCCAAAGGACAAGGCCAGCTTATGGCCAATGGTCATTCGAGAAATGATCATGACAGACTTCCGTCGGTTGGGTGGCGCCTGAACGGGCAAGGATAACGAACAGGCAGAAACAAGCTTCCGCCTGATTTCACGCGAAAAGACCCGGGTTCCCCTCATTCCCCGTCAACAAGGGGCGAGTGGCCTTGGTGCAGCCCCCTATTTATCATCGCGGACGCATCGCCATCAGGATGCATGGGAGTTAGCGGCATCGCGAAGGTGGACTTGATGGAACGACTAGTGCGGCAACTGTATCACCATCCCTTCGATCAGCATCCGGCGGGCCACCTGCTCGCCCAGTTCGGTGGCGGAAGCCCGGTCCTGCACCGGCCCCAGTAATACGCGGTACATCGGTCGCTCGCCCTTGCTGAACTGGGAGACATTGACGGGAAAGCCCTCCTGCTCCAGCCTGGCGCTCAGCATCCGGGCGCGGTCCACCTCGCTGAAACTGCCCATCTGCACGAACCAGTCGCCGGCGGCTTCCGACACCGCCGCCATTGCGGGACGCTGCCCCAGACGCAGCTCCGGCAGGGCCGTCAGTTCCCCCCGGTAGCCCACGGGCTGGGGTACGCCGGTGGCGGCCTCGGCCACCTCACGCACCCGTGTCCAGTCCACCCGGGCAGGCGTCTCCCCCACCACCGCCATGATGCGCTGGATCGCCGGAGTGATGCTGTGATCCGCCTTGAACTCTTCCAGGGGCGGGTGGGCCTCCAGATACAGGACATCCCCCTTCCAGCCGGCCTTGAAGGGCTGATTGACAATATTGACGGATGTCCCCACCGGCACCCGGCCATAGAGGGTGCGGATGTCGTTATTGTCCATGCGGATGCAGCCATGGGTGGCCCGCATGCCGATGCCGGTGGACCAGTTGGTGCCATGGATCAGGTAACTGGGGCGGCTCAGCCGCATGGCGAACTCACCCATGGGGTTGTCCGGTCCCGGCGGCACCACCGCCGGCAGGCTCTTGCCCTGGGCCGCGTAGGACTCCCGCACCGATTGGGGGGGGGTCCAGGTGGGATTTTCACGCTTTTCGGTGATCTTCAGCGTGCCCAGGGGGGTGTTCCAATCCATGCGCCCGATGCTGACGGGATAGGACATCACCTGCTTGCCGTCGGCGGCAAAATAGTAAAGCCGCATCTCCGGCAAGTTGATGACGATATCCCGACGCGGCGCCTCCGGCAGCACGAACTGCAGCGGCAGCAATACCCTGGCCCCTTCGCCGGGAATCCAGGTGTTGAGGTCCGGATTGGCATTGCGGATGGCCTCGAACCCCACCTGATGACTGCGGGCAATATCAATCAGGGTGTGTTCATGACGGGCCTCCACATGCCGCAACTCACCCACCAGATCCGAGCCCGGTTGCAGCGACAGGGTCGTTGCCCCCAGACCGGCGGAAAGACTCCATGCCCATGCCCCCAGCAGGGTCAGGGCAGACAAGCTTCTGGGCTTCATGATTCCACCACCCCCAACATCCCCTCGCGCAGACGCGCGACTTCGTCCCGCAGGCGGGCCGCTTCTTCAAATTCCAGATTACGGGCATGCTCAAGCATGCGTGCCTCCAGGCGACTGATCTCCTTGAGCGTGTCCCGGGGCGACAGTCGTCCGTAGCGTGCCTCCTCCTCGGCCACCCTGGCATGGCGTTTCGGCGTGGCCATGGCACTGCCGGCATAGGCCCCTTCCATGATATCGGCGATGCGCTTTTGCACCCCCCTGGGGGTGATGCCATGGGCCTGATTGTGGGCGATCTGCTTGTCCCGGCGGCGAGTCGTCTCGTCCATGGCCCGACGCATGGAGCCGGTGATGGTGTCCGCATACAGGATGGCCTTGCCGTTGAGATTGCGGGCCGCCCGGCCGATGGTCTGGATCAGGGAACGCTCCGAACGCAGGAAGCCTTCCTTGTCCGCATCCAGGATCGCCACCAGGGATACCTCCGGCATGTCCAGCCCCTCCCGCAACAGGTTGATACCCACCAGCACGTCGAATTCTCCCAGACGCAGATCGCGTATGATCTCCACCCGCTCCACGGTGTCAATGTCCGAGTGCAGGTAGCGTACCCGAACCCCGTGTTCACCCAGATAATCGGTGAGGTCCTCGGCCATGCGCTTGGTCAGGGTGGTGATCAGAACCCGCTCGTTGGCCTTCACCCGCAGACGAATCTCGGACAGCACGTCATCCACCTGGGTCGAGGCGGGTCGCACCTCCACCTCCGGGTCCACCAGTCCGGTGGGACGCACCACCTGCTCCACCACCTGACCGGCCTTCCCCTGTTCATAGGGGCCGGGCGTGGCGGAGACGAAAAGGGTCTGGGGCGACAGGGCCTCGAACTCCTCAAAGCGTAACGGCCGGTTGTCCAGGGCGGACGGCAACCGGAAGCCGTATTGCACCAGGGTCTCCTTGCGGGACCGGTCCCCCTTGTACATGGCCCCCAGCTGGGGCACGGTGACGTGACTCTCGTCGATGACCAGGATGGCGTCATCGGGCAGGTAGTCGAAGAAACAGGGGGGCGGTTCACCGGCGTTGCGCCCGGACAGGTAACGGGAGTAGTTCTCGATCCCCGAACAGTAGCCCAGCTCCAGCATCATCTCCAGATCGAACCGGGTACGCTGTTCCAGGCGCTGGGCCTCCACCAGTTGATCCGCCCGGCGCAGCACCTCCAGGCGATCCCGCAGTTCGTCCTTGATCTGTTCGATGGCCGCCAGCAGTGTCTCCCGGGGGGTGGCGTAATGGGTCTTGGGGTAGATGGTCAGGCGCGGCACCCGGCGCAGCACTTCCCCGGTGAGGGGATCAAAGTAGGAGAGCTGCTCGATCTCCTCGTCGAAGAGTTCGATGCGCACCGCTTCCCGGTCCGACTCCGCCGGGTGGATGTCGATGACCTCGCCCCGCACCCGGTAGGTGCCTCGCTTGAGGTCCAGATCATTGCGGGTGTACTGCAGTTCCGCCAACCGGCGCAGGATCAGGCGCTGGTCGATGACATCGCCGCGCTTGAGGTGCAGCACCATCTGCAGGTAGGCCCGGGGGTCCCCCAGACCGTAGATGGCGGACACGCTGGCAACGATGATGGCATCCCGCCGCTCCAGCAGGGCGCGGGTGGCGGACAGGCGCATCTGCTCGATGTGATCGTTGATGGCGGAGTCCTTCTCGATGAAGGTGTCCGAAGACGGGACATAGGCCTCCGGCTGATAGTAGTCATAGTACGAGACGAAATACTCCACTGCGTTGTCCGGGAAGAACTCCTTCATCTCTCCGTAGAGCTGGGCCGCCAGGGTCTTGTTCGGGGCCAGGATGATGGCCGGGCGCTGGGCGCGCTGGATGACGTTGGCAATGGTGAAGGTCTTGCCGGAACCGGTCACCCCCAGCAGGGTCTGGTGGGCCAGCCCAGCATCCAGACCGTCGAGCAACTGCGCGATGGCGGCAGGCTGGTCGCCGGCCGGGGTGTATGAGGTCTTGAGCTGGAAACATGAGTCCATGGGCTTATTTTATCCACCTGGTTTCAGTATCATCCTACCTTGACTCGGCGCGTCTTTCCTGTACGCGCCCTTGCACCCCCGCCGGGTGTGCACACGCAGAACCCCATCCACACACGCATTCCCTGGACATCGCCTTGGACATCAAGCTCTCTTCCCGCGTTCAGCGCATCAAGCCCTCCCCCACCCTGGCCGTGACCGCCCTTGCCGCCCAGCTGCGGGCCCAGGGTCGCGACGTGATCGGTCTGGGTGCCGGCGAGCCCGATTTCCATACGCCGGATCCCATCAAGGAAGCCGGCATTGCCGCCATCCGCAACAACAAGACCCGCTACACCGCGGTGGACGGCACCCCCGGCCTGAAGCAGGCCATCATCGACAAGTTCAAGCGTGACAACGGGCATGACTTCCAGCCCGACCAGATCCTGGTCTCCTGCGGCGGCAAGCAGAGTTTCTTCAACCTGGCCCAGGCACTGCTGAACGAAGGCGACGAAGTCATCATCCCCGCGCCCTACTGGGTCTCCTACCCGGACATGGTGCTGCTGGCCGACGGCAAGCCGGTGATCGTTTCCGCCGATCAGTCCCAGGGGTTCAAGATGACCCCCGAGCAGCTGGAAGCCGCCATCACCCCGCGCACCCGCCTGGTGGTGATCAACAGCCCCTCCAACCCCACCGGCGTGGCCTACAGCCGCGAGGAACTGGCCGCCCTGGCCGAAGTGCTGCTGCGTCATCCCCATGTGCTGGTGGCCACCGACGACATGTACGAGCACATGATGTTCCGGGGCGTGCCCTTCGTGAACATCCTCATGGCCTGCCCGGCACTGTATGACCGCACCATCGTGCTCAACGGCGTCTCCAAGGCCTATGCCATGACCGGCTGGCGTATCGGCTATGCCGGCGGCCCCAAGGCCCTGATCTCCGCCATGAAGAAGATCCAGTCCCAGAGCACCTCCAACCCCACCTCCATTGCCCAGGAGGCCGCCGAGGCCGCCCTCAACGGCGACCAGGGCTGCGTGGGTGAGATGTGCAAGGCCTTCGAGCAGCGTCATGACTACCTGGTGGCGGCCCTGAACGCCATCCCGGGCGTGGAATGCCTGCCCTCCGACGGCACGTTCTACTCCTTCCCCAGCGTCAAGGGTGCGATGGAGAAGCTGGGCATGGACAGCGACGTGAAGTTCTCCGAGTACCTGCTGGACAAGGTGGGCGTGGCCCTGGTGCCCGGCTCCGCCTTCGGCGCCGACGGTCACGTGCGCATTTCCTTCGCCACCAGCATGGACAATCTGAAGCAGGCGGTGGAAAGAATCGCCCGCGCGGTGGAAGGTGAATAAAAGTTCATAGAAGGTGTTGACGAAGCCCGGCGGGATACGTATTATGCCGGGCTTCCAAAGCAATTCCCCGGTAGCTCAGTCGGTAGAGCGGGTGACTGTTAATCACTAGGTCGGCGGTTCGAGCCCGTCCCGGGGAGCCAGGCAAAAGAAAAGCCCAGACATTCGTCTGGGCTTTTTTTATTCTGTTTCCCCTCCGTCTCAACCCACGCCCGCCCCGGAGCGTGAGACGTGCGTGTTCAACCACACAGGATTACAGCGGGACCGTCGGATCTCCGAACCCCTGGGGCACATACAGGTTATGGGGGCCCAGCCGGCTCACATCGGTCTCGCCGCAGAGCGCCATGGTGACGTCCAGTTCCTTGTGAAGGATCTCAAGGACCCTGGTCACGCCCTGCTCCCCCATGGCGCCCAGCCCGTAGTTGTAGGCCCGCCCGATATAGGTGCCCTTTGCCCCCAGTGCCAGGGCCTTGAGAACGTCCTGCCCCGAGCGGATGCCTCCATCGAGATGGACCTCAACCTGATCACCCACGGCATCCAGAATCGAGGGCAGCATGCGGATCGAGCTGACCGCTCCATCCAGCTGGCGTCCCCCATGGTTCGAGACGACGATCGCGTCCGCCCCCACGTCCACCGCGCGACGGGCATCTTCCGGTTCCATGATGCCCTTGATGATCATCTTGCCGCCCCACATCTCCTTGAACCGGGCGATGCGTTTCCAGTCAAGGGACACGTCAAATGCCTCCGCCGTCCAGGTGGAGAGAGAGGAAGGGTCCGTCACGCCTTTGGCATGGCCCACGATGTTGCCGAAGAAGCGGCGCCTGGTGCCGAGCATTTCCAGCCCCCAGGGGATTTTCGTCATCAGATTGGCAATGGATTTGGGCGTCAGCTTAGGCGGCGCGGACAGGCCATTCTTCAGATCCTTGTGCCGTTGCCCCAGCACCTGCAGATCCACCGTGACCACAATGGCCGAACATCGGGCGGTACGGGCGCGCTCAAACAACCGGGCCATGAAATCATCATCCTTGAGTGTGTAAACCTGAAACCAAAAGGGCCGGGTGGTGTGCTCCGCCACGTCCTCGATCGAGCAGATGGACATGGTGGACAGCGTGAAGGGCACGCCGAATGCCTCGGCTGCGCGGGCCGCCTTGATTTCGCCATCCGCCGATTGCATGCCCGTCAGGCCCACCGGGGCCAGCGCCACCGGCATGGCCACCTCTTCGCCGATCATCCGTGACCTTGTGCTGCGCCCGGACATGTCGACCGCCACCCGCTGACGCAGGTGGATATGGGAAAAATCGGTGATATTTTCGCGGAAGGTCTGTTCAGTCCAACTGCCCGACTCCACATAGTCATAGAACATCCTGGGAACACGGCGCTCATGCATCCGGCGCAGATCTTCAATATGGGTGATAACGGGCATGGGAACTTTTCCTCAATGGAGATCAGGCATCCTGGCCTTGCCTTGTGATGATTGTTCGCCTTCGTGCTCGCCGGTCCAGTCTCGAAGCCACCCGACTATCAGGGAGATTGCCGGCGGCTCCTGCTCGGCAAGGGGCATACGCACCAGCAGGCCTCGATGGGAGGCGGGAACGATCACCGGCTCCGGCGCGCCGTCAAAGGCCAGGGATGAGACCGGTACGACACCATCTCCCAGGGACTCACCGGTGGACGACCACCAGGCCTCGACCCGGACGGCCAGATCATCAATCTCCAGTTCCTCGGACAGGGCATCCAGACTGGCGCGGATCGTGGGTGTGGGCTCGGTGAGTTGGCCGCCGATCACGAACACCGGCACGTCGGCAGGCCAGGACCTCCGGTTCAAGTCCCGCAGGAATTCACTGCCTGGTCGCAGGTCGATCTTGGCCACGCCGGTGCCGTCACGCAAGCCTGCCCAAAGTGAAAAACGCCCCTCCGGAATATCCGCCAGCCATTCGCGCACCTCAAGCCAGGCCCGCAACCGGGCCCATTCCGAGCCCTGGCTGGGTGTTGCCACCAGGATGACGCCCGCCACTGAAGGGCCGGAAACCGCTGCCCCGGACTCCACGGGATGTCGCCAACGGGTGACAAAATCGCGGATGACCAGCCCCCCCATGCTGTGACCGATAAGCACCACCGACCGGCCCGGATCGAGAGCCTCCCAACGCTCCGCCAGCAGATCCGCGCTCAGGTCGATGGCCTGATCGTTGGGGTAACGAAATTCCCATGAGACCAGACCGGCATCCCCCAGCCTGGGCACGAGTTCATCCCAGATCCCCCCCGGTTCATCCAGGCCATGAATCAGCACCACATCGGGGGGACCATCGCCCTCACTGCCATCCCGGGGAAGGAAACCCACCAGTTCCGGCGGCAGTGACATGGCCTCGGGGAACCAGATTTCCAGCCGTTCCTGGACGGTCATGCGGAATTCCCGCTCCAGATCCGGATGGTGTTCGGTCCAGACAATCCAGCCGATGAGCGGCCCCAAAACACCCGCCAGTAACAACACAAAGATCAAAGGATTAAATCGACGTCTCATCATTGATCAGACCAATAAATACCGTAGAGACATTCCCAAACCCTCAGTCCCCCTGACCTAACAGCCGGCGAAGACCGGACTTGTCCCTGAGCAGCAGCGTATCGCCGGATACCTCTACCAGCGCCTGGGCCCGAAGTCGGGCCAGGATGCGTGAAAGGGTTTCGGGCTTCATGGACAGGCGCGAAGCGATGATCTGCTTGGGCAGATTCAGACGAATCTCACCAGCCTCCCCCCCGGACTGGGACAGAAGATAGGCCACCAGCCGGTAAGTGGCATTATGGAGGGTGAGTTCATCAATATGGCTGAGCAGACCATGTATCCGCCGGCTGAGACTGCCCAGCATTTTCAGGGCCAGATCGGGTGTCTCCGACAACAGGGACAAAAAGGTATCGTGATCAAATATCACCAGCTCCGTGTCCGTAAGGGCCGAAGCATTCACCGGGTACCGTCGCTGCTCCATGAACATGACGGCCTCTGCAAACAGCTGCCCTGCCTGGATCACCTCCACGACTTTCTCGTCTCCCTCGCGGGAAAGCAGAAAGAGTTTGATGGCGCCCTGCCTGACCATGAAGAAACTGCCTGCCTCGTCACCCTGGGCGAAGAGCGATTCACCCGCGATGCAGGATCGTTCCCTGGAGGCGTTGCGAACACGCTCCAGTTGTGCGTCCGTCAGTGGCTCAAATAACGGCAGGCGCTGCAATTCTCCGGCATGAATCATGGGTTCGGCAGACTCCGGCGGGACACCCCCCGCATTCACTCAAGGCTTCACTCCGTGATAGGCACCCCGAAAATACAGCAGTGGGGGGGCCTCACGGGGCATTGACAGCGCCAGCACCTGGCCGATGAAGATCACATGGTCGCCCCCTTCATGGGTGGATACCGTGCGACACTCAAAACTTGCCAGCATATCCGGAAGAATCGGGGCACCCGTGGACCAAGTCTGATGCTCAAGGCCCTCCCAGCGGCCGGGATCACTGGAGGCAAACCGGGCAGAGAGGTCGACCTGATCTTCAGCCAGGATATTGACTGCAAAGGCTTCGCTGCCGAGAAAGGCCGGCAGGCATTGGGCCTGCTTGCGCAGGCTGAACAACACCAGGGGCGGATCAAGGGAAAGCGAGCTGAAGGAGTTCGCGGTAAATCCCTGGGGCTGATCGGTCTGGGGATCCCGGCAGGTGATCACGGTGATGCCGGTAGCAAAACGCCCCAGAGCATCCCGGAACAACCTGTCATCCGAAACCGGCATCGGGGCACAGGAATTTGAGCAGGAAAGCGTCATGGATGATGGCCCGTCTTGAAAACGTGTCACAAGGTTACACCATAGTGAACCGTTGACAGACCTGCTCCAGGGAAAGAAGTCCTCGTCCCGCTGAGGAGAGAGCCGGCTCACCACGATAGGCGGCGGTTTTGCCCTCTGCAACGAAACACCGAACAAGCCCACTGTCGTCACGCACGCGAGTGCCGGGCATCCAGAAATTCCAGTCTATTACTGGATTCCCGCGTTCGCGGGAATGACATCAGTAACGAGCCAGGCCTTGTTGCACGCCACCCCGGATTCCCGTGTTTCGCAGGGGGATGCTGTTCAGGACATCCTTAATCTTGAGGAAAGCCGATGGTCCGTGGGGTATGATGCCATGGCTGGCCCCATGATTGCAGCACGCAACAGGACCACCGCGATGTCTGCTGGCGCCTAACGCGGGATTTCCCACAAGTCCAATACACTATCCAGCCGATGGCCAGAGACGATCAATCCCCGGAACAACTCAGACTCATCCGAGAACAGGCCCAAGAGGCGCTGCGCAGAGGTGAGTTTGATCTGGCCGAGCACCTACTGGAACAAGGCGAAATCAATCTCGCCGAAGTGACGCAGAAACTCAGGATCTATCAGGCCGAACTGGAGATCCAGAATACGGAACTCAGAGAGGCGCAGCTCGGCACCCAACGGGCCCTGGACCGATATACCGCCTTTTTCGCCGGCATTCCCATTGCCGCACTGGTGGTGGATCGTCACGGCCTTATTCTCGATTCCAATGACCAGGCCCACCAACTGCTCGGTTGCAAAACCAGCCATCAGCGTCGTCATTTCATTCGCAGACTGATTCCCAGGGAAGAAGAAACGCGACTGCATCAGGCCCTGCTGCGGGCTGAAGAAAAAGGCCATCATCGCCTCGAAACAATCCGCTTCAATCGTTCCCAAGGAGATATTTTCGAGGCGGAACTGCATGTCGCCCGACTCCCCGGCAGGGACGGCAACAACCATGAATACGTCTGTGCCGTGGTCGATCTGACGGAACATATTCGTCATGAAAGGGAGATCACCCAGGCCCATGACGAACTTCACCGAAGCGAAACACGCTACAGAATCCTGGCTGACTACTCCCCGGTATGGGACTACTGGATCAGCGAGGATGGAGATTATCAGTACGTCTCTCCCGGCTGTCTCCAGATCAGTGGCCATGAACCCGATGCCTTCATGAATGACCCCGGTCTGATGGAACGAATCCTGATTCCATCAGACGTCGGCTTCTGGGCGGCACACCAGGAAGAGATCAGATCCTCCCAAGGCCCGCTGCCCCACAGATGCCTGGAGTTCCGCATCCAGCATGCCAATGGCGAAACCCGCTGGATTGAGCACGAATGTCAGCCCGTCATCGATGAAAACGGCCATTATCAAGGGCGAAGAGGCGTCAACCGGGATATCACCGAGCGCAAACGCGCTGAACTCCAGGTGGCTCAGATCAGCATGCTCTATGCCACCTTGAGCGCGGTGAATCAGGCCATTGTTCGCATCGAGGATGAACAACTGCTGCTGGATAACCTGGCACGCATCGCTGTTGACTATGGGCGGTTCAACGCCTGCGTCATCAGCCTGTGTCCGGAACCCGGGATGCCCCCCGTCCCCAAATCTTTCAACGGACTGACCCCGCAACAGTGTCGTCATATGCCGCTCATGGAAGCCTGGCAGGCCATTAATCGGCAACCCTACGTCTACGCTCACCGTGACGACCCGGATGCTCCGCCGCAATGGAAGGCCTGGGCAAGGCGCAATGGTATCCATACCTTCGGGCATTACCCACTGATGCGGGAATCCCACTTGGTGGGGATTGCCAGTTTCATGTCGGATAAGGCGGAAAGCTATACCCCGCAGATCGATCGTCTGGTGCAGGACATCACTGAAGATTTTTCCTATGCCCTGCAACACCTGGCCCTTGAACAGAAACGGCAGGCTACCGAAGCGGCGCTTCAGGAGAGTGAATCGCGGTATCGCAGCCTGTTTGAAAACCGTCACTCCGTCATGCTGCTGATCAACCCCGATGATGGGCGCATCGTTGATGCCAATCCAGGGGCCTGTCTGTTCTATGGGAGAACACGTGAAACACTGAAAAAAATGTATCTTGAGGAAATCACCTCGGGGGGATTCCAGCATACGCGCCAGCATCTGGATCACATCATCCGGGAAGGTCAGGAGCTTTTCAGGGCTGTCCATCAACTGGCCAATGGCGACATCAGACAGGTGGAGATCTATACCGGCATGATCCAGGTCAAGGGCCAGGATCTGCTGCATGCCGTCGTCCATGACATCACCGACAGAATCCGCAACGAAGAACGTCTGCGTCTGGCTGATCGTGTCTTTCAGGCGGCCGCGGAAGGCATCATGGTCACCGATGTGCACCAGTGCATCGTGGCGGTCAATCCTGCCTTCACCGAAATTACCGGCTACTCCCGAGACGATGCCATTGGGAAAACCCCCTCCCTGCTGAAATCCGGCCAGCAGGACGAAAGCTTCTACAAGAATCTCATGTCTCAGTTGCAGTCTTCAGGCTACTGGCGAGGCGAAATCTGGAACAGACGGAAGGATGGATCCATCTACCCGGAGTGGCTGACCATCAGTGCGGTCAGGGACGATCAGGGCCTGATCACCCATTACGTGGGTGTCTTCAGTGATATCAGCCAGATCAAGGAGGCCCAGAGGCAACTGGAATTCATGGCCCATTTTGATCCCCTGACAGGACTGGCCAACCGGGCACTGTTCAAGGATCGACTCACCCACAGCCTGCGAAGGATTCAGCGCCATGGCAGCAGCCTGGCCCTTCTGTTCATCGATCTGGATCGCTTCAAGACCATCAACGACACCCTCGGACATAGCCTCGGAGACCGCCTGTTACAGACCGTGGCAAAACGAATGACCGACAACGTGCGTGCATCCGATACGCTGGCGCGCCTTGGCGGGGACGAATTTGTGCTGCTCCTGGAAAACGATGCCTCCATGGAGAATATCCAGAGCCTGTGCCAGAAGATCCTTGGTGTACTGAAAAATCCCATCAGACTGGACGAACACGAGGTCGTGGTCACGGCAAGTATCGGCATCGCCCTGTATCCGGATGACGGGAGAGACGCGGATACATTGCTGAAACACGCGGACCTGGCCATGTACCATGCCAAGAGCGAAGGCCGCAACGACTATCATTTCTTTGCACCGAATCTTTCAGAAGGCGTATTGGAACGTCTGAAACTGGAAGCGGCATTGCGCAGGGCCAGCAGCAACGATGAACTGATCCTCCATTATCAGCCACAGATCGATCTGGATTCGCGCAACCTTGTGGGTGTAGAAGCCCTGGTCAGGTGGCACCATCCGGACCTGGGCCTCACCTCACCGTCAGATTTCATTCCCCTGGCAGAAGATATCGGCATCATCGGGGAAATTGGCAACTGGGTCCTCCGCGAGGCCTGTCGCCAGATGAACCGGTGGTACAGGGAAGGCATCTCCATACCTCAGGTGTCCGTCAATCTGTCCGTTCAGCAACTGGAGCGGGGCAATCTGGTGGCACAGGTCCGTCAGGCCTTGATTGACTTCACGCTTCCCGCCGAATGCCTGGAACTGGAAGTCACGGAATCCCTCATCATGCATGCCCCGGAAAGGACATTGACGGTATTGAAGGAACTCAAATCCATGGGCGTCAAGCTGGCGGTGGATGACTTCGGAATCGGCTACTCATGCCTGTCCTATCTCAAGCGCCTGCCACTGGACAGGATCAAGATCGATCAGTCCTTTGTCAGGGATGTCGGCCATGATTCCAATGATGAAACCATTGTCCGCGCCATCATTGGCCTGGGCAAGAGTCTGGGGCTTGAAACCGTGGCTGAAGGCATAGAGGAAGACCGGCAGCTACGTTTCCTTTTGCAGGAAGGATGCATGGCCGGACAAGGCTATCTGTTCAGCATGCCTCTGCCTGCAGAATCAATCTCGGCACGGTGGCAACAGTGGGTGACGGTTCCTGAGAACGGAAACATCTGAAACCGTCACCCGTCTTCAGGTGCATTCTCCGCCTGCCCCAATACCCAGTCCGTGATCTCAAGATGGCTGACGATCGCCCCACCCTCGGGATGGTGCAGTTTCCCCGCGTGCATCAGGAACCAGCGCGGCCTGTCTGATGAATGACAGGGATATTCGAAGCCAAAGCCATCAATTTCATCCCTGAGAACCTTACGCAGGCCATTGAGCACCTTGTGTGCAAAAGGCGCATTCGGGTTGTCGTTATCCTTGACGTTGCAGGCTTCCAGGTAGTTGGCACCGATGGAGGATGCACCCAGCACCCGATTTCCGTTTTCCAGACCAAAGGTTTGCCAGGCGTTGTTGACCATCATGATGGTGCCGCGATTGTCCAGCACGGCCACACGGTGGTCGAGGGAATCCAGCACCGCCTGCAGCAAGGCGACATCCCGTATGGAAGTAATATCCACCAAGGTGATTACCGCCCCCCGGGTGGAAGCCCCCTGCAAAATGTAAGGCAGGATGCGAAGCAGGTAATGGCGTCCGGATTCCGAGCTCACCTCATGCTCCTGCATCACGCCTTCGCGCAAACTGGTACGCAGATCATGCATGAGGCCCGGATAATCCAGGGAATGGGTAAAGTCATCAATGGGCCGACCCACATCGCCGTCCCGGATCTTGAAGATCTGTGTGGCCTCCGGAGTGAAGCGGGTGATGCGCATGGACTCGTCCAGGAACAGGGTTGCGATGGATGCTGCCTTGGCCATGCTGTCCAGATCGGCATTGAGCCGGTTGAGTATCTGGATCTTTTCCTGGTTTTCCGCGTTGACCGTATAAAGTTCTTCGTTGACGGACTGCAGCTCCTCGTTGGAACTCTGCAATTCCTCATTGGACGCCATCATCTCCTCGTTGGTGGCCTGCAGTTCCTCGTTGGACGCCTCCAGCTCTTCAATGGTGGCCTGCAGACTTTCCCGGGTAGCGGCAAGCTCCTGTTCCAGGGACTGGATGCGCTCCATTGCCTCCACATTCACATCCAGCAGCTGCCCGCCATCAGTCTCGACGGAATTGCCGCTGTCCTGGGCTTCAAACGACAACAGCATGAAGATGGTATTGCGGTCTTCCCCCACCAATGGCCGGACGGAAATGCACAACCGCTGGGATGACCCATCGGGCAATTTGAAGGTACTGAATTCGGAACGGACCACTTCACGGCTCTTGGCGGCGCGTCTCAGCAATGCCTGCGCCACCGGCACAATACCGTTCGGCAGCAGCTTGGAGATCTCCAGGGAAATGCTGCCGGTAGGAAAATGCAGATAGCGTTGAGCCTGACCGAAGATATGGACCAGCTCCATGGTTTCGGACAACAGGATGCTTGGCGGCGCATGCTCTTGAAGGAGCTGCTGCTGGGCGTTCTCGATGGCGGAAGCATCGCGGGTCTGCCCGCCCTGCATGCCCAGACGTCGTCCACGGCCCGGCGATGGCCCACGGGACCCCAGGAACGATGCCCCGGAATGGGAGTCCAGTGGCAGCGTCGTGCTGCGCAACATCTGGAACAGCTTGTGTTTACTGCTCACCGGCGTGAAATCCGAACTCAGCCCCGCCAGGGACTCACTGCTGCCCAGGAAAAGATAGCCTCCCGGGGCCAGGGCGTACTGGAACCGACGCAACGCGCGTTCCTGGGCACCGGGCACGAAATAGATCAGCACATTACGGCATGACACCATGTCCATGCGCGTGAACGGCGGGTCTTCCAGCAGATTGTGGCGCGCAAAGACCAGGGTCTGCCGCAGATCCGGCTTGACCACAAAGTGGCTGCCCCGCTTGATGAAGAAGCGCTCCAGACGTTCGGGGGACACCTCGGCCATGATGGCCTCGGAAAAGGTGCCGGCACTGGCGGCATCCACATTCTTTTGCTCCACATCCGTGGCAAAAATCTTGATATCCGGCCAGCGCCTTGCCCGATCAAACGCCTCCGCAAACAGGATGGCAATGGAATAGGCCTCTTCGCCAGTGGACATGCCCGCCACCCATACCCGGATGGGGTGAGAACCGGAAGCCTGCTGTACGATCTGCTCCACCGCCTTGGAGGCAATGGTGTCAAAGGCCTCGGGATCCCGGAAGAAATTAGTGACCGGAATGAGGATTTCCCGCCGCAGTACCGATACCTCACCGGCGTCATTCTCCAGCAGTTCCAGGTAATGTTCAAAATCCGGCACATGGCGTACCTGCATGCGGCGTTCGATGCGTCTGAGCACCGTGGCAGGCTTGTAGTCTCGGAAGTTCACCCCGCCGTGGTTGTGCAACAGGTGAAATATGCCTTCCAGCGCCGAACCGGTATCCAGGTCAGAGGGCGTCCTCGGGGGCGGCCCCACCCGGGTTTCCGGTTTTTGCAGGATATGATCCTTGATGCGCCGGCCCAGGGTCTCCGCAGGCAGGATTTCATCCACCAGCCCGGTGGCAATAACACTGCGGGGCATACCGTCGAACTTGGCATTTTCCGGGTCCTGGGCCAGCAACAATCCCCCGGCATCGTTAATGACCACGGCGCCCCGTGTGCCGTCCGAGCCCGTACCGGACAGGATCACGCCGATGCAGCGGTCCCGAAACTCCCCTGCCAGGGAGGAAAAGAACAGGTCGATGGGCAGGGACAGCGCCTTGGGATTTTTCGGGCTCAGCCTGAGCTGCCCCTCGGAAAGGGTCATGAGGTTGCCCGGAGGGATCAGATAGATGGTTTCCGCTTCCAGTTCCATTGCGTCCCTGACCGTCACCACCGGCATGCTGGTATGACGGGCCAGCAGATTCGCCATCAGGCTCTTGTGATCCGGCGACAGATGCTGAACCACCACAAAGGCGGCGCCGGTTCCGGAAGGCATGGAATCGAACAATTGCTCCAGGGCCTCAAGCCCCCCCGCCGAGGCGCCAATACCGACAACATGGCCATGAAAGCCGTCACGCATGCCCTCCGGCAAAGAGACCGCCCCCATCGAATCAGGCGTGCCCCCATCCTGCAAGGCGTCTTCTCCCACGATCGTGTCTCCCTCTTCAGCCGATACCGGAGTCAACACCTCTGGGCCATGGGACGCCTTCGCATCTTCAGCGGCATCCATCATGGGTTCGGCATTGGTCGGGGCGTCCTTAGTGTGTGTCATGGAATGCTTTCAGTAGGCTGGGGGTCAGTAGGATTGTAGTGTATGAAAGTGAATATCAAGAGCCGCCATCACCGCCGGGAAGCCCCCTCCCCGCCCAGGATGAACATGATGGCGAAAAAAAACCCCGCAAGGCACTGGCCTGCGGGGCGACGGTACATCCGCATCAATATGGCGGAGAGGGAGGGATTCGAACCCTCGGTACTCTTGCGAGTACAACGGTTTTCGAGACCGCCCCGTTCGACCACTCCGGCACCTCTCCTATAGGGTCGAAAACCACCTGTATGGCACAAGACACTCAACCGTGCTGCCTGATGGTTAATCGCGCTATTATATCCGATCCCAATATTTTTTTAAGCCCTTGAAACGTCGACGCCCCAGATGGACGCTCAACCAGCGCCTGGAAGCCCTCGCCTTTCTGCTGTTACTGATGCTGGTTCTGCTGTTTGCCTTCGTTCGGCCGATGACGGAACTGGACAGGATCCTCGCTCGCGGCGAGCTGGTGGTGGCCACCCGCATCGGCACCACCACTTATCAGGCATGGCCCGATGGTCCTGACGGTCTGGAATACGATCTGGCAACCGCCTTTGCCGAGAGTCTGGGTGTCAGTCTGCGACTGGTCATCCCCGGACGTTTCGAGGATATCCTGCCCCTGGTTGGCAATGGCCGGGTAGACATGGCGGCAGCCGGCATCACCGTGACGCGGTCCCGTCTGGGTCAGGTCCGATTTGGTCCCACCTACCACCAGGTCACAGAACAGGTAGTCTACCGTAGCGGGAATCCCGCACCTGAAACCCTGGAAGCATTACAGGAATTTCCAGTGAAGGTCATTGCCGGCAGCAGCCATGTGGAAACCCTGCGAGGGCTGAAAAGCCAGTTTCCAGGAATCCAATGGGAAGAACTGGCCAACATCACACCCACGGAATTACTCAAGCAGGTCTGGGAGGGTGATGTGGCCGTGGCCATTGCCGATTCCCTTGAGCTGGCTTCCATGCGCCGGTTCTATCCTGAGCTGAGTGCAGCCATGGACCTGTCCGAACCCCATTTTCTGGCCTGGGCATTTCCCAGACACAAGGATCAGAGCCTGATCGGTGCCGCGGAACTGTTCTTTGAAGAATACGCAACCAGCGGTCGACTGGCCCAGACTCTGGAACGGTATTTCGGTCACATGGAAGTACTGGACTATCCCGGCATCCTTACATTCATGAACCGCATCCGAGAGCGACTGCCCCGCTACGAGTCGCTGTTCCGGGAGGCAGCCGAACAGTTCGACATGGATTGGCGGCTGCTGGCCGCCATCAGTTATCAGGAGTCCCACTGGAATCCCGATGCCGTTTCCAGAACCGGGGTGCGCGGACTCATGATGCTGACCCTGGCCACCGCCGGACAGCTTGGCATCCAGGACAGGACCAATCCCCGAGAATCGGTTTTCGGTGGTGCGGAATACTTCATCAATCTTCGTGACCGCCTGCCCATGGGTATTGAGGACCCGGACCGAACCTGGATGGCACTCGCCGCCTATAACGTCGGCATAGGCCATCTGTACGATGCCCGCCGCATCACCCGTTCACAGGGCAAGGACCCGGACCGATGGATTGATGTCATGGAACATCTCCCCCTTCTGAGCCAACCAGACTGGTATCGCGACACCCGCCATGGTTATGCCAGGGGCTGGGAACCGGTTCAATACGTCCAGAACATTCGAAGCTTTTACGACATTCTGACGTGGTTCACCACGCCGGAACTCGAACGGGAGCATGAATCGGCCAAAGGGCGGGCGCCAGGATCGGATCACGCCCCCCCACAACCGCTCCCGCCCCTGGAGATATTACCCCTCGGACTGTAATCCTTGGCTATCCATGACGCCCCGTTTTCTGCGGGCGCGAAAAAACGACCGGAGTTGCTCTCCACACACCTCCGCCATCAGCCCACCGGTCACCTCCATGACATGGTTGTACAGGGGTAACCCCAGAGCATCGGCGGCCCCTCCCAGCGCCCCCGTCTTGGGGTCATGGGCACCGAACACCACCCGCCCCACCCGTGCATGCACCATTGCCCCAAGACACATGATGCAGGGTTCCAGAGTCACATACAGGGTTGTGCCGGGCAGCCGGTAATTGCCTTCCACCAGCGCGGCAGCCCTCAAGGCCTGGATCTCGGCATGGGCTGTTGGATCACACAGGGCAATAGAGCGATTCCTGCCCTCGCCCAGCACTTGCCCCCTCCTGACCAGCACGGCGCCCACCGGAACCTCCCCCTCATCGGCGGACTGTTTGGCCAGTATCCGCGCCCTCTCCATCCAGAATTTGTCCTGATCAAAATCCATCATCACTCCGCACGCGCAATGAACGCCGTTATGTCATACTGGAACGCACCGCAACTCATCGTCCCCAGCCCCTCGTGATCAGACGTCTCGACCCCAAAGAAATCGTTGACGAGTTCATCAACGATCTGCGCCAGGACCTGCAGAACAACGGGATCCAGATTCCCACATTGCCTGACATCTCCATCCAGGCATTGTTCACCATCAATCGGGATGACAGCTCCATCGACGAGATCACCGCCGTGGTGGCCAGAGACACCGCCATGGCGGCCCGGCTGATCCGCTACGCCAACAGCCCCGTCTACCGGGGATTGAGCCGATGCACCACCATCAAGTCGGCCATTACCAGACTGGGGCTGGAAAAAACCAAGAATGTAGTACTGACGCTGGCCATGCGTGATGTTTTCAACACCGGTCACCGAGGGATCCGGGAACGCATGGAAACACTCTGGAACCACAGCGTGGAAGTTGCCATTCTGAGCAGCCTGCTGGCATGGCAGCAAAGCCATCTGGACCAGGAAGTTGCCCTGCTGGCAGGTCTGGTTCACGACGTGGGCGTCATCCCGATTCTGAACAAGGCAAAGAACATCGATGTGATCGTGGAAAACGAAAAATACCTGGACATGATCATCTCGACCCTGCACATGAGCGTGGGCCGCGCCATCCTCAAAGCCTGGAACTTTGATCAGCAGATGATCGATGTAGCGGGTGAACATGACAATCTGCAACGGGATCCGGGCGATGAATCCCCGATCGACTACGTGGATATTGTTCAGGCTGCCAATATCGAAAGCTATCAGTCTACCGGACATCGCCTGGCCAAGGTGGATCGTCTCACGGTTCCATCGCTCCGGCGCCTGGGTTGCACCCCCGAAGATCCCACCCTGCACTGGGACGCAGACCCCGCAGCCATGGAGCAGGTCAGCCGGATCTTCATGTGAGTCCCGGCTCCGGGAGCTCACGTGCCCAGGCATCGGCGATGCCGGTTCTCCACGAGATACAGAAAAAAGCCCGCGGTTATGCGGGCTTTTTGGCATCTGCAGGCCAGCCAGTGCCAGACGTGCTGTGCAGTAAATCTTGGTCGTCCCCACGCCCTTGCTGCTCTCTTCCACCCAACCGCCCCACCCCGCACTGGCAGGATTAGACCACTGTCAAAATGTCAGAAACTAGTGCATTATTTCTCTGTTAAAGAGGTGCCCCATACCCATGAACACGCTGCCCGAGACCATCCTGCAACAAGCTCGATCCCTCCCCGAGGGGGGCGTCCTGTCGCCCAAGGAGTTCCTGCACTTGGGAAGCCGGTCGGCGGTGGATCAGGCGTTCTCGCGGCTGGCCAAGACTGGCAAATTGCTACGCGTGGCGCGTGGCGCCTACGCTGCGCCCGTGTCCAGCCGATTCGGCTCTCGCGCCCCTGCTCCCGAAAAAGTCGTCAAGGCGCTGGCCGAACAGAGCGGCGAAATCGTCGTGCCGCACGGCGCCAGTGCCGCCAATGCCCTGGGCCTGACGCAGCAGGTGCCTATCCGCGAGGTCTATCTGACTTCCGGGAGGACCCGGAAGCTCAAGCTCGGACGCTCGGAAGTGCTGGTAAAGCACGCACCGCACTGGATGTTGGCGCTGGGCACGCGGCCGGCTGGCGCGGCGGTGCGCGCATTGGCGTGGATTGGACCGATGCACGCCAGCGAGTCGCTGGCGGCGCTTCATCGCACCCTGCCCCGCTCCGAATGGCTGGCACTGGCCTCGGCACGGGCAACACTGCCCGGCTGGATGGCACAGGCCATTGGCAAGGAAGCTGCTCGTGGCTGAAAACTTCTTCGAGCTGAGCAAAGAGGATCAACGTGAAGCACTGGAGTACGGTCGCGCCGAATCCGGCCGACCCGCGCACCTGCTCGAAAAGGACGTGTGGGTAGTCTGGGCGCTACGCGCTCTGTTTGAATCGCCCCTGGCGGCCGACCTAACCTTCAAGGGCGGCACATCACTCTCGAAGGTCTACAAGGTCATCGACCGCTTCTCCGAAGACATCGACCTGACCTATGACATCCGCAAGCTGATTCCGGACCTGATTGGCGAAGGAGGCGATTTGCCGGCGAGCCGCAGCCAGGCTGGCAAATGGACGAAGGCCGTGCGACACCGACTGCCCGAGTGGATCACGCAGAACGTGCAGCCGGTGATCCAAACGGCCCTGACTCGCGACCACCTGGACGCCCGGCTCGAACTCGGTGGCCAAGACAACGACAAACTGTTTCTGCACTACTCTGCCCTAGCGCAAGGCACGGGGTATGTAGCACCCGTCGTTACGCTGGAGTTCGGTGGCCGTGCCACAGGAGAACCACACGAGGTATTTCGGGTGACCTGCGACATTGCAGAACACCTGCCCGAGGTGTCCTTCCCCACGGCCTCACCGCTGGTCATGAGCGTCGCGCGCACCTTTTGGGAGATGGTAGGAGACGCCCTATCCTTCGACAGCCTGCTGGAAGCATGCGCCGAACTGGAAGCCATGGTGAACAGAGCGGTCGCATAACGACAACAACATCAACAAGCATTTTCCGGGGGAACCATGCGCGTTTCACGGTTGCAGATAGAGAACTTCCGCGGCATCAAGGAAGCGGAACTTTATTTCTCAGGGCATACGCTCTTGATTGGCGGCAACAACGTCGGCAAAAGCACTATCTGCGAAGCACTCGATCTCGTGCTTGGACCGGATCGCCTGAACCGAACTCCGCCCGTTGAGGAGTTCGACTTCCGCAATGCCGGCTATCTGAAAGGCGACGATGATGACGCCGATCCCAGGTCGATTCCCACCAAGGTCAAGCGGGCGATAGGCTTCCTCTACCTGCGCACCATCCGTACCGGATCACGTGCGTTGAGCCTGGAGCGCGGTACGCTGCTCGACAATATCCTGCGCCTGAAAGACGCTCAGGTACTTCTGAATGACTGGGCTGCCTTAACGCAGGAAGTACCAGCGATGTACGGCATCGGAAAAAACTCTTTGCATGACTCCTTTCAGATTTCACATGCAACATAGCAGTTGATGTTTGGTGGGTCGCCTTTCTTTGCCTTCCAAGACCGCTTCAACCTGACGCCACGCTGCGTCGTATGGGACTTGGCCGAAGTAGAAGCGCGGGTGGAAGAACGAAAGCAAGCGCCTCGCAGCAGCACCTCCAAACCGGATGTCCATCTACGAAAAACCCGCCCTGTTCGGGCGGGTTCGAGCGAGACATGAAGCCGGGTAACGGCTCTCAACCAACCAAGGCTTTCAGCTCCTTGGACGCCGAGCGCGGCAGCCGCCGAACCTCCTTCGCCACGTTGACCTGCAAGGCCACCCGCGCCACATCCAGCACGTCCTTGGCCAGCGCATAACTGCCCTTGGCATCCAACCAGGCCAGCACATCCGCCAGATGCCAGATCGACGCACTGCCTTCATGCACCGGCGCCGGGAAGCTGCCCGGATGGGCCAGCATCAGCTTGCGCATGTTCTGCCTCGATACGCCGACAATTTCAGCCACATCAGTCAACCCAACGAGATCCGGCGCCACTTCGATCAGCCGTGCCGATGGCACAGCGCGGCGCACGTCGGCCAGCGCGCTGCGCACGGCTTCCTCCGCATTGGTTGCCTCGCGGGTGAACTCCAGCGCCAGGCGGCCCGGCTGGCCGATGCCGACCAAGGCATCGTCGCAGCCGGCTTCGCCTAAGCGTTCGACCAGCACATCCAGGTCGCTATCGCCGTCAGTAAGCTGATATTTCAGGGTGAAGGTGTACTCCATCGCGCTACTCCTTGGCACCGTCATCAACCTCACTCTGCTTGCGATGCGTGGTGCAGTTGTCCACGACGCGCCTCAAAGCGCGGGCGTGGTTGGCTGGATTCTTCGGCGTGCTCCATACGCTGGTGATACAGAACTCGCCGCAGCGGCATTCCTCGTCGTTGTATGGGCAGTAAATCCGCCCCCAGGCATGGCTACCACCGACTTCGACGCGCCAGCCCTGCCCTTCGGCGTGCCTGAGAGCTTCCTCGACCTCTTTCTTCGGATGAGAAGGACGAGCCATCAGTGGTCTCCAGTATGGGGGTGACCGGCAAGGTTGTCAAATGACAACCTTGCCGGTCTGTTAACCGAGCGCGAGGAACGCCCGTCCTCGTGTGCCAGGCATTTTTCGATCCAGTCACGGTTTAAGCCGATTTCATTCAGCAGCGTCGAGCCGGTGCGGCGCAGGTCATGGACAGTGAATGGGTCAAGCGGTAGCCCTTTGGATTTTGCAGCCTCTACGACAAGCCGGGTGACCCGATTCAGGGTCGCATTGGACATGCAGCGTCCTGGATCGTAACGAGACGGGGAAACAAATTGCGAGCCCGCCACACAGGCGTGGAGTTGGACGAAGATGGCGAGTGCCTGGCGTGACAGATAGACCACATGCGGATTACGCCCCTTCATCCGCTGCTTCGGGATCGTCCAGGTCGCACGTTCGAAATCAACCTCATTCCAAGTGGCGCGGAGCAGTTCACACGCCATCGCCAGCGAAAAGGACCTGGAGACTTGCTGATGCCCGGAAAGCCTTGTAAAACAAGCATTTCCGAGAAGACTTTTACCGTCAAAGACGGTAAAAGTCTGAATAGTGAACGAGAATGTCTTAATCCGGCCTCGATTCTTACCGTCAGCGCTGCCGTCAACCTGTTTTGCTGGCCGGCGATAGCCACCGATAGTTGCCGTGACGTATTTTCTCAAATAATCAACACGTTACGACTTTCTTTCGATAGCTGGCGATAGTCCTCGAAGGACGTCAATTCACTCCCACTCAATCGTCGCCGGCGGCTTGCCGGAGATGTCGTAGACCACGCGGGAAATGCCCTTCACTTCATTGATGATGCGCCGCGAGACCTTGTCCAGGAACTCGTAAGGCAGGTGCGCCCAGCGGGCGGTCATGAAGTCGATGGTCTCGACGGCGCGCAGGGCCACCACATAGTCATAGCGGCGACCGTCTCCCATCACGCCGACGGATTTCACCGGCAAAAAGACCGCAAAGGCCTGGGACACCTGGTCATACAGGTCGGCACTGCGCAGTTCCTCAATAAAGATGTGATCCGCCTGGCGCAGCAGGTCCGCGTAGGGCTTGGTGACCTCACCCAGGATGCGCACACCCAGCCCCGGCCCCGGGAAGGGATGCCGGTAGACCATCTCCGACGGCAGCCCCAGCTCCACGCCGATGCGCCGCACCTCGTCCTTGAACAGTTCCCGCAACGGCTCCACCAGACCCATCTTCATGGTCTCCGGCAGGCCGCCCACGTTGTGATGGGACTTGATCACATGGGCCTTGCCGGTCTTGGAACCGGCGGACTCGATCACATCGGGATAGATGGTGCCCTGGGCCAGCCAGCGGGCATTCTTGAGCTTGGCGGCCTCTTCGTCGAAGACCTCGACGAACAGACGACCGATGATCTTGCGCTTGGCTTCCGGATCCGACTCCCCGGCCAGTGCCTCAAGGAAACGGGCTTCCGCATCCACCCGGATCACCCGCACGCCCATGTGGCGGGCAAAGGTGGCCATGACCTGGTCCCCTTCATGGAGACGCAAAAGACCGGTATCGACGAACACGCAGGTGAGCTGGTCACCGATGGCCTTGTGCAGCAGGGCACCCACCACGGAGGAATCCACGCCACCGGACAGGCCCAGGATGACCTCGTCGGTGCCCACCTGCTCCCGCACCCGATGGATCATGTCATCGATGATGTTGCCGGCGGTCCAGAGGTTTTCGCAACCGCAGATGTCATGGACGAAGCGGGACAGGATGCGCTGCCCCTGGCGGGTATGGGTCACCTCGGGATGGAACTGAACGCCGTAGAAGCGACGCGCCTCGTCGGCCATGCCGGCCATGGGGGCCGAGTCCGTGGAGGCCATCAGGGAGAAGCCTTCCGGCAGGGCGCAGACCCGGTCACCATGGGACATCCAGACATCCAGCAGGCCATGGCCTTCGGGGCTGGTGTGGTCTTCGATGTCCGTCAGCAGGCGGGTATGGCCGTGGGCCCGGACCTGGGCATAGCCAAACTCCCGATGATCGGAACTCTCGACCCGCCCGCCGAGTTGGGCCGCCATGGTCTGCATGCCGTAGCAGATGCCCAGCACCGGCACCCCCAGTTCGAACACGCACTGGGGAGCGCGGGGCGGATCGCTTTCGATCACGGATTCCGGGCCACCGGAGAGGATGATGCCGCTGGGGTTGAAGTCGCGCACGGCGGCGGCGTCCATGTCCCAGGGGTGGATCTCGGAATAGACCCCGGACTCCCGCACCCGCCGGGCGATGAGCTGGGTGTACTGGGAGCCGAAATCGATGATGAGAATGCGATGGGCGTGAATATCCGGGGCAGACAGGGGCATCTTCTTCAATCCATCCGGTAGTTGGGGGCTTCCTTGGTGATGGTCACGTCATGGACGTGACTTTCACGCATCCCCGCCGAGGTGACCCGCACGAAACCGGGACGGGTCCGCATCTCGTCGATGTTGCTGCAGCCCACATAGCCCATGGAGGAACGCAGTCCGCCCACCAGCTGATGGATGATGGCCACGATGGTGCCCTTGTAGGGGACGCGACCCTCGATGCCTTCCGGCACCAGCTTGTCCACCACGCCGCTGCTTTCCTGGAAATAACGGTCCGAGGAGCCCTGCTGCATGGCGCCCAGGGAACCCATGCCCCGGTAGGACTTGTAGGAACGGCCCTGATACAGCTCCACTTCACCGGGCGCCTCTTCGGTACCGGCAAACAGGCTGCCCAGCATGACGCAGTGGGCACCACCGGCGATGGCCTTGGCAAAATCGCCGGAGAAGCGCACGCCGCCGTCGGCGATCAGGGGCACGCCCGTACCTTCCAGGGCCTGGCGCACGTTGTCGATGGCGGTCATCTGGGGTACGCCCACGCCGGCCACGATACGGGTGGTGCAGATGGAGCCGGGGCCGATGCCCACCTTGACGGCATCCGCGCCCGCCTGTGCCAGGGCACGGGCTGCCTCGGCGGTGGCGATGTTGCCGCCGATGACCTGGACCTCCGGATAGGTCTTCTTCACCCAGGCCACCCGGTCGAGCACGCCCTGGGAATGGCCGTGGGCGGTATCCACCACCACCACGTCCACCCCGGCTTCCACCAGCGCGGCGCAGCGTTCCTCAGTACCGGCACCCACGCCCAAGGCCGCCCCCACCCGCAGCCGACCACGGTCGTCCTTGCAGGCACTGGGGAAGTCGGTGGACTTCTGGATGTCCTTGACGGTGATCATGCCCCGCAGGTGGAAGTGATCGTTCACCACCAGCACCTTTTCGATGCGGTGCTTGTGCAACAAATGCTGGACTTCTTCGCGGCTCGCCCCTTCGCGGACGGTCACCAGGCGATCCTTGGGTGTCATGATCTCGGACACCGGAGAATCCATGCGGGTTTCGAAACGCAGGTCACGACTGGTGACGATGCCCACCAGGTCGACACCCTTGACCACCGGAACACCGGAGATGGAATTGGCACGGGTGATGGCCAGCACGTCACGGATACTGGTATCCGGGGTGACGGTGATGGGGTCGCTGATGACACCGCTTTCGTACTTCTTGACCTGACGTACCTGCTGGGCCTGAGCCTCGATGCTCATATTCTTGTGTACGATGCCGATGCCCCCCTCCTGGGCGATGGCGATGGCCAGGCGGGCCTCGGTGACCGTATCCATGGCGGCGGAGACCAGGGGGATGTTCAGGGTGATGTCGCGGGTGAGGCGAGTGGTAAGGTCCACGTCTCTGGGAAGCACCGCCGAATGGGCGGGGACCAGGAGGACGTCGTCGAAGGTGAGGGCTTCCTGGACGATGCGCATGATATGTCTCGGGGGGAGGTATTGGTGAATCGGCCAATTATAGAGAGGCACCCGGATGGGGTAAACCCGACCATTCCTGGGGGGACTGGATATGACGCCGGTTTCCATGGCATGGTTCCCGGTTATTTTCCTCAACCACGGAGTACCTGCCTTGCCTGCCCAGGTCCCGGAACCAGAGATTTACAGCGTCTCCCGCCTGAATCAGGCGGTGCAGGGACACATTGAAAGCGGCTTTGCCCTGTTGTGGGTGGAAGGAGAGCTGTCCAATCTGGCGCGCCCTGCCTCCGGCCACTGGTATTTCTCTCTCAAGGATGAAGGGGCCCAGGTGCGTTGCGCCCTGTTTCGCAACCGGGCCCAGGGAGTGCGTTTTCGTCCCCGGGACGGCATGCAGGTACTGGCCCGGGCACGGGTCAGCCTCTATGTGCCCCGGGGTGACTATCAGCTCATCGTCGAGCACATGGAGGAAGCCGGGGATGGTGCCCTGCGACGTGCCTTCGAGGCACTGCATCGCCGGCTGGAGGCGGAAGGACTGTTCGACCCCGCCTTCAAACGCCCTCTGCCCCGTTTTCCCCGTTGCGTGGGGGTGATCACCTCCGCCACCGGCGCGGCCATCCGGGATATCCTGGCGGTCCTCAAGCGCCGCTTCCCGGCGTTGCCCGTGATGGTTTATCCCGTACCGGTACAAGGGAGCGAGGCGGCGCCGCGCATCGCCGAGGCGCTTGAGGTCGCCGCGGCCCGGGGGGACTGTGACGTGCTGATTCTGGCCCGGGGCGGTGGCTCGCTGGAGGACCTGTGGGCTTTCAACGAGGAGGTCGTGGCCCGTGCCATCCGTGCCTGCCCCATCCCCGTGGTCAGCGGCATCGGCCATGAAACGGACATCACCATTGCCGACCTGGCGGCCGATCACCGCGCACCCACCCCGTCGGTGGCCGCCGAACTGGTCAGTCCCGACGGCGGCGAACTGCTGCAGCGGGTGAATCAGCTGGAGCGACTGCTGTGTGAACGTTTTTCCCGTCGGCTGCTGACGTGCGGCCAGCGAGTGCAAATCCTGGAGCAGCGGCTGCGGCATCAGCACCCCGAGCGGCGCCTGCAGGCCCGGGCCCAGCGCCTGGATGAACTGGAATTGCGACTGCGCCGGGCCTTGTGGCGACGGCTTCGGGAGCAACGCATCGAGCTGGCCCATCTGTGGACCCGTCTGGGGCGCTGTTCTCCCCGGACCCGCCTGACCGGCATGGTGCATCAGCGGCAGGACCTGGCCCTGCGCCTGGAGCGTGCCATGGCCCTTCGCCTGGAACGCCTGAGTGGCCGGGTATCCTTGCAGGCCCGCACCCTGCATGCGGTGAGTCCCCTGGCCACCCTGGGGCGGGGGTACAGCATCCTGCTCAGTGCCGAGGGCCGGGCCATTCGTACCCCGGAACAGGTGAAATCCGGAGAGCGTCTGGAAGCCCGCCTTGCCCAGGGTCGGCTGTGGTGCCGGGTGGAATGATTGATCAGGGAAGCAGGGCCTCCAGATAACGGATATCGACGATTCCGTTCTCCGGCCCCCGTCCCTGAATCACCCGCCCCGGCATCCCAGGCTCTCCCAGATGCTCCAGTACCGCGGTGGCCCCGGAAAAATCATCCTCCACCGTATATCCGCTCACCGTGATCAACGTGGCAATCCCCGCCCCTTGCGAGGCCCGCAGTCCCTGGGAGGAATCCTCGATGGCCACGCAATGCCGGGCCGGCAGATCCAGACGTTCCAGCACGTGATGATAGATATCGGGCGCAGGTTTCTTCGCTGGCACCACGTCGCCGGCACCGATCACCCGAAACCACCCCACCGACGCCTCGCCCAGATTGGCCCGCAACAGGGCTTCCACATTGGTCAGTGACGTGGTGGTGGCGATCGCCAGCATCACACCCGTCGAGCGGGCCTGTTCAATCAGCCGCATGACCCCAGGCCGCAACGGAATCCCGCCCCGCTCCAGCATGTCCACGAAGTGGCGAGTCTTGCGGGCATGCAGATCACCAATGAAACGGTCCAGGTCAGCGGGCGGCGTGAACTCCGGTGCGAACGCATCCAGGTAATGGCGAATCCGCTCCTTGCCGCCGGCCACCTGCAACAGCCGGCCATAGAGCGGCACGCTCCAGTCCCAGTCCAGACCCATCTCCCGAAAGGCGGCATTGAAGGCGGGGCGATGGCCATCCCGCTCCGTATCCGCCAGAGTGCCGTCCACATCGAATATCAGAGCCTTCAGATCAGACATGCTGCCTCCCCGTGGTGATCATCATTTTCGCGGACTCCGCCGGGCGGAAATCCGGCCTTTTTCCCGGGCCTTTTGCTTGCGTCCCACCCGATTCTC
Source organism: Ectothiorhodospira shaposhnikovii (assembly GCF_016584105.1). Lineage (GTDB taxonomy): Bacteria > Pseudomonadota > Gammaproteobacteria > Ectothiorhodospirales > Ectothiorhodospiraceae > Ectothiorhodospira > Ectothiorhodospira shaposhnikovii. The sequence continues at coordinate 139,765 of NZ_NRSM01000003.1, read as the reverse complement.
TGGTATCTAGACTCGCCTTTTGACACTCAGGAGTTTGCGAGCGATGGCCTCCAGCAAGAGTACGCCAAACGGTTCCGGCAGTCTTTCCCAGTCAGGTCAGGGTATCGCCCCCTACCAGCCGGCCGAGGGCGAGGAGTACATGTGCAAGCCCCAGAAGGATCACTTCCGCGCCATTTTGCTGGCCTGGAAGCAGGACCTGATGGAAGAAGTGGACCGCACCGTGGGCCACATGAAGGAAGATGCCGCCAACTTTGCCGACCCGGCCGACCGCGCCACCCAGGAGGAGGAGTTCAGCCTGGAACTGCGCACCCGCGACCGGGAACGCAAGCTGATCCGCAAGATCGACGAAGCCCTCAAGGACATCGAAAGCGGCGACTACGGTTACTGCGAGGCCTGCGGCGTGGAAATCGGTATCCGCCGTCTGGAAGCCCGCCCCACCGCCACCCTGTGCATCGACTGCAAGACCCTGCAGGAAATCAAGGAAAAGCAGATGGCCTGATGGCGCGGCCAGCCAAGGCAACAGGACTGACAACACCTTCCCGTGAGCAGGTGCCGCCCTGCCACGGGAGGGTCTTATCTGCCGGTCATCCGTGACCTACATCGGTCGTTTCGCCCCCTCCCCCACCGGCCCCCTGCATCAGGGTTCCCTGGTCGCCGCCGTTTTCTCCTTTCTGGATGCCCGCGCCCACCAGGGCATCTGGCGGGTCCGCATCGAAGACCTGGACCCACCCCGGGAACAGCCCGGCGCCGCCGACGCCATCCTGCGCACCCTGGAAGCCCATGCCCTGCTCTGGGACGAAGACATCCTCTATCAGAGTTCCCGCCTTGAGGCCTATGCCGAGGCCATGACGGCGCTGCGGCACAAGGGACAGGCCTATGACTGCGGATGTACCCGCCGTGAGATCGCCGCCTCCGGCCTCGCCGGACTGGAAGGCCCGGTCTATCCCGGCACCTGCCGTCAAGGACTGGCGCCCGGACGGGTCCCCCGTGCCCTGCGGGTACGCACCCACGATGACCCCATCGGCTTCCACGACCGCCACCATGGCCTCGTCAGCCAGTGCCTGGGCCGGGAGATCGGTGACTTTGTGATCCGCCGTGCCGACGGACTCACGGCCTACCAGCTGGCGGTGGTGGTGGATGACGCCTTTCAGGGCATCACCCATGTGGTGCGGGGCAGCGACCTGCTGGACTCCACTCCCCGCCAGATCCACCTGCAGCGACTGCTGGCACTGCCCACGCCGGTCTACCTGCATCACCCCCTGGTGCTGGACGGTAACGGCGACAAGCTCTCCAAGCAGACCCACGCCCCGGCGGTGGACAGCACCGCCCCTCTGACCAACCTGGCCGCCGTGATGGGGTTTCTCCACCTGCCCCTGCCCCCGGACTGGCGGGATGCCACCCCTGCCGCACTGCTGGATCACGCCCTGGCGCACTGGCCCTTCCGGACCTGATGCTGGCCTGAGCCGGCCGGATACTGCATCCTTGCGGGTTTGAAGGATCAACCTCAGGACATCCCCCATGTCATCCCAGGACAAGACACTGCTGCTGTTCCTGCTCGGCGTGCTGCTGTTCGCATCGCCGCTGGTGGCGTGGTGGAGCCGTTCGGGTGCCCCCTGGTATCTGCCTTACCTGCTCTGGGGCACCATCATCGCCCTGGCCTGGGTGGTGCAATGGCGACGGGGCCGCCATGATCTCTGAGATCGGTCTGCTCTATGCGGTCGGGGTTGCCTACCTGGCGCTGCTGTTCTTCATCGCCCATGCGGCGGAAAAGGGCTGGCTGCCGGGCCGGCTGGTGCACCACCCGCTGGTCTATACCCTGTCTCTGGGGGTCTATGCCACCTCATGGAGCTTCTACGGCAGCGTGGGGTTTGCCAACACCGAAGGCTATCAATTCCTCACCATCTATCTTGGGGTCACCCTCGCCTTCCTGCTGGCGCCGTTACTGCTGGCGCCCCTGCTGCGCCTGGTGCGGGAGTATCAGCTCACATCCCTGGCCGACCTGTTTGCCTTCCGCTATCGCAGCCAGTGGACCGGGGTCATCGTCACCCTGTTCATGCTGGCGGGCATCCTTCCCTACATCGCCCTGCAGATCAAGGCGGTCACGGAATCCGTTTCCGTGCTCACCCGGCAGGATACGCCTCACCTGCTGGCCCTGGGTTTTTGCGCCACCCTGATGCTGTTCGCGATCCTGTTCGGCGCCCGCCACATCACCCCCCGGGAAAAGCACGAGGGCCTGGTGGTGGCCATCGCCTTCGAGTCCGCCGTCAAGCTGCTGGCCCTGCTGGCCGTGGGCGGCTTTGCCCTGTTCGGGGTCTTCGGCGGTTTCGGTGGACTGGATGCATGGCTGACCGCCCACCCGGAAGCCCTGGAAGCCCTGTACGAGCCGGTGCGTGAAGGCCCCTGGACGACCCTCATGCTGCTGTCCTTCGCCGCCGCCTTCCTGCTGCCGCGGCAGTTCCACATGACCTTCGTGGAGAACATCAACCCCCGCTCCCTGCAGACGGCCACCTGGGCCTTCCCCCTGTTTCTGCTGCTGCTCAACCTGCCCATTCCCCTGATCCTCTGGGCCGGTCAGGCCACCGACCTGCAGACCTCGCCAGACTATTACGTGCTGGGACTGCCGGTGGCGGCGGACCAGGGCTGGCTGGCCCTGTTCACCTTCATCGGCGGGATTTCCGCCGCCAGCGCCATGATGATCGTCACCACCCTGGCCCTGGCCGCCATGTGCCTGAATCACCTGATCCTGCCGGCCCATTACCGCCAGCAGTCCCTGCCCCGGAACAATCTCTACGGCTGGCTGTTGTGGGGCCGCCGGGTGCTGATACTGCTCATCATCGGCATGGGTTACGGCTTTTACTGGCTGCTGGAATTCAACCAGGGCCTGGCCCAGATCGGCCTCATCTCCTTCGTCGCCGTGGCCCAGTTCCTGCCCGGCATCCTGGGCCTGCTGTTCTGGCCGCGGGCCAACCGGGTGGGCTTCATCGCCGGACTGATGGGCGGTATCCTGGTATGGCTGCTGGCCCTGATCATCCCCTTGATTCACGACTCCGGTCTGCCCATGGTGGACTTCAACCTGATGCGCTGGATGGGTGCGGAGGAGGAAAACCGCTGGGCCTTCTCCACCTTCTGGTCACTGACCCTCAACAGCCTGCTGTTCGTCGCCGGCTCCCTGCTCACCCGTCCCACCCGGGAAGAGCTGGAGGCCTCCCAGAGCTGTCGTCGGGAACAGCTCACCCCCAGCAGGTTGCTGGGCGATGGCGAGATTCGCAACGTGGAACAGCTGCACACCAACCTGTCCCAGGTGATCGGACCGCAGACCGCCGCCCTGGAGATCCAGCGCGCCCTGGGCGACCTGAAGCTGGACTCCCGTGAACAACGCCCCAACGAACTGCGCAAGCTGCGGGCACGGCTGGAACGCAACCTTTCCGGCCTGATGGGCCCGCTGCTGGCGCGCATGATCGTGGACAATCGCCTGGAAGTCCCGCCCCAGACCCAGGTGGCCCTGGCGGACAGCCTGCGCTTCGTGGAGGAGCAATTGGAACACTCCACCGTGCGCCTCAAGGGACTGGCGGCGGAGCTGGACACCCTGCGTCGCTATCACCGCCAGGTACTCCACGAGCTGCCGCTGGGGGTCTGTTCCATTTCCTCGGGGGGTGACATTCTGATCTGGAACAACACCATGGCTGTCATCTCCGGCATTTCTTCCTCCTATGCGGTGGGACAGACCCTGGACGGACTCAAGGACCCCTGGGACGGGGTGCTGCGCACCTTCATCAACGGCGATGACCGGCACCTGTACAAGCTGCAGCTCACCGTGGACGGCCGCCAGCGCCGGCTGAACCTGCACAAGGCCGCCATCGAGTCCGCCGGGCTGGGCAGTTCCGTGGCCCATGGCCTGGGGGGAATGGTGGTACTGGTGGAGGATCTGACGGAACTGCACAATCTGGAAAGCGAGGTGGCCCACAACGACCGCCTGGCCTCCATCGGCCGGCTCGCCGCCGGGGTGGCCCACGAGATCGGCAACCCGCTTACCGGCATTGCCTCCCTGGCCCAGAACCTGCGTTATGAGAAAGACCCCGCGGAGGTGGACCTGACTTCCCGCCAGATCCTGGAACAGACCCGGCGCATCAATGACATCGTCCAGTCCCTGATCACCTTCAGTCATAGCGGCGAGGTGCCCCGCATGCGGCCCGCCCCGGTGAACATGCGGGCCTGCGTGGACGAGGCCATCCATCTGGTACAGTTGAGCGACAGCGGGCGCGACATGCGCTGCCTCAACGAAATACCCGACACCCTCATCGCCCGGGGCAACGCCCAGCGCCTGCTGCAGGTCTTCGTCAACCTGATCAACAACGCCCTGCAGGCCGGCCGCCCCGGCGACCGCATCGTCATCCGGGGTGAATACGCCCTGGGCAGCGTGGAGATCCAGGTGGAGGACGAGGGCAGCGGCATTCCGGAATCCGTGCTCGACCGGATCTTCGAACCCTTCTTCACCACCAAGCCCCCGGGCGAAGGCACCGGTCTGGGGCTGTCGGTGGTGTACAGCATCATTCAGGACCACGGCGGCATGGTCTACGCGGACAACCTGCCCGAAGGCGGGGCCCGCTTCCATATCCGGCTGCCGGCCGTCGAAGAGGAGACCCTGGCTTGAACCGAATTCTGATCCTGGAAGACGAGGCGGTGATCCGCCGCGCCCTGCGACGTCTTCTGGAACACGAAGGCTATCGCATCGAAGAGGCGGCCTGCATCGCCGACGCCCGCCGGCTGTGCGAGACCTCCCGCTTCGACCTGCTGATCTGCGACCTGCGCCTGCCCGACGGCGAAGGCATCGAGATGCTCGGCCACTGCGGCGACACCCCAGTGCTCATCATGACCAGCTATGCCAGCGTCCGCTCCGCCGTCGACGCCATGAAACAGGGGGCCACGGACTATATCGCCAAGCCCTTCGACCATGACGAAATGCTGTTGTGCGTGGCCCGCATCCTCAAGCAGCGGCAACTGGAACGGGAAAACGCCCAGCTTCACTCCCAGCTCGGTCAGGCCTATCCGGTGGAGGGCATGGTGGGCGAGTCGCCCGCCATGCAGCAGGTATGCAGAACCCTGGAGAAAGTGGCGCCCACCGATGCCACGGTCCTGATCCGGGGCGAATCCGGCACCGGCAAGGAACTGGTGGCACGGGCCATTCACAAGAAGAGCCGCCGCGCCCAGGCCGCCCTGGTTTCGGTCAACTGTGCCGCCATTCCCGAAGGCCTGCTGGAATCGGAACTGTTCGGCCACGAAAAGGGGGCCTTCACCGGAGCCGCCCAAAGCCGCCAGGGACTGGCGGAAGCCGCCGACGGCGGCACCCTGTTTCTGGACGAGATCGGCGAACTCACCCCCGCCGCCCAGTCCCGGCTGCTGCGGGTGCTGCAGGACGGCGAGATTCGCCGGGTGGGTGCCAACAGCAGCCGCAAGGTGGACGTGCGCCTGCTGGCGGCCACCCACCGGGACCTGGAACTGATGGTGCGGCAGGGAGACTTCCGCGAGGATCTCTACTACCGGCTCAAGGTCATGGAAATCAGCCTTCCCCCACTGAGGGAACGGCGGGAAGACCTCCCCCGACTGGCGGAATTCCTGCTGGAAAAGGCCTGCCGCCGTCTCAAGCAGGCACCGGCCCGACTGGCACCGTCGGCCCTGGCGGCCCTGCAGGCCCATCGCTGGCCCGGCAACGTGCGGGAACTGGAAAACGCCCTGGAGCGGGCGGTGATCCTGGCCGACGGCGACTGCATCGCCGCCGAACATCTGGGCCTGACCCCCGGCCCCACCCAGGAAGCGACCCCGGACACCAGCCTGGAGGACTACTTCCGCCGCTTCGTGCTGGAAAACCAGGCCCGGATGACGGAAACGGAACTGGCCCGGCGGCTGGGCATCAGCCGCAAGGCCCTCTGGGAACGACGCAACCGCATGGGCATTCCCCGCCCCAGGGCCTGAGCATGAATGTTACCTTGGGTAACATCCGTTACCCAAGGTAACAGGCGACTCGCACACACCCATTGCAACCTGTTGTTTCCAAAGGGAACAAATACCTGGCACACCTTCTGCATTGATGTCCGGCAAGACCACGGCCATCCATGGACACCATGCAGACAGATCCAGGCAACAGCGCAGACCGGCAGCGGGGTGTCCTCATCCCCGTGATGGAATTCCTGGGCCGCCACGAGCCCTTTACCCGGATGGACCCGGTCCATCTGGAATTCCTCGCCAAGCGCCTGCGTCTGGTCTTCTACACCCGTGACGAGCAGATCCTGAACCCCAAGTCCGGGCCCGCAGACCGTTTCTTCATCGTCAAGCAGGGCCGGGTGCTGGGGGAATCCCTGGACCCCAACGGCAACCCCGTCAGCACCGCCTGGGTGCTGGCCCCGGGGGAATGCTTTCCCATCGGTGCCCTGCTGGCCCGCCGGCCGGTGAAGACCCGCTACCGGGCCGCCGAGGATACCTTCTGCTTCGAGATGGACCGGGACGACTTCAACCATCTGCTCAAGATGTGCCCCGAATTCCACGACTTCTGTACCCGGCGTCTGGCCAGTCTGCTGGACACGGTGCAACGCCACGTGCAGTTCAGCACCGCCTCGGGGCTGGGCGGCGACACCTCCCTCAACACCACCGTCGGTGAACGCCTCCAGCGTGAGCCCGTCACCTTTCGGCCCGACGCCTCCATTCGTCAGGCCCTGCAGGCCATGCAGGACGAACGCATCGGCAGCATCATCGTCACCGATGACGAGCAAAGACCCCTGGGCGTCTTCACCCTGCACGACCTGCTCAAGCGGGTGGCCCTGCCCGGGATCGGCCTGGATCAGCCCATCAGCGCGGTGATGACCCCCGATCCGGTCACCCTGCCCTCCAGCGCCTTTGCCTTCGAGGCCGCCATGCTGATGGCCAGCCACGGCTTCCATCACCTGTGCATTGTCGACCGGGGCCGGCTGCGGGGCGTGATCTCCGAGGGCGACCTGTTCTCCCTGCAGCGGGTCAGCCTGGCCAACCTGAGCCGCTCCATGAGCCAGGCCGAGGACGTCAATGCCCTGGCCCGCCTGGGCACCGACGTGCACCTGCTGATCGGCCAGATGATTGCCCAGGGCGTGCGGGTGGATCAGATCACCCAGATCATCGCCATGCTCAATGACCAGCTCACCCGCCGCATCATCACCCTCTGCCTGCACGAGGCCGACGGCGACATCCCCGAGTTCGACTGGCTCTCCTTCGGCAGTGAGGGCCGCCAGGAACAGACCCTCAAGACCGACCAGGACAACGGCATGCTGTTCCTGCCCCAGGACGGCATGAGCCCGGACCAGATCCGCGCCCGGCTGCTGCCCCTGGCGGAACAGATCAACGAAGCCCTGCGGATCTGCGGCTTCCCCCTGTGCCGGGGGCGGGTCATGGCCAACAATCCGGAATGCTGCCTGAGCCTGGAGGAATGGCGTGCCCGTTTCTCCCGCTGGATCGACCAGGGCACTCCCGAGCATCTACTCAAGGCCAATATCTACTTTGATTTCCGGGTGCTCTACGGCGGCGAGCAACCGGGCGCCGGACTGCGGGCCTGGTTCCTGGAAAAGACTTCCCAGAACAGCCGTTTCCGCCGCCAGATGGCGGAAAACGCCCTGCGCCTGCGCCCCCCGCTGGGGCTGTTCGGCGACTTCAAGGTGAGTTCAGGCGGCGCCCGTCATCCGCGCAGCCTGGATCTCAAGGTCAACGGCACCACTCCCTTCGTGGACGTGGCCCGCATCTTCGCCCTGGCACTGGAGATGCCCGACAGCAACACCACACGCCGTTTCGAGGCCTGTGCCGAGGCCGGGGTGATGAAGCGGGAAGACGTGGCGGCCTGGCTCAATGCCTACCACTACATCCTGCTGCTGCGCATGCGCAATCACCATGAGCAGGCCCAGGCCGGCCAGCCCCTGAGCAATTTCATCAACCCCGAGCGTCTGGACGAACTGGAGCAGCGGATCCTCAAGGAATCCTTCCGGCAGATCCGCAAGCTGCAGTCGCGCCTGGCGCTGGAATATCAGCTGTAAGGACATCAGGGCAGAACCCGGGCCCAAGGGAATACAGAGCCCATCACCCGCAACAGGACAGGGACACAAGCCCCTTGATTCATGCATTCAAGATGGAGGCAAGACAAATGCAGTCCGACCATTACCCGGCAAACCGATTTGATCGGAGGAGTCAGTTATGAGTGAAAAAATGAGAGATCTTCTCAAAAAGATCCTGGCGGAAGAATCCAGCATCAGTGACAGGACCAAGGAGCAGATCCGCCAGACCCTGGCTTCCGCCGGCACTCTGGAGGATCAGAGAAGCGCTTACTGGAAAGCCAATCTGAGCATCCTCGGCTGGTGTCTGGGGGTGTGGTTCATCGCCGGCTACCTGCTGCCCATCTTCATGGTGGACGCGCTCAACACCATGTCCATCGGTGGTTATCCGCTGGGCTTCTGGATGGCCCAGCAGGGCTCCATCTACACCTTCCTGGTACTGATCTTCTTCTACGCCTGGTGGATGAACCGCCTGGACAAGAAGTTCGACGTCCACGAAGAATGATAACGACTGGGGGATAATCCTATGGATCTTAAAGTAATGATCTACCTGGTGGTCGGTGCCACCTTTGCGCTGTATATAGGCATCGCCATCTGGGCCCGGGCAGGCAGCACCGGGGAATTCTACGTGGCCGGCAAGGGCGTCAATCCGATCGCCAACGGCATGGCCACGGCGGCCGACTGGATGTCCGCGGCCTCCTTCATCTCCATGGCGGGCCTGATCGCATTTTTGGGCTACAGCGGCTCGGTCTACCTGATGGGCTGGACCGGCGGCTACGTGCTGATGGCCCTGCTGCTGGCACCGTACCTGCGCAAGTTCGGCAAGTTCACGGTGCCCCAGTTCGTGGGTGATCGCTTCTACTCCAACGGCGCTCGCATTGTGGCGGTGATCTGCCTGCTCATCATCTCCATCACTTACGTGATCGGGCAGATGCGCGGCGTGGGTATCGCCTTCTCGCGCTTCCTGGAAGTGGACATCCTCTGGGGTCTGGTCGCCGGCATGAGCATCGTGTTCGTGTACGCGGTGCTCGGCGGCATGAAGGGGATCACCTACACCCAGATCGCCCAGTACGTGGTGCTGATCTTTGCCTACACCGTGCCCGCGGTGTTCATCTCCATCCAGCTCACCGGCCACTTCCTGCCCCAGACCGGCCTGGGCGCCACCCTCTCCGGTGACGACAGCCGTTACCTGCTCGACGCCCTGAACGGCATGATGGTGGATCTGGGCTTTGCCGAGTACACCACCAACGCCAGCTTCAGTACCCTCAACATGTTCCTGCTGACCATGGCGCTGATGATCGGTACCGCCGGTCTGCCCCACGTCATCATCCGTTTCTTCACCGTCCCCCGCGTGCGCGACGCCCGCAAGTCCGCCGGCTGGGCCCTGATCTTCATCGCCCTGCTCTACACCACCGCTCCGGCCGTGGGTGCCATGGCCATGTACAACCTGGTGAACACCCTCTACCCCGGCGGTGTGGGCAACACCAGCGAAGCCATGGTCTACGACGAGCGTCCGGACTGGATGCGTACCTGGGAAAACACCGGCCTGCTGGTGTTCGAAGACAAGAACAATGACGGCCGCATCCAGTACTACAACCAGAACAACCCACCTGCCTTTGCAGGCCAGGACGACCTGCAGGGCAATGAACTGGTGCGTCTGGACCGCGACATCATGGTGCTTGCCAACCCGGAAATCGCCAGCCTGCCCAACTGGGTGATCGCGCTGGTGGCGGCCGGGGGTATCGCGGCGGCCCTGTCCACTGCGGCGGGTCTGTTGCTGGCCATCTCCTCGGCCATCTCCCACGACCTGCTCAAGGGGGTGTTCATGCCCAAGATCTCGGAAAAGAACGAGCTCATGGCGGGACGCATCTCCATGGCGGCAGCCATCCTCCTGGCCGGTTACCTGGGGCTCAATCCACCGGGCTTTGCGGCCGAGGTGGTGGCACTGGCCTTCGGTCTGGCGGCATCCTCCCTGTTCCCCGTGCTCATGATGGGCATCTTCTACAAGCGGATGAACAAGGAAGGCGCCATCGCCGGCATGCTCACCGGTCTGTTCACCACCCTGATCTACATCTTCATGTACAAGGGCTGGTTCTTCATTCCGGGCACGGCCATGCTGCCTGACAACGCCAGCGGCTGGATCATGGGCATTTCGCCCCAGGGCTTCGGCACCATCGGTGCGGTTCTGAACGTGGCTGTGGCAATGATCGTCTGCAAGCTGACGGCACCGCCGCCGAAGGAAATCCAGGCCCTGGTGGAAAGCGTGCGCGTACCGCGCGCCGACACCGCCTGATTTTCACCAACCGGGGACCCGCACAAGCGGGTCCCCTCTTACACCACCGGGTCAAGATGTCTGTGCTGGCGCCATTCGGAAACGCGTGATACCAGCACAGACTGCTTGTCAGGGGCCTGGCCGTGCCGATGGCCAGAATGACGTTGGATGGGCATGATATGGGGCTTTCCCGTACCGGCCCGGAAGACGAAACGGATGGATGTCAAAACGCTGATCAGCCAGGTGAACGAGGCTGATGGACGAAGCGACCTTGAGCAACTGGGCAGCCGGCTCCCGGCACTGCAGATCCGGCTGATCCGCGACGGCACGGATGCCAACGCGCTGGGCCATGCCATCTCGGACCTGGCGGATGCCTTCACGCAGCGTTTCATCCGGCTGGCGGAGGACTCCCTGGGCAAGCCCCCCATGGCCTATGCCTGGGTGGCCAGCGGATCACAGGGACGAAGGGAGCAGACCGTACATACGGATCAGGACAACGCCCTGATCCTGTCCGGGACTGCAGACAGGGAGGTCTTCGGGTATTTCGAACAGTTGGCGGAACAGGTCACCACGGGGCTGGATGCCTGCGGGTTCGTCCTCTGCTCGGGTGAGGTGATGGCCCGCAACCCGGAATGGCGTCAGCCACTGGACCAGTGGGAGCGGAATTTCAAGGGATGGATCGAACAACCGGAACGAAAATCCGTGATGCTGGCACAGAACTTCCTGGATCTGCGCTGCATTCACGGTGAAGACGCACTGCTGGAACGCCTGCGCCGCCGTGTTCTGACCCTGACCCGGCATAGCGCCGGATTCATGGCGGCGCTGGCCGTGGAGGCCCTGCATGACCGACCGCCCCAATGGCTGCCCGGCGGCCGTCTGTGGCGGTTTACCCGGCGGCCGCCGGTAATGAACATCAAGCAGGTCGGCATCCTGCCCATCGTCGGTCTGGCCCGTCTGCTGGCCCTGGCAGACGGAGTGATGGTGCTGGGTACCCGGGATCGCATCCAGGCGGCCGTCTCCAGCGGTCGGCTGAGCGAATCCGGCGGACGTGATCTGACGGCGGCCTGGGATTGCATGACCTTGATGCGCGCCCGGCATCAGGTACGTTGCCTGGAACAGGGCCGGAAAGCGGACAACAGGCTTGATATCGGCCTCCTTTCCCAGGAAGACAGGCGACGGCTACGGGAGGCATTCAAGGTGGTGCGAGTCATTCAGAGTACGACGGGACGCAGGGTCGCAGGGTTCCTGCTCCAATAAGGTGCGGATTTGCACAGGAATGTGGCAGCAATGATAAGCCCGGGTTATTCTGGAATAAATTCGGCCATGACAGGAACCAGGCATCCAGGCCCAACGCACAGCGACAAGACACAGGCAACACAGTCCATAGAGACCCGGGAACAGGATTTCCGCCGACCCCGAACGTGGTTGGCAACGTTTCAAATGTCTTTTTGAGGAGGAACCCATGTCGGAAGTGAAGATTCACGAAGTACCGAAAGATTTTGCCGCCAGCGCCCACGTCAACCTGGAACAGTACGAGTCCATGTACCGCCGGTCGGTGCAGGATCCCGATGGCTTCTGGGCCGAGCAGGCAAAAACCTACCTTGACTGGTTCCAGCCCTGGGATTCCGTGCTGGAAGGCAGCTTTAATGGCGAAGCCCGGGTCACCTGGTTCAAGGGCGGCAAGCTGAACGTGGCCCACAACTGCCTGGACCGTCACCTGGACACCCGGGGCGATCAGGCCGCCATCATCTGGGAAGGCGACGACCCGTCCGAAGATCGCACCATCACCTACCGGGAACTGCACGCTGAGGTCTGCAAATTCGCCAACGTGCTCAAGTCCAAGGGTGTGAGCAAGGGTGACCGGGTCTCCATCTACCTGCCCATGATCCCGGAGGCCGCCGTGGCCATGCTGGCCTGTGCCCGCATCGGTGCCGTGCACTCCATCGTGTTCGGCGGCTTCTCTCCCGACGCCCTGCGCGACCGCATCCAGGACGCCGAGGCCAAGGTCATCATCACCTCCGACCAGAGCCTGCGTGGCGGACGCAAGGTGCCCCTGAAGGGCAACGCCGACAAAGCAGCCGCCCAGTGCCCCACCATCACCACCATGGTGGTAGTCAAGCGCGGCGGCGAGCCGGTGGAATGGAAGGAAGGCCGTGACGTGTGGTACCACGAGGAAGTGGCCGCCGCCAGCGCCGACTGCCCCGCCGAGCCGATGGATGCCGAAGATCCGCTGTTCATCCTCTACACCTCCGGCTCCACCGGCAAACCCAAGGGCGTCATGCACACCACCGGCGGCTACCTGCTGCAGGCGGCCATGACCCACAAGCTGGTGTTCGACTACAAGGACGGAGAAGTCTACTGGTGCACCGCCGATGTGGGCTGGGTCACCGGTCACAGCTACATCATCTATGGTCCGCTGGCCAACGGCGCCAAGAGCCTGATGTTCGAAGGCGTACCCAACTACCCGGACAATGGCCGTTTCTGGCAGGTGTGCGACAAGCACAACGTCGCCACTTTCTACACCGCCCCCACCGCCATCCGTATGCTGATGGGCGCCGGCGACGAATTCGTCACCAAGCACAAGCGCTCCACGCTGCGCCTGCTGGGCACCGTGGGTGAACCCATCAACCCGGAGGCATGGGAATGGTATCACCGGGTCGTGGGTGACGGCCGCTGCCCCATCGTCGACACCTGGTGGCAGACCGAAACCGGCGCCCACATGATCGTCAACCTGCCGGGCGCCGTGGACATGAAGCCCGGCTCAGCCACCAAGCCCTTCTTCGGCGTGGAGCCGCTGCTGGTGGACGACCAGGGCAACGAAATCACCGAGACCCCGGCGGAAGGCAACCTGTGCATCAGAAACCCCTGGCCGAGCATGATGCGCAGCCTGTGGGGTGATCACAAGCGCTTCGTCGAGACCTACTTCAAGATGTACCCAGGTCTCTACTTCACCGGTGACGGCGCCCGTCGTGACGAGGACGGTTATTACTGGATCACCGGTCGCGTGGACGATGTGCTCAATGTTTCCGGACACCGTCTGGGCACCGCCGAGATCGAATCCGCCCTGGTGCTGCACCCCAAGGTGGCCGAGGCCGCGGTGGTGGGCTACCCCCACGACATCACCGGTCAGGGCATCTATGCCTATGTCACTCTCATGGCGGGCGAGGAAGGCAGCAAGGAGCTGGCCGATGAACTGGTGAAACTGGTGCGCAACGAGATCGGTCCGATCGCCAAGATCAACCTGATCCAGTTCGCCCCCGGCCTGCCCAAGACCCGTTCGGGCAAGATCATGCGCCGCATCCTGCGCAAGATCGCCGCCAACGAACTGGAGAACCTGGGTGACACCTCCACCCTGGCCGACCCGGAAGTGGTGAACGTGCTGATCGACAGCCGCCTGAACAAGTAATCCTGGTCAGGCAACAAAATGGCAGCGGGGGCATCATGCCCCCGCTGCCATTTCCACGCCCGCTCATGCCCCGTCGACGCTTCTCATGGTGGACCTGGGAACGCCTTATCCGCCCCAGCGCTCCCTGAGGGCATCCCGATTCAAGCGCAACCACTGCAGGGCAATGATGGTCATCGCCGTATCCACCTGCATCCGGTCCAGCCGGTCAAACGCCTCCGCTGCGGCCAGCACATGTACCCGGATCTCTTCGCCTTCGTGTGCCAGACCGTGAATCCCACCCGCGTTACCCAGATCCGCGCGCGCCACGAACAGGGAAATCCGCTCCGAGGAACTGCCCGGCGTGGAATAGTAGTCATGGATATGCACCAGCTCATCCAGATGGCAACCGGCTTCTTCCCGGGCCTCCCGGCACGCCACGGACTGCGCCCGTTCCCCCGCATCGATCAGACCGGCAATGATCTCCAGCAGCCAGGGGCCATGGGGTGACTCGATCGCACCCACCCGGAACTGCTCCACCAGCAGCACTTCATCGCGCACCGGGTCATAGGGCAACACGCCGGCCGCATGACCACGGTCCAGGAGTTCCCGATCAATGACCATGGGCTCTCCGCCTTCAAACCGGCCATGGGACAGACGCAACCGCCGCAGGTGGAAGAACCCCCGGTACAGGTCTTCGAGCTTGAGTATTTCCCATTTCATGCAATGATTACCTATAAACGGCAAGGATATCGGCACGCCCGTCACACCATGACGCCGGGCTACCCCTCGGGCAAGCCCCAGACATCGAGTATACTGAGAGCCATGAAAGACCTGCTCAAACTACTGGAATCCCTGATCGGCCGCGAGGCCACGGTGGACGGCATTCACTGCGAGGTGATCGAGATCCTGGAGGCCGGCCCCCGGGTGGTGGTGGGCCAGATGGATGGCGAACATGTGATCCAGCCGGACCAGCATGGCGAACCCCACCGGCGGGTACTGCAGACCTTCACCCTGCCGGTACTCAATGACGAGGCCACCGACATTCATCCCGTGATCATGACCATGGCGGGCGAACCCCTGTCGCGACAGATCCGCGAGGCCCTGCTGGAACAGCACCGGTTGCCCTGACCGATCAGCCGCTAGGACTCCACCTTGCCCCGCAGGGCCTTGATCCTGCCCCGCTGGATCTTGCTCTCCAGACGCCGCCTGCGGGAAGCCAGGGTGGGCCGGGTGGCCTTGCGGGTCTTGACCGGCTTCATGGCATCCAGGATCAGATCCTTCAGCCGGGCGAGCGCGTCCTCCCGGTTCTGCTCCAGGGTGCGAAAGCGCTGCGCCTTGATGATCACCACGCCCTCCTTGCTGATCCGCTGATCGGCCCGTTGCAGCAGCCGGTCCTTGAATACCCTTGGCAGGCTGGACCTGGGAATGTCAAAACGAAGGTGCACCGCGGAAGACACCTTGTTCACGTTCTGCCCTCCGGCCCCCTGGGCCCGGATCTGGGTCAGTTCGATTTCCCATTCAGCCAGTGTCACGCTATTGGAGATTTTCAGCACGATGCCTTTCCCGGGGCGGTTTGCCGACGCCCTCCCGCCAAATGATGAGGATTTTTTCCGATCGAGCCCTCAAGTCTGCGGCAGATCCGCCGATCTGCTGACTGAGGGGCCTTGCAGGCACCTCGGACACTCACGAAAACCCAAAGGTGTTCATTATGGACGTCAACGCAATCGCCGCCCTGTCCACCCAACTGTCCCAGCAGCAGCTTGCCCAGGATGTTGGCACGGCGGTACTCAAAAAGGCCATCGATACCCAGGCCCAGAGTGCCCTGGCCCTGGTGGAGGCCCTGCCGGATGTGAGCAATGTCGCCCTGCCTCCGAACGTGGGCACCATCGTCAACACCACCGCCTGACCCACCTGCCGGTCTGGCCGCAACCGCTCCGGCACGACGGAACGGTTGCGGAAACAGGCTGAGTCATACCGAGAACATCGCCTCCAGATCGTGTCTGGAATAGGCCTTGAAGGCCAGCAGGGTGTTGGTCTTCTCCAATCCCTGGATGGTCAGCAGGTGGTTCGTGACCAGTTCGGCCAGATCATCATTGCGCGGCACACGGACGATGGCAATCAGATCGTAGTTACCGCTCACTGAAAACACTTCTGATATCTCCTTCATAGCCGCCAGATGATCTGCAATGGCGTTGATCCTGCTCCGTTCCACATTCATGAGAATGATGGCTGTGACCATGCTGGGGGACTCCTGATGTACTGTGTGATCCAGCGCTAAACTAACTCGAACCGTCCATCAGGTCCATGCCCCGTGACGGCACCGGCCCCGCCCCAGTCATCCCCAATCCGATCCAGATCAAGTATTACGGCAACAGTTCCGCTCCCGCCTGCTACGCTCCTGACATGGACTCCGAGACGCGATTCCTGCCCCGGACCGATGCGGATCAGCTACTGGAACGGCTCCGGGTTTCAGGCTTTCCCCGCATCCTGGGCCCGGTGGCCCGGGATGGCAGTCTGGTTTTCAGCCCGATCCACCAATGGTCCCAACTGCCCGCCGGTATCCGGGACATGCAGACCCCCGGGACTTACCGGCTGCACAGACATGCGGACCCCCTCTGCTTTGCCTGGGCGAACGGGCCACAGGCCCTCAAACCGCTCACCTTTGCCGGCCGGGAACTGCTATGGCGCGCCGAACGCCATCACGAGACGGCAGCCCCCGTCTTCGAGCATGCCGAAGACACCCCGGAACCCACCGCTGTCCTGGGCATCAGAGCCTGTGATCTGGCCGCCCTGGCACTGCAGGAAAAACACTTCACCCATGGCCGTTTCCCGGACCCCTTTTTCGGGCGGCGCCGGCGCAGCCTGTTTCTCATTGCGGTGCATTGCTCCCACCCGGCATCCACCTGTTTCTGTGCCTCCACCGGCGATGGCCCGACCGTGACCCGGGGCCACGATCTGGTGCTGGCGGAACTGGACGAGGGCTATCTGATAAGCGCCGGCAGCCGCGGTGGCCGACGGTTACTGAAGGACATGGCACTGCCGCCGGCCACGGCGGCGCAGGTACAGTGGGCGGAACGGGCGTCGGCACGGGCCACCGCGGCCCAGATGCGACACCTGCCGGGCCGGCACCTCAAACAACCGATCCATGATCGCCTGGAAGCCCGCCACTGGAGCCGCGTGGGAGAACGCTGCCTCTCCTGCGGTAACTGCACGGCTGTCTGCCCCACCTGCTTCTGCCATATGGAACTGGACGAACCGGCCCTGAGCGGCCACCGCACGGAACACCTGCGCCAGTGGAGTTCCTGCTTCAATGCCGAGCACAGTTACATGGGGCATTTCCTGGTCCGTTCCGATACCCGCCTGCGATACCGCCAGTGGCTGACCCACAAACTGGCCGGGTGGCACGAGCAATACGGGCGCAGCGGCTGCGTGGGATGCGGCCGCTGCATCACCTGGTGTCCGGTGGGTATCGACATCACCGCCGAAGTGGCGGCCCTGCTGGCGGAGGAGATCCATGCGCAGCCATCCTGATCTGCCCCTGGCCGCGCGGGTGGTCGGCCGTGTGCAGGAAACCCGCGACATTTTCAGCCTGCGCCTGGCTCTGCTGGACGCCACCGAGCGAGCCGGCTACCGCTCCGTACCAGGCCAGTACAACATGCTGTACCTGTTCGGCGTGGGAGAAGTCCCCATCTCCATCGTCTCGGACCCGGATGACGGCGGCCCCCTGGAACACACCATCAGGGCCGTGGGCCGCGTCACCCACGGACTGGAACGCCTGCGGGTGGGCGATACCCTGGGCCTGCGCGGCCCCTATGGGCGGGGCTGGCCCCTGGATGCGGCGCGAGGCAGCGATGTGATCGTGGTCACCGGTGGCCTGGGCTGCGCCCCGGTGATATCCATGGTCCGCCACATGCTGCGGCACCGGGAAACGTTCGGCTTCATCACCCTCCTGCAGGGAGTCAAACACGCCGAGGATCTCATCTGGCGCCGCCAGTACCAGACCTGGGCCGCCCTGCCCGATGTGCAGGTCCTGCTGGCCTCGGACCAGGGTGGAATGCAATGGCCCCATGCCATGGGCAATGTGACGACCCTGCTGGATCAGGCCCGCATCCCCGCCGACGGCATCGCCATGCTCTGCGGCCCGGAACGGATGATGAAGGCCGTCATCCCCCTGCTGACAGACCGGGGCATGGACCCGTTCAGGATCTGGCTGAGCATCGAGCGCAACATGCAGTGCGGAATCGGCCATTGCGGTCACTGCCAGGTAGGCCCCCATTTCATTTGCCAGGACGGACCGGTATTTCGCTATCCGGATATCGCGGACTGGATTGACCGGGAAGGTTTTTAAGCCCTGCACGGACACACCGGTCCGACCGGCTACCGTAAGGAGCGTCAGAGGTGAAACCCAGGATATCAGTCCATAAGTTCAGTTCCTGCGACGGCTGCCAACTGGCCTTCATCAATGCCGGCGAGGCCTTGCTGGAACTGGCGACTCTGGTGGACATCGTCCATTTCGCCGAAGCCGGCCCCGTCGACCCGGATGCGCCGGTGGACATCGCCTTTGTGGAAGGCAGTATCTCCACCCAGGATGAGGCCTTGCGCATCCGCCGGCTGAGGGAAACCACCCGGTATCTCATCAGTCTGGGGGCCTGTGCCACCGCCGGTGGCCTGCAAGCCCTGCGCAATTTCAACGCCCGCGGCGTGGAAGACTGGAGCCACGCGGTCTATGCCCGCCCCGAATTCATCGAGAGCCTGGATACGGCCACCGCCATTGCCAGACACGTCAAGGTGGATCTGGAACTGTGGGGCTGCCCGGTCAGTACCCGCCAGGTCTTCGCCGCCATCCGGCGCCTGCTGTACGGTGCCCTGCCCTTCGTGGATAACGAAAAGGTGTGCCAGGAGTGCAAACGCCGGGGTATCACATGCACCCTCGTCACCCGGGGCATCCCCTGCCTGGGACCGGTGACCCGTACCGGCTGCGGTGCCCTCTGTCCAGCCTTCGGCCGGGACTGTTACGGCTGCTTCGGCCCGGGAGAAAACCCCAATGCCGCGGCCATGGCAAGACGTTTCCAGGGACTGGGGCTGCTGCCCGAAGAGATTAACCGCCGCTTCCACTTCATCAACAGCCATGCCCCCGACTTCCTGGAAGAAGGCCTGGCGTGGCGGGAGGATCGGCCATGAGCGAACCGTCGGACAGGCGGCGGAACATCCGCATCCAGGTTCCGGTACTGGCCCGGGTGGAGGGTGAAGGCGCCCTGGAGATCCATGCCCGCGACGGACATATCCAGCATCTGTGCCTGAGGATCTTCGAACCGCCCAGGTATTTCGAAAAATTCCTGGAAGGACGCGGTTGGGAAGAAATTCCCGACATCGTGGCCCGCATCTGCGGCATCTGCCCGGTGGCTTACCAGATGAGCGCGGTCCAGGCCGTGGAACAGGCCTTTGCCGTGCAGCCCTCCCGCTGGGTTCGGGACGGTCGGCGCCTGCTTTACTGTGGTGAATGGCTGCAGAGCCATGCCCTGCACATCCACCTGCTGGCATTGCCGGATTTCCTGGGATTTGACAATGCCATTGCCATGGCCGCCGAACATCCCGACACCGTGCGCCGTGGACTGGGCCTGCAGCAGTTGGGGAATGATCTGATCCGGATGTTCGGCGGTCGTTCCGTGCATCCGGTGGGGGTCCGGGTAGGCGGCTTCCACCGTGCTCCTGCCCAGGCAGACATCCAGGCCCTGCGCTCGCGGATCCAGGCGGCCCTGAAGGATGCCGAAGACCTGGTGACCTTCACCGCCGCCCTGCCCTTACCGGCAGATGAGCAGACATTTGTCAGCGTCTCCCTCCGGCATGAAGAGGAATACCCCATGAATGGAGGTCGGATCGTCTCGGACCGGGGACTGGATATCTCCCCGGAGGATTACGAGGCCCATTTCGAAGAATATCACCAGCCTCACTCCACGGCCCTGTATTCCCGGCTTCACGGCCAACCTTATCTGGTGGGGCCGCTGGCTCGCCTGAACCTCAACCATGACCGACTTTCACCACGAAGCCGGGAGGCCCTGTCAGCCACCGGCCTGACCCTGCCCAGCCGCAACATGTTCCACTCCCTGATCGCCCGGGCAGTGGAGTTGCTGGAGGCACTGGTGGAAGCGGATCGCCTGCTGGCGGATCATGCCCCGCCGGATTCCCCCTGGTCAGAGGTCACGCCCCGGGAAAGCGAAGGCATCGGGTGCACGGAAGCCCCCCGGGGCCTGCTCTGGCATCGCTATCGACTGGATGCGGCCGGACGGGTGATATCAGCCCGCATCGTGCCGCCCACGGCCCAGAACCAGGGGCGCATGGAGGCGGATTTGCGCCACTCCCTGGAACACTTCGGTCTTGATCAGAATGATGAATCCCTGAAACTGAGGGGAGAAATGGTGATCCGCAACTATGACCCGTGCATCTCCTGCGCCACCCATTTTCTCAAGGTGAGGGTGACCCGTGCATGACAGCATTCTCCCGGTTACGGCGCCATGCGGGTGATCGGGATCGGTTCTCCCCACGGGGATGACGCCCTGGGCTGGGAGGCGGCCAGGTATCTGGCGCGGCTCCCCGGCATCGCGGATCATCTTCGGATTGACTGTCTTGATCGTCCCGGAACGGGGCTGATCCAGGCCATTTCCGGGGAAACGGCCGTCATCCTGCTGGATGCCATGGAAGCCGGTCTGCCGGCCGGAACGGTCAGGCGGCTTTCGGCAGATGAGTTGATGGCGGGCGTCGGCGCGGTTTCAAGCCACGCCCTGGGTGTCGCCGAATCCCTGGCCCTGGCCAGGGTACTGGGGGTGCTGCCGAACGCCGTGCACATCATCGGCATCCAGGCAGGCCTAGCCGCCCCCCTTGGCAAGGCGCCAAGGGGCCGGGCCCTTGCGACGGTGTCGATGATCGTGCGGGAAATCACCGGTCTTCAGGACCCGTTACCCGCGGCACGGCCGGGTAACGGCGGAATCGGGTGAATGGTGGGACCCTGCTACTGGCTGATGCCGTGCTCCCGGGTGGCGCTGAAGGTGACCTCCGGCCACTTCTCCATGGCCATCTGCAGATTCACCCGGGTGGGCGCGATGTACACCAGATCGCCGCCATGGTCGATGGCCAGGTTCGCGGCGGCCTTGTCCCTGAACTGCTCCAGCTTGCGCTCGTCCTCGCAGGTGACCCAGCGGGCGGTCTGCACCGAAACCGTCTCGAAGGCGGCGTCCACGTTGTATTCGGATTTCAGGCGATGGGCCACCACGTCGAACTGCAGCACACCCACCGCGCCGAGGATCAGGTCATTGTTCGTCAGCGGCCGGAACAACTGGGTTGCCCCCTCCTCGCAGAGCTGCTGCAGCCCTTTCTGCAGCTGCTTCATCTTCAGGGGGTCGCGCAACTGGGCACGCCGGAACAGCTCAGGGGCAAAGTTGGGAATCCCGGTAAAGGCCAGGGCCTCGCCCTGGGTGAAGGTGTCACCGATGCGAATGGTGCCATGGTTGTGCAGGCCGATGATGTCCCCGGGATAGGCTTCTTCCAGGTGTTCCCGGTCCGAGGCCAGGAAGGTCAGGGCATCGGAGATGCGTACATCCCGCTTGATGCGCACATGGTTGAGTTTCATGCCCTTGGTGAAGGTGCCCGAGCAGATGCGCAAAAAGGCAATCCGGTCCCGATGCTGGGGATCCATATTCGCCTGGATCTTGAACACGAAACCGGAGAAGGTTTCCTCGTCCGGAGACACCTTTCGGGTCTCGGTGGGGCGAGGCTGGGGCGCGGGGGCATGCTCGACAAAGTCATCCAGCAACTCCTGGATGCCGAAGTTGTTGATGGCCGAACCGAAGAATACCGGCGTCTGCCGTCCGGCCAGGTACTCGTCCTTGTCGAACTCGTGGGACGCCCCCATGACCAGTTCCAGTTCCTCGCGCAATTCCGCCGCCTGGCTGCCCAGCACCTCGTCCAGACGGGGATTGTCCAGGCCCTGGATGATCTCCCCCTGCTGGATCTTGCCACCGTGGGTGGGCGAGAACAGGTGCACCGCATCCCGCTTGAGGTGGTAGACACCCTTGAAGCGCTTGCCCATGCCGATGGGCCAGGTCACCGGGGCACACTGGATCTTGAGCACATCCTCCACCTCATCCAGCAATTCGATGGGCTCGCGGCCTTCCCGGTCCAGCTTGTTGATGAAGGTCATGATGGGGGTATCACGCAGGCGACACACCTCCATCAGCTTGATGGTGCGTTCCTCCACCCCCTTGGCCACGTCAATGACCATCAGGGCCGAGTCCACCGCGGTGAGGGTGCGATAGGTGTCCTCGGAGAAGTCCTGGTGGCCGGGGGTATCCAGCAGGTTGACGATGCGGTCCTTGTAGGGGAACTGCATCACCGAGGAAGTCACGGAAATGCCGCGCTGCTTTTCCAGTTCCATCCAGTCCGAGGTGGCGTGCCGGGCAGCCTTGCGGCCCTTGACGGTCCCCGCCAACTGGATGGCACCCCCGAACAGCAGCAGCTTTTCGGTCACCGTGGTCTTGCCGGCATCCGGGTGCGAAATGATGGCAAAGGTACGGCGGCGGGCGGTTTCAGTCGCGTATCTGGAGGGCATGGGTGGCACGGCCTGTGGGTAAAGCCGTGCATTTTACGACAGATGGGAGGATGGCCCAAGGATTGCCGGCCGGCATCACCGCCCGGGCGACCCGCTTCGCTCCCGGATCTCCTGACGCTCCTCCGGACTCATCTGCAACCAGCGCTCCCGCAGACGCTCCCGCTCATCCGGCGGCAGGCGCTGGAAGTGCTCCAGCCGCTCCCGATGCAATCGCCGTTCATGCTCGGGCATGGCCTCCATCCGACGACGTTGATCATGCAACTGCCGACGCTCATCGGGCGAGAGCGACTCAAGGCGCCGCAGATCGCCACTGAAACGGGCCCGCTGCTCGGGCGTCATATCCTGCCAGCGATCGGCCACGCGCAGCAAATGCAGGCGCCGGTGCGGGGGCAGATCATCCCAGCGCTCCGCCAACGGCGCCAGTATGGCGCGTTCGGCACGGGTCAGTTCCGCCCAGTCCGGAGCGGGTTTGGCCATCGGCATCATCATCCGTTCACCTCGCCCACGGTCGCCGGGGCCCCGGTCAGGGAAAGGACCCTGGCCAGGTTCGGGCGGCGCACCGAAAACCACCCCCGGCAGACATAACAAAAACATAACCAGCAATCCAGGCAGATACCGACTCATCCCGATTCCTCCATCGCCCATTGCAGAAATACCGGATCATTCATCAAGAAGGATTCATCCATATCCAGCACCCACTCAATGTCATCCATCTCAGCCAGGACCACCGGCAAGGGTGGATGCCCCATGGTGTCCAGATTGAGCACCAGCACCACCGCCAGCATCACCGAGGCCGCAGCGGCAAGGCCGCCCAGAGGCATCCATCCGTGCCTTTTCCCGGCACCCGCCACCGACCTCGGCCCGGCCCCGGCCTCCGCCCTTGCAAAGGCTTCCCGGCGGGCCCGCTGCAGACGCATTTCCTCCTGCAAGGACAGGCCAGCCTGCCGATCAAGGCTCTGCCGGACCCGGCAGAGCCAGGGCTCCATCTCGCGATCTTCGGGACTCATCGGTAGGCCTCCAGGTGCTGTCGAAGGGTTTGCAGGGCGCGGTGCAGATGGGTCTTCACACTGCCCTCGCTGACGCCCAGTGCCGCCGCCGTGGCGGCGGTATCCAGCCCCTCCCAGTGACGCAACAAAAAGGCTTGCTGCTGTCGAAGGGGCAGTTGTCTCAGGGCCGACTCCAGATCCACGGCAAAACGGCCATTCTCCAGGGACTGGTCCGGGCCGGGGGTGAAGGTATCCGGCAGCGTCAGCATGGGATCTTCCTGGGAGTCATCCCCCAGCCCCAGCACGGCCATCACCCGCTGCCGCACCCGGCGACGCCGGTAAACATCCCGGATGCGGGTCTGCAGGATGCGCCAGAAAAGGGGCTCCCATGCCTCCGCCGACCGGTCGCCGTAACGGGAAATCAGCGCGGTCATGGCATCCTGCACCACATCCAGCGCCGCCTCCCGATCCCCCAGGGCCAGGGCCGCCATCCGTACCCCGCGACCCTGAACCTGTTCCAGGAACCGCTCCAGGGTCGCGGGTGATGCCGCCTCGGCGGGCGTGTCGCCATGCACGTCGGCATCATCCACATACACCTCCGTTCGCAGGGCAAGACCTTGCATCACTGTGACTCCGGCTCGGCATCATGGATCCTTGTCATCGTTTTTCAGCCTCGCTGCTGTTCAAACCAGGCGCGACGCTCTTCGGGTGTCATGTCCCGCAGTCTTTCCCGAAGTTCGAGACGTTCCTGCGGGTCCAGGCTGCGCATCTGTTCACGCATGCTTCGCATATTATCCCGCATGGACTGACGTTCTTCAGGACTCATGGCCTCCCATGCCTGACGCCGTTCCTGAATCTGTTCCCGCATCGCGGCCCGTTTTTCCTCATCCATGCCCCTTGGACCGAATCGCTCGGCACGCTCTGCCCTGAAGGCCTCCCGTTCTTCAGCCGACATGGCCTCCCATGCCGCGCGCTGTTCTTCGCGCCATGCAAGGAATGCCTGGCGATCTTCCGGTGACATGCGGGGATGCTTTGCCTCGCCCCACATCGGATCGCCCCGGCGATCCTGTCTCCAGGAACGCTCCATGGGCCTGTCTTCCGCCACCGGACACTGTGCACGACGCTCGCCACGGGTGGTCCGCATGGCCTCGCGGCAGGCCGCCCAGGCGTCATCGGTCAGATCCCGGCACACCTGCCGGGGGGTATCACGATCCATCGCACCAGGACCACCGGGAGCGGCCATGGCGCCCATGGACAGGGAAAGTGCAACCGCGCCCACCAGTATGGCAGCGCCCGTGACACGGCGGGAAAAAGGCAGTTGGAATGATTTCATGATGGATCTCCTGGTTGAGCCGGCCTCATCATCCGGCCTTCAATCCGCAATACGCGCGGCCATGACATCGGTTGACAAACCCATGGAACGGCATCCCAGACCCTACCCCGTCAATGACATTTCCTGCGGCTACCCCCATGAATTGGTAGAATGATCGGCCTCCCCTCCCCGCACATCGTCATCGAATAAAGAAGGCGCCATGCCTGAAGAAAAGCCCCACCAAGCTGACCCACGCTCACGCGTGGCCAGGGCCATCAAGGAAGGGGATATCAAACAGCTCCTGGACGACGACCGACTTGACCTGGCCGAACTGCTGGAAACCTTGCGAGCCTACCAGCGGGAGCTGGAGCTGCAGAACGAAGAACTTAGAGAGTCACAGGCGCTCAGCCATCGGATTCTGGAAAATTACTCGGCATTCATCGACGGATTACCCATCGCTGCCCTTGTGGTTGACCGATATGGACTCATTCTTCAGGCCAACCGGGAGGCTGAAATCCGATTTGGCTTCAGGCTGCAGCCGGCGCGGCACTACCTGCTACGGCGACTGATTCATCCCGAAGATGAAACAAAGGTCAGCCAGGCCCTCCTGCTGGCCGAGACCCGTGGCCATGCCGATCTGCGCCAGGTCAGGCTGCTGACCAGCCAGGCGCAGAATGGATCGTTTCCGGCGGAACTGCACATCGCCCGGCTGCCGGGACGAGAAAACCGTCCCTGCGAATTTTCCTGTGCCGTGGTGGATCTCACAGAACGGATGCGCCATGAAGAGGCACTGCAAATCGCCCATGAACAACTCAGGGAGCAGGAAACCTGCTACCGCATCGCCGCCGATCACTCCCCCGACTGGGATTACTGGTATCACCCGGAAGGCAGATATGTCTATGTCTCGCCTGGCTGTCAGGACATCTGCGGTTATCCTGCCCAGGTCTTCAAGGACAATCCCCAGTTCATGCAGCAGATCATCATTCCGGAACATCTGGAACAATGGCAGCAGCACCTGGAGGATGTCCTGGAAGCCTCCGCGCACCGAAATGTCTCCATGGAATTCATCATCCGCCGTGCCGATGGACAGCTTCGACACATCGAGCATCAGTGCCAGGCCATCTTTGACAAGGATGGCACCTATCTGGGCCGTCGTGGCGTAAACCGGGATATCACCGCACGCAAGAGGGCTGAAACCCAGGTTGCCCACCTCACCCGGCTTTACAGCACCCGCACGGCGGTCAACCAGGCCATCAACCGCCTGGAGGACGAGCTGCGCCTCCTGAAGACCACGGCACGCATCGCGGTTGAGCGGGGTGGTTTCAGCGCCTGCTTTTTCACCACAAGGACGCGTCCCGGAAAACCTTCCACGGAATGGGCTTCCCACGGCCTGTCACCGGCGCAGCAGGCCTCCATGCCCGTGGAATCCATCTGGGAGTTCATACGCCAGCAGCCCTGGTCCTTCATCAATGAGCACCCTCTTATCTGCAACAACTGCCATCACCTGGATAGCCGCGTGCCCCCCCCGTGGCGCACATGGGCCATCAGCCAGCAAGTCCAGAGTCACGGACATTTTCCACTCTTCGTCGGGGACGAGCTGGTGGCCATGGCCAGCTTTCTTGCCGGAGAAACCGATCACTTCACACCCCAGGTCACCGAACTGCTCAAGGGCGTGGTGGAGGATCTGTCCCATGCCCTGCAGCAAATGGCCCGGGAACGGCAACGCAAGGCCAAGGAGGCGGAATACCAGAAGCAGGAGAGCGAAGCCCGGGCCTTCACCCAGGGCATCATCGACTCGCTCAAAGCCAATATCTGCGTGCTGGACACATCAGGCACCATTGTTGCCGTCAACCGCTCATGGAAGGAGTACGGTCGCATGGGGCACGCCCGGGAAAACAGGATTTCCCAGGGCATCAACTATCTTGAGGTATGCGACCAGGCCGCCGCACGGGGTGATGAGGATGCGGCCCGTGTTGCGGAAGGTATCCGCCGTGTCATCACCGGGGACCTTGAGGGCTACGAAGATGAATATCGCCTTGATCCCCATACCCATATGATCCGGGTCTCCCCCCTGAATAATCCCTCGGCGCAACAACGCTATCTGGTGATCAGTCATCAGGATATCACCGATATCAAGCGCAATCAGACAGCGCTGCTGGAAGCCAAGGAAGAAGCCGAACGGGCCAGCCGCGCCAAATCCGAGTTCCTCTCCAGCATGAGCCACGAACTGCGCACACCGATGAACGCAGTACTGGGGTTTGCCCAACTCATGGAGATCGACCCGGCACTGAATCCCGAACAGCAGGAACACGTTCAGGAAATACTCCGCGGCGGTCGGCACCTGCTGCAGCTGATCAACCAGGTCCTTGATCTGGCCAGCGTGGAAGCGGGCCGAATCGATCTATCCCTGGAGAACGTGTGCATTGAGGAAATCCTGGAGGAATGCATCACCCTGGTCCGGCCTCTGGCAGCAGAACGCCGGATCCGCATCCATGACGCCTGCCCCCCCGGCTGCATCACCCTCGCCGACCGCATGCGCCTCAAGCAGATACTCATCAACCTGCTCTCCAACGGCATCAAGTACAACCGCCAGGGCGGCACGCTCGATATCCGCGGCGAGGATCATCCGCAGGAGGGCACCATCACGGTCAGTGTCACGGATACCGGGCGAGGCATCGCACCGGATCGCCTGTCGGAACTTTTCGAACCCTTCAACCGACTGGATGCCGACGTCATGGAAACGGAAGGAACAGGCATCGGGCTGGCAATCTCCCGGCGCCTTGCCGAAGTGATGGGAGGCCACATCGAAGTCGAGAGTCTGCCGGGCAAGGGCAGTACATTTCGTGTTTGCCTGCCCCGGGGAGAGCAGACCGACAGCTGCACCAGACTCCCCCAGGACGGTAGCCTGGGCGATCACGCAGAACGGGAGCCATCCACCCGCACCATCCTGCATATTGACGACAATCCGGCCAATATCCGGCTGGTGGCACAGTTACTTCGTCGTCACGGCCAACTGCGACTACTCAACTCCCCCAATCCCCGATTCGGTCTTGAACTGGCCGCTGCCCATCAGCCGGATCTGATCCTTCTGGATATCAACATGCCAGAAATGGATGGCTACCAGGTACTCAGAAGACTTCGCACGGACCCTGCCACAACCGGCATTCCCGTCATCGCGCTGACCGCCTGCGCAACCCGCAGGGACATGGAACGAGGGCGCTCGGAAGGTTTCGCTGCCTATCTCACCAAGCCGCTGGAACTGTCCCGGTTCCTTAAGGCCCTGGACGAGGTGCTGCATCAGACGCCGTGTGGCGTATCCCCCCTATCCCGGCACTGACCAAAAGCCGACAGCAGCTTGTCCAGCACCTCCATTCGGAAAGGCTTTTCAATATAGGTACAAAATCCTCGTTCAAGGGCCTCGGAAACCCGCAACTCCCCGGCATCAGCGCTGACGGCCGCCACGGGAATACCGGCCGTATCCTTGTCGGCCCGCAGTTGCCGCAACACCTCGAAACCATGGATATCGGGCAGCCCCAGATCCAACAGGATCAGGCCCGGCAGTTCGGTGCGCGCCAGTGCCAGTGCGGACTGACCATCCCCTGCTTCCAACAGCCGAACCCCGGGGCGCCTGTCCAGCATGCGGCGAACCAGTCGCAGATTGGCGGGATTGTCCTCCACATGAAGCACCTTGAGTGCCCGCACGCACCCCGCGGCAACCTGCCCGCCCCCCGTGCCCGCCTCTTCCGCCATGCCTCCGGGAGGGGGTGGGTGAACGGACTCCGCAGATGACCACTGGAGATCCAGGGTAAAGACACTCCCCTGATCCGGCGCGCTCTTCACATGGATATCCCCCCCCATCATCTGCATCAGACGCAACGACAGGGACAGACCAATCCCGATTCCATCCTCGTTACTGACCTCACGGCTCATGCGGACGAACGGGCGAAACAGGTTTGCAGTCTGTTCCGGCGTCATACCGATGCCGTCATCCTCGACACTGATCAGCACCCGTTGCTGTTGCTGGACGGCGGAGACACGTACCGTTCCTCCGGGATGGTTGTATTTGATGGCATTGGACAGCAGGTTGATCAGTACCTGACGCAGCCGGGTGGGGTCGGCACGAACATGTAACGCCTCCCCCGGAACCACGCTCACGGAGATATCCTTGACCTGGGCCGCCTGCCGCAAGGTGGCTACGCACTCCTGCACGATAGCATCCACGCTGAAGGTGTCTTTCTGAACATGCAGACGCCCGCTCTCCAGCATGGAAAGATCAAGAATATCGTTGATCAGGGCCAGCAGATGCCAGCCGGCGCGCAGAATCTCGCGGATCGGCTCGTTCAGGGCCGGATCCTGGGCATACTCGTGCTCCAGAATCTGGCTGAAACCCAGGATGGCATTGAGCGGCGTCCGCAGCTCGTGACTCATGTGGGAAAGAAAATCGTTCTTGGCCCGGTTGGCCCGTTCCGCCTCATCCCTTGCCTTGGCAAGACGGTATTCATCCCGCTTGCGCTGGGTGATGTCCAACGCCTTCATGCAGACGGCATAGGCCAGCCCCTGTTCATCCCTCAGGGCAAAATGCTGCGCCAGCAGCACAACCTCCCCCATGTCCAGCGTCAGATGATGCTCCCGTTCCAGCACATCGTCCCGACACATGGCCTCATGATCCGCCTGCCGGAACAGTCGGGCCACCGTCACAGGCAGACATTGCTCGTCCACATGACCGATCACCCGGTCCAGTTCCAGATTCAGACCCATCAGGAAATGATGGCTGACGATCTGATAGGAACCGGCGCGATCCTTGACGTAGGCCCACAGGGGAGACTTGTCCATGATCTGCCGCAAGCGGGACTCGCTCTCCCGCATGGCCCGATGGGCTCTGAGCATCTCCGAGTTGTCCCAGAAGGTGACCACGGCACCGCTGTACTGTCCAGCCCTGTCCGTGAAGGGCTGGGCACGCACCAGTTGTTCGGACGGAAGACTGATCTGGGCCTGTTCCGGTTCCCCGGTTGCAATGACCCTCTGCACCAGACTGATCAGATCCGGCAGGCGCCGCAGGGTATCCACCGCCGTGAAAGGACGGGTCAGATCTGCCTCCGTCACCCCAAAGAGTTCCGTGGCACGGGGATTCAGGAGGTCAATGCACAGGTTACGGTCCACGACCAGCAGGGCATAGGGCAGACTGTCCTTGACGTTACGCAGGGTGGTGTTCAGGGTGGCCAGTTCCTCGGTCTTGCCCTGCAACTCCTGATTGACGGTGAACAGCTCCTCGTTGGTGGCCTGTAGCTCTTCGTTGGAAGTTTCCAGCTCCTCATTGGCCGACTGCAGCTCTTCGTTGGTGGACTGCAACTCTTCATTGGCCGATTGCAATTCCTCATTGGTGGTTTCCAGTTCCTCCACCACGGTCTGCAGATGTTCACGGGTGGTCGAGAGCTCATGCTCCAGGGTCTGCACCGCATCGGTTTCCAGCGGCTCCCGCCATCTCGTTGCCTCCGGCGGGCTTCCCTTCCCCGCGTCGCAGGGTTCAAACACCACCAGATACAGATCATCGTCGTCATCGGCAAGCAAGGGGCGTACTGCCAGCCGCAAGGGACCGGTCTCATGGGGTCCCTCCGGACGGACCCGGTGCCCGAACGCCACGGCACCGGTGCGTTTGGCCCGGGAAACCAGGGCTCGCAGATCCAGGGCCAGGGGCCGGGGCAACAGTTCCTGGGCATTGAGACTGGTCTGCCCCGCCCCATGACTCAGAAAATGCCCCGCATTGCCAAAGACTCGCCGGATTTCGAATCGCTCATCCACCAGCAGACCTGGAGGCACATAGGCCTCCAATACCGAGTCCAGGACACGCTGAACCTCGCGACTGGAGCCGGCACCACGTCCACGACCCGGCTGGAAAGCCCCCTTGGCAATGGTGTCCCGCCCGGCGGCGATATAACGGGAGCCCCCGGGTTCACGCCGATACAGCCGCGCCGGCTTGGACAGCGGGCCGAACAGATGTGAACGACCGCCGGGAGTCTCGGAACGCCCCAGAAACAGCACTCCCCCCTCCCGCAGGGCATAGTGGAAACTCTCGAACACCCGCTCCTGCATGGGGGGCTTGAGATAAATGAACAGATTCCGGCAACTGATCAGATCCAGGTGCAGGAAGGGTGGATCCTTCATGAGGTCGTGGCGTGCAAACACGATGGAGTCCCGCAGTATCTGACTGACACGGAACTGCTCTCTGCTACGGGTGAAATAACGCTGCAGCCAGACCGGGTCCAGCACTTCCAGGGTACCGGCGGCATAAAGTCCCCGGCGGGCGTGGGCCAGGGCATCCAGATCCACGTCGGTGGCATAGATCTGCAACTTGAGATCACGACCGCTGGCGCGCAGGGCCTCATGCATCAGGATGCCGATGGAGTATGCCTCTTCACCGGTGGCGCAACCGGGAATCCAGACCCGCAGAGGCTCTCCGGCTGGCTTTTGTTTCACGACTCCGTCGATGGCGCGTTGCAACCCCTTGAACGCCGCTTCATCCCGGAAAAAACTGGTGACCAGAATATGCAGTTCCCGGACCAGAGCATCGGGCTCATCCGGATGTTCATGCAGATATTCCAGGTATTGAAAGAGGGTCTCGGAACCCGTATGGGCCAGACGGCGTTGCAGGCGGCGCAGCATGGTCGCTTCCTTGTACTGGCCGACATCCACCCCGGTGCGACTCCTGACCAGTCGCAGGATGCGCTCCAGTTCTCCGGGATCCCCCAGATCTTCCGGGCGTGGCCCATGCCGTTCGGGAAACTGGGACCCTATCCGCGAAAGGGCCTCGGCAATCCCTTCCGGGGGCAGGACGGCATCCACCAGACCGGTGGCCAGCGCCGCCAGGGGCATTCCCGGGTATTTGGCGGTCTGTTCATCCTGCACGAACACCCTGCCGCCGGCCTGTTTGATGGCCGTAATCCCGTCAGCCCCATCGGAACCGGTGCCGGACAGGATGACCCCCACGGCATGATCGCCCAGTTCGACGGCCAGGGATCGGAACAACAGATCCACGGAAGGCTTGGGGATTCCACGGGTGCTGGTACGACGCAACCGCAACCGGCCATCCTCAAACAGTACATTGAAGGCCGCCGGGGTGATGTACAGGGTATCCGGTCGAGGCACCATGCCATCGGACAGGGACAGCACCTTCAGACGGGTTTCCCTGCCCAGTATCTCCGTCAGCATGCTCTGGTAGTCCGGCGATAGATGCTGGGCCACCACATAGGCCAGGCCGGAATGCACGGGCAACGCCCGGGCCAACCGGCTCAGGGCCTCAATACCTCCCGCGGAGGCACCGATCCCGACCAGGGCCGGCAGGGAAGGCCCACTTTCTCTCAATGGCTCTGGTGCAACAGCCACCTCATGCTCCACCACGGGAGAGGAGACACGCCCCTCGGCTGCATCGTCCTCGGGAGGGTCCGACGGCAATGTAGAGGCCTCTGTACGCACTTCACGTTCCATGGGAGATCAAGCATCCTGAAGACAGTCAGCGTCGATGCTATAACCTTATGCGGTGGTTTCCAAGCGGAGACGCAGCACGCAGTAAAGACGTTCAGCGTTTCCTAAAGCTGCATGGCCATGACCAGGGCATCTTCCCGTCCCTTTTCGGCAGGATAATATCGCTTCCGGATACCCACCTCATTGAATCCCATGGAACGGTAAAGACTGACGGCGGAAACGTTGGATGGGCGAACCTCAAGAAATGCCGTTTCGGTCTGACGCTCCCTGGCGATGTCCAGCAGGGCGCCGAGCAGATAACGACCAAATCCCTGCCCCTGACTTTCAGGACGGACCGTGAGATTGAGCACATGGCACTCACCCACCGCCAGGGACATGACCCCGTAACCGATCAGCTCCCCGGTGGACCGGGTGGTCAGAACCCAGCAGGAATAGCCCACCCGCAGGCAATCCCGGAAGATCCCTTCCGACCAGTAATAGTCATAGGCCCTGGGCTCCACCTCCATCACGGCGCCAAGGTCATTCGCACGCATGGGACGAAGCTGCAACGGGGTGTCGATCTCGGCAAGCATGATGTGATGATCAGGGCCATGCAGCGGGTGGTGTGCCTGGAGCTCCGTGCATCCGCCGCCGGGCCAGGCAAAGGTCATCCCAGGCCTTGCGCTTGTCCAGGGGCTTCCTCAGGAGATAGGCCGGATGATAGGTAACCACTACGGGGATGCCCCGGTAGTCCAGAGGGCGGCCACGCAGAACCCCGAGCGCGGCATCCGTAGCGAGCAGGTTCTGCGCCGCGATCCGTCCCAGGGCAACGATGATCCGGGGCCGGATCAGGGCAATCTGACCATCCAGGAAGGCCCGGCAGGCATCGGCCTCTTCCGGCTTCGGATCGCGGTTGCCGGGCGGACGGCACTTGAGGATATTGGCGATGTAGACGCCCTCCCCGCGGGCCAGACCCAGGGCGGCCAGCATGCTGTCCAGAAGCTTGCCGGCCCGCCCCACGAAGGGCTCGCCACGGCGGTCTTCTTCCGCCCCCGGGGCCTCACCGATAAACAGCCAGGGGGCCTGACGATCGCCGACCCCGAACACAGTCTGTGTGCGGCTTGCCGCCAGTTCGGCGCAGCGGGCGCAGGTCTCGACCTGACGTGACAGGGTTTCCCAGTCGGGTACCCTGTCGCCGGGGGAGACGGCCTGACGGGGAGCAGGTACCGCCTTCGCGGCCGACGGCCGCTCCCGCGGGGGGGCGTCCTCCACCACGGGGGAGCTGGCCTGCCGAAGAACAGGTACCGATTTCTCGGCCAAGGGTGCTTCCACACAGGGGGCACGGGGCACCCATTGCTGGATGCCCATGGCCTCAAGATAACGACGCCGAAGTCCTTCCTCCATGTCGGATCAGACGTCGCCGCGCTGGGGGTGGGCGCGACGATCCGGCATCACCAGACGGTTCAGGGCATTGAGATAGGCCTTGGCCGAGGCGATCACGATATCCGTGTCCGCACCCTGGCCGTTGACGATGCGCCCCGCCTTTTCCAGCCGGACCGTCACCTCGCCCTGGGCATCGGTACCGCTGGTGATGTTGTTCACCGAGTAGAGCAGCAACTGGGTGCCGCTGGGCACGATGGTCTCGATGGCCTTGAAGGCCGCATCCACCGGACCGCTGCCCTCGGCCTGGCCGCTGCGCTCGGCGCCGTCCACGCTGAGGGTGACATTGGCCAGCGGCGTCTCCCCCGTCTCGGAACAGACCCGCATGGACACCAGCTTGAGCTGTTCGCTGTCCATGGCCATGGTCGCCTCCGACACCAGGGCCTGAAGGTCCTCGTCGAAGATCTCGTGCTTCTTGTCCGCCAGTTCCTTGAAGCGGGAAAAGGCCTCGTTCAGTTCCTCCTCGGCGGTGAACTCGATGCCCAGGTCCTTGAGGCGGGTGCGGAAGGCATTGCGACCGGAGTGCTTGCCCAGCACGATGCGGTTTTCCGACCAGCCCACGTCCTGGGCCCGCATGATCTCGTAGGTATCCCGATGCTTGAGCACCCCGTCCTGATGGATGCCGGATTCATGGGCAAAGGCATTGGCACCCACGATCGCCTTGTTGGGCTGCACCGGAAAGCCGGTGATGCTGGACACCAGGCGGGAACAGGGCACGATCTGGGTGGTATCCAGGGTGGTATCGCAGGGGAAGACATCCTGACGGGTGCGTACCGCCATGACGATCTCCTCCAGGGCAGCGTTACCGGCCCGCTCCCCCAGACCGTTGATGGTGCACTCCACCTGACGGGCGCCATGGAGCACGGCGGCCAGGGAGTTGGCCACGGCCACGCCCAGGTCGTTGTGGCAATGGACCGAGAACACGGCCTTGTCCGAGTTGGGTACCCGCTCGATGAGATTCCTCATCAGCTCGCCGAACTGCTGGGGGATGTTGTAACCCACGGTGTCGGGGATGTTGATGGTCCTGGCGCCGGCGTCGATCACCGCCTCGATCACCCGACAGAGAAAGTCCAGCTCGGAACGGCCCGCGTCCTCGGGGGAGAATTCCACGTTATCGGTCCACTGCCGGGCCCGCTTGACGGCGGCCACCGCCTGGGTGAGCACCTCGTCGGGGGACATCTTCAGCTTGTACTGCATGTGGATGGGCGAGGTGGCAAGGAAGGTGTGGATGCGGGCGGAATTGGCCTCCTTGAGGGCCTCGCCGGCGCGATCGATGTCCACGTCCTTGGCCCGGGCCAGACCGCAGACGGTGCTGTCCTGCACCGCGCGGGCCACCGCCCGCACGGATTCGAAGTCACCGGTGCTGGCGGCGGGGAAACCGGCCTCGATGATGTCCACGCGCATCTTTTCCAGCGCCTTGGCGATGCGGACCTTTTCTTCCCGGGTCATGGACGCGCCGGGACTCTGCTCGCCGTCGCGCAAGGTGGTATCGAAGATGAAGAGTTTGTCTTTGCCTGCCATGTTCTGTGACCTCTGCGCGCCGGAGGGATCCGGGCGCTTGCTCTCTGGGGGAAATTCTACATGACCCGCACCCGGCCTGGGGCGGATGTCAATGGGATCAGCGAATGCGTTTGGCCTCGCCAGGCGTGAGAGAGTGTGCCGCTAGCGCGGCAGTCGCAGCAGGGATAGCAGACGGGCAATACGGGATGCGCGCATCCAGGCGCCGCTCCTGGAGGGCGGGGCCTGGATCACACTGTGTTGTGCGCGCGGATCGGTCATGGGGGCATGATTTCTGAACTTGGTTTTGACTCTACCAGAGGCTCCGAAAGGATGCAAAGCCTACCGCAACCATCAACCATTAACGGTTCCCACAAGGCCATGCGGCATACAAGAGCGAGCCCGCCCGCGAATGCCCGGGTTCCTGCCAATACCACTTTCTCCATCCAGGGCCACCCCACCCGGGATTGGACGATCAGGACATTCGGTGGGAAAATACCACCCGTTCCAGAGACACTCGTTCCCCCCTCAGTCAGGACCTCGCCCATGCCCGCCCGACTCATCGATGGCCGCGCCATTGCCCAGACCGTTCAACAGGAAGTCCGCCAGGCGGTGGAAGCCCGTCTTGCCGCGGGCAAGCGGGCCCCCGGGCTGGCCGTGGTGCTGGTGGGAGACGACCCGGCTTCCCATGTCTATGTCCGCAACAAACGCCGCACCTGCGAAGCCATCGGCATGGAATCCCGCTCCGTCGACCTGCCGGACAACGTCTCCCTGGGAGACCTGCTGGACGTGATCGATGAACTCAATGCCGACCCCACCGTGGACGGCATCCTGGTCCAGCAGCCCCTGCCCAGGCATATCGATACCGAGCAGGTGGTGGAGCGCATGGACCCGGCCAAGGACGTGGATGGCTTCCATCCCTACAACATGGGCCGGCTGGCCCTGCGCCTGCCCCGCCTGCGCCCCTGCACCCCCTATGGCGTGCTGCGACTGCTGGAAACCACGGGGGAAACCTACAAGGGCCGTCACGCGGTGATCGTGGGCGCCTCCAACATCGTCGGCCGCCCCATGGCCCTGGAACTGATGCTGGCGGGCGCCACGGTCACGATCTGCCATCGTTTCAGCACCGACACCCCGGAACATGTGGGTCGCGCGGACATCGTGGTGGCCGCGGCGGGCAAGCCGGGACTGGTGCGCGGGGACTGGATCAAGCCGGGGGCCACCGTGATCGACGTGGGCATCAACCGGCTGGAGGACGGCAGTCTGGCGGGAGACGTGGAATTCGATGCAGCGGCGCAACGGGCCGCCTGGATCACCCCGGTCCCCGGCGGCGTGGGGCCGATGACCGTGGCGATGCTGATGAAGAACACCCTGCAGGCCTGTGAGGACGCGGAGCGGGTGGCCAGCTGTTTCCTGCCCTGAACCTGTCCCCTCGCCCCACCCCCTCTCCCGCAAGGGGAGAGGGACTTTGCTGTTCCCTCAGCCGCGGCGCCAGGTGGTGCCGCCCGGGCCATCCTCCAGTACCACGCCCTGTTCCTTGAGGGCATCCCGAATCCGGTCCGCCTCGGCAAAATCCTTGCGCCGACGGGCCTCCAGACGGGCCTCGATCAGGGCCTGGATCCCGGCCTCGTCCGGTCCCTCGCCGGCCCCCCCCTGCAGATAGGCGTCCGGGTCCGATCCCAGAATCCCCAGCACCCCGCCCAGTTCCCGCAGCAATCCGGCCAGACGCCCCGCCGCTTCCGGCTGACTGTCCCGCAGCCGGTTCACCTCATGGGCGATGTCGAACAGCACCGACAGCGCCACCGGCGTGTTGAAGTCATCCTGCATGGCGGCATCGAACCGGCTCCGGAACGACGCCCCCTCCCCTTCCGGCGGCAGCGGCGGCATCCCCCGCAAGGCGGTGTACAGACGGTTCAGGGCGGAACGGGCATTGTTGAGCGGCTCGTCACTGTAGTTGAGCGGGCTGCGATAGTGACTGCCCAGGATGAAATACCGCACCTCCTCGGGCCGGTAATGTTCCAGCACCTGGCGCACTGTGAAGAAATTGCCCAGGGACTTGGACATCTTCTCCTCGTTCACCCGCACGAAACCGTTGTGCATCCAGTAATTCACATAATGTTCGCAGGAGGCCGCCTCGCTCTGGGCGATCTCGTTCTCATGGTGGGGGAACTGCAGATCCTGCCCGCCCCCATGGATATCGAAATGATGCCCCAGATAATGGGTGGACATGGCCGAGCATTCGATATGCCAGCCGGGCCGCCCCGGTCCCCAGGGCGAGTCCCAGGCCGGCTCGCCGGGCTTGGCCGCCTTCCAGAGCACGAAATCCAGCGGGTCCCGCTTGGACTCGTCCGGCGCCACCCGCTCGCCCGCCCGCAGATCCTCGATCCGCTTGCCCGACAGTTTGCCGTACCCATCGAACAGAGAGACGCTGTAATACACGTCCCCGTTATCCCCCACATAGGCAAAGCCCCGTCTGAGCAGGGTGCCGATCATGTGCAGGATGTCGTGGATGTGGGCCGTGGCCCGGGGCTCAAAGCTGGGCCGCGCCACCCCCAGGGCATCGGCGTCCTCGTGCATGGCCTGGATGAAACGGTCGGTCAGGGCCTCGATGGATTCACCGTTTTCCGCCGCGCGGCGGATGATCTTGTCATCGATGTCGGTGATGTTGCGCACATAGGTCACCTCATAGCCCAGGGCCTGAAGGTAACGGTAGACCACATCGAACACCACCAGCACCCGGGCATGGCCCAGGTGACAGTAGTCATACACCGTCATGCCGCAGACATACATGCGCACCTTGCCGGGTTCCATGGACTGGAACGGGTCCTTGCGACGGGTGAGGGTGTTGTAGATATGGAGCATCGAGGATTCTGTCTCTGGTTCGTCAGGGGATTGATCTTATCAAGCCGATGGATACGGAGCCATCACCCCGGGCTTTGCCCGTCCGCCCGCTAGCGGCTATCATCGCAGATCGTCAAACGGTATACCGACGGACATCCACCAATGAAATCAATGATTCGACAGCTTGCCCTTTGCCTCACCCTGCTGTCTGCAACCATGGGAACTCAAGTCATGGCCGAAAACACTGCCCCCAGGGTCACCATCGAGACCACCAAGGGCACCATCGTCCTTGAACTCTACGCCGACAAGGCCCCCGAGACCGTCGCCAACTTCCTGGCCTATGCCAATGACGGCTTCTATGACGGCACCATCTTCCACCGGGTGATCCCCGGCTTCATGGTCCAGGGTGGCGGCTTCACCCAGGACATGCAGCAAAAGCCCACCAAGGACCCGATCCGCAACGAGGCTAACAACGGCCTGAGCAACGAAGTGGGCACCGTGGCCATGGCCCGTACCCCCAATCCCCATTCCGCCACGGCCCAGTTCTTCATCAATGTCCAGCACAACCGCTTCCTGGACTTCACCGCCGAGACACCCCAGGGCTGGGGCTATGCCGTATTCGGCAAGGTGGTGGAAGGCATGGACGTGGTGGAAAGCATCGTTGCCGTGCCCACCGGCAACCACGGCATGCATCAGGATGTCCCCCGCGAACCCGTCATCATGACCCGCGTCAGCGCCGAGTGACCCCACGGCTGTGAGCGAGACGCTATTCATATCGGACCTGCATCTGGACAAGGATCGTCCTCACAGCCTGCGGCTCTTCGAACGTTTTCTGCAAACCCGCGTACCCGGTGCGGATGCCCTTTACATCCTGGGCGACCTGTTCGAGTACTGGGTGGGCGACGATGATCCGGCGGAACATCTGAAACAGGCCTTCGACCTGCTCAAGTCACTGAGCGACCGGGGCATGCCCCTGTACTTCGTTCACGGCAACCGGGATTTTCTGGTGGGCGAGGCCTTTGCCCGGCGCTGCGGCTGCCGGCTGCTGGACACGGAGACGGTGGTGGACCTCTACGGCACCCCTACCCTGATCATGCACGGCGACAGCCTGTGCACCGACGACGTGGACTACATGGCCTTTCGCGCCATGGTTCGGGACCCGAAGTGGCAGGCCGCGTTCCTGGCCCGCCCCCTGCCCCAGCGTCATGCCGAGGCGGAAGAAGCCAGGGCCCGGAGCCGTTCCTCCACCCGCGGCAAGTCCGCGGATATCACTGACGTGAACAGCCGTGCCGTGGAAGATGCCCTGCGCCGCCATGGTGTCCACACCCTGATCCACGGCCATACCCACCGGCCCGCCATTCATGATCTCAGTGTGGATGGCCACCCCGCCCGCCGCATTGTGCTGCACGACTGGTACGACACAGGGGGAGTGCTGGTGTGCCGCCCGGACGGGATGTCGCTGGCTCCCCTCTGAAACGATTTCCCGGGTAGCGGCGACCATCCGGCGTTTATCGAAACGCCTGGGTGACGGTAGGCGGTATCCGGCGGTCGACACGGTCACAGTGACCGCCGGATTCAGGCAACCCCCGGATGGGGGAAGGCTCCGGTGACAAAGCTCACACGCACTGCCCCGCCGCGTGGCCCGATGACCAGGCCCACTGGAAGTTGTACCCGCCCAGATGCCCCGTCACGTCCATCACCTCGCCGATGAAATACAGCCCCGGAAGATCCCGGCAGGCCATGCTCTTCGACGACAGGGCGTCCGTATCCACCCCACCCACGGTCACCTCCGCGGTCCGATACCCCTCCGTGCCGGACGGCCACACGGTCCAGTGCTTGCAGGCGGCCTCCACCGCCTCGATGTCCCTGGTGGTGAGCTGCTCCAGCGGCTTGTCCTCCACCCAGCACTCGCACCAGCGCTGCGCCACCCGCCGGGTCAGGTGCTGCCCCAGCAGGGTCTTGAGGGCCATTTTGGGCCGCTCACGGCGCAGACAATCGATATGGGACACCAGATCCAGCCCCGGCAACAGGTCGATCTCTACCGGCAGACCCGGTTCCCAATAGGACGAGGCCTGCAGCACGGCGGGGCCACTGAGTCCGCGGTGGGTGAACAGGAGGTTTTCCCTGAAGCCGTACCCCGCCACGGTCACCCGTGCCTCCAGGGCGATGCCGGAAAGATCACGCACCCGTTCCAGGGTGCGGCCGGACAGAGTCAGGGGCACCAGGGCGGGTCGGGGAGGATGCACGGTCATGCCCAGGGAACGCGCCAGTACCATGCCGAAATCGGTGGCACCGAGGGTGGGGATTGAGCAACCGCCGGTGGCGATCACCAGGGACTCGCAGCTCACGGGCCCCTGAGGGCAGAGCATCTGGTGGGGCTCACCGATTTGAAGATCGCTGACCGGGCTGCGGGTCTCGATACGCACATCGCCGGACCGGCACTCATCCAGCAGCATGCGCAGGATGTCCTTGGCGGAATGGTCGCAGAACAGCTGGCCGTGGCTGCGCTCGTGATAAGCGATGCCGTAACGCTCCACCAGGGCAATGAAATCCACCGGGGTATAGCGGCTCAGGGCGGATTTGACGAAATGGGGGTTACGGCACAGATAGTTTTCCGGGCCCACATGACGATTGGTGAAATTGCAGCGCCCGCCGCCGGACATGAGGATCTTCTTGCCCACCTTGTTGGCGTGGTCCAGCACCAGCACTCGCCTGCCTCGGGCGCCTGCGACGGCAGCGCACATGAGCCCGGAGGCCCCGGCGCCGATGATGACCACATCGAAGTGGCGAGCCATGGGGGGATGATTCATGGGGGGCGATTCTAGATCAGACAGGCGGGAAAATGATAAGCCCTTTTTCCCGAGGGGACTGCTCCGGATCCGTCATTCCCCTGCTGGCAACGCCCTGTCATTCCCATGCTGACAATCCTTCGTCATTCCCGCTTGCGCGGGACTGACGAAGGGAGCATTGAGGCGACAAAAGAGGAACAACATGGAACTTACAATATTGAATAAGTCCAATTATCATAACGGTAAGCCGCCCAAAAAAAGGATTGCCCCCATGTTCCGCACCAGCCTGCTCACCCTGCTCGTACTCCTGATCACCTGGACCGCCCCCGCCGGGGCGCGGGAGGACCGGGTGGTGGCCACCTTTTCCATACTGGGCGACCTGGTCAGGGAAGTCGCCGGTGAAGACATCACCGTTGACGTGCTGACCCCGGTGGGTGCCGAGGTCCACGACTGGGAACTCACGCCACGGAACTTCATGAGCCTGGAACGGGCAGATATCGTTTTCTACAACGGTTTGGATCTGGAACAGTGGATGCCTCAGGTGAAAGGCACCGTGCGCCAACGGACCCCCGTGATCGCTGTCGCCGAAGCCTCCGGATTCGAGACCCGCCCCATCATCACCGGCGAATTCGCGGGCGTGCCCGATCCCCACCTGTGGATGGACCCACGGGCGGCCGCCGCCTACGGCCATGCCATCGCCACAGCCCTGGCCGGACAATGGCCGGAGCAGGCCCGGGATTTCCGGCAACGGGCCGACCGTCTGGAACAACGCCTGCTGGCCCTGCATGAAGAACTCGAACAGACCCTGGCCGACATCCCCGATGATCAGCGCCTGCTGATCACCAGCGAGGCTGCCTTCGTCTACTTTGCCGCCGCCTATGGTTTCGAGCATGACGGGGTCTGGGGTACCAATGCGGAAACCGAAGGCTCCCCCAGACAACTCATGCGCATCGTGGACCGGGTACGCGAAAGCCAGCCCCGGACCCTATTCTGGGAAAGCACGATTTCGGACCGGCATGTGCGTAGCGTGGCCGCCGACACCGGCGTGGCCGTGGCAGGACCGCTCTACGTGGACTCCCTGGGAGAACCCGGTAGCGGTGCCGAAGATTATGCCGCCATG
The DNA here is from genome assembly GCF_016584105.1 of Ectothiorhodospira shaposhnikovii. Classification (GTDB taxonomy): domain Bacteria; phylum Pseudomonadota; class Gammaproteobacteria; order Ectothiorhodospirales; family Ectothiorhodospiraceae; genus Ectothiorhodospira; species Ectothiorhodospira shaposhnikovii. The sequence continues at coordinate 98,000 of NZ_NRSM01000003.1, read as the reverse complement.
ATGCGCCATAATGCCGCCTTGCTGCGCCGGCATCTGGGCACACCATGAGGAAACCCGATGTGGTCCTGAGACTGACACCCAAACCCATGGCCGTCGAGGTGAAACACCTGAGCGCCGCCTATGACGGCCAGCCCGTGCTGGAGGATGTGGATGTCGCCCTGCCCACGGGCAAGTGGACCGCCATTATCGGCCCCAATGGTGCCGGCAAGTCCACCCTGTTCCGCATCCTGCTGGGGGTGATGAAACCGCTGCGCGGAGAGGTCACGGTGCACGGAGAGGACCCGGCCCGGCAGCGCCGCCTGGGGCATATCGCCTACATGGCCCAGCAGGAAGCGGTGGAATGGGATTTCCCCATCTCCGTGCAGGACACGGTGCTGACGGGACGTTTCGGGCATATGCGTGGAGATCCCTGGTGGCGCCAAATGCTGTCGCCCCGCTGGGCCGAACCCCACCACTGGAAGGTGGTGCACCGGTGCCTTGAGGCGGTGAACATGCAGGACTTCGCCCACCGCCCCATCGGTGCCCTCTCCGGGGGACAGAAAAAGCGCGTGCTACTGGCCCGGGCCCTGGCCCAGGAAGCCCGGCTGCTGCTGCTTGATGAACCCCTGGCCGGAGTGGATACCGCCAGTGAACGGCTGATCCTGGACCTGCTGGCCCGGCAGCGGGCCGCCGGTTGCACGGTGGTGATGGTCACTCACGACATGGACAGTGCCCGACGCTATGCCGATCAGGTACTGCTGATCAATCGCACCATCGTGGGCATGGGCGCGCCCGACAACATGCTGGTGGATGAGATGCTGGCACGCACGGCGGTGGCCGGGTGGCGCCCGGTAGCCCGGCGCGACCCACCCCTGGAGGCCTTTCCATGATGGAGATCCTGGAAACCCTGGGTATCGGGCTGATCGACGCCCTGCTGTGGGTGCTGATGCTGGGAGTGGGCCTGCTGCCCGACACCCTGGCGGAACCCTTCAGTTACAGCTTCATGCAGCGAGCCCTGCTCACCGCCATCCTGGTGGGCGCCATCTGCGGCCTGCTGTCCTGCTTTGTGGTGCTCAAGCGCTGGTCGCTGCTGGGAGACGCGATCTCCCATGCGGTCCTGCCCGGCGTAGCCATTGCCTATCTGCTGGGCTGGCCCTTTTTCATCGGCGCCTTCATCGCCGGCGCCCTCACCTCGGTGGGCATCGGCGCCCTGGAGAGACACACCCGGCTCAAGGCGGATGCCGCCATGGGGCTCATGTTTACCGCGGCCTTCGCCCTGGGCGTGGTCATCATCGGCAAGATCGCCACCAACACCCACCTCATGCACATCCTGTTCGGCAACGTGCTGGGCGTCCAGTACCCCGCCCTGCTGCTGACCCTGTTCTCGGGACTGCTGGCATTGCTGGCGGTATGGGCCTTCTACCGGCCGCTGCTGCTGTACACCTTCGACCCCATGCAGGCCCAGGCCCTGGGCTTCAACACCGGGCTGATCCATTACGGGTTGATCCTGCTGCTGACCCTGACCATCGTCGCCAGCCTGGAAACCGTGGGAATCATCCTGGTGGTGGCCATGCTCATCACGCCGGGGGCCACCGCCCACCTGCTGACGGAACGGCTGACCACCATGATGATGCTGTCGGTGGCCGTCGGCGTGACCGCATCGGTGGTGGGACTCTACCTGTCCTTCAGGCTGGACGTGGCATCGGGAGGCGCCATCGTGCTGGTGGCGGCGGCCCTGTTCCTGATCACCCTGCTGCTGGCACCCCGCCATGGCCTGCTTGCGCGGTGGTGGCGTGCCAAGCGCCTAAAAATCATCGACGAAAAGAAATTTATAAACCAGGACTCTTGACAATCAACACGGCCGTCACATAATGAGTCTCAGGGAAGAAATGAAACGAAAGGGAATTCGATGCGTACTTTCCGCCTTCTGGCTGGCCTGTCTTTGTTCGGCTTATTTTTCTGTGCTGCCGCGCCGGCTCACTCCGAACTGCCTCTTACTGTAGAAGAGCTCATCACCGCCAAGAAAAAGATCAGACTTGATCTTTCCCTTTCCTATGCCAATACGGACAGCAAGCATCTCTCTACCGGCGATCCAATTCTGATACAGATCGGCCCGACTGCATTCATCACACTACCTGGCATAGTCTCCGAAAATACGTGGAACATGGACACCTTGGCCGGCAGCATTGGTTTGCGTCATGGTCTGACGGGAGACACTGAAATATATGCCCGATCGACCTTCATCAAGCACTGGTATCGCCATGACAACGGAGAAACCTCTTCCAGTCACAGTGAATCCCGATTTGCCGATGCATGGATGGGTCTCAATCACCGCCCACCTATACAGATGGGTTGGTCCGCGCAATTGGCAGTGGTGCAACAGCTGGATTTTATAACTCAATAATACCAATCAGGGCGCTTGGGGAGCCTCTATCCTATGGTTTAGGAGCGCTTGGGGCAGCATCTTGGTATCATTGGTAGCCACGAAAAACATTGAGGCGTCCATCTCACGATGGCCGCCTCCAGAAAGAAGACAATCATGAATCATGAAATCCTCATTCATTTTCTTATAGTGCCCATGGTAATCGTAATTGGCTTACTCGCAAAAATCTGCGCAATCCAAAAATACAACCCACTAACCTTTTCACTCATACCATTCATACTCACAATAACAACAACATTTTACTCATACCAAATACATAATTATGGAATCCATGAATCACTATGGAGATCCACTATAGTGGCCATATTTGCCACTGCAACATTCTTCCTTTTCCATAAATTATCCAAAAATCAAAAAAGGAATCAATGACCTCCCTGCCGTCACTCCCGCCAAGGCGGGAGTTCAGAAATCCCCATATAACGCAGGATTCTCGCATTCGAAAAAATAGCTTGTTCAGAACCCCCCCAGGCCGCAAACTCAGATCAAATCATTTGAAATGACCCCAACAATCAAAAAATCCAACCTTTGCTGCATACTGACAACAGCTCTGTGGTGGTGTGGTGCCTTGCATGCGGACGGAATACCATTCGAAGAGTTCTCGGGTGTATTACTCAGCACTCACTCAACCATGGGTACCATAGCGGTCAGAAGCTGGAAACAGCTTCGGGATGACAGGATCGTCAAACAGGAACTGGACTATTCCTGTGGAGCAGCATCACTGGCCACCCTGCTGAACGAATTCTACGGTCAAAACCTGACCGAAATAGATCTGCTCAAAGCCATGAATAAGGGCGATGGGCGAGCAAGCTTCGAAGACATGCAGCAGGCGCTGCCACAATTCGGTTTCAAGGCACAAGGATTTGCAGCAAGCTGGAAACAAATGACCAGTTTACGGATACCTGTGGTGGTCTACCTGAAGCACCGCAAGGACGATCACTTCTCGGTATTGCGCGGTATCAGCGATGACGTGGTATGGCTTTCAGATCCCAGTCTGGGCAACCGCACCTTCAGTCGGAGTCAGTTCCTGGCCATGTGGGAGACGCGCCATGACCACCCGCAACACCCTGAACTGTCAGGCAAGTTTCTGGCAATTTTACCTCTTGGCGGGGAGGACTCCATGCAGAAGGATTTTTTCACGCGCACCCCCGAACGTCAGAGTGCCCAAGCCGTTAATCAACTGATCTTCAGATCATCTCCCTGACATGAGGGCCAGTCAGAAGCAAAGACAGTACCTATCCTGCCTGTTTCAATACCATGGATACACGCTCCACATCCTCCGGGGTGTCCACCCCCGCCGGCGGGGTTTCCAGGGCCACGTCCACGTGAATCCTGGCCCCCTGATAGAGGGCCCGCAACTGCTCCAGGCTCTCGATCCGTTCCAGGGCGCAGCTCTCCATGCGGGTAAAGCGCTTCAGATACCCCACCCGGTAGGCATACATGCCGATGTGACGCTGGCAGACCTGCAGAGCCGGTGATACTTCCATGTCCAGGGCATCACGTTCCCAGGGGATGGGGGCACGGCTGAAATAAAGGGCAAAATTCCGGGCATCCCGCACCACCTTCACGGTATGGGGATCATAGAGCTGGGCCGCCCGGGTAATGGGGGTACACAGGGTGGCAATCACGGCCTCGGGATGGGTTGCCAGGTTCTCGGCCACCTGGCGCACGATGCAAGGGGGCGTCAGGGGTTCATCTCCCTGCAAATTCACCACGATGGCGTCATCGGGCCAGTCCATCCTCGCCGCCACTTCCGCGATTCGGTCGCTGCCGGAAGCATGGTGGACGGACGTCAGGCAGACCCGGGCTCCGAAAGTCCGGGCGGTGGCCTCAACCCTGCTGTCATCCGTGGCCAGTATGACTTCTTCAGCCCCGCTGGCCTGGGCACGTTCCCAGACATGTTGCACCATGGGCTTGCCCGCCAGGTCCACCAGCGGCTTGCCGGGCAGACGCGTGGAACCGTAACGGGCCGGGATGACCACCTTGAAGGACATTCAGTACCTCTCCCCTGTGACTGCAGCCATGGATGATCCGTGACGGATCACTTGTCCTTCCATTTCTCCACTTCTTCTTCCGTCAGCCGACGGGCCTCGTCCTCCAGCATCACCGGGATGTCGTCACGGATGGGATAGGCCAGACGGGCACTGCGGGAGATGAGTTCACCCCGGTCCTTGTCATGGATCAGGGGGCCCTTGGTGACCGGGCAGACCAGAATATCGAGCAGGCGTTTATCCATCGTTCCATTACCTCAAGCTGTGAAGGCGATCCAGGGCCTGGACCGCGCGCAGTATTGCCGATGCCAGGGCCGGCTCGGGCACGGCGCTGACGGGTACGAACCAGTGTTCGGGGCCGGCGATGCCCCGGCATTTTACGGCATCCTTCTCGGTCATCAGTACCGGAAGTCCGTCATCAAAGCGTATCTCATCCACCGTGTAGGGATGATGATCCGGAAAGGGATGGGGGATCACCTCCAGGCCGGCCGCCGTGAGCATGTCAAAAAAACGGGGTGGATGGCCGATGCCCGCCAGCGCATGGACCCACCGGCCGGAGAGTGTATCAAGGGGCATGACCTGCTCCGGCTGGCGCACCGACAGCGCCATGCGACCGATGAGTTGCAGAGCACGCTCGCCGGGCAGGGCCGGGCCATTGACCACCACGAAATCCGACTCATTCAGCCGACCCAGCGGCTCGCGCAAAGGACCGGCGGGCAGACACAGGCCATTGCCGAAGCGTCTTTGCCCATCCACCATCACGATCTCCAGATCCCGCTCAAGGGCATGATGCTGCAGACCGTCGTCGGCCACGATGATGTCGCAGTCATGGGCCGCCAGCAATGCCCGCGCCGCCCGGTTGCGATCCGGGTCCACATAGACCGGGCAACCGCTGCGTATGGCGATCAGCACTGGCTCATCCCCCACCAGGGCCGGATCACTCTCGGGCGTCACCGCCTGGGGCCAGTGCCGGGCCTGACCGCCATACCCCCGGCTGACCACCCCGGGGCGATAACCGTGATCCTTGAGCAGACCGCAGAGCCAGACCACCATGGGGGTCTTGCCGGTCCCCCCCACGGTCAGGTTGCCCACCACGATCACAGCCCGCACCGGCAGCCGGGAACGGTAGCGATTGCGATGATGATGACGGGCCCGGTTGAGCAGGACCACGGCGGTATAGAGCAACGATAGCGGATAGAGGGCCAGGGCGACCGGGTTACGGTCGTTCCAGTATTGATCCAGGGATTTCACCGGCTGCACGCCCCCTGTATCAAGCCTGGTCCATCCCGTCGTCATTGAACTGCAGGCGATGCAGGTGGGCATACATACCGCCCCGGGCCAGCAGGTCACGATGGGTACCGGTTTCGAGGATACATCCCTCCTGCATCACCACGATACGATCGGCCTTTTCCACCGTGGACAGACGGTGGGCGATGACCAGGGTGGTGCGATTTTGCAGCAGGAGCTCCAGCGCCTTCTGGATGTGCCGTTCTGCCTCCGTGTCCAGGGCCGAGGTGGCCTCGTCCAGGATCAGGATGGGAGCATCCTTGAGCAGGGCCCGGGCGATGGCCAGGCGCTGGCGCTGACCACCGGAGAGCAGGACCCCGTTATCCCCCACCAGGGTGTTGAGTCCTTCGGGCAGACGACGGATGAACTCCATGGCCTGGGCCGCCTCCGCCGCCTCCAGGATCCGGCGCTCATCGGACGGGTCCACCTGGCTGCCGTAGGCGATGTTGTTGGCGATGGTGTCGTTGAACAGGGTCACGTGCTGACCCACATAAGCGATCTGGCGACGCAGATCCGCCAGGCGGTACTGGCGAATGTCCACCCCATCCAGCAACACCTCGCCCCGCTGGGGTTCATAGAAGCGGGGCAGCAGGTTGACCAGGGTGGTCTTGCCGCTGCCGGAACGGCCCACCAGGGCCACGGTTTCTCCCGGGGCCACGTCAAGATCAATCTGGCGCAGCACTTCCCCCTTGGCGGCATCGTAGCTGAAGCTCACATCCCGCAACCGGATCTCCCCCCGGGACCGATCAAGGGACCGGGTGCCCTGGTCCTGCTCCAGGGGCTCGTCCAGCAGACCGAAGATGTTCTGTCCGGCGGCGATGCCCTTCTGCAGCATGGCATTGACGTTCACCAGACGGCGGATGGGGGTCAGCAACAGCAGCATGGCGGTGATGAAGGACACGAAGGTCCCCACCGATACATCCTGCAGCAGGGACTCATGGGTGGCGATCCACACGATCAGGGCCAGGGCGATAGCGACGAAGAACTGGATGATGGGCAGGTTGCTGGCCTGGGTAGCCACCATCTTCATGTGCAGGCGGCGGTTACGTTCGTTGATCTCGTCGAAGCGGGATTGCTCGTAGTGCTCGCCGCCGAAGATCTTGACCACCCGGTTGCCGTCCATCACCTCGCCCGCCACATGGGTCACATCTCCCATGGAAGCCTGGATGCGGCGGCTGATCTTGCGGAATCGACGGGTCACCCGGTCCACCGCGAAGGCCACCGCCGGCGCCACGATGAGCACCGCCAGGGTGAGCTTCCAGTTCAGATACAGCATCCAGCCCAGCAGACCCAGGACCGTGACCGTATCCCGGATCAGGATGGTGATGCTGTCGGTGGAGGCCGCCGCCACCTGTTCCACGTTGTAGGTCAGACGGGAGATGAGCTGACCGCCGGCATTGCGGTCGAAATAGGATACGGGCATCTGCAAAAGATGCCGGAACATGCGCCCGCGCAATTCCTTCACCACCTGCCGACCCACCCACTTCATGGTGTAGTTGGACAGGAACTCCGCCACACCGCGGATGAAGAAGATGCCGATGATGGCCAGGGGAATCCAGCGGATGGCATCCGGATCCCGGTCCACGAAACTGCCGTCCATCAGGGGCCGCATGAGGGCGGCAAAGCCGGTTTCGGTGGCGGCGGTGATGAGCATGGTCACCAGGGCCACCAGCAGATAGGGCCAGTATTTCAGGGAATGGGACAGGAGTCGGCGATAGACCTCCACACCCGGGATCTGATACTGGGGTGGCCCAGGCAGTGAGGCACGACTCATTCCGGCTCACCACCCAGGGTGGCGATGGACACACGGGACACCCCGAGACGCCCGGCCACGTCCATGGCGGTAACCACGGACTGGTGCGGGGTACGGGCATCGGCCCGGATCACCAGGGGAACATCTTCCCGGCCACCGAGGAATTCCATCAGTGCCGCCCGCAGGGTCTCGGGACGGGTGTTGACCAGCTCGGCCCCATCCAGGAAATAGCGTCCCTGGGCATCGATCATCAGATCCAGCGCGCGGGGGGGAGTCTCCTGCTCCGTAGACTCGGCCCGGGGCAGTTCCAGCTCCAGCACGGAATGGCGATCGAAGGTGGTGGAGACCATGAAAAAGATCAGCAGCAGGAACACCACGTCGATCAGGGGGGTGAGATTGACCCCGATCTCCTCGGTCTGTCGACGACGGAAATTCAAGACGGCTTCACCCGGGGCGCGGCCACCCGTTCGCCCTTGAGCACTTCCACCAGCTTGATGGCCTCCTGCTCCATATCCAGCACCAGCTCGTCCACGCGACCGCGGAAATAGCGATGGAAGATCATGGCGGGAATGGCCACGGAAATCCCCGCTGCCGTGGTGATCAGCGCCTGGGAGATACCGGCGGCCAGTTCACCGGGGCTACCCACCCCCACCGCCGTGATGACGGAAAACACCTGTATCATGCCGACGACAGTCCCCAGCAGCCCCAGTAGCGGGGTGATGGCGGCGATGGTACCCAGGGTATTGAGAAAGCGTTCCAGCTCATGGGCCACGCGACGGCCGGTTTCCTCGATGGTTTCCTTCATGACTTCCCGGGAGCTGCGCCGATTCACCAGCCCGGTCGCCAGGATACGGCCCAGAGGCGAGCCTTCCCGCAGAGTGCGAATCCGTGCATCGTTCATTTCCCCGGCCTGAATCCACTGCCAGATCTGCACCACGAGCTGAGGAGGAATGACCCGACGCCGACGCAAGGTCCAGAAGCGTTCAATCACGATGGCGAGCGCAATCACCGAACATGCGATGATGGGCAACATCAGCCAGCCACCGGCTTTGACCAGTTCAAACACGACTTCGATACCTTGGGTTTGTTTGGGAAATAAAGGCGTTGGGCATGATACTTGAAATGTGGGCGAGAAGGAAAAGGCTGGACGGAACAACCCCGCTGCGCCACGGATCGTACTTATCCGCAAGCGGACAAACCTGACAAATCGTCACAAACACGACACATTCATCCGGGCCATCAACGGAAACATCCCCTGTCGCTCCCCGGGATAACCTGAACCCGTCATTCCCGCACAAGCGGGAATCCAGTCACCGGATGATCATTCCCCCTCCCGGGCGAGGAGTGACGATGGCGGACTCGTTCGGTGTTTCTTTTGGGTCTTCAAGGCTGCAACATGACGAATATGGAAAAACAACAGAAAACCCTCACCATGAGCATATTGATGACTCCGGACATGGCCAATTTTTCCGGGCATGTCCATGGCGGAGCCACACTGCGTCTTCTGGACCAGGCCGCCTATGCCTGCGCGGCCCGTTACTCCAACAACTATGTGGTCACCCTGTCGGTGGATCAGGTCTTTTTCCGCGAACCCCTTCGGGTGGGGGAACTGGTAACGTTCATGGCCTCGGTGAATTACACCGGCAAGACCTCCATGGAAGTGGGTATCCGGGTGATTGCGGAAGACATCATCCTTCACCAGAGCCGCCATGCCATGACCTCCTATTTCACCATGGTGGCGGTGGATGGCAACGGTCGCCCGGTCCGGGTTCCCCCGCTGCAGATCGAGACGCCCACCGAACGCCGCCGATACGAGAATGCCGCCATGCGCCGGGAACTGCGTCAGGAGATCGAACGCCGGCATGAGCAGATCCGTCAGCAATACCGGCCGGCACCGACCTCATGAAACGACGGTAATCATCTCCCAGCCTTCGTGGAGCAACAGCAGGGCCAACACCAACAGCATCCCGCCCAGGGCCCGCATGGTGTAGATGTAGGGTCTGCCGGAGAGCAGGTGTCTCGACCGCCCCACCAGCACGGCAATACCCATCTTCGCCCCCACCAACAGCAGATAAAAGCTGCCGATGAAGGCTGCCGCGGCAAACCATGCCTGCTCCAGCGCCCTGGTCGTGAGCGGGCCTCCCACGGTCAGCCAGAACAGGTAAGGGTGAGGGCTCAGGACATTGACCAGCACCGCCTTCCGCAGCGACCGTTCCCGGGGGGCCGTCTCCGGTCCCATGGGACTGCCGGAAAACGTCAGGCCCTGCCAGGCCAGATAGCACAGAAACACCCCACCTCCCAGGGAAATCAGGCCCAGCAGGGTGTCCAGTCCGGAAAGCCGGCTGAGGACGAACAGGGTCAGCAGAATGATGGGAAGATCCGTCAGCACCGGTGCCAGGGCCACCTTGATCCCGGCGCGGGCGCCATGTTGCAGGGTTTCGGAGATCACCAGGGCCAGCAGTGGGCCGGGCGCCATGCCGGCGGAAAATCCCAGGATCATCCCGGTACTCAGGCTGGTGATCATCAATTTACCTTTTTGTTTCTGTATTCGATCAATGGATTCCCGCTTGCGCGGGAATGACGCGTCGGCCAACCGCCATCTGCCGGATCCCCCCTTGAGGGGGAATGACGTGCCCGCAGAAATGACGTGCCAGCCCTCAGCGGTGCCAGTGGCGACGGGCCACGTGACGGTGGCCCGGTTGAACAACCACCCCCTCCCCCGGCACGAAGTCCACCCGCAGGGCACCTTCATGGGCAGGGTCCAGCAGCACAATGCCCCGGGCTCCGAGCCGATCAAGAACTTCCTGGTGGGGATGCCCCAGACGGTTTTCAAAACCGGTGCTCACCAGGGCCAACCGGGGTGAAACCCGGTCCAGCAGGGCCTCCGACGAGGACGTGCGCGAACCATGGTGAGGCAGCAGCAACACGTCTGCGGCCAACCCCTCCCCTTCACCACGCACCAGCACGGCCTCTCCCAGATGCTCCACATCCCCGGGCAGCAACACTGAACCGCCGAGGCCGCTCACATGAAGCACGCAGGAAGAGGCATTGTCATCCCCCCAGCCCGGCGGAGGATGCAGCATGCGGAACGTCACCCCGTCCCATTGCCAGGTCTCACCCCGCAGACATTCCCGGCTCAGGGCATGGGCCAGGCGGTCCGGAGAACGGCTCAGCACCTCGCCCACCGGAAGGCTGTCCAGAACGGACTGGGCGCCGCCGATATGATCGTTGTCGCCGTGGCTGACCACCAGCCGGTCCACCCGCCCCCGTCCCTCGTGCCGCAGATAGGGCACCACCGCCGCCGATCCGGCATCAAAGCGTGGACTGAAGCGCGGGCCCGTATCGTAGACCAGGGTATGGTCCCGGGTCTGCACCACCGTGGCCAGCCCCTGCCCCACATCCAGCACGGTGAGCCGGAACTCCCCCGGCTGCAGTGATGGCCTGACCGGCCAGAGCATGGGCAACAGCAAAAGCCCCCCCAACCAACGGGCAGGCAGGGCCCGGGGCGCCAGGATCAGGGCCAAACCCAGCAGGGCCGGCCACAGGGTCCAGAACGGTGGCGCCGCCTGCCACAGGGACCAGGGCCATGACCCCATGTGCTCCAGCAGCGGCCACAGGAGGCTGACCGCCAGATGGGCCACCAGCCAGCACCACTGCGCGGCCCAGGGGATCAGCGGGGCCAGCAACACACCGCCCAGGGTGAGGGGGACAACCACCACGCTGACCCAGGGCACCGCCACCAGGTTGGCCAGCGGGGAAACCAGCGACCCATGCTGGAACATGACCAGGGTCAGGGGCAGCAGCCCCACCCCTGCCACCCACTGGATCCGCAGTACCGCCCTGATACCGCGGGGTCTTTGCAATCGCCCCGTCATGGCATACAGGATCACCCCCACGGCGGCGAAGGAGAGCCAGAAACCGGCATCCAGCACCGCCCGGGGGTCCAGAACCAGGACTACCAGTAGCGCCAGCGCCAGGGTCCGACCCGGCCGGGCCACGCGCCCAAGCCACAGGGCCCCCAAGGCCACCACGAGCATGGCCAGGGCCCGTTGGGTGGGGATGGCAAACCCGGCCAGGGCCGCATAACCGGCGGCACAGATCAGGGCGCCGATCACCGCCGCTCGCTGGGCGGGCAGTCGCACCGCCAGCGCCGGCACCCGTCGCCAGCCCCAGAGCATCAGGCCATAGCCCATCCCCGCCATCAGGCCCACATGCAGACCGGAGATGGCCATCAGGTGATTGGTTCCGGTATCGATCAGGGTGGTCCACTGCTCCGGCGCGATACCGGAACGGTCCCCAACGGCCAGTGCCTGCAGGGTCCCGACGTAGGGTCGTTCGTCCAGCGCCTGTCCCATCCGCTCGACCAGATCAGCCCGTATGCGGTTCAACCGGTGGGTCGGACGTTCATCCATGCCGAGCCGCCGTGCCGAGTCCGGCTCGCGCACATAGGCAGTGGCGCCGTAACCCTGGCGAAACAGCCAGCCCTCGTAATCGAAACCACCGGGATTGCGAAATCCCGTGGGCCGACGCAGACGCAGGGTCAGTTGCCAGCGTTCCCCCGGCACCAGTTCGGGGGGATGCCCGTACCAGGCCACCCGTACCCGCCGGGGCAGCCTCTCCGCCGGGTCGTGATTGCCGTCCGCCCGGCCTTCGACCCGAAAGCCGAAGCGAACCCCGCGATCCAGTGCTTCCGGCAGGGAGTCCACCACCCCGACCAGGGTCATGTCCTGCCCCGAGAGCCCTGTCGGCAACCATGGACCGGTCACCAGATGGGTATGCATCAAGGCCCATGAAAAGCCCAACAGGGCGATGGCCGGCCATCGCGCCAACGGCATGAATCTGTAGAATAGGGGCACGGCCAGGCAGACAACGACCCACGCAAGCGCGGGCAATCGGGGAAGGCTATGGAGTACCGCCACCCCGAGAAGAAACGCCAAGGCCTGGCTTTGCATCTTCCGCTCCCTGGAAAAGCATCCATAATGGGCGGCCCGCCCGAGGCATCCGCCGCCGGACCGTGGCCCCCCGAACCGTGCAAGAATCCATGGCAAAAAAGCTCATCAAGAGCCTGTTTCCAACCTACCACAAAGTACGGGAGCATGAATCCCTGCGCTTTTTCGGCGCGGTACTCAATGACCCGAACCTGTGGCATCTGAACCGACGCTCCGTAGCCGGGGCCTTCGGCGTCGGCCTGTTTGTGGCCTTTCTGCCCATTCCGGCCCAAATGCTCACCGCGGCAGCCCTGGCGATCATTGTGCGGGTGAACCTGCCCATTTCCGTGCTGCTGGTCTGGATCAGCAACCCCCTCACCATGGCCCCCATCTACTATGTCGCCTACACCATCGGGCGGTTCCTGATGGGGGAACCGCGGCGGGGGTTTCCCTTTGAGTTGAACCTGTCCTGGTTCACCGGGGAGTTGGTGATGATCTGGAAACCGCTGCTTCTGGGCAGTCTGGTGATGAGCGTGATCGCCGGACTGACGGGATACGTCACGATACGGCTGCTGTGGCGCTTCCACATCGTGCGGCGCCTGGACCTCAAGCGGCGACGCCTGCCCGGGCTCGGCCGCCGCCGGGAATCCTCATCGCCTCCCACCGATCCATAGGGCGGTACTGAAAAAGTCCCCACCCCCGAGGGTCCCTGCCGTCACTCCCGCCAAAGCGGGAGCCCAGGCTCCTCAGTCCATGATAATCCCGGGAACCCGCCTACGCAGGTGCGGGCGTCCGGCGCAGGGGCCGAAGCCGCCCCTCTTCCAGCATCATGATCCGGTCCATGCGCTCGGCGAGGTGCAGATCATGGGTCACCACCACGAAAGCAGTTCGAAGCTGACGGTTCAGGCGCAGCATGAGTTGAAATATCTCCTCCGCCCGCCCTCGGTCCAGATTGCCCGTAGGCTCGTCAGCCAGCACCGCATGGGGCTCGGTGATCAGCGCCCGGGCAATGGCCGCCCGCTGACGCTCACCCCCGGACAATTCGCCGGGCTTGTGGGATACGCGATTGGTCAGTCCCACCCGTTCCAGCAGGCTACCGGCACGATCCGCGGCCATGCCCGGGTTTTCACCACGGATAAGCAATGGCATGGCCACGTTTTCCAATGCCGTGAACTCCGGCAACAGATGATGGAACTGATAAATGAAACCCAGATGCCGATTGCGCAACATGCCCCGCCGGGCATCGGAGAGCTGCGCCACATCCTGACCACAGATAGTCACATTCCCCTGGGTAGGCAGATCCAGCCCCCCCAGCAGATGCAGCAGGGTACTCTTGCCACTGCCGGAAGCACCGACAATGGCCACCTTTTCCCCAGGCTGTACCTGCAAATCGATGGCACGCAGGACATCGACCTTGAGCCCACCTTCATCGAATGTCTTGCCAAGGCCCTGGCATTGAATGACCGGGCCGTTGTTCTCGAACTGCCAATCCACCATGCGCGTTCTCCCGCTACTCGTACCGTAGGGCATCCGCCGGCTGGGTGCGGGAAGCCCGCCAGGCCGGATACAGGGTGGCGATCACCGTCAGACCGAAAGCCAGCAGACCGATCCGGGTGACGTCGCTCAGTTTCAGGTCGGACGGCAGGTCGGAAATGTAATACACATCCGGCGACAGGAACTTCAGTCCCAACAGGGATTCGATGGCGGGGACGATGGTTTCCACGTTCAAGGCCAGCGAGATCCCACCGATCACCCCAAACACCGTGCCGACCACACCAATCAGCGTACCCTGAACCATGAAGACCAGCATCACCGAGAACGGCGTCATCCCCAAAGTGCGCAGGATGGCAATGTCCGACTGCTTGTCGATCACCACCATCACCAGAGTGGAGACGATATTGAAGGCTGCCACCGCCACGATCAGGGATAAAATGATGAACATGACGGTCTTTTCCGTCTGCACGGCGCGGAAGAAGTTGGCGTGCTGGCGGGTCCAGTCATTGACCCAGAACCGCCCCTCCAGTTCGGAAGCCACCTGACGGGCAATCAGCGGTGCCCGCATCATGTCATCCAGCCTCAGACGCAGGCCCGTGATGGCATCATCCATCTGGTAAATCTGCCGGGCATCATCAAGGTGAATGAAGGCGCTGCTTCGGTCATATTCGAACATGCCCACCTCGAATATCCCCACCACATCCAGGCGACGCATGCGGGGCAGTACGCCCACGGGGGTCACCGCCGCCTTGGGGGTGATCAACGTCACCTTGTCGCCCACGCCCACACCCAGGGCCAGGGCCAGTTCCCGTCCCAGCACCACACCGAAGCGTCCCGGCTGCAACTCATCCATGCTACCGAGAATGATATGTTCACCCACCCGGGAGACCCGGGATTCCAGATCGGGAACCACGCCGCGAATCATGGCGCCGCTGACCTGCCGACCACTGGAAAACATGCCTTCCGCTTCCACGAAAGGCGCCACGCCCACGACCCGGCCAGTCCCTTCCACCTGGGCCATCACCTCGGGCCAGTGGCGCAGTCGACCATCGAAATCGGCAATGGTGGCGTGTGAGGCCATGCCCAGAATGCGTTCACGCAGCTCCTTTTCAAACCCGTTCATCACCGACAGCACCGTGATCAGCGCGGTCACGCCCAAGGCGATCCCCAGCATGGAAATGAGGGAGATGAAGGAAATGAAGTGATTGCGGCGCTTGGCACGGGTATAGCGAAGGCCGACAAATATCTCAAGGGGTCGAAACATGCGCGGATTAAATCACAGGAAAGGATGGAATCATAATGATCTTCCGAAGAAGACGTGAGGACTGCGTCACAAAATCCTTCAGCAGTGAGGTTCCCGCCCCTGAAACGACAGATCCACCTCAAGGCGGCGGGTAAGCTCTATCCCTCGCGGTGATACCCGTGCTCCCAAAGCCAGCACCATCACACCAGCATCATGGGCCCGCCGCAACCATTCCCCATAAGCTGGATCAATGGTGTCTGCAGGACGGACCCGGGAAACATCCTCACGCTGCACACAAAACACGAGGGCGGCCCGATAGCCTTCTTCCACCATGGCGATCAACTCCTGAAGATGCTTGCTGGCACGAGTGGAAACCGCATCCGGAAAAAGTGCGACACCGCCCCGCACTGCCGCGGTGACATTCTTCACCTCCACGAAACACTCCACACCTCCCGGATCCAGCAACAGGTCGATGCGGCTGTTATGCCGCCCGTATTTCACTTCGCGACGCAACGTATTGAAACCGGACAATTCCGGCACTCTTCCTGCCCGAATGGCTTCCTCCACCAGGGCATTGGCGCGGCCCGTATGAATACCTACAAGAACCCCGTCAGCCTCCACCAGTTCCCAGGTATGGGGATATTTCCGCGTGGCCCCATCGGAATGACTGAGCCAGACACGCGACCCCGGCTCCATGCAGCCCATCATGGAGCCGGTATTCGGGCAATGGGCGGTGATCACCTCCCCATCATCCATGAGAACATCCGCCAGGAAACGCTTGTAGCGACGCTGTAACACACCGGATATCAGGGGCTGGGCAAAGATCATCGGACAGAGGGCCTCAGAGGGGGAACGAGCGGAATCAGGCGGTGTTTTCTCGCCCTGGATGCGATGCTATATTCAGACACATGACACCATTTTGGAGAGCATGATGCCAAGAATATCCCCCTTCTTTGCAGTCCTTGCCGGGGCCATGTTCATGGTATCCAACGCAACAGCGGATATTCTCATCATGCCCAGTGGCGAACCGCAGGTGATCCAGAAGAAGGAACAGCCTTCCCGGGGCATGGATATGAACTCCGTGCTCAACCGTCATGGTGAACCCGAGATCCGACATTCCACGGTAGGCGACCCACCCATCACCCGCTGGGACTATGACGGCTTTTCAGTGATCTTCGAGGGTAGATTCGTAATCCATACGGTGGTCCGCAGTACCCAAACTTCCAGCACCACGGTGCATCCCTGATCCCTCCCTTTCAAGCAGTCCACTCCATGTCCCGCATATTTCTTCCGGAATGGGCGCCCCAAAGCGCCGTCATGCTCACCTGGCCCCATGAAGACACCGACTGGGCCTTTATTCTGGAGGAGGCCGAAGCAGTCTTCTGCAGGATCGCCCTGGAAGTCACGAAACGCCAGGGGCTGATAGTGACCTGCAGAAATGAAGCCCACGAGATCCACGTTTGCCAGCGCCTCACCGACACCGGCGTGGACATGACGCGCGTCGTCACCGGACTGGCCGAGTCAAACGACACCTGGGCCAGGGATCACGGCCCGCTGACCGTCCTCACCGACGCGGAATCACCGCTTTTGCTGGACTTCACGTTCAATGGCTGGGGCGGCAAATATGAGGCTGACGCGGACAATGCCATCTCCCGGCAACTGCACCAGCAGGGCATCTTCGGCAATCTGCCGCTGACCACGCTGGATTTCGTGCTTGAAGGCGGCTCCATCGAAACGGACGGTCAGGGTACCCTGTTGACCACCCGCCAGTGCCTGATGTCCCCGACGCGCAATCCTGACCTGAACGAGGCAGCCATAGAAGCCCTGCTCCGCAGGGAACTGGGGGTTGAGAGGGTACTATGGCTGAACCATGGCCACCTGGAAGGTGACGATACCGACAGCCACGTGGACACCCTGGCCCGGTTGTGCAGCCCCGACACCATTGCCCACGTGGTCTGCGATGACCCCGAAGATCCCCACCATGCCCCCCTGGCGGCGATGACGGCGGAGCTGGAGGCCTTCAGGACCCCGGAGGGCAAGCCCTACCGGCTGATTCCCCTGCCCCTGCCGGCCCCGATCCGTGACGAGGAAGGGCGCCGACTGCCGGCAACCCATGCCAATTTCCTGATCATCAATGGGGCGGTGCTGGTGCCGACCTACGGAGACCCCACTGATGCGGTGTCCCTCACCCGTCTGGCGGAAGCCTTCCCGGACCGGGAGATCGTGGGCATCGACTGTCGCGCCCTGATCCACCAGTTCGGCAGCCTCCATTGCGTGACCATGCAACTGCCGGCCACCATCGACTGATCGCACGATGGCGCGTTGAGCCTTCCGTGGGAGCCGGCCTGCCTGCGAACAGGGGCTTACGGCATCATCCCGCAGGGTGAATACTCCCGGGGGGCCGAGCCGCGGATGAACGGCATCCAGCGCGCAGTCTCGCACTGCTCCAGTGCCCGCAAACCGTAGGCCGGGTCCACCAGCAACCACTCGATTTCCTCCGGCGGACTCTGCGACAGCCCCCGGCGGGCCACCCGGGCCATCACTTCCCCCCATACCGGCAATGCCCCGCTGGCGCCGGTGAGCCCGGTGGGCTGGTTGTCATCCCGTCCCACCCAGACCACGGACAGCACATCCCCGCTGTAGCCGGCAAACCAGGCATCCCGCAGTTCATCCGTGGTGCCCGTCTTGCCCGCCACCGGCAGATCCGCCGGCAGACGGCGCTGCAGGGCACGGCCCGTGCCGCTGCGGGTCACCTCATGCAACGCCGCCGTCACCAGATAGACCGCCTCGGGATCCGCCGCCATGCGCAGGGACAAGGGATAACGCTGCAACAACTGGCCTTCCCGATCCACCACTTCCCGGATCGCCCGCAGGGGGACCTGATAGCCGCCGGAGGCCAGCCCCTGATAGAGGGTCGTCACTTCCAGAGGCGTCATGTCTACCGCCCCCAGCACCAGCGAGGGAAACGGCTGCACCCGGCGGTCCAGCCCCAGGGCATGGAGCTGATCCACCACGTTGGCAACGCCCAGATTCAGACCCAGCCGGGTCGTGGAGATGTTGTAGGACTGGACCAGGGATTCCTGGACGGTGACCCAGCCATGGTACTGACGGTTGGCATTGCGCGGACTCCAGGTATCGCCGTTCTCCAGACGCACGGTCAGGGCCTCGTCATCCAGCAGGGTGGCCAGGGTGAAGCGTTCCGGTCGGGACAGGGCGGCCAGATAGACCATCGGCTTGATCACCGAACCCACCGGCCGACGGGCCTGCAGGGCCCGGTTGAAGGCGGCCTGACGCATCTGCCGGTCCCCCACCAGGGCCAGGACCTCGCCATTGTCCGCGCTGGTCACCACCACCGCCCCCTGCAGGCTCCCCGCCTCCAGACGCCGCTCCCGCTCCAGCCGGTCCAGTTCCCGGGTCAGGGCCTGCTCGGCCGCCAGCTGGGCCATCGGATCCAGGGTGGTGAAGATCAGCAGGCCCTCCTCCCGCAGGTCCTCATCCCGATAATCCCGCCGCAACTGCTCCCGTACCAACTGGATATAGGCCGGAAAGGGGCTGACACCGGACGGGGCCTGGGCACTGACGTTCAGCGGCCGGGCCTGGGCAGTGGCCAGTTCCTCCATGTTCAGATAACCCGCCTGCCCCATCAGGCCCAGGATCAGGTTGCGACGGTTCATGGCCCGTTCCGGACGACGCCTTGGCTCATAGAAATTCGGCCCACGGATGATGCCCACCAGCAGGGCCATCTCCGATACATCCAGCTCATTGAGACGGCGCTGGAAATAGAACTGGCTGGCCAACCCGAAGCCGTGAATGGCGCGTGCCCCGTCCTGGCCCAGGTAGACCTCGTTCAGATAGGCCTCCAGGATCTCGTTCTTGTCATAGCGACGTTCCAGCAGCAGGGCCATGATGGCCTCGTCAAACTTGCGCGCCAGGGTACGGTCCTGGGTGAGGAAGTAGTTCTTCACCAGCTGCTGGGTCAGGGTGCTGCCCCCCTGGACGGTGCGCCCCGCCCGCAGATTGGCCAGGGCGGCCCGGGCGATGCCCATGGGGTCAATCCCGAAGTGCCGATAAAACTTGCGGTCTTCCACCACCACCAAGGCCTGGATCAGCTCCGGCGGTACATCCTCCAGGCGCACCAGCACCCGGTCCTCCCCATGGGAGGGGTAGATGTTGGCGATCAGCGTCGGCTCCAGCCGCAGCAGTGAGAGGGGGGCGCGGGCATCCAGATCCTCCAGGGACGAAACCCGGCCACCAGCGAAGCTCACCCGGACCCGACGCGGCGGCTCATGGCCATCGGCGAACGGGAATCCCCGGGTACGGATGACCAGGCTGTTTCCCTGGCGCCGGTACTCTCCCTCCCGATCCCCTTCCCGATAATGCAGCAGGCTCAGTTCCCGGAGCAGGGCATCGGCATCCAGCGGCAAATCGACATACAGCTCCAGGGGACGGGCGAACACCCGCGCCGGCAGCGCCCAGCGCTTACCCTCGAACTGGGCCTGGATCTGTCGATCCAGTTGCACTGCGTGATGCCCCAGCAACACACCCCCCACCACCAGGATCACCAGCAGCAAGGGCCAGAGCCGGAACCGACGGGGCGGCCGGGACTTGCCACCCTTGCGAGGTGCGCCCCGGGCACGCGCCTTGCTGCGGGCTGGGCGACTGGAGGTGGAAGTCTTGCGGGTCTTGGTCATGACGCTGATCGACAGGAAGGCTGCGGTTTCGTGCCCTACACTATACCCTTGAATCCACTTCCCTTCCGGAGTCTGTTCACATCCCCATGCAACCCGACCAGACGACTCAGCAGACCCTCATCCGGAGCCTGAGGCATCCGGCCGCCTATCCCCATGCCGTGGAGCAGGTGCAGTGCATCGAGACCCATATCTCCACGGTACTGCTGGCCGGTGAGTTTGCCTACAAGATCAAGAAACCGGTGGACCTGGGGTTTCTGGACTTTTCCACCCTGGAACGAAGACGGCACTTTTGTGAGGAGGAGCTGCGCCTGAACCGTCGCCTGGCACCCGACATCTACGACGGCGTCATCGCCTTTTCCGGCAACCCGGAGCACCCCGACTTCGACGGCTCAGGTCCTGTGCTTGAGTATGCGGTCCGCATGCGCCGCTTCGATCCCGGCAACACCCTGGATCACCTGCATGACCGGGGCCTGCTGTCCCTGGACCTGATGGATGCCATTGCCGCCCGGCTGGCCCGCTTCCACGCCGACATCCCGTCCACCCGGGACCATGGACGCCCGGAGCAGGTCGTGGAACCCATGCTGCAGAACTTCGAGCACATCCGGCACCTGCGACCGGCCGGGCTGGATCTTGCGCCGCTGGCGCGCCTGGAAACATGGACCCGGACACGGCTCCAGACACTCACTCCCCTGCTGGAGCAACGGCGCCGGGAGGGTTTCATCCGCGAATGTCACGGCGACCTGCACCTGGGCAACATCGCCATGGTGGCAGGGGAGCCCACCCTGTTCGACGGCATTGAATTCAACCCCGACCTGCGCTGGATCGACATCATCAGCGAAGTCGCCTTTCTCACCATGGATCTCATTGACCGGGGCGCACAGGCCCACGCCCACCGCTTTCTCAATGCCTGGCTGGAGTTCACGGGGGATTACGAAGGCATCCCCCTGCTGCGTTTCTACCAGGTCTATCGGGCCATGGTGCGGGCCAAGGTGGCCGCCATTCGCCTGAAACAACCGGACTTGCCCGACACAGAGGCCCGCACCGCCATGGCGGCCTGCCGCGCCTATCTGCAACTGGCGGAACACTTCACCCATCCTGGCGCGGCAGCCCTGTTCATCAACCACGGCTTTTCCGGCAGCGGCAAAACCACCCTGAGTCAGCCCCTGGTGGAAGCCGCGGGCGCCATCCGCGTCCGCTCCGATGTGGAGCGTAAGCGACTGTCGGGCATGGACGCCCGTGAGCGCGGCAAGGGCGGGTACCAGCAGGGCCTGTACAGCCGGGACCAGACCACCCGGACCTACGACCGGCTGGCGGCACTGTCCAATCTGCTGGTCCGGGCCGGACATCCGGTGATCGTGGACGCCACTTTTCTCAAGGCGGACGCCCGCACCCGCTTCGCCGATCTGGCCAGGGACCTGGGTGTCCCGTTCCGGATACTGGATTACCGGGCAGATCCGAAATGTCTGCGGGAACGGATCAGCCGGCGCATGGCCGCGGGCGATGATGCCTCGGACGCCGACCTGAAAGTGCTGGAGATGCAGTTGCAACACCATGACCCGCTGGGACCGGATGAGCCCGTCATCACCATCCTGGCAGACCACCCCCCACCGCTGGATCAGATACGGGAACTGCTGTGTACCCCATCGAGCTGACGAGGCAAATCCTGATGAGTCCATGGCTTCGCCTTGCCCTGGTCGCCACGGCCCTGCTGCTGGGGGCCTGCGGCACCACCCCCTCGCATCCCCCCGGGACCCTGGATCCCCAACGCTCCCAAGTGGTGTTTCACGCCCTGTCCATGGTAGGCAAACCCTACCGATACGGCGGCACGTCACCGGAGGAAGGCTTCGATTGCAGCGGACTGGTGTGGTTCACCCACCATAACGCAGGCATCCCGGTACCGCGCACCACCACCACCCAGAGTCAGGGCGTACGACGAATCTCGACCAGCGCACTGACGCCGGGGGACCTGCTGTTCTTTCGCACCGGCCGGGCCGGTCCCGGCCATGTGAGCATCTATATCGGCGATGGGCGTTTCGTGCATGCCCCCTCCAGCGGCAGCCCCGTCACCACGGAAGACCTGGATCACCCCTACTGGAGCCGGCGGTTCCTGCATGCCGGCCATTTCTACTCACCCTGAAGGAGCACACCGCCATGATGCCCACTTCCGCCCGTGCACTGTGTCTTGTTCTGCTGGGCTGCCTGGCCCTGGGCCTGCCCGTCCAGGCCATGGAGCCGAGGATCGTGGATGAACACATGAAGGTCTACAGCATCGAAGGGGACTATGCCCTGTACCGGGAAGCCCTGGAGATGGCCATCATCGACCGCGGCATCGTCATCAACAACGTGGCCCATATCGGCACCATGCTCTCCCGCACCGGGGCGGACATCGGCGGAGAGGCGATCTTCATCCAGGCCGAGGCCCTGGAATTCTGCAGTGCCGTGCTGTCGCGGCGCATGATGGAGGCCGAGCCCCATCACATCGTCTTCTGCCCCTATGTCATCAGCGTGTACGAACTGGCGGACGAACCGGGCGTCATTCATCTGGCCTACCGGCGCCCCACCCTGCTGGGTGATGCACGCTCCCGGGAAGCCCTGGAGGCGGTGGACACCCTGCTGGACGAGATCGTGCGGGAGGCACTGGCGTTCTAGAATCCCATCCGGACCAGGACCGTGGATCGGCTTGCCCACCCCCACCCGATCCACGGATCCGGCCTATCCTCCAAAGCCCTCCAGCAAGGGGGCCAGATCGTTGTCGTTGACCGTGATCTCGCCCCGGGTGTCGGCCTTGATCCGGAACACATGCACCGTTTCACCGGAACCTTCCTGACGGGGCTCTCCCATCATCTTGAGGAAAGCGGCCATCTGCCGGATCTGACGTCGTTCATCTTCATGACCGGCCTGGGCGGCCCACTGTTCCGCCAGGGCATCCAGGTCGCGCACCTCGATGTTCAGGGTTCCCGCCAGCATCCCCGCCTCTTCGGCGGACAGCCTTTCCGCTGTGCCCCTCCCGTTCATGCTGATCCGGCCGGCCGGCATGTCGATGAGCACCTTATCCAGCGCCAGCAGGGAGGCATTGCTGATCAGTTGCGTAATCAGCGCTTCCATCACATCCACCTGCCCGGTCCTGATCTGCGTCATCAGGGCATCGTCCGCCAGCATGCCCGCGGGCAAACCGGTGGCCGACAGATTGATCTCCACAAGGCCGGGGAACAGCCCCTCGGGCAAGGGATTCATGTCCGCGAGGATCTGGGTCACGTCCTGGTGACGGTAGGCCAGTTTCAGGCCCGGCGTCGGCGTATCCAGATCCGTCCCATCCAGCCCGAAGCTGAAATGCCCGACTTCCATGCGCTCTCCCCCTTCGGAAGATCCAGTGGGCATCTGCACGCCACCCCCCTTGAGATCCACGCTCAGGCGGAAGCCTCCCACAAGGCTCTGGGACAGGCGTAGCACTTCCTCCTCCGGCAACTCCCCCCCCATCGCAGAGGCCAGTCCGAGCTTGAATAATGTCACCGGAGAAATCCGCTGCAGCCCACCCTCCACGGCCAGGGCATCCAGCCCGAACCGCATTTCATCATCCTCGAAGCGCCAGTTTTCCATGCTCAAGGCAATCTGCAGGTCCCGTTCCAGACGCTCCGGTCCACTGGAAAGCCAGCGACTGCCGAGCCGCGCCAGGGCCAGATGCATCTCACCGGCACCATCGGGATTGCGGATTTCCAGGTCCGAAATGCCCAGTTCGGTACCGCCCACGCCCATGGCCGTGATCATACGACTGAAGAACCCTTCCGGATCCTGCAAGAACAGCACTTCAGGGTCGTCCCCCAGCTGTTCGGTCAGCTGATTCAGGGCCACCAGATCCAGGTCCTGATAATCCGCCTTGAGGGTAACCGCGCCCAGGCGCAAGGGCACGATGCCATGGACACTTTTCGCAGTCAGACCCAGCAGCTGCATCTCCAGCGGCCCCTTGAAGCGGCCATCACTTCCCTGCGCCAGATCCAGCGTCAGCCGCAGTCCCTCGGCCGCAAACTGTTCAAGCTCATCCCGTCCAGGCAGAGGGACATCCGCCCCCTTCAGGGCGGACGGTTGAGACGATGGCTCGGGCCGCATGCCCAGTTGCATCGGACCGGTATCGACGGTGACCTTGAGCAGGGTATCCAGGTCACGGGCCCAGACACCCGTGAGTACTGGCCGGCCCATGGTGAACAGCCCCACTTCATCGCCGTCACGGTCATGCACGGGGATCGAGGCGGGGAGCCGGATCTCGAACGCCGGACGCGCCGCATGGCCCATGTCCAGCGTCATGACCGGAGAATCCAGCATCAGCATGATCCCTTGGTGAGGCCCCAGGTCCAGAGGGGTCCTCAGGGACACCGCCGGCAGCACCACCCGGAGCTGATCCCCCGGTAACGGGGTGAATTCCGGCTCCCCATCCATGTAGAGCCAGCCTGCCTCACGCGCCTCGTCAAGGCGCTCATGCCAGTAGACCCGTATTTCCTCATCACGGGATGACAGCGCCACGGCCGGTGTGGGCAACCCTTTGACGTCCGTGTCCATCGCCCGCAGATCAGACAGGGCCTGCACCCCAAGGTGCGAATCGAACAGCAGGGGCTCTCCCGACTCGGGTTGCAGCAAAGCCCGGCCCTGACCGCGCAGGCGAGTGGTGTCGCTCAACCGTACCTGCTCCCCTTCGGTCAGGGGCTGCCAGTCCAGGTAATCCCGCTGGCGCAACAACTGCAGCAGCCGTTCCAGGGCTTCCGCATCCGCCGACAGGCTACCCGCCCGAACCTGCCCCAGCAGTGCTTCGACCTCTTTTTCCCCGGCGGCAAAGAGATCGATGCCGCTCCCTCTCAAGGACAGGGCCAGACGGTTGAATTCATCAGGCAGCTTGCCGAAGGCACGCAGGGCCCTTAAGGTGATGGCCGCATCCGCATCCAGAGACAGGAGTTCCACGGGTCCCGTCGCCCGCTCCACCGTATCGCCCAGTTCCAGGACCTGATAGCGGGTATCGGCAATGGCCGCGCCAATGGGTAGCCCCGACATCGCCAGGACCAAAAGGCCGCACAGCATGGGGATTCGTCGTGTTGGGCCATGACGACCAGTGCTTGAACCCCATGGGATGTCAAAACCTGACTCCGGGTTGATACCTTGCTTTGTGAGCATGAGCGTGTCCTGTTTGTTATTCAAATCCGGGAAGATGACCCCATGATCCTGCTATTTCGTGGACAGCACGGAGCGTAGCCGGTAGCCGCCTTGCCCCTGCTGGCGCTGTACACGAACCAGATAGACTCCCGGGTCCAGGTTTTCCCGAACAACCCGCCGGCGTGAAGACTGCCCCTGATGATCCGATGCCAGAACCCGACCACCGGCTTCATCGTACAAATCCAGACGCAGGCTCAGGCTGTCCTGCGCCAACACGGTGACGGTCAATGCGCCAACCTGATCCGTCGTGAGCCGGAACCAGTCATTCTGGTCGGTAATCCCCAGACTCCAGTAACCCAGAAGGCCCGCGGTATCCCGGCCCAGAACGGTATCCACGGCATCCTGGGCCGTATGGTTCGATTCGGCAGCAGTGGCCGGATAGGGATTTCTGACAACCTCGGGCCACAGCACGTAGCCCCCCTGCCCCGTTTGACGTTGCACACGAATCAGGTAAGTCCCGGCAGCAAGATCAGGGCGCTCCACAAGGCGACTTGACTGCTGACCACCATGGTCGGCACCCAGACTCCGCGCCCCGGAGGCATCATAAAGATCCAGTCGCAGGGATAGCGCGGGCTCTGCCTCGACCTTCACTCGCAGCAGGCCCGGGTGCTCCATCGTCACGCTAAACCAGTCATTGGAATCCGTAATGCCGGCACTGACAAACCCCAGCAGACCGGTCGCCGATTCACCAACGGAGAGCGGACGGGCCTGCTCGTGGGTGTCATTGGGTTCTAGTTCACCGGGCAGATGGGTCTGCTCCATGCGTGAGGAGAATCGATAGGCCCCGTGACCGGTCTGGCGCTGCAGCCGTACATGATAGGTCCCCGCGGCCAGATCAGGACGTTCCAGGGATCGCTTCGACTGCTGACCCCCATGATCCGAGGCCAGCAACCGGCTGGCAGTGTGATCGTAAAGATCCATCCTCAGGGTCAGGGTGTCTTCAGCTTCCACCGCCAGCGTCAAAACACCAGCGGCATCGGTGGTCACGCGGAACCACTCATTCTGTCCCGTGACTCCCGAATCGACATAGCCCAGTAAACCGGCGGAACTGTCCCCCGGTGACAGCTCCCGGGCCTGTTCGGGACGATCATGAGCCCCGAACACGGCGTTCACCGGCGCGGGTTCAAAGCGGGGGCTGAAAACGTAGGCACCGTGACCGGCCTGACGCTGAAGCCGTACCAGGTAGGTCCCGGGTGCAAGATCGGCACGGCTCACGCGGCGGACAGCGGCCTGACCGCCGTGGTCGGAGCCTAACAGGCGGCTGCCGGACCCATCGTAAAGGTCCAGGCGTAGTTTCAGGGACTCCTCCCCCTGCACCGTCAGGTCGAGGCGGCCGTGATGTTCGGTATCCAGTCGGAACCAATCATTCTGGTCCGTCAGGCCAGACAGCATGTATCCCAGCAAGCCACCATGATCGACTCCCGGCGAAACCGACCGTGCCTCTTCATGGCTGTCATGACCACCATCGTCAAACGGGAAAAGCGCCGGTGTAAATTCGGTCCTGACTCGATAGCCACCCTGACCGGACTGACGCTGGACCCTGAACTGATAGGTTCCCGCTTGCAGATCCGTGCGTTCAACCCGCCTGCCGGATGCCTGCCCCGCATGATCGGAAGCCAGGAGATTTCGACCGGATTCATCGTACAGGTCCAGACGCAGTCGCAACTCTCCCTGGCCTTCGGCCATGACCAACAGGCGGCCCGGCTGTGGAAGGGATACGGTATGCCTCGCCTCGGTACTACCACTGCTCAGCTCCCCGGCAAATGATGACGGACGGGCCGAACCCGGGACGTCATACCCCGACAGCGCCGCCAGTGCCAGACGCTCAGGGGATAGGTCTGCCCCCGTCTCCGCCGGAGCGGTTCGGCGTGAGGACAGATGCCGCTGGATCGCCTCCCGATAGCCGGAGAGTACCGGATCATCCGGCTTGAATTTCAGGGATTCCTCGGCATAACGCAGATACTCCTCAAGCGCAGCCCCGGATAGCCGCTGCCCTTCCGCCGAGGCTGCACGACGGATCGGAGGTAACAACTCGGATAATCGCGCCTGATTTGCCCGGGCCTGGGCAAGGATTGCGCCATGGCGCTCGGGTTCTGGATCGAACGGTGCCCAGGTAGCCATGTGCAGGCCCTCTTCCAGGGCATGAATAGCACCGTCAAGGTCATGGGCCGCCAGCAGCCTCTCCCCCTCCCGCAATAGTGTGCGTGCCTGCTGCCTGCGCTCCAGCAAGTCCCGCAGGCGGACCTCATGATGCTCAAGGATGTGGATCTGGGCCCCATGCGGACGAAACTGCTCACGAATAGCGGCCAGACCGACCAAGACACGTTCATAGTCATGGTCCCGCCAATAAGGGTTTAGTGCATCCAGGGCCTGCAGAAAACCCTCATGATGGATCTGGCGCTGACGACGCAGGTGTTCATCCATGGCCTGAATCGGCGAATACAGCCCATGGGCATGCTGGAGCTCATTGAGTTGCTGACGGGCATCGGTGAAATGCCTTTCGACAATCAGGTCATTAATGGTCTCCAGTCGGCGATCGACGGTCTGCTTGAGATATTCCAGACGGCGCAGGTTATCCTGAGCCTCCCGATCCCCGGGAACGACCTCCAGGGCGGAATGGGCGGCCAGAATAGCCTCATCCAAAAGCCCCATGCGGGTGCCTTCCCTCATGTCACGGATATGACCCTCGTGGGCCCGGAAACGGGCGGCCAGGTCGGCAACCCCCTCGTCCAGATCACTGCTGCCGGGGTCCATGGCCGCGGCCTCCCGCGCCATGGACAAGGCTTCATCAATGCGCCCTTCATTCCAGAGCGCACGTGCGGAACTGAAATGTTCCCGTGCTTTCCTGGCCACATGCGGCCCCACCCCGCGTCGAGTGTCATCGCTGTGATCAACGATATATTGCTCCCAACTGTCACCACCCGACAGCATGGCCTGCTCCAGGGCGTCAAAGGCCTGTTCGTGCGCCCCTTCCTCATAGCCCAGCTCCTGCTGCCGACGGTTGATGTAGTCACGCCAGGCCGGCTCTCCAGCGGCCATGGCCTCCCGCATCCGGGCAGCCTCCCGTACTGCCGGCGTCTGCTCGTAGCCCAGTCTGCGCAGGGTTTCTTCCACCTCGGCCCGCCAGTCGGCATCGGCCAGGGCCTGACGCAGTCTCGCTGCCTCGTCCGACTCCCTGAGCGTGCCGGACACCACCAACCCGCGGGAGGTGATGCTGGAACCGGCCCCCGCAGTGGAATACCGTCCCGTCAGCCTGATGGAAAAATGCCCTCCAGAGCTCAGGTCTGCCCCCGCCGGCACCGGCACGAAGAGGTTGAAGGACTCCCCCCCAGGTGATTCAAAGCGCCATTCTTCCGAAACGGACTCGCCTCCTGCCCGCAGAGACACCTGCAGTACCGCGTCCCAGCCAAGGTCCAGATGGCCAGACCCGGACAACCGTATCACCCCCGGTCCCATGGTTCCGGAATAGCTGCGGCTGGTCGTGAACCCATCTTTGTCTTCCGGCGTTCCCAAGGTGACACCGGACAGGTTGTAGCGGATGCGAAGTCCGTTGAAGGCGCCACCAGGTGGAAAGACCCCCTGGCCAGCGCCACCGGATTCCGTGCGCAAATCCGCCCCCTGTGAGCCCAGATACTGCTCCATCCAAGGTTCGACCCGACCGAAGGATCGCTCAAACCAGTTGCGTGCCCGAAACGGCCGGGAATTGAGATAGTCGATGGCACGGCGTACATCCTCAGATTCCGCCATGTCCATGGGAATGTAACCTCGCGACATTCCCTGCCAGAGCAGCAGTCGCTGGGCAACATTCAGATCATCAACGGGCTGTTCTCGGATATAGCGGATGAATTCACGCCAGAATTCATTGGGCTCGGGTGACTCGGGCCAACGGCGAATGGACTGCAGGCGCCGGATCATCGCTTCTTCCGCCATGGAAAGGGACTCCCCCCGGCCTCTTTTCTCCTGAATGTAGTCGTGGAAACGCTGCTGCGCAGGCTCCATGCCCCGATAGCGATATCCCGGTCGATCCAGACTACTCCAGTCCACCACATCCGGATCCAGGATGGCCGCTTCCCAGGTTGCGCCACCGGCCTGCAGAGGCAAGGGCAAAACCGCCATCAGGACAATGCCCAGCAACATGCCGGTCACACGAACCACCATGGACTTCATGGACCCAATCCTGCCACCCATCGACATCATCCCCTGCTTTCCCGTGTTGTGCCGCACTCTCACATTGATCACGCCGAAGACATGATCAATGTGACCGGTGACGGCAGCATAGCCCCGTCGCCCACTGACAGGACAAGTCGACCGCGTGTCGGCCAAAATATTAAATCTTTAAATTCAATGCCTTAAAAAACAAAAGAGAGAAGCAAATCGGGGAGGAAAGCTATCGGAGGGAAACCGCGGATACAGCGCAGTGCTATTGCGGCACATGATGGAGGCCAAGCCCCGTTACTATGGTGCACGGCCCCGGAAAGACCTGGAAGCGGTGGATACCCTGCCGGAGGAGATCGCGGGGAAGTTACTGTATTTTCTGCCGGTATGGACTCTCGAACCACGACGCAGGATACTGTTTCCATCAGTGGATCACCCCCCCTCCGGAGGGTTCATGGATCGACTCGGACCCCGAATCAGCCTGGCCATCGGCGTCCCCATCATCGCCTTCATGGTGATAGCCGGCATGGCGCTCTTTGACCGGCAACAGTTCAGCCATGACGTGTCCAGGGGTCTGGCTGCCGCGGGTCTCGCCCTGGAAGGAAAGAGATTGATCCACGCCCTGCAGACGGAACGAGGCAGTTCCGTGGGTTTTCTCAGTGCCCAGGACAACGATTTCCAGACGATTATGGAAGGGGCGCGACAAAGCACGGATGCCGTCATGGAGCGATTCATACCCCTGGCAAGACATGCCCTGGATATCAGGGATCCCATCTTTCAGCAGCTCATGGAAAAGGTGCTGAACGATCTGGATCAACTGGAAAACCACCGCACCGAGGTGGACCACCTCAGGCTGGAGCCCATAGAGGCCCTGCCCTTTTACAACCGCCTCGTGGAAGCAATGATCCTCATTGCCACCCATATCCCCGAGGCACTGCCCAATGCGGATATCCAAAAACTCATCACCACCTACCGGCCGCTGCTCCTCTTCAAGGAGTACTCGGGTCTTGAGCGGGCACTGGGCAGCGCCTGGCTGAGCGCACAAACACCAGACTCGCTGGTGTTCCAGCATTATGTCAGCGCGGTTGCCATTCAGGGCAATCATCGTCGCCAGTTCCTGGCGCTCGCCCCCGCCCATCTGGCTGACATCCTCATCAGCATCGAAGCCCAGCCAGCCAACCAGGAGTTGCTGGCCACCCGTGCCGCCATCCTCAATTACGGTGCGGCGGACAAACCCGAGTATCTGAACGCCGTTCGATGGTTCCATGTCACCACCGAACGGATTGATGCCCTGCTGGAACTGGAGATAACCCTTGCCAGGGAAATCATGACCAAGGCCAGTGACGCCCGGAAACGGGCCCGGCATGAGGTGACCGTGCTGCTGATCACCATTCTGGTGCTATTGAGTCTGAGCCTGGGACTATCGGCCGCCATTGCCCGCGATCTCATCCGCCGCTACAGGATGTATCAGGCGTCCATGGATCGGATTGCTCACATGGCCCGCCATGACCCCTTGACGGACCTGCCCGATCGACGTTACTTCACCGAATTGCTGGAGCAAAGACTGCAATCCGCCAGATCGACCCAAACCCCATGCAGCCTTTGCCTGCTGGACCTCAAGGGGTTTGCGGATGTGAACCGGATCTGGGGTGAGTCGGTAGCGGATCAGGTGCTGTTGCAGGTGACCGACAACATCCGGGCCACCAGTCCCCCGGACATGCTGCTGGCACGGATCTATGGAGATCAGTTCGCCCTGTTCATGGAACATCAGGCAGATGCGAGGGATTCGACGGCCCTGGCGGAACGGGCCCTACAGACACTGGACACCCCTCTGGAGGTGGGACAAAGGCGGATCGACACAGGCGGCAAGGCCGGTCTGGTTACCTGTCCTCCCTATCCCGAACATGCCGCGGAACTGCTCTCCCTGGCTGCCTTCGCCCTGGAACACGCAAAATCCGACAACCGGCGGAACATCCGCTCGTACGAGCCGGTGATGCTGGCCAATCACACCAGCCTCAAGCAACTGGACCAGGACCTGGAAAGAGGGCTGAAGGAAGGGCAGTTCACCCTGCATTACCAACCCAAGATTGATCTGGAAACAGGCCTTGTCGTCAGTGTGGAGGCGCTGTTGCGGTGGCAGCACCCTGACCGGGGGAACGTGCCCCCGGACATGTTCATCCCCAGGGCCGAGGCCAACGGCACCATCATTGAAATCGGAGATTATGTCCTGAGGGAAGCGTGTCGTCAGGCCCAGTACTGGCGGGAACACGGTCATCCGACACTGACCATGGCGGTCAACCTGTCCACCGTGCAGATCTACCAGGCGGATCTGCTGGAAAGGGTGGAAAAGGCGCTGGCGCTGTCGGGATTGCCCGCCGAGGCTCTGGAACTGGAACTGACGGAAAGTGGCCTGATGGAAGACATGGATACTGCGGTCTCCGTACTGCGGCAACTGGTGGAACGGGGTATTTCACTGTCCGTGGATGACTTCGGCACCGGCTATTCTTCCCTGGCCTATCTGAGGCGTTTCCCGGTAGACACCCTGAAGCTTGACAAACGCTTCGTACAGGATCTGGAAGCCGGGGGCGACCAAGAGGGGGAAAGCGTCGCTGAGGCGGTGCTGGCCATGGCCAGGAGCCTGTCCCTGATCTGTATCGCGGAAGGTGTCGAGACCCCGGCGCAGGCCGCCTGGCTAAGGGAACGGGGATGCCAGCAGGCACAGGGATATCTCTACGGCCGCCCACTTCCTCCGGATCAATGCGAAAAGCTGCTTGGCCCGCAAACGGAATCATCCCATTCCGCCGAGCCGTGATGACCGCCCACGGAGCGGCCGTCACGGCTCGGCGGGATTGCCGGTCATCTGGCGGCGGGACGCTCGCGCAAGGCCGCTGCGTCATCATGGGTCCGGCGATCACCCCCGAGCAGCATCGGCAGATCTTCCACCTCTTCGGTCATCAGCTGATCCCCGTCCATCCAGGGGGGCGGATTGCCGGGCCACATCTCCAGGGTTCGGGCCAGGGTGGGGCTCTCCATGCCGCTGAACAGATCAGCCACGGCATCCTGTGACACGGGCGTCTGCAGGGTGAACACCAGTCCGGTCAGCATGACCAGACTTCCCATCATGAAGGAAAGATCACCGGAGAGGGCATGGGAACGGGAATGGATGCGATCTGACATGATACCGGCCTCAAGCTTGAGTCTTATGCAGGGTATGGTCTTTTAAGACTTCGGTGCAAGACAAAGATTCAACACCGCGGGACATCAGATCCCGATCCGCCGGCGCACAAACCTGAGCAGGCCACCCAGCAGGGGGATCTGATCATAGAGATATTCCACCGGATCCCAGTAGTCCACGTGACTGAACACCTTTCCCTCATCGTTGAAAAGCACGCGACTGATGCCGTCCACGTCCAGCTTCATGCGGCCATGGGCATCCTCGTCACGATCCATGAAACGCCAGTGAAAGAAGGCGGTATTGCCGTGCACGGCCCATCGGTGCACATAGAATCTGGGGGCGGGACACTGACGGAACATGTGCCGGAATACCGCAGCGATCTGATCCAGACCCGTGACGTCATTGAAAGGGTCCTTGAAACGGGCATCCACCGTGAAAAACTCATCCAGCCGCCCCAGATCCGGTTCCTTGAGATGGGAAAAAAAATCGGCGTATTGCCGTGCCCAGACATCCATCTGTTCATTCATCGACTGTCCACCATGCGTCGGGTCAGCGCCAGAAAGAGGCGATGGGGCAATATTCTGAGGGTTTTCATGATCAGGGCAAAGGGGCGGGGAAAACTGATTTCAAACCCCTTGCCCTCAAGCCCCCTCATGATGGCATCCACCGCCGCCTCGGGTTCCATGAGAAAGGGCATGTGGAAGCGGTTCTTGTCGGTCATGGGGGTCTTCACGAAGCCGGGATTGATGACCCGCAGCTGCACCCCCCGCATGGCCAGCTCGGGCTGCAGGGACTCGGCCATGTTGATCACAGCCGCCTTGGAGGCCCCATAGGGCGCGGCCCTGGGCAAGCCCCGATACCCGGCCAGGCTGGCGGTCACCAGGATCTGCCCCTCGCCCCGTGACAGCATGGAGGGCATCACCGCCGCCAGCCCATTCACCACGCCCAGGTAGTTGACCTCGATGATGCGCCGGAACAGGTCGGGATCGAAGTCCTCCAGCCCCATGGGCTCATAGTCACCGGCGTTGAAGATGGCCGTCCCGATGGGACCCATCCGGGATTCGATCTGTGCGGCCAGGCGGGTCATGCCCTGGGTATCGGTGACATCTCCGGGAAAGACCTCGATGGCACCGGCCACCGGAGACTGATCCGCCAGTGCCTGCAACCGCTCGCGGTTGCGAGAGGTCACCGCCACGCGCCGACCGGTGGCGGCCAGGCGCAGGGCCAGGGCCTTGCCGATGCCGGTGCTGGCACCCACCAGCCAGACTACCGAAACCGGGGTTACTGTCTGTGTCTGATGCGTCATTGCCATTCTCCTGCCGCCCAAAGGTCTACACAAAAATTATACAATGATTGTACAATCCTGCAGATGAACACTGCGCCGGCCTTTCGCCTGCCCCCTTCGGACGAAGACGGGCTCTATCCCATCCGCACCGTGTCCTCGGTCACCGGCGTCAACGCGGTGACACTACGGGCCTGGGAGCGACGTCATGGCCTGATCACGCCACGGCGCACCCCCAAGGGACACCGGCTTTACAGCATTCAGGACATCGAGCGCATCCAACAGGTACTGATCCTGCTGGAACAGGGGATTTCCATCAGCCAGATTCCCGGCGTGCTGGAACAAACCCCTCCACCGGCCTCCTCCGTCGTTCCCCCACAGGCATCCCCGCTCCGGGTCACGGCGGATGCCTGGCAGGATTACCGCAACCGGATGGAACATGCGGCACGACGATTCGACACCCGGGGACTGGAAAAGGTCTACGGTGACGCCATATCCCTGTTTCCCCTGCAACAGGTGATGTGCCACCTGATCCACCCGCTGCACCAGAGTCTGGCACAACACACGGCGCAAGACGCGGAGGCGGAAAGCCGGTTCTTCCAGGCCTGGGCCTTTCACGCCCTGAGTACCCGCCTGCGTCATGAGCTGCACCACGGCACCGGCCCCGTGCTGGGCATCGCCCCCCTGCCCCATGAAACCGACCACCTGGAACTGATCCTGCTGTCCCTGCTGCTCGCCGTCCGGGGACTGCAGGTCGTGCGTCTCTCGGGCCCGCTCTCCCTGGCGGCCATCGGGTCCTTGTCCCGTCAGGCCGCACCGGCAGGCATGGTTCTGTGCGGACAGCATCCCCGGGCCGCGCAGCTTGAACCATGGGCCGCCACCCTGCACATCCCGGTCTTTCTGGCCCTGGCCGAGGGCGGACAATCTCCCTCGGCCTGGCATGGCCAGGGCATTCACCTGTTGCCCCCGGATCCGCAAGCGGCCACCGAATGGATCAGCGGCCGGCTGCTACAACCCCGGAATCCCATGGTGAAATACCCATGAAACCCATCCTGCTGTGGCTGCGCCGGGATCTGCGGCTGGCCGACAACCCGGCCCTGTCCCATGCCCTGCGGACAGGACGTCCGGTGATCCCCGTCCACATCCACGCCCCGGAAGAAGAGGCCCCCTGGCCCCCTGGAGCCGCCTCCCGCTGGTGGCTGCATCACAGTCTGACGGCCCTGTCCCGGTCCCTGGAAGGGTTGGGCTCGCGCCTGACGCTGCGCCGGGGTCCCAGCCTTGAGGCACTCCTGCAACTGATCCATGAGACGGAAGCCGAACAGGTGGTCTGGAATCGGGTTTATGAACCCGTCCTGATGGAACGGGACCAACGGATCAAGGCAGCGCTGAAAGATCGGGGTCTGGTGGTGGAAAGCTTCAACAGCGCCCTGCTGTTCGAACCCTGGACGGTCCGCAACAAGAGCGGCGAACCCTACCGGGTATTCACTCCCTTCTGGAAAGCCTGCTGCGCCATGGGGCTGCCCGATGACATGGAAACCAGGCCGGAAGCCATCACAGCACCGGCACACTGGCCCGGCAGCGAACTCCTGGAACGGTTCAACCTGCTGCCCCGCATCCCCTGGGACCAGGGCATGGCCGCCTGCTGGCAGCCAGGAGAGGAAGGTGCCCACCGGGCGCTGGAGCGCTTCCTTTCCGGGGCGATCCTGACCTACAAGACCCACCGGGACCTGCCGGGACAGCCGGGCACATCACGCATGTCCCCCCACCTGCATTTCGGTGAGATCGGCCCAAGGCAGCTGATCCGGGCCTGCCGGCCCCTGCTGACACAGGGAGCCGGGGCAAGCGGCACCGCCTCGGTGGAGGCCTTCATGCGGGAAATCGGCTGGCGGGAATTCGCCTTCCATCTGCTGTTTCATTTTCCCCATACCCCGGAACAGCCGCTGGATGGACGTTTTGCGGACTTCCCCTGGCGTGCCCCCCGGGACTACGAAACCGAGCTGCAAGCCTGGCGTCAGGGCCGCACCGGCATCCCCCTGGTCGATGCCGGAATGCGGGAACTGTGGCACACGGGCTGGATGCACAACCGGGTACGGATGATCACTGCCTCGCTGCTGGTCAAGAACCTGCGCATTCCCTGGCAGACGGGAGCACGCTGGTTCTGGGACACCCTGGTGGATGCGGACCTGGCATCCAATACCCTGGGCTGGCAATGGACCGCCGGCTGCGGGGCCGACGCCGCCCCCTACTTCCGGGTATTCAATCCGGTATTGCAGGGAGAGCGCTTCGATGGCCGGGGAGACTATATCCGGCGCTGGGTGCCGGAGCTGAAACGGCTACCGGACAGCTATCTGCAGGCCCCCTGGAACGCACCTGCCGGTCTGTTGCCGGGGGCGGACTATCCGCGTCCGCTGGTGGATCTGGGAGAAAGCCGCAAGGCGGCCCTGGCGGCATGGGAGCAACTGAAAGGCGCCGAACGCTCAGGGACGTAAGGGATGCCCTGAAACCGCAATCCTTCCCTCCCCCCGCGACAAAGATGCGCCGATCCCGTCATTCCCGCGAATGCGGGAATCCAGTGCTGAACCGAAGATGCCGGACTCCCGCTTTCGCGGGAGTGACGAAGGGGGGGACTTCGCGGGAGTCACGAAAGGGGAGCCGGGCTGTGGCACAAGGGAAACGGGAAAAGGAACCTGATCAGCCGCGCCGGATCAGCTCCATGAACTCCGCCCGGGTACGGGCATCCTCACGGAAGGTACCCAGCATCACCGATGTCACCATGGTGGAATTCTGTTTTTCCACGCCCCGCATCATCATGCACATGTGGCGCGCCTCCGCCACCACGGCCACGCCCTTGGCCCCGGTCACATCCATGATGGCCTGGGCGATCTCCCGGGTCATGCTTTCCTGAATCTGCAACCGACGGGCAAACATGTCCACGATGCGGGCCACCTTGGACAATCCCAACACCTTCCCGTCAGGCAGATAGGCCACATGGCACTTGCCGATGATGGGCAAGAGATGATGCTCGCACAGGGAATACAGTTCAATGTCCTTCACCAGCACCATCTCGTCACTGCCGGAGGCGAACAGGGCGCCGTTGACCAACTCATCCAGCGACTCATGGTAACCCCGGGTCAGGTACTGCATGGCCTTGGCGGCACGCAGCGGGGTGCCCTTCAAACCCTCGCGCTCCGGGTCCTCCCCCAGGCCCACCAGCATCTTCCGGTAATGGTCCGCCAGGGCATCCGCCGACATCAGCTTGAGCGGGGCTTTCATGGCGCCGTCTCCGGCAATCTGTGCAACTGGCTTCATGTCTTGATCTCCTGATGATTCATGAAAGACCACCGCCCAAAGGGGTGGTCGCCGCCTTTTCAAACCATCTTCACGGGCATCACGGCCTTTCCCGGCCTTGCTGATGCTGGCTTCCAGTGTTTTAGCAGCTATGCTGGCCTGTGTGGGGCAAGGGAAGCACGGAAGCGCCGGTACGAATCAGGAACGATCCGGAAGCAGTGAATGTCGAACCAGTCTGTCAGACTCATGCCGGAAGACGCTCGGGCCGTGCAAACCAGCCACGCCATTGCTTGTACAGCATTTTACAAGACTTGTACAGATAATGTATAAGAACAATTCCAGATCAGAGGAACTGAACCCATGGCCCGTGAACGTATCGCCGTTGTCGGCGCAGGTATCGCCGGACTCGCCGCCGCCTGGCTGCTGTCCCGACAATATGACGTGACCTTGTTCGAAAAGAACGATTACATCGGCGGACACACGAACACGGTGGATATCCCGGGAGGCCCACACCCCCGCGGCGTGGACACGGGATTCATGGTGTTCAATCACCGCAACTACCCTCACCTCACCGCCCTGTTCCAGCATCTGGGGATCACCAGTCAGCCCACCGACATGTCCTTTGCCGCTTCCGTGGGCAACGGGCGTCTGGAATACGCTGGCTCCGACCTCAATACTCTGTTTGCCCAGCGTCGCAATCTCACCAATCCACGTTTCCTGAGGATGCTGGCGGACATCCTGCGCTTCAACCGGGCCGGCAAACGCCTGTTGCAGGCCGGCAGCTGTACGGACATCACTCTGGGGGGGTATCTGCTCAACGAAGGCTATGGCCCCGGCTTCCGGGACGACTACCTGTTGCCCATGGCCGCCGCCATCTGGTCCTGCCCCACCCACAAGATGCTGGACTTTCCCTTGCTGTCCTTCCTGAACTTCTTTGCCAATCACGGTCTGCTGGACCTGCGCGATCGCCCCCAATGGCACACCGTCACCGGGGGCAGCCGGGAATACGTGAAAAAGATGCTCAAGGCCCTGCCTGACAATGTCCATGTGGCCCGCCGGGTGGTGGCGGTGCAGCGTCAGGAGACGCAGGTCCGGTTGATCACCGATGACGGTGACGAGGCCTTCTTCGATCAGGTGGTGTTCGGCTGTCATGCCGATGATGCCCTGGGCATGCTGGAAGCACCCACGGCCGAGGAAGTCCGTATCCTGGATGCCTTTCACTTTCAACCCAACCGGGCCATCCTGCACACCGATACCCGCCTGATGCCGAAGCTGCGCAAGGTCTGGTCCTCCTGGAACTACCTGGCCCGCCACCGTCTGACCGATGCTCCGGCCAACGAGGTCTCCGTCACCTACTGGATGAATCGCCTCCAGGCCCTGGACGGGCCGGAGGAATATCTGGTCAGCCTCAACCCCCTTGAAGAACCCCGGCCGGAGAAGGTGATACGGGAAATCCTCTATCACCACCCGGTCTTCGACCAGGGCGCCCTGGAGGCCCAGCAGGCCCTGCCCACGATCCAGGGCCGCGACCGCCTGTGGTTCTGCGGCGCCTGGACCGGTTACGGCTTCCACGAAGACGGACTGCGCTCAGCCCTGCAGGTGGCCGCCCAACTCGGTGTCAACCCGCCCTGGACCGTGGCGTCCCAGGCCGTGGATGCCCTTCCGGTTCGCACCCTGCCCCGGGTCGAGGCGGTCTGAGGCATGACACAACCTCATCGGCTCTACCGCACCCGGGTCATGCACCGTCGGTTGTTCCCGGTGGAGTACCGCTTCATCCATCGCGTCTTCAGCCTGCTGGTGGACGTGGACCGGCTGGACGAACTGGACCAGTCCCTGCGCCTGCTCTCGGTCAACCGCTTCAACCTGCTGAACCTGAATGTTCGCGATCACGGCCCCCGTGACGGCTCACCCTGGCGACCCTGGGTGGATACCTGCCTGGGTCGGGCCGGGATCGATCTGGAGGGGGGGCAGGTCCAGCTGCTGTGTTTTCCCAGGGTGCTGGGATACACCTTCAACCCGCTGAGCCTCTGGTACTGCCGGCACCGGGACGGCAGCCTGCGGGCCATCATCTGCGAGGTCAGTAACACCCTGGGAGACTGCCATCATTACCTCCTGCACGCCGACGGCACCCCCATGACATGGCCGGTGCGCGCCTCACAGGAGAAGCTGTTCTACGTCTCCCCCTTCATCGAGATGGACGCCCGCTATCAGTTCCGGCTGTCGGAGCCCGATGAGACATTGAATGTCCTGATCCACGAATACCAGGATTCCCGACTGATGCTGTCCGCGGCCCAGACCGGCCATGCCCGTCCCCTCAACGACACTGAGCTGCTCAGGGCGACGGTCGCCGTTCCCTTCATGACCCTCAAGGTCATCGCCGCCATCCACTGGCATGCCCTGAAGATCTGGTGGAAGGGTGGACAGTACTACAGCAAGCCGACGCCGTCCTGAAGAGGAGAAACACCGATGTCCCTGGAACAGACCCCCACCCAAGGCAGCACCAGCACCCTCGCCTCCCGCGCCCCGTCCCTGGCCCTGCGTCTGCTGCTGCGCCATCTTCGGCATTTGCATCAGGGGGATCTCACCATCGAGACGCCGGATGGTCATCGCTGG
The DNA here is from genome assembly GCF_016584105.1 of Ectothiorhodospira shaposhnikovii. Lineage (GTDB taxonomy): Bacteria > Pseudomonadota > Gammaproteobacteria > Ectothiorhodospirales > Ectothiorhodospiraceae > Ectothiorhodospira > Ectothiorhodospira shaposhnikovii. The sequence continues at coordinate 58,485 of NZ_NRSM01000003.1, read as the reverse complement.
ACCATCCAGGGGCAACATCCCGGCGGCAGCGGAGAAATCCGCATCCACCGTCCCTTCGCGCTGGTGCGACGTCTGCTCACCCGGGGGCTGGTGGGATTCGGTGAAGGCTACATGGTGGGTGACTGGGACAGCCCGGACCTGCCGGCCCTGCTCAACATGGGCGCGGTGAATCAACCCCATATTCCCCACCTGGTGAACGGTTCAAGGCCGGCCCACCTGTGGGACATCCTGCGCCATCGCCTGCGGGGCAACAGCCGTCCCGGCAGCCGCCGCAACATCGCCTTTCATTACGACCTGGGCAACGACTTCTACCAGCTATGGCTGGACTCCACCATGACCTATTCCGCGGCCGTGTTCGAGCAGCCGGAGGAATCCCTGGAGACGGCACAGACACGCAAGTATGCCCGGCTGCTGGAACGCCTGGAGGCCGCGCCCGGTGCGCATATCCTGGAGATCGGTTGCGGCTGGGGCGGCTTTGCCGAACACGCGGCCCGCCGGGGCTACCGGGTGACCGGCATCACCCTGTCCCGGGAACAACTGGACCATGCCCGCCGACGCATTGAGGCCGCCGGACTGTCGGATCGGGTGGAACTGCGACTGCAGGACTACCGCGATCTGAACGAGCAGTTCGACCATGTGGTTTCCATCGAGATGTTCGAAGCCGTGGGGGAGCGGTGGTGGCCCACCTGGTTCCAGACCGTGCGGCAATGCCTGCGTCCCGGCGGCCGTGCCGCCGTCCAGGTCATCACCATCGACGTCAAGGCCTTTGACTACTACCGCACCCATGCGGACTTCATTCAGCTCTACATCTTCCCGGGAGGCATGCTGCCCTCGGTACCGGTCTTCGAACAGCACGCCACCGAGGCCGGGTTGAAGATCAGGGAAACCGCCTTCTTCGGCCAGGACTATGCGGACACCCTGCACCACTGGTATCAGCGGGTATGCGAGCAGGCACCGGCCATCCTGAGCCTGGATGGTTATGACCAGCGATTCCTGCGCACCTGGCGTTTCTATCTGGCCTATTGCGAAGCAGGATTCCGCTCCCGCAACACGGATCTGATGCACGCCGTGCTGGAGGCCCCGTGACATGGCGCAGCAAGGTCTTGCGTCCCGATATGGATGGGCATCCGCCCTTCTTGTTCTCCTTCTGACACTGACGGGGTGCGGCATGAAACCCGAAGACTATGCGAACACCACACCGGCCCTTGATCTGGAGGCCTATTTCACCGGCGACGTGCGGGCCTGGGGACTGTTCCAGGATCGTTTCGGCAAGGTCAGGCGCCAGTTCACGGTGGATATCCGGGGATACGTGGAAGACGATGAACTGGTGCTGGAAGAGGATTTCGTCTACCTGGACGGTGAAAAAGACCGGCGGGTATGGCGCCTGAGACGCCTCGACGAACACACCTACGAGGGCCGGGCCGCCGATGTGGAAGGGGTGGCCGAGGGCAAGCTTTACGGTCAGGCCTTCAACTTCCGTTATGTGCTGAACCTGCCCATCGGCACCCGGGTGGTGAAGGTCAACTTTGATGACTGGATGTTCATGCACGAGGACGGGGTCCTGGTGAACCGGGCCGTGATGAGCAAGTTCGGCATCCGTCTGGGGGAAGTGACGCTGTTCTTCCAGAAGCAGGCCAGGGAACCGGAATCTGCGTGAAATGGAAAAACCACGCCGTCGCTCCCGCGAAGGCGGGAGCCCAGTATTTTCACCGCGCGGCTCAATGCCCACCCTTGAGGAAATGACCGATCCGGGACATCCACAGTTTTTTTGACCCAGACCAAGCATCTGGACTAGCCCTTCACACCACAATATTGGATACTAGCGGCCGTCATATTCCGTTATATTTGTAAGCCCATCAGGAATGGCGACACACATTCTTGTCGGGATCTTCAGTGGCGGATCACTTTCCGCCACCTCCTGAGGCACAGACCAGGCTCGGGCCATGTACCCGCGGCTGCGCCCCATGATGTAAACATCGCGAGACGTTAGGAGAAGACCATAATGAAGAAGCAAGACCTCAGCCGCAGAAGCTTCCTGAAGTTCGGTGCCGCCGGCCTGGCCGCCATTCCGGTTGTGAGCCTGGGCATCAGCACTGCCGCTGCCGCCGAGCGCCTGGACGAAAACGCTCCCGAAGCCCAGGCCCTGAACTACAAGCATGACAACACCAGCGTGGATCACCCCTCCCACGCCGACGGTCAGAAGTGCATCAACTGCCTGCTCTACACCGATCCCAGCGCCACCGAGTGGGGCGGCTGCGCTGTATTCCCCAACAAGCTGGTGAACGCCAACGGCTGGTGCACCGCCTACGTGGCTCGCGGCTGACAGGACGCTCAACCAGGGATGGCCGCAGGTGGCCCTTGCAGGGCACCCTGCTGATTGAAGACCCGCCTCGCGCGGGTCTTCGCGTTTGCAGGGAATCTTCCTCGTCCGGTACAGTCGTATCAGTCAGAACCCATCGGGAGATCCACCCGTGACATCACCGTCCGTCGGACTGGGCAAGGCCCTGCTCCTGGCGCTGGCCCTGCTCCTGCCCGGCATCGCCGGGGCCAGCGTGCCCACCGCCCAGGTCATCACCCTTGAACACCGCCCCGCCGAAGAGATCCTGCCTCTCATAGAACCGCTGCTGGGCCCCAGGGATGTCATCACCGGCAGTGGCTTCAACCTCATCATCCGCACCCGCGCCCAGACCCTGGCGGAGATCCGGCAGGTCATTGCCGACCTGGACGTCCCGCCTCGAAACCTGTACATCAGCGTGCGCCGGGGTGCCGCCAGCCATGACCTCGATCCGGCACTGCCGATGGAACCCGACACCCCCCGCATCTCCCGCCGCACCACCACCGAACGGGGCGTGACTCATCAGACCCTGAGGGTGCTGGAAGGACATGCCGCCTTCATTCGAAGCGGCGAATCCATCCCCGTGGGCAGCCAGCGCCTGGTTCCCGTGCAGGGCGGTTTTGCCCTGGAGCAATCTGTGGAATACCGGGATCTGGGACGGGGCTTCCTGGTCCGCCCCCGTCTGCTGTCCGACGGGCGGGTGCATCTGGACATCCGCGCGGTGTATGAACGGGAAAGCCCGACAGGCGGGGGACGCCTGGATCTGCAGGCCACCGACAGCACCGTTTCCGGCAAGGTCGGCGAATGGATCCCCCTGACACACACAGGCACCAGCCGCCGGGAAGATGCGGCCCGCGTCACCACTACACGACGCCAGCAGGACTGGCAGGACATGCCGTTGTTCGTGCGGGTGGATGTCACCCACGATTGATGACCGGCTCCCGGCCCGTGGCCGGCGTGATTGACGCCCGATTCCCCCACGCCTACTATGCCTAGCGACGCTTGAGCCGGATTCCCTCCCTTCATGACCTATTGCCTTGCCATCACCCTTGACGACGGACTGGTACTCGCTTCCGATTCGCGCACCAACGCGGGCGCGGACCAGGTGGCCATGTACAGCAAGATGCACACCTTCGAGCTGGAAAAGGAACGTGTCTTCGTGCTGCTGACCGCGGGCAATCTGGCCACTTCCCAGGCTGTCCTGGCCCGGATCAAGCGGGACATCGAGGATGAAGCCGAAGAAAGCCTGCATTCGGTGCGGGGGTTGTCCGACGCGGCCGCCTATCTGGGGCGCATCAACAGGGAAGAACGGGAAAAACACGAGGAAACCCTGACCAAGGCCGGTTTCAGCGCCGACGCCTCCTTCATCCTTGGAGGACAGATCGGCTCGCAGAAGCCGGAGATCTACCTGGTCTATCCCCAGGGTAACTTCATCACCACCTCCAGCCACACCCGGTTCCTGCAGATCGGCGAGAGCAAGTACGGCAAGCCCATTCTGGATCGCATCATCGCCCGGGAGACCTCACTGGGAGACGCCACCCGCTGCGCCCTGGTGTCCATCGACTCCACCATGCGTTCCAACGTGACCGTGGGCCCGCCCATCGAGGTGATTGTCTATGAACGGGATACCCTGACCTTCGAACACTATCTTTGCCTGGACGCGGACGATGATTATCTGATGGATCTTAAACGAGCCTGGGATGACAATATCCGCCGGGCCTTTCAGGATCTGCCCCGTTTTGACTGGGAGAGTAACCGGGGCCGCAAGCGCCGCGGCACGCAACTGGCCACATTGCGAACCCTCAACAAGAAAACGACCAAAAAGGACTGATTGGGCCAAGTACCACCGCCTGCCCTCCCCTGCCGGCCCCGATTTCTGCCGACATCGTCTCCAAATCCCACTATTTTTTCCCATGCCCGACCGCATGTGGGTAAACTGCGCAACAGACTTTTTGCGGTGCAATAAAAAGTTATTTGAACATAACCTAAAGTCAACCTGATAGAGGGGAGGTCCATGGACCAAAGTACGATCGATCGTATCAAGGCGGATCCCGATTTCCAGCTGCTCGTCAAGAAACGGGCAAGGCTGGCCTGGGGACTGAGCGCACTCATGCTGCTGGTGTACTACGCCTTCATCATGCTGGTGGCCTTCGCACCGTCCGTGCTTTCCATCCGCCCCTTCGGCGACAGCATCATCACTCTGGGTGTTCCCATGGGCGTGGGCATCATCGTGTTTGCCTTCCTGCTGACCGGCATCTACGTCTACAAGGCGAACACCGAGTTCGACAAGCTGAGTGACAAGGTGAGGGAGCTGGCACGATGAAGATCCTTATTGCTCTGACGGCAGCCGCCCTGCTGATGGCCTCGGCCAACGCCTATGCGGGTGAAGGCATCAGCTACGCCTCCACCATCATGTTCCTGGTCTTCGTGGTCGCCACCATGGGGGTCACCTACTGGGCGGCCCGGCGCACCAAGACCGCCTCCGACTTCTACACCGCCGGTGGCGGCATCACCGGCTTCCAGAATGGCCTGGCCATCGCCGGTGACTACATGTCCGCGGCGTCCTTCCTGGGGATCACGGCGCTGGTCTACACCTCCGGCTTCGACGGCCTGATCTACTCCATCGGCTTTCTGGTGGGCTGGCCGGTGATCATGTTCATCATGTCCGAACGCCTGCGCAACCTGGGCAAGTTCACCTTCTCCGACGTGGTGTCCTTCCGCTTCCAGCGCACTCCCATCCGCGTGTTCTCGGCCTTTGCCGGCATCACCATCGTCCTGCTCTACCTGATCGCCCAGATGGTGGGCGCGGGCGCCCTGATCCAGACCCTGTTCGGCCTGCGCTTTGAAGTGGCCGTGATCATCGTGGGCATGCTGATCATCGCCTACGTGACCTTCGGCGGCATGCTGGCCACCACCTGGGTGCAGATCATCAAGGCGGTGCTGCTGCTCTCCGGTGCCACCTTCATGGCGGTGATGGCCCTGTACCTGTCCGACTTCAGTCTGGAAACCCTGTTCCGCACCGCGGCCGACACCCATCAGAAGGGTGAAAGCATCTTCAATGTGGGTGGTCTGGTGAATGACCCGATCTCCGCCATCTCCCTGGGGATCGCCCTGATGTTCGGTACCGCCGGCCTGCCGCACATTCTGATGCGCTTCTTCACCGTGCCCAGCGCCAAGGAAGCCCGCAAGTCCGTGTTCTACGCCACCGGCTTCATCGGCTACTTCTATGTGCTGACCTTCATCATCGGTATGGGCGCCATCGCCTTCGTGATGGGCAACCCGGCCTACTTCGACGAGGCCGGCAACATGCTGGGCGGTTCCAACATGCCTGCGGTCCACCTGTCCCATGCCCTGGGCGGCGACCTGTTCCTGGGCTTCATCTCCGCCGTGGCCTTCGCCACCATCCTGGCGGTGGTGGCCGGTCTGACCCTGGCGGGCGCCTCGGCCATCTCCCATGACCTGTACGCCAACGTGATCAACAAGAACGCCACGGGGCAGCAGGAAATGCGGGTGTCCCGCGCAGCCACCCTGGTGCTGGGCGTGATCGCGGTACTGCTGGGGATCGCCTTCCAGAGTCAGAACATCGCCTTCCTGGTGGGTCTGGCCTTCACCATTGCCGCCTCCACCACCTTCCCGGTGCTGATCATGTCCATGTACTGGGGCGGCATGACCACCCTGGGTGCGGTCCTGGGCGGTACCCTGGGCCTGATCTCCGCAGTGGTGATGGTGGTCCTGGGTCCGAACGTGTGGGTGCAGGTACTGGGCAATGAACAGGCCATCGTGCCCTACAGCAACCCGGCCCTGTTCACCGTGACCATTGCCTTCGTCGGCATCTGGGCCTTCTCCCTGATGGACAAGTCCAAGCGGGCGGCGGTGGACAAGCAGCTGTTCGAAGCCCAGTACATCCGTGCCCAGACGGGCATCGGCATCGACAAGGCCTCGCAGCACTAAGGCAGTCCGCGTCAAGGCCCTTCTCCCCCGGGAGAAGGGCCTTTTTCATGCGCGTCCCTGAACTGCCTTTCTATGCCTCCCTCACCACATCCACCCGGACCTCCAGGTCGTGGGAATTCCCTCCGCCGAACAGCACCCCCTTGACCGGGGTGACATCCGTGTAGTCCCGCCCCCAGGCCAGGGTGATGTGCCGGTCCATGGGAATCAGGTTATTGGTGGGATCCAGATCCAGCCACCCCTCACCCGGGATATACACGGAAAACCATGCATGGGAGGCATCGGCCCCTTCCAGCTTCTCCTGCCCCGGGGGGGGCAGGGTTTCCAGATAGCCACTGACATACCGTGCCGCCAGCCCATGGCTGCGCAGACAACCCAGGGCAAGATGGGCAAAATCCTGGCAGACACCACAACGATGCCGCATCACCACGGGCAGCTCCGTACTCACGGAAGTGAACCCCGGTCGATACTCGAAATCCTGGAAAATCCGCCCCATCAGTTCCTCCACCGCTTCCCGCAGGGGCCGCCCCGGCAGCAAAGAGGCAGCCGCATAGTCCCGCAGTTCCGGCAACAACGGCACCAGGGGAGACGTCAGGATGTACTGGCGGGCATCCAGGACCTCGGGCGTATCCTCCTGTCCCAGCCGGTCGCGCACCGTTTCCCAGGACTGCAGACCACGGGGCTCCCCCCCGGACAGCAACAGGGTCACCCGGCTGCAGGCGGTGATTTCCAGTTCCTGATGGCCTTGCTGGATACTGAAGTGATGGACCCGGTTGCCGAAAAAATCCACCCGCTCCCCCTGGTAGCCCGGCAACGGGTTCACCCGCAGCTCCAGGGATTGCAGGGTCTGGCTCGCCGTATCCCGCGGCGCCAGATGAAGCTCGTTGTGGCACAGGCTCACGGTACCGGGATAGCGATAGCGGGTGACGTGCCGGATACGGTAATTCATATTCCCGGTTCGGGCAGATTGGAGACCAGCAGATGCTGGCTGCGGGTGAAATCGAAGTAGGACCGGCTCAAGGCATCGGAGGCACTGCCAAGCAGGTGCTGCTGACGCGCCAGACACTGATCCAGGGCCTGACGATGGCCTTCCGGATCAGTGAGGACCAGTTCACGCAGATGCAGGCGGCGCAGCTCGTTGCGCGCCTCCAGGATCGGACGCTCCACCGGGGTCAGGCGCTCATCCCGCTCGGTGCGGGGCATGGCGGCCCCATGACACTCCAGTGAGGCCAGCTGGAACCCCAGGGAACGCGGATTGCGTTCATCGAACAGCAGGCTGTCCAGAAGGGCCTCGGGACGCAGGGCGTAGGGATCGGCGGCGGTGTTCTCGGCATAGTTCAGGACCGCTTCCAGCAACGGCGGCTCGTCATCCGGGGCGCAGGGGCGCACCAGGGTGGCCCGCAGCAGACCGGCCAGCATCAGTCCCCGCTCCAGACGGCGTCCGGCATCCAGGAAGACCCAGTTCAGATGCCGGGGCGTACTCTCCTGGGCCAGACCGGACATGGCCAGAAGGTGGGTAATGAGTTCATCCAGATGGCGCGCCAGATGTTCCGGATCACGAGGTTGCCACTGCCCCAGGGCATTGCTGCGCTCCCGCAGGGCCGAGATGACCCGCCAGCTGTCACCGGAAATGCGATCCCTGAGTTCATGCCCGGCCCGCAACAGGGCCTGCAGGGTGAAGCTCAGGCTGCCGATGCGTTCACGATCGAGGATCAGTGCCAGCAACTCCGGCGCCGGATCGGCCAGGGCAGTTTCCGCATCCTCCAGGACAAAGCCGGGATAGGTGGCCGTCAGATGGGTCAGTGCCCGCAGCAGGATACGCAGGGCGGCATCCTGGGCACCGTTCCCACCGGATTCCCTTACCAGGCGACGGCGCATCAGCACCACCAGCATGAGTCGCAGGGTGCCCTCCGCCCGTTCCGCATAGCGTCCCATCCAGAACAGATTTTCCGCCACCCGTCCCGACAACGATGTCGGGGTACCCAGCCCACCCACCATGGGCATCGCCCCCACCAGGGCCGGTGACGGCTCGGCCTCGGAGGCCAGTACCCAGGTATCCTTGCTGACCCCGCCCGCCTGATTCGAGACCCAGGCGGCATCACGGGAACCGGCCACCCGGGACAGACCACCGGGCATCACCACGTAATCACCGTCGCGGGCACACAGATAGGTTCTCAACCAGCCCCGACGGGGCTCCAGGTCCCCCTCGGGGCCGAAGGTCGGCAGGGTGGACAGCTCCAGTCGCTCCTGGGCCACAAAACCACCGGGGTTGGCGCGGATGCGATCCTTCAGGGATTCCCGCTCCGGGTGGGACAGGGCATCACCGAACAGGGCGGTGCTGCGCCCCGGCTCCAGATCACGGATCACCAATCGTTCCAGCCGGGACAGGACATGATCCCGTTGCCGGGGATCACCGCACCACCAGGTCTCCACCGTCGACAGGATCAGATCCTGCCCCAGCAGGTGGCGGGCAATGGCGGGCAGATAGGCGGACAGGGCGGGACATTCCAGTACGCCGCTACCCAGGGGATTGACGATGGCCACCCTGCCCTGCCGCGCCACTTCCAGCAGGCCCGCCACCCCCAGCCAGGAATCCTGACGCAGTTCCAGCGGGTCGCAGAAGCTGTCATCCACCCGGCGCAGGATCACATCCACCGGCTCAGGGCCGTTCAGGGAACGCAACCAGACCCGTCCCTCGGAGACCACCAGATCCTGCCCCTGTACCAGGGTGTATCCCAGGTAGCCGGCCAGGTACACATGCTCGAACCAGGTTTCATTGAGAGGACCGGGGGAGAGCAGCACCACCCGCGGTTCCTTCTGTCCCATGGGGGGGGCGCCCAGGGTGGCCAGGCTGAGGCGCAGGGTCTGGAAAAACCGCGTAAGCCGATGGGCCTGGGCATCCCGATACAGACTGGGGAACACCCGGGACAGGATCATCCGGTTCTCCAGGGCGTATCCTGCCCCGGAAGGGGCCTGGGTGCGATCTCCCAGGACCACGAAATGCCCGTCGGGACGTCGCACCAGATCGGCCGCATACAGGGCCAGGGGATTGGAAATCGGGGGCAGACTGCCCACACAGGGGCGCAGGAACCCCGGATAGCCGTAGATCAGATCCAGAGGCAGCAGCCCCTTGCGGATCAGTTCACGGGGACCATAGAGATCCTTGAGGATCAGGTTCAAAAGTTCGGCCCGCTGGATCAGACCGCTCTCGATAACGGCCCATTCCTTGCTCTCCAGTACCATGGGCACCGGGTCCAGGGGCCAGGGCCGCTCCGCCCCCCGGGGATCGGAATAGACGTTGTAAGTGACTCCGCTTTCCCGCAGCAGACGTCCGATGTCTGCGGCTCGCTCCGCCAGTCCCTCCGGCCCCAGTTGCGCCAGGGCACCCATGATCGGCTCCCACTGCGGACGCGGGGCACCCTCGGGGGTGAGCAGTTCATCAAAGCGGTTCCCGGACAGGGCGTATTCCGGGGCCAGCAGCGACAGGGGCGCGTGGACAGACATGAGACAGGCCGGGGCGGCGCCCGGTCAGGCGGCCCTGTCCAGGCTGAACCAGGTATCGGCAATCATATTGTGCAATTCGTTCATCTCCTGCTGCAGCTGGTCGATGAAGCGGTGCAGCTCATCCGCCTCCAGAAGCTTGTCCACATTGGCTTCCATCACATGACGCCTGACCTGAATGGCCAGGCGCAAGGGCGTCTCGTTTCGAGGCAGGTTGGTCAGGCTGATTTCCACCTCCCCCAGGGCATGGGCCACGGCACGGGGAAATTCACGGTTCTGGAAAATGAATTTGAGTACATCCCCGCCGCTCACCCGTCGCCGCACATGCTGGCGGTACATCTGAAAGGCGCTGAGGGACTTGAGGATGTTCACCCACAACAGGCTCTCGAACTGGGCCATGGCGGCCTCGTCCTGGGGGTCGTTGCTCAAAAGCCCCATGGCGCCCACATCCAGCAGGCGGGTGGTCATGTCCGCCCGCTCCAGATTGCGGCCGGCGCGGATGAAGTCATAGGCGGCGTCATGGCTCATGGTGCCTGCCAGCATGCCTGTGAGCTGCTGGCAATGGCTGATCACCTTGGCCAGATATTGATAGCGTCCCCGCTTGCTCATCCCCGTGTCCAGGGCGGAATCGGCGTGGTGATACAGCTCGTTCACCGTCTCCCAGACCTCGCTGGGGACCAGATCCCGGGTGGTACGCACGTTTTCCCGGGCCGCCCGCAGGGCATTGAGGATGGACCCGGGGTTGTCGTCGTCCGCCAGCAAAAACTTCACCACATTGCGCTCATCATACTTGCGGTAGTTCTTCTCGTAGATGGATTCGTTGCCGGTAATGGACGCCATGCCCCGCCAGGACAGGCGCACGCTGCGCGGCATGTCCAGGGCCAGATGGTTGAAGGCCGTGACCATGCGCGCGGTATTCTCCGCCCGCTCGATGTAACGGGCCATCCAGTAAAGACGTTCGGCAACACGTGAAAGCATGGTGTCAGGCCTGCAGGTTGGTAAAAAGCGGGTTCAATCCGTGTCCGTATCCACGATCCAGGTGTCCTTGCTCCCCCCACCCTGGGAGGAGTTGACCACCAGGGAGCCCTTGCGCAGGGCTACCCGGGTCAGACCACCGGCAGTCACATCCGTGCGCACCCCCTGCAGGATGAAGGGACGCAGGTCCAGATGCCGGGGTTCCAGCCGGCCATCGCACAGGGTGGGCGAGGTGGACAGCTTCAGGGTGGGCTGGGCGATGTAGTTGCGCGGATCCTTGCGGATCAGCTCAGCAAACTCCTGGCGCTGCTTGCGGGTGGCATGGGGACCGACGATCATGCCGTAGCCACCGGACTCGTTGGCGGGCTTGACCACCAGATGCTCCAGGTTGGCCAGCACATACTCCCGCTCCTTGGGGTCCATGCACAGATGGGTGGGCACGTTGGGAATGATCGGGTCCTGGTCCAGATAGTAGCGGATCATCTTGGGCACGAAGGCATAGACCACCTTGTCGTCCGCCACGCCGGCACCAGGGGCATTCACCAGGGCCACATTGCCCTTGCGCCAGGCACGCATCAGCCCCCTCACCCCCAGCATGGAATCGGGATTGAAGGCCTCCGGGTCCAGGAACAGGTCATCGATCCGCCGGTAGATGACATCCACCCGCTCCAGGCCCGCGACCGTGCGCATGTAGACACAGTCATCATCCCCCACCACCAGATCGGCCCCCTCCACCAGTTCAGCACCCATGCGCTGGGCCAGATAGGCATGTTCGAAATAGGCGGAGTTGTAGATGCCCGGCGTCAGCACCACCACTGCCGGATAATCCAGCGGGCGCGGGGACAGGGCCGCCAGCATGTCGAAGAGCTGGGAGGGGTACTCGTCCACCGGGCGGATGCTGTAGTTGTCGAACAGCTCGGGAAAGACCCGCTTGGTGACCTGGCGGTTTTCCAGCATGTAGGACACCCCCGACGGCACCCGCAGGTTGTCCTCCAGCACGTAGAAGGTACCATCGGCATCCCGCACCAGATCGGAACCGCAGATGTGGGCCCAGACACCATGGGTGGGCTGGATACCGATGCACTGCTCGCGAAAGTTCCTGGACTTGGCCAGGACCGACTTGGGAAAGACCTTGTCCTTGATGATGCGCTGTTCGTTGTAAAGATCGTTGATGAACAGATTCAGGGCGGTGAGCCGCTGGGCCAGTCCCGCCTCCACCCGCGCCCATTCACTCCGGGTGATGATGCGGGGAATGATGTCGAAGGGCCAGGCCCGATCAATGTTGCCTCCCTCGGTGTACACCGTGAAGGTGATCCCCATCTCCACGATGGCGTGCTCGGCCGCCGCCTTGCGTTCATGCAATTCCTCATCGCTCAGGGAACGCAGATAATTGGTCAGGGTGAGCGCGGCCTCGCGTGCCTGTCCCGGAGCGGCGATGAGTTCATCATAGAATCCGGCCGGGTCGTAGGACTTCCAGTCGATGGTCATGGGCTATTTCCGTGGTTCCTGGATGGGGCCGGCGATTGACGGTGTCGCTTCAGCCGGGCTGATCGGCGGTAGCCTTGACCGCGACCGTCGTGCCATCACCCCCTCCCTGAAGCGGCACCGGGGCATCACTGCTGCGGTAATGCACCAGCTTCCAGTAACCAAACAGATTGGTCTTGTGCACCCCCACGCGATGCAGATCCGGCCATTCCGGAAGGCTTTCCAGTTCCATGTCGGGACGAAAACCCATGAGACGCGAGAGCGGACGCAGCATCTGCTCCAGCCGCCGCAGGAAGGGATGGCGGGAGGCAAAGTGATTGATCACCACCACATCCCCGCCGGGCACGCAGACCCGACGCATCTCCGCCATCAGCTTGTCCGGATTGGGCACCACGGAGGCCACATACATCGCCACCACCCCGTCAAAGCTGTTGTCCGGAAACGCCAGCGACTCGGCGTCCATCTCCAGCAAGGCCTCCACCTGGGGCAATGCCCCGTCCCGGGCCCGCTCCCGGGCCAGCTGCAGCATGTCGGGACTGATGTCGATGCCGACCACCCGGGCATCCCGGCGGTATTCCGGCAACGACAGACCGGTACCGACACCCACTTCCAGAATGCGTTGACCGGGACCGTTATTGACCAGGTGCACGGCCATGCGCCGCCCCCCGGCGAAAATCGGTCCGAACACCCGGTCGTAGTAGCGGGCATAACGGCGGTAGGCACTGCGGATCGAGGAAAGGTCCATGAGGTCTGATCACTTTTGGAGTGTTAGCCTGTTTTAACGAGTCAAGGCGGTGGATTCAAGTCAGGATACTATGTATCCGTTCCCCGTTGGTGCTGGGAAGCCCGCAGATGAGAGAAGACAATGCAAAGGAGTAACATGGTGCTGTTGATCCAATGTGACACCTGCCAAGGATTCCGGAACGATGCTGATTGATGGTGACTTTCGCCCTGCCTGGTGGTTGCCGGGCGCCCATCTGCAGACCCTTGCTCCCACCCTGATGCGTCGGCGACCGGCGATCCCGCTGCGACGGCAACGCCTGGAACTGCCCGATGGTGACTTCATCGATCTTGACTGGGCCCCGGAACAGCCCGGCCCCCGGGTGATCCTGTTTCACGGACTGGAAGGTTCGAGTCGTTCCCCCTACGCCGGCGGGCTCATGCGACGATTGCATGACCAGGGATTCCAGGCACTGACCATGCACTTCAGGGGATGCAGCGGGGAACCCAATCGCCTGCCCCGCAGCTATTTTGCTGGTGACACAGGGGACATGGCCTGGCTGGTGAATCATCTGCTGCAGCAGGAACCGGCACGTCCCGTCGCAGCCATCGGCGTCTCCCTGGGAGGCAACGCCCTGCTTAAATGGCTGGGGGAAACCGGCCAGGACAACCCCCTCTCCGCCGCCGTCGCCATCTCCGTTCCCTTCGACCTGGACCGGTCGGCACGACGCATGGAACAGGGTTTCTCACGCTTTTACCAATGGTATCTGGTGGGGAGACTCAAGCGCTCGGCCCGGAGAAAGTGCCGACTCATGCCCATGCCCCTGGACTGCACCGCCCTGCCCCGGCTGCGGACCTTCCGCGAGTTCGACAACGCCGTCACCGCACCCCTGCATGGGTTCGCCGACGTGGATGATTACTACACCCGCTGCAGTTCACGACCCTATCTGCGCGGGATCCGGCGTCCGACCCTGATCCTGCATGCCCGTGATGATCCGTTCATGACACCGGAGACCATTCCCACGCCCGATGACTTGTCATCAAGCGTCCGCCTGGAACTGAGCCGGGCGGGCGGGCATGTGGGCTTCGTCGAAGGCGTGGGACGCTACTGGCCGGAACGCCGGGCCGGCGAATGGCTTGGCGGGATTTTTTCGAATACGCCGGGTTAGTTGGATCGGCATCGGTTGATGGGAACGATCACCGACGCGGCAGCGGACCAGGCCGCGTCCGTCCCGAAGACCGACGCCGTACAGATTTCAGCACCGCCCCCAACAGGAGAACACAATAGATGCTTCAGACCTTGATTGACTTCAATAACTGGCTCAATGGGATCGTATGGGGTCCTCCCTTCATGATCCTGCTGGTAGGCACCGGCATCTATCTCACCTTCCGCCTGGGTTTTTTCCAGTTCACCCATCTGCGCTTCGCCTGGCAACGCACCTTTGCCACCCTGTTCCGTAGAAAGTCCGGCCAGGACAAGGGCGCCATCACCCCGTTCCAGGCCGTATCCTCGGCCATGGCGGCCACCATCGGCGTCGGCAACATCGCCGGCGTGGCCACCGCCATCGCCCTCGGGGGGCCAGGTGCCGTCTTCTGGATGTGGATGGTGGCCCTGGTGGGCATGGCCACCAAGCTGGCCGAAGCCACGCTGGGCCTGAAATATCGCCGGGTGGACGATGACGGCCGGGTCTCCGGCGGCGTCTTCTATTACATCGAGAACGGCCTGGGCAAACGCTGGAAATGGCTGGCCATGGTCTACGCCATCCTGGCGGGACTGGCCGCCTTCGGCATCGGCAACATGGTACAGGCCAACACCATGGCCCATGCCATGGAAACCGGACTGGGCATCCCCAACTGGGTCACCGGCATCGGCGTCATGCTTCTGGTGGGCGCCGTCACCCTGGGGGGTATCAAGCGCATCGCGGTGACCGCGGAACGCATCGTGCCCACGATGGCCCTGATTTATGTGATCGGCGCCATCGGCATCCTGATCAGCTATTACGACCAGATCCCCGGTGCGTTCGCACAGATCATCGGCGGCGCCTTCACCCCGGCCTCGGCCATTGGTGGGTTTGCCGGTGCCACGGTGGCCGGCGCCATCCGCTACGGAATTGCCCGCGGCATCTTTTCCAACGAGGCCGGTCTGGGCTCCGCGTCCATCGTCCACGCCCAGGCCCGCAACAAGCCCTTTGCCCAAGGCCTGTGGGGCATGTGGGAAGTATTCATCGACACCCTGGTGATCTGCACCATGACCGCCCTAGTGATCCTGGTGACCGGCGTGATACAGACCGGCCAGACCGGGGCCGAACTCACCACCAGCGCGTTCTCCCTCGGCCTGCCCGGCCTGGGTGGCTGGGTGGTGCTGTGCTCCATCGTGCTGTTTTCCTACACCACCATGCTGACCTGGAACTTCTACGGGGAAAAGAGCTGGGAATATGCCTTCGGCAAACGGGTCATCCTGCCTTACCGCATCATTTTCATAGGGGTGCTGTATCTAGGTGCCATCGGAGGCCTGACCACGGTCTGGGATATCTCGGACACCCTCAACGGCCTGATGGCGGCGCCCAACCTGATCGCCCTCCTCCTGCTGGCGGGAGTGCTTGCCAAGGAGAAGGTGCAATACCTCAAGGAGCAGAAGGAGGAAATGCGCAAGGAGAAAGAGAACGGGCAGGATGACAAGGAAGGCCCCGGCTGAAGCCGCAAGCCCCCTGCCCTTCACCCCTCTCCCTCTTTGGGAGAGGGGGTTTTGGTCCTTACTGACGCTCGATGGAGGCGTCCTCGCTGCGGCCGTAGGCAAAGATGCCCAGGCCCACGATCATGACCCCCAGGTAGGGAGACAGCTGCCACAGCACCCCGAACATGCCCAGTTCCGGGGGTACCCTGGGCAGGGCGTAGAAGATGCCGGCCAGGCCGGCGAGAAAGACCAGGATTCCAATACCGATACGCACGACACAGACCCTCTTGTTCCGATGGCGCCCGTCACCCTAGCAGATCCGGCCCCGGCCATCCTTGCGCTGACGCAGGGTCCGGTGCGGTCATCGAGGTTTTCCGTCCGATCCTGATGCATCCGTGCGGGGTTCAGTCCTCGCCATGGGGTGACTGACCATCCCATTAGCAGACGGCGTAGTAGCCAAATACTCGCCGCAATGGGTAAGACAGGGTGAAGGCCCGAACCTCCGGCAACAAAAGAGACCCGCGTGTCTCAACGGACGTAATGCGCCCGATCGAGTGAAACAGCCTTGCGATTTGTTGGGTAACCAGCGTTGAAAGGCAGCATGTTTGCGTGGCCCTTGAACTACGGAGGAAACGCCCTGCGCGAACCCGCATGCGGGGTGTTGTGGAGGCCGCGGGGACCCCAGGCTATCCGATTAGCCAATTATTCGAATTTTGCTGACAGACCAACGCCCCATCTGAGTTTACTTGGTGCCTGGCCAGTAGCCGCCGACCGCATTCAATATTGACAACCGGTTTCCACTGTGTAAAATCAACCCCACATGACAACCGGTTTTCACGAGGCGCTTAATGTCTGATCAGTTGCTTACACCGCCAGATGACTTTACTGCCGTGATCCTGCAGACCTTTCGCACCAACGGGCAGATGATCACTTGGGGGGATAGCTTTGCCGCCTCCTTTGGCCTCACCAGTGCCCGCTGGCAGATGCTGGGGGCTCTCGCCCTGTCCCCAATGGCACTTACTGCGCCACAAATTGCTTTCAATATGGGGGTCACTCGACAGGGCGCGCAAAAACAACTCAACCTACTGCTTGATGAAGAGCTAGTTCAAAAACAACCCAACCCTTATCACAAGCGTTCACCTTTTTATCAGCTGACTGATAAGGGGCAAGCGCTGTATCAACGCATCGCAACGGACTGGAGTCAGCATGCCAAAGAGGTGGGGCAAGTATTTTCCACGAAAGAGCTGATCACCACGCTGAAAGTACTCAACCGCATCAGCGAACTACACGAAACCAATAAGTAAGGGGCCAAATCATGAAACCTCAACTAATATTAGTTCGCATTCACGCTCTTGCCGGACTTCTTGCCATGCTCATCATCGCCACTTTTTGGGTGTCCACACTCATCTCAGAACTTTTCCTATCATTTCCAGCAGTAATCTGGGTCAAGCAAAGCATAGTGTGGGGGCTTTTTATTCTGATTCCGCTTTTAATGATCACTGGCGGCAGTGGCTTTGCTTTGAGTAAAAAAGAGCATCACCCGCTTCTTGCACAAAAACAACGCCGCATGCCTTTCATTACCCTCAATGGTTTATTGGTGCTGATACCTGCTGCTATTTACCTATCCTGGAAAGCTCAGGCTGAAATCTTCGATGTATGGTTCTATACCGTCCAAGTGCTTGAGCTCATTGCTGGAGGTGCCAACTTCCTGCTACTGGGTCTGAACGCTCGTGATGGCACTATCCTAAGCAAACCTATCAAGCCAGATCACAATTGAGAGGTGACAATAGAGAGGTGAAATATGATGGAATATATCCTTTTGAAGCTGTTGCACCTACTTGGTGCTGTCGTGATGGCTAGCGGCCTTATAGGTGTCTGGTTAGCAGATGTTCGCTCCAAACAAGTCAACGATGTAGCTGCCTTCGCTGAAGCAGCGCGATTCATACGCGTCTTCTATGACGGTCTAACGGTACCAGGTGCTTTGCTATTACTTATTTCTGGTAGCGCACTGATAGCCTTGTATTATGGAAGCAGTTTTTTTAAACACCCATGGCTTGTTGGCATGGTAATCCTATTTTTATTCGAGTTTATCGAAGGCAATACAGTTACACGCCTAGCCTTTATAAAGATCAACAGGGAAGCCAAGAAATCACTACTAATTGGTCAGTTAACCCCAGAACTTATACAACTTCGAAAGCGCAACCTACCAAACTTTACACACTATCTAGATCTGCCATTAGTTCTAGTCATTATCATGCTAGGCGTCTTGCGCCCTTATACATGGGACCTGTTTATTGCTGGAACAATTATCTCATTCTTTATTGCCGGCACCTTAACCTTTCTACTACCATTTATTTTTAAAAACGGAGATTCAAAAAATGATAAGGCCATCTTTGATTAAACATATTTTTGCTATTCTAGCCCTACTGCTTCTAGCAGGATGTGCTGGGCCTGGACATCGTCACCTCCCATACCAGCTTGGAGCAGAAGATAATACGCAACCTGTTGTTTCCATACAGGGCTATATTATTCGTAAGAGCACGTGCCAACGACAACTTACAGATGAATGGGAACATATGGCAGAAATCATGTCTAGCAAGCCAGGCTTCATTAGTGCAGAGTTAAATCAAGGAAGTGGACGATCACGCTTATGGATAGAAATAAGTCACTGGGAAAGCGCTGAGAGCTTGCGAACAGCTCTTGAAAGCACTGAAGTTCAAGAGCAGTTACAGCGTATGCCAAAAACTCGCTTCAACCATCTTTTTATTCCTCAAATTAAGATAAACCCCACCGCAAATCACATGCCATGGAAACCGGACTGGGCATCCCCAATTGGGTCACCGGCATCGGCGTCATGCTTCTGGTGGACGCCGTCACCCTGGGGATCATCAAGCGCATCGCGGTGACCGCGGAACGTATCGTGCCCACGATGGCCCTGATCTGTGTGATCGGCGCCCTCGACATCCTGATCAGCTACTACGGCCAGACCAGGGCCGAACTCACCACCAGCGCGTTCTCCCTCGGCCTGCCCGGCCTGGGTGGTGCTACGCTCCATCGTGCTGTTTTCCTACACCACCATGCTGACCTGGAATTTCTACGGGGAAAAGAGCTGTCGGAATATGCCTTTGGTAAACGAGTCATCCTCTGAACTTCGGAGGAAACGCCCCGTGCGGACCCGCATGCGGGCGGGGTGTTGTGGACGCCGGGGGAGCCCCCCCCCGGCTATCCGATTATGTTTCATCTCAAATGAGTGTTGCGAGCTTTGAAGAGAGAATCCCTAGTGCTACGGTGACCAAGCACCCGACAAAGAATTTCCCGAATACGCGGCGTCGCTTTTTTGAAAAATTCTCGATCAATTTGCGATCGCCGTTATTTAGCTTGAGGTAGGATATAGTTGAGTAGCTATCAACAGCGTCTTCCATCATGCTCCCCGCCATAAAGGCGATGCGATTCACTATGAAGAAACCTGCATAGAATATAATGAAGAATCTCGCGGTTAACTGAGCATCAACTGGTGTTACCAAAACATCAGGAACCGTTCTAAGAGCATAAAACGCGATTCCAGCTGCTGCCCCCAACTGCAGGAGTTTCGGCACTAGGTAGGACCAACGTTGCGCGAACTTAAGCAATGGGTTATCGGGTTCAGACCGACAACCGACAACCGACAACCCATTCATCAAATGCCTCTAGGAATCCCCGGGCGACGGTATAATCAGCATACTCCACAGTGATTTCAGCCGTATTTCCAGCTGCATACCCGAAAAATCTTCTAGGAATGAAAGGAGGGGCCTCTGCCGTAAGCTCGGCCAGCATCGCGACGCGAGACGTCAGGCGGATGGTTACAACATACTCCTGTGGGCGCTCAAGACCAGCCGGGATAATGGAGAAATTGTATTTAAGAACAACGCTCACCGTCGGACTAGAAGTACCAGAGTTGTACGCCTTAAACCGCTCGAAAGAAGTAAATTGTTCTTTCCGCTCCTTTGAATGGAAGACAGCGATAGACTCGTTACTCGCAATTATCTTGTGAACGTCGCACAACTGCATAATTTTATAATGAAGCTGCTGCACTTCACTGAATTCGACAAGCAAGTTATCTGAGTGGCGTTTTACTATTTGCTCAGTTCGACCTGTGACTTGATGGTAAATGTCCTGATACACCTTGAGAGATACCTGCGAATCCCCTTCTCCAACACTCACCAATGGACTGTTACCAGTATTCCCGTGCCCGATTACTGTTCCCAATATACTTCTCCTTTGGTTGATTTGCTCTCAGCTCTAAAACGGTTTTAATAAAACATAACACATAAGCGTTTATCCCCTGTGCGCAGCGTGGCGGATAAACGTCTGTTGGACGAAGCCATGTACCGCACGTCTTTAAGTGGGGATTGTATCTTTGGCGGCGGTCCAGGCAGGCCATGAGCGGCGCTTTGGTAGGTGTAGATTACCTGTGCAGGTTCCTTTAGCCACTGTGAAGCCATGCAGAGGTTTCCTTGGCAAGCGTGTTTGAATGAACATAACCTGATTGTTGTCCCTATTTCAATGCTTTGCCCGTAGTCAGCGGCGATGATCTCCTTGACGTTGTCGCTGAACCCGCCGAGGTACTCATCCACATTGGCCAGCAGGGTGTGCGGGTTGTTGGTAGCTGTGGAATGAAGCTGCTTCAGTGTCCATGTGCTGGTGTTGTAAAACACATAGACCGATGCTGCGTGCGGTCAGGGGAGCATCGTCGAGTTCGGTGGCCTTCATCTCCTCGCACTGGAAGCGGACTTTCTCTGACGATGGCAGAGACCTTATACACCGGATATGTCATAAAGCTCATCCGGCGTTACGCTCCAGCTCATGCAGGGCCGCTCGGGTCAGAAAGGCTGATCGACTCTTGATGCCATGTAGGGTCACATACTGATCGATCTGCTTCACCACGCGGCCAGGCAGGGTGACGTTAATCTTTTCCGTCTTGCCCAGATAGGGGGTGAGATCGATCTCGATCAGCCCCCACCCCCAGCCAGCAAAATCGGGGTTCTGGCGATGCTCGGTGATACTCCCGGGCATGGGAATCGCCTTACCCATCGCGGCCAGCTCTTCCAACTGGATATGCGCAACCTCGACAGCCATCTCGTAGGCCTGCTCGACAGTATCGCCAGCGGTAATCGCGCCGGGAATATCCGGGAATACGATGCCGGTGGCGGTGTGTTCGTCACCCCATTCGATGGCGATGGGATATTGCATGGCTCTCTCTCCTGCCAAGCTGAAGCATGCCCGCGAGGTTACTTCAGCCCGGCTTGCTTCATGATGCTGTTAACGGTACCGATGGGCAGATCCTTCTTCGGGTGTGGCACGGGTACTGATCCAGGCTTGGTTGGATGCTTGAAGACGTGATGACTGCCCTTAATGCGGTCGAGATACCAACCATCAGCTTCCAGTGCCTTGATCAGGTCTCTGCTCTGCACCACCCTGCTCCTGTTTCAACGCTCCCTTGTGAACATAACTCTGGAGTTACCTTCCGTCAACAAAACGGCAACGCATACCGCGCCTCGGTCATCCGCATGATCCAGCCCCGGCCATCCTTGCGCTGCCGCATGGCTTTGGCAGGCAAATCGGTGCATGCTGGAGATGAAGTCTCCCTCCCTCAAAGAAAAAAGGCCTGCCATGAGACTCCCGCACCCACGTCTTCCCTTCACGCTGCCGCCGATGCTCTGTCTGCTGGCGGCCATGGCCCTCACGCCGGCCACGGCGAATGAAACCGAAGCCGCGCTCCCCGTCTTCACCCTCGAAGAGGTGGCGGAGCACCACAGTCCGGATGACTGCTGGATGGCCATTCACGGCAAGGTCTATGACCTCACCCCCTACGTGCCGAATCATCCCGGACCGGCGGGCATGATGCTGGTCTGGTGCGGGCAGGAGAGCACCGAGGCCTGGGAAACCAAGAGCTACGGCGAACCCCACAGCAGTCTGGCGGCGCGCCTGCTCCAGCGCTATCTCATCGGCACCCTGGAAGAAACCGACTAGAGAACTTGGGCTTTGCGCCGGGGTCTGAAAGCTCACACCCACCCGGAGCCCCGCCATGCGTCGATTTTTCCTGACCGCCCTGCTGATCACCTTGCCCTGGGGTCCCGGCCTCCTTGCCCGGGAAGCGCCGGGCCATGGTGATCTGTTTGACCATGACCTGCGGCGCCTGCACTCCAGCGAGGTGGTCAGCCTGCGGGAACGGTTCGCCGGACACCCACTGCTGATCGTGAACACCGCCAGTCACTGCGGTTTCACCGGACAGTTTTCCGCCCTGGAGGCCGTGCATCGCAAATATGCGGACCAGGGGCTGAAGGTGGTGGGATTTCCGTCCAACGACTTTCGTCAGGAAGCGGATGATGAAGCGGATACGGCCCGGGTCTGCTTTCAGAACTTCGGCGTGAGTTTCGACATGTTCGCCCCCATCAGCGTGCGGGGTGATACGGCCCATCCCATCTTCCAGGAACTGGCACGGCAAAGCCGGGCGCCGAGATGGAATTTTTACAAGTATCTGGTGGACCGGGAGGGACGGGTGGTGGCCACCTTCTCCAGCATGGTGTCGCCGGATTCCCGGCGTTTTGAGGCGGCGGTGGAAAGACTGCTGCGGGAATGAAAGGCAAAAAAAAGCCCCTCCCCCCTTGATCAGGGAGAGGGGCTTTGGGGACTCAACGTCAGGAAGCCTCGTTGACCGCCTTCATGCTCAGGCGGATGCGGCCCTGCTTGTCCACTTCCAGGACCTTGACCTTGACGGTCTCGCCTTCCTTGACACGCTCGGAAACGCTTTCCACGCGCTCTTCGGAAATCTGGGAGATATGCACCAGACCGTCACGACCGGGGAGGATGGTGACGAAGGCGCCGAAGTCCATGATCTTGGCCACGCGACCTTCGTAGATCCGACCCACTTCCACGTCGGCGGTGATCTCTTCGATCCGGCGACGGGCTTCTTCACCGGCTTCCTTGTCCACGGAGGCGATCTTGACCACACCACTGTCATCGATGTCGATGGTGGCGCCGGTCTCTTCGGTCAGGGCACGGATGGTGGCGCCACCCTTGCCGATCACGTCGCGGATCTTCTCCGGATTGATGCGCAGGGTGATGAAGCGCGGCGCATAGGCGGACATCTCAACCCGCGGCGTGCTGATGACCTTGTTCATCTCGCCCAGGATGTGCAGGCGACCTTCGCGGGCCTGGGCCAGGGCGGTCTCCATGATGTCACGGGTGATGCCGTCGATCTTGATGTCCATCTGCAGGGCGGTGACGCCCTCTTCCGTACCGGCAACCTTGAAGTCCATGTCACCCAGGTGATCTTCATCACCCAGGATGTCGGTCAGCACCGCAAAGCGGTCGCCGTCCTTGATCAGGCCCATGGCCACACCGGCCACCGGCGCCTTCAGGGGCACGCCGGCATCCATCAGGGCCAGGCTGGTACCGCAGACGGAAGCCATGGAACTGGAACCGTTGGATTCGGTGATCTCGGACACCACGCGCAGCACATAGGGGAAGTCGCCTTCCGCCGGCATCACGCCCTGCACGCCCCGCTTGGCCAGACGGCCATGGCCGATCTCACGGCGCTTGGGCGAGCCCACCATGCCGGTTTCACCGGTGCAGTAGGGCGGGAAGTTGTAGTGCAGCATGAAGCGTTCGCGACGCTCTCCCTCAATGGCATCGATGATCTGGGAATCCCGATCCGTGCCCAGGGTGGCGGTGACGATGGCCTGGGTCTCGCCGCGGGTGAACAGGGCGGAACCGTGGGTACGGGGCAGCACGCCGACACGCACGTCGATGGGACGCACGGTGCGGGTATCGCGGCCGTCGATACGGGGCTGGCCGTCCAGGATGCGATCGCGCACGATGCGCTTTTCCAGACCGTGGAAGATCTCCTTGACCTCTTCGGCCAGGGGGGAGCCTTCCTCGCCATCGGCAAGGCGGGCCACCACGGCTTCACGGACTTCGGCGATGCGCTGGGTGCGTTCCTGCTTTTCAGCCACCTGGTAGGCGGCGGTCAGGTCGGCATGACAGGCTTCGGCCACGCGGGTACGCAGGTCGGTGTTGTCCTGCGCGGGCTGCCAGTTCCAGGCCGGCTTGCCGGCTTCGGCGGCCAGTTCCTGGATGGCCTGGATCGCCACCTGCATCTGCTCGTGACCGTAGATCACGGCACCCAGCATCACCTCCTCGGAGAGCATGGCGGCTTCGGATTCCACCATGATCACGGCGTTGGCCGTACCGGCCACCACCAGATCCAGGGCGGACTCCTTGAGCAGGGACAGGTCGGGGTTGAGGACATACTGACCATCCACATAACCCACCCGGGCGGCACCGATGGGACCGGCGAACGGCAGGCCGGACAGGGCCACCGCGGCGGAGGCACCCAGCAGGGCCGGGATGTCCGGATCCACTTCCGGATTCAGGGACATCACCGTGGCCACCACCTGGACTTCATTGGTGAAGCCCTTGGGGAACAGCGGGCGCAGGGGGCGATCGATCAGGCGGGAGGTCAGGGTCTCCTTTTCGGAGGGGCGACCTTCACGCTTGAAGAACCCACCCGGGATACGGCCGGCGGCATAGGTCCGTTCCTGATAGTTCACGGTCAGGGGGAAGAAATCCCGGCCCGGCACTGCCTCCTTGCGGCCGACGGCCGTGACCAGCACCACGGTGCCGGCCACATTGACCATGACGGCACCGGAGGCCTGACGGGCGATTTCGCCGGTTTCGAGGGTAACGGTATGCTGACCGTACTGGAACGACTTGCTTATTGACGGCACGTTGAATCCCGGTTTTGACTGGTTCTTGTTCGAAGGCTCCGGCCGAGACTCAGCGGCGCAGGCCGAGGCTGCTCACCAGCTCCTGGTAACGTTCCTGATCCTTGCCCTTGAGGTAGTCCAGCAGCTTGCGGCGCTGGTTGACCATCTTCAGCAGGCCACGACGGGAGTGGTGATCCTTCTTGTGCTTGGCAAAATGGTCCATCAGGTGCTGGATACGTGCGGACAGCAGGGCCACCTGAACTTCCGGGGAACCGGTGTCGGCAGAGCCGCGCTGGTACTTTTCCACGATGCCGGACTTGATTTCACTGCTAAGGGACATGCTTTAAGACTCCTGGAATTGAACCCGGCACCCTCTTGGCCAGGTTCGTTACATACGATGAAGGCTCGCGATTCTATCACGCGCCCCCTGTTTGGAACAGGGTTTCACTCTGAATTCGTGGGGATCATCAGTCGCTTGGGTGCCAGCCTGCCGTCATCCTGAAGCTGACCAATGCCCAGGAAGCGATCACCCGGTCCATAGAGCCGCAGCCATCCGGCCCGGGCAAGGCCGGGCACGAACACCGCCTGCCCCTGGGTGAGATAAAAGGCACTGTCCGCATCCAGGTGAACCTCGGGCCAGTGCATCAGGGCTTCGTCGGCCGGATGCAGTGCTCCATCCAGGGCCTCGGGACCCTGCTCGGCCAGTGCCTCCAGCTGTTGCAGCGTCACCATCCGGGGGGTCTCGAAGGGCGTCAACCCCACCCGCCGCAGCTCGATCACATGAGCCCCGCACCCCAGCGCCCGACCTATATCTTCCACCAGCGTGCGGATGTAGGTCCCCTTGGAACAGGACACGTCCAGGGTCAGGGTGTCCCCGGTCCGGGCCAGGCAATGCAACTGGTGGATGGTCACCGGGCGTGGCGCCCGCTCCACTTCCTGCCCCTTGCGGGCCAGATCATAGAGCCTCTGTCCCTGATGCTTGAGCGCGGAATACATGGGAGGAATCTGCTCGATGGGACCCCGGAACCGCTCCAGGACGGCCTCGATGAGATCATCATCCAACTCGGGCACCGGACGGGTCTCGGTCACCTCCCCTTCCGCGTCCGCCGTGGTGGTGGTCACCCCCAGTCGGCAGACGGTGCGGTACTGCTTGTCCGCATCCAGCAGGAAGGCGGATACCTTGGTCGCCTCGCCGAAGCACAGGGGCAGAAGACCGGTGGCCAGGGGGTCCAGACTGCCGGTATGCCCGGCCTTTCTGGCCTTGAACAGATACTTCACCCGCTGCAAGGCCTGGTTGGAGGTATACCCCACCGGCTTGTCCAGCAGGATCAGGCCGTGAACGTCACGGCGCTGGATTCTTGGCTTGCTCATGAATGGTCGTCGGCATCATCCCGATGGCGGGCCTTGTCTTCGGCCACGGCCCGATCGATCAGCGCGGAGATGCGGGCACCTTCGCGCTGGGTGTCGTCATAGTGGAAATGCAGCTCGGGCACGGAGCGGATGCGCATGCGCCGCCCCAGTTCCCTGCGCAGAAAGCCGGCCGCCTTGCGCAGACCCTCGGAGGTCACCTTGATGGCCTCGTCATCCCCGAGCACGGTGAAGAAGACTTTGGCATGGGCCAGGTCCCGGCTCACCTCCACCCCGGCGATGGTGAGCATCCCCACCCGGGGGTCCTTGAGCTCTTCGCGCACCAGCTCGGCCAGCTCCCGCTGGATCTGATCCCCCACGCGCTGGGCGCGGGAATATTCTCTAGGCATTTCGCAACCTCTCCAGGCCGTGGTGTATCAGGGACGGACGATCACAACGTCCGTGCCACTTCCACCCGCTGATAGACCTCGATCTGGTCGCCGGGCTTCACGTCATTGTAGTTCTTCACCGCGATGCCGCACTCGGTGCCGGTCCGCACTTCATTGACGTCGTCCTTGAAGCGACGCAGGGACTCCAGCTCGCCCTCATAGATGACCACGTTGTCACGCAGCACACGAATGGGGTTGCCACGACGTACCGCACCCTCGATGACCAGACAGCCCGCCACCGCACCGAACTGGGACGACTTGAACACGTCCCGTACCTGGGCCAGACCCACGATCTCCTCCCGCAGTTCGGGGGAGAGCAGACCGGTCAGGGCCTGCTTGACATCGTCGATGGCCTCGTAGATCACGCTGTAGTAGCGCAGATCCACTTCCTGCTCCGCCACCGCCTTGCGGGCGCCGGAATCGGCGCGCACGTTGAAGCCGATGATGATGGCATTGGAGGCCTTGGCCAGGTTGACGTCGGACTCGGTGATCCCGCCCACGCCGGCGGCCACGATCTTCACCTTGACCTCGTCGGTGGACAGCTTCTCCAGGGAGTCGCGCAAGGCCTCGGCGGAACCCTGCACATCGGCCTTGAGCAGGATGTTGACCACCGAAGCGGCTCCATCCTGCATCTGGCTGAACAGGTTCTCCAGCTTGGCGGCCTGCTGGGTGGCCAGCTTGGACTCGCGGAACTTGCCCTGACGGAACAGGGCCACTTCGCGGGCCTTGCGCTCGTCGGACACCACCAGCATGTCGTCACCGGCATTGGGCACACCGGACAGACCCAGCACCTCCACGGGAATGGAGGGGCCGGCCGTCTTCTCGGGCTTGCCATTCTCGTCGAACATGGCACGCACGCGGCCGAACTCCTGACCAGCCAGGATCACGTCGCCCTTGTTCAGGGTGCCGGCCTGCACCAGCACGGTGGCCACGGGGCCACGACCCTTGTCCAGACGGGATTCGATGACCACGCCCCGGGCCGGACCCTCCTTCGGCGCCTTGAGTTCCATCAACTCGGCCTGCAGGTGGATGGCTTCCAGCAGACGCTCCATGCCGTCACCGGTCTTGGCGGAGACATGGACGAACTGGGTTTCACCACCCCATTCCTCGGAAATCACGTTGTGCTGGGACAGCTCGTTCTTCACCCGGTCCGGATCGGCCTCGGGCTTGTCGATCTTGTTGACCGCCACCACCATGGGCACTTCGCCGGCCTGGGCGTGCTGAATTGCCTCCAGGGTCTGGGGCATGACGCCGTCGTCGGCGGCCACCACCAGCACCACCACGTCGGTGACCTTGGCACCGCGGGCACGCATGGCGGTAAAGGCCGCGTGGCCGGGGGTATCCAGGAAGGTCACCCCGGTACCCTTCTTGAAGGGGACATGGTAGGCACCGATGTGCTGGGTAATGCCGCCCGCTTCGCCCGAGGCCACCTTGGTGCGGCGGATGTAGTCCAGCAGCGAGGTCTTGCCGTGGTCCACGTGCCCCATGACGGTAACCACGGGAGGACGCGACATGGCTTCGCCCATCTCCTCGGTCTCCAGGGTCAGCTCCTCGCCCACCTCGGCCTCCTGCATGGGCTTGGCGATGTGACCCATCTCCTCCACCACCAGGGTGGCGGTGTCCTGGTCGATGGACTGGTTGATGGTGGCCATCACGCCCATGCCCATCAGGGTCTTGATCAGTTCGGGCGCCTTGATGGCCATTTTCTGGGCCAGTTCGCCCACCGTCAGCATCTCGGGGATGCTGACCTCGCGCACCACCGGCGCGGTGGGGCGCTCGAAGCCGTGCTTGCCGGTCGGCGCCGAGGCAGAGCCGGCGCGTCCTGCCTTGCCCTTGCCACGGCGGCCACGCTTGTCGCTGGCCACATGCAGTTCTTCCCGCTTGGACTTGCCGACCTCTTCACGCTCCTTGCCACGGCGGCGGCGACGGGGATTGTCCGATGCCGGTGCCGCGGTGGTTTCTGTGGGAGCGGCGGGGGCGGTGACCGGACCAGGCGCAGTTGCAGCGGCAACCGCGGCTGCGGCCGCGCGCTCCATGGCTTCCTTGCGAGCGGCTTCCTCGGCGGCCTGGCGCGTCTGCAACTCCGCCTCGCGGCGGGCCATGGCCTCGGCCTCCTTGATCATTTCCATCTCCCGGGCCCTGAGTGCTTCCGCCGCCTTGCGAGCCGCGTCTTCCTCGGCCTGCCGGGCTTCCTCGGCACGGCGCAATTCCGCTTCGGCGGCGGCGCGCGCCGCTTCCTTGGCCTGCATCTCCAACTCCTCGGGTGTCGGCAGTGGCTGCGGCGGGGTCGGCTCGACCTCCGTCGCCGCGACCGGAGCCGGCTCTGCGGCGGGCGGCGCCTCGACGGCAGGAGCCTTTTCAACCGGAGACGGGGATTCCGGCATCTCGCTTAAGGTTTCCTCCACCAGGGATTCCTGCTCCGCCTCGGCCAGTGCGGCATCCGCCTCGCCCTGCTTCACGTAGGTACGACGCTTGCGCACTTCCACGCTCACGGTCTTGGCACGCCCCTGGGCGCTGGTCACCTTGAGTTCCGTGGTGCTCTTGCGCCGCAACGTGATGCGGCGGGACTGGCCAGCCTCTGAAGTCTTGCCGTGAACCTTGCGCAGATGCTCCAGGAGCTGCAGTTTCTGCTCCTCGGTGACGGTCTGATCGGGATCCGCAACGGGCACACCCGCCTCGGACAACTGCTCCAGCAGCCGTTCCACGGGCGTCCCCACTACTTCGGACAATTGTTTCACCGTAACGTCGGTCATGTGCCGTTACCTCCGATCTGAATGCTTCCGCGAACCCTGGCCGCGACCCGAAGTCGCGGGGCATGCGCACGGCTGGCGCACGCCGGTCCAACTGTCTTATGCGTCTTTTGGCTGGTCCGCAAACCAGGGGGCACGGGCAGCCATGATCAGGCCGGCGGCCTGCTCGGCATCGATCTGTGCCAGTTCTACCAGGTCATCCACCGACTGCTCCGCAAGGTCTTCCATGGTGCAGACCCCACGGGATGCCAGCCGGTAGGCCAGCTCCCGATCCATGCCATCCATCTCCAGCAGGTCCGGTGCCGGTTCGCCCGTGGTCACTTTCTCTTCAGTGGCGATGGCCCGGGTCAGCAAGGCATCACGCGCCCGACGTCTGAGTTCCTCGACGATATCCTCGTCGAATTCCTCGATTTGCATGATTTCCGCGGTGGGCACGTAGGCCACCTCATCAATGCTGGAGAAACCTTCCTGCACCAGAATGGCGGCGACCTCCTCATCCACGTCAAGGCTCGCCATGAACATCTGCTGCAGTTCGGCGGATTCGCTCTCGCTCTTTTCCACCGCCTGCTTTTCGCTCATGACGTTGAGCTCCCAACCGGTCAGCTGGGAGGCCAGGCGAACATTCTGCCCGCCGCGGCCGATGGCCTGAGAAAGCTTTTCTTCCGCCACTGCGATGTCCATGACCCGATTGTCCTCATCCACCACAATGGACAGGACCTCGGCCGGGGACATGGCGTTGATCACGAACTGGGCGGGATTGTCATCCCACAAAATGATATCGATGCGTTCTCCGGCCAGCTCATTGGACACGGACTGCACCCGCGAGCCACGCATGCCCACGCAGGCGCCCACCGGGTCCAGTCTGGGATCAAGAGACCGTACCGCGATCTTGGCGCGCATCCCAGGATCACGGGCCGCACCCATGATCTCGATCAGGCCCTGCCCCACTTCCGGCACTTCCAGCTTGAACAGTTCCACCAGAAATTCGGGGGCGGTACGGCTGACGAACAGCTGGGGGCCGCGGGCCTCGGTGCGCACGTCCTTGAGATAGCCGCGCAGGCGGTCGTTGGGGCGAACGGACTCACGGGCAATCATCTCGTCTCGGGGAATGAAGGCCTCGGCATTGCCCCCCAGATCCAGAAACACGCCATTGCGTTCGGAGCGCTTGACCACACCCATCACCAGTTCGCCGACACGGCTCTGGAACTCATCCACCACCTTGGCGCGCTCGGCTTCGCGCACTTTCTGCACGATCACCTGCTTGGCGGTCTGGGCGGCGATGCGACCGAAGTCCACCGACTCGATGGACATCTCAACGTAGTCACCCACCTGGACATCGGGGTTCTTCTGGATGGCATAGGAGTAGAGGATCTGCCGATCAGGGGATTCGAACTCGGGGTCCTCATCATCCACCACCAACCAGCGACGAAAGCTCTCGTAATCCCCAGTGTCCCGGTGGATGCTGACGCGCACATCGATGTCGCCACCGTGCTTCTTGCGCGTGGCAGAGGCCAGGGCGGCCTCGATCGCCTCGAAGATCACTGCCTTCTCGACGCCCTTCTCGTTGGAGACGGCGTCCACCACCAGCAAGATTTCTTTGTTCATCAGTACGTCTCCACAGGACTGTCCCGCTGGGCCGGGATGCAGCCCCCGCCGGACAGGACACGGATTATCTAGAATTTGGGCACCAGTCGGGCCCGGGAGATGGCTTCCAGAGGCAGTCGCACGGGATTTTCCTCCACATCCAGGATCACCGCGGCTTCCTCGACACCGGAAATCCGGCCGCGGTAATTCCGCTGCCCCTCGACCGGCCAGTTCAGGCGGATTCGAACATCCTCGCCCTGATAGCGTCGGAACTGATCCGGGGTAAACAGCGGCCTGTCCATCCCGGGGGATGAAACCTCAAGCCGGTAAGGCACGGGGATGGGGTCTTCCACATCCAGGACACCGCTGACCTGGTCACTGACCGCGGCGCAGTCATCGAGATTGATGCCATTGGGGCCATCGATAAAGATGCGCAGCAAGGCGCTGTTGCGCTGCACACGGTATTCCAGCCCCCAGAGCTCGAAACCGAGCCCGGCAACGACGGGAGTAATCAACTGCTTCAGTTCCTGGGCGTCGTGACTCACGCACTCTCCACAAACAAAAAATGGGCCTGCGGCCCATTCAAGAATACTCGCCGGCCCGGCACCGCACCGGATGCCTCCTTGCCATGCCGCCCTGCCGGACGACCGACAACTTTTGCTGGCCAGCCAACAAAAAAACCCCATCAGGGGCCTTGAACAAACAAAAACTCAAGACTCACGCCGGATCAAGCACTGAAACCAGAATCAATCCGCCGGATTCATCACGTCTGACACCGCCATCGGCCCGGGCCCATGATCTAAAGGCATGCGTCATCAAGGATGCGTATCCTAACCCACAAACACACACCGCGTAAAGGGCTAACGGCTGCGCCACAGCGCCCAGGCGGCCAGGCCGAACACCAGCAGATAGACGGCGAACGAGGCATTGGCAAAGGAAATGCCCAACCACTGGGGACCCATGTCGTCGCACAGCCCGGTGGCCAGGAACAGGGAGGGTGCCAGCTGTCCCAACCATTCCACCAAGCGCTCGATCACCCCCATCTCGGGCCCCACGCAGGAAAACCCCAGATCCGGCGGTTGGCGCTCAAGCCAGCTCTGGTAACCCGCCACCCCCATGCCGGCACCAGCCACGACCAGCGCGAGCATGCCCGGGATCACCCCGGGCAGGGACGCCCCGAACACCAGCCCGCCCAACGCCAGCACGGTCAGCACCATGAACAGCAGACGCTGGAAGATGCACAGGTGACAGGGGTGCAGGCTAAACCACTCGGTCAAACCGATGCTCAATGCCGCGGATATCGCCGAAAATAGAACGATCACTAACCAGATAGGGCGAACCGCAGGTGCGAACATGGCTTCTCTTCTCCCACGCGGGGGTATGGTTGCCGTTTGGGCTTGCGGCACATGATGACCGAATCGGTGACCGGGGAAAAGAGGCGAGCCAGACACGGCACACCCCATGGAACCAAGAAGTCGCCATGGCACCAAAGACTCATGTGAGCACTGACCGTCGCGCTGATCATCCACCAACCCCCATGGGATGCCTGATGACCATGTCCACCCGGCAACTGCCAATGCTCTGTCTGCTGCTGTGGCTCCTCCCGGGACTGGCCATGGCCCAGACCGACACCGGCCCCGTGCATCGCGACCACATCGAGGTGGAACTGATCGCGGCCACCACCAGCGTGCAACCGGGAAGCATCCTGCATGCAGGGCTGCGACTGCTCCCCGACCCCGGCTGGCATACCTACTGGAAGAACCCCGGTGATTCGGGGCTACCCACCCGCATCCACTGGACCCTGCCGGAAGGCATCCAGGTCTCCGGCATAGACTGGCCCTACCCCGAAGCCATTCCGTTCGCCCACCTGATCAACTACGGTTATGAGGGCGAACACCTGTTGCCGGTGACGCTGCAGATGCCGGACACCCTTGAAGCCGGTGACCGCGTTGTCCTGCAGGCCAGGGCCGAATGGTTGGTCTGCGAGGAAATCTGCATCCCGGGAGACGCCCGTCTTCAGCTCAGCCTGCCGGTGGAGATGTCACCCCCGGCCAGGAATGAACACACCGCGCCGTTGTTCGAGTGGGCGGAGCAACGCCGTCCAGGACCGGTCGACTGGCCGGCCCGCTTCACCACTGAAGGCGGCCGGCTCAATGTCCTGATCGGACCGGATCAGTTCCTGCCCCAGGAACCGCGGCGCTGGGCGGTGTTCGTCGCCGAGGACAATCTGGTGGACCATTCCCGGCCGGCTGATATCCACATCAATGACGATCAAATCAGGGTGACCCAGCCACTGTCCCCCTTTGCCGCCGAAGTTCCGGACGCCCTGCCCCTGGTGCTGGTGGATATCGACAATGCCAGGGCCTACGCACTGAGCGCCGTGGGGGAGACATTCACCACTGATGCCAACGAGGCCCCCCATCCCCTCCCCGACCACCAAACCGGCTGGCTGGTCGCCCTGCTGCTGGCCCTGGTCGGCGGGATGCTGCTGAACCTCATGCCCTGCGTCTTTCCCGTACTGTCCATCAAGGCCATGAGCCTGGTGGCCGGGACCGGACATGACCAGCGTCTCCATGGACTGGCTTATACCGCCGGCGTGGTACTGAGCTTTGCCGTGCTGGCCGCCCTGCTGCTGGGCCTGAGGGCGAGCGGTGAGGCCATCGGCTGGGGTTTCCAGCTGCAATCCCCCCTCTTCGTGGGTGTCCTTGTCTACCTGCTGTTTGCCCTGGGCCTTTCCCTGTCCGGGGTATTTGATTTCGGCACCCGCATCATGGGCCTGGGCCAGGGGCTGACCCGGCATTCCGGCCTGAGCGGATCCTTTTACACAGGGATACTGGCCTGCGTGGTCGCCAGTCCCTGCACCGCACCCTTCATGGGCACCGCACTGGGCGTGGCGGTACTGATGCCCTGGCCCATGGCCATGGGGATCTTCCTGGCCCTGGGCGTGGGACTGGCCCTGCCGATGCTGGCGTTGAGCTTCAGCCCCCGCCTGGCCAGGGCCATGCCGCGACCGGGCCCCTGGATGGAAACCTTCAAGCAGGCCATGGCCTTTCCCCTCTATCTGGCCGTGGTCTGGCTGCTCTGGGTACTGGCCCGCCAGACCGACGCCAACGCCCTGGCCGTGATCCTGACCGGCATGGTGCTGCTGGCCTTCGCCCTGTGGCTCGTCGGCAGGCCCGCCGGGGGCACCGGCACACGCCTGCTGCGGCATGCCTTGGTGGGCCTGGGCCTGGGCATGGCCGCCATGGCCCTCATCACCGCCGCGCAAATCGAGGCTGAACCGAGGGTTCAGGCCGAAGCCCACTGGGAACCCTGGAGTGCCGACCGGCTGGCGGCCCTGCGTGCCGATCCGCAACGGGCCGTTCTGGTCAACATGACCGCCGACTGGTGCGTCACCTGCCTGGTGAACGAGCGGGTGGCCCTGAACACGGAGACCGTCCGCGAAGCCCTGAATACGCATCAGGTCAGCTATCTCAAGGGGGACTGGACACGGCGTGACCCGGCCATCACCGCCTATCTGGCGGAGCATGGACGAAACGGCGTCCCCCTGTATGTGCTCTACCCCCGGGAAGGCGGCGACCCACAATTGCTGCCCCAGGTCCTGACGCCCGCGCTGGTGGTCCAGGCCCTGGAATCACTGTGAGGATCGGAACCGGCCCGAAACCGGCTCCATCCCGTTTCTGCCAACATGATGAGGAGATGAATCATGAAACATCCGAGCTTCCGTCTGCTGCTGGCCATAGCCCTGCTGCTGGGGCTGACCATCCCGGCCTTCGCCGCGCCCCGGGTAGGGGAACCGGCACCGGATTTCAGCGTGGTGGATACCGCCGGCAATACCCACAACCTGGCCGACTACCGAGGCCAGATGGTGGTGCTGGAATGGACCAACCACGAATGCCCCTTCGTCATCAAACACTACCAGCCGGGCAACATGCAGAACCAGCAGCGGCTGGCCCGGGAGACGCATGACGCAGTCTGGCTGACCGTCATTTCCTCGAAACCCGGCTCCCAGGGGCATGTGTCGGCGGCCCGGGCCGATGAGCTGACCCAAAGCCGGGAGGCGTATCCCTCGGCGGTACTCCTGGATGAATCCGGCGACATGGGCCGGGCCTATGACGCCCGCGTCACCCCGCACATGTACATCATCGACGCGGAAGGCATCCTGCGTTACATGGGCGGCATCGACTCCAACCCCAGCAGCAACCCGGAAGACATTCCGGAGGCCACCCAGTACGTGGTGGCGGCACTGGAAGATCTGGCGGCCGGTCGCGACGTGGCGCAGCCTGTCACCCGCCCCTACGGCTGCACCATCAAGTACTGAAACCACCCCCGGACCCTTCCAGGCCGCCCGCTCAGGCGGGGGCCTGGAACTTGACGCATGGGCCAGCATCCGGATACTGAAAAACAAGCCCATGCGCCGATTTTCGACATGGTTGAACATCTCCCCATCAGAACCCGGGCCCTGCTGCTCGGGGCAGGCCTGCTGTTTGCCGCCGGTGCCATGCTGGGCCTGGTGCTACCCATCCGCGCCGAACTGGAGGGCTTCCCCACCGCCCTGATCGGCCTCATCGGCAGTGCCTTTGCCGCTGGCTACGTGGCCGGCTGTCTGTACGTGCCGCGTCTGGTGGCCAAAGTCGGTCATATCCGGGTGTTCGGGGTGATGGCGGCGCTGGTGGCGATGACTGCCCTGATCAACGTCCTCTACGTTTCGCCCCTGGCGTGGATTCTTGTCCGCGCCATGACCGGTTTCGCCTTTGCCGGCGCCACCATGATCATCGAAAGCTGGCTCAGCGAGAGCGCCAGCAGCGAGACCCGAGGACGGGTCTTTGCCCGCTACATGGTGGTCAACCTGGCCAGCTCGGTGCTCGGCCAGCTGGCGGTGATGCTCTATCAGCCGGGCGGCTTCGAACCCTTCGTGATCGTGGCGATCCTGGCCTGCCTGGCCCTGATCCCCACCGCCCTGAGCTCCAGCCGGGCACCGGCACCGCTGCACGAGGTCAAGCTGGACTTCAAGCGGCTCATCCGGGTGTCCCCCATTGCCGTGGTGGCCTGTTTCGGCGTCGGCCTGGCCAACGGGGCCTTCGGCACCCTGGCGCCGGTCTATGCCAACAGCATCGGTCTGCCGGTCTGGGCCGTCGCCCTGCTGGTGGCCGGTGCCATCGTCGGTGGTGCTCTCATGCAGGTGCCGATCGGGCGCCTTTCCGACCGACTGGACCGGCGCTGGGTGGTGGTGGGCATCGCCCTGGCCGGGGCGGGCATGTCCTTCCTGCTCTACAGCCTGGAGCTTCGTGAACCGGCCCATGTGATCCTGATGGTGGCCTTGCTGGGGGGCGCCATGCACACGATCTATCCGGTGGCCGTGGCCCATGCCAACGACCGGGCGGCGGAAGGCAATTTCATCGCGGTATCCAGCGGCCTGCTGCTGATCTTCGGCGCTGGCGCCACCCTGGGTCCGGCGGTGGCGGCGCCGCTGATGCAATGGGGCGAGCCGGGCTGGCTGTTCCTGTTCCTGGTATTCATTTATTCCGGTATGGCCGTGCATGCCGTGTGGCGAACCCGTGTCCAGCCACCGGTGGAGGAAGTACGCCATACCTTCGTCGGTCTGGAGGCCATCCAGGGCGCCACCCAGGAAACCATGCACCTGGACCCGCGGGCCGAGGAAGCGGCGCAGTCTTCGTGAGATGAACGACATCCATCCCACATGCTTTCTTGAGGCACAAGATACGGGACCCGGCGAGCAGTCACCAAGGCAACAGGCTGATGGCTATCCCACGGCATCCCGTTCATTCATCCAGTCCAGGATGAAATCCCGGATAGCCGTCACGTCATTGAGCGACAACACGGGCAAAGCGGTCTGCACCGACACCGGTTCATCCGTGGCCACAGCGATGATGTCCGGATCCCGGGGGTAACGGGCGGGCTTGCCCAGAGCAGGACGAAACAGCTCCAGCTTGGGGAAGGACTCTGCCTTGAATCCCTCCACCAGAATGAGATCGGTGCGGGACGCATCCAGGCGCCCGATCAGCTCCCACAGATCCGGCTCCCGGGGCTCGGGCTGCTCCACCATCAGGGCAAACCGTTGAGTGGAGGCAATGAGCATCTGCTCGGCACCGGCCTTGCGCAGTGCGTGGCTGTCCTTGCCCGGCTGATCCACGTCGAAACTGTGATGGGCATGCTTGATCACCGCAATCCGGATGCCCCGCTCCCGCAGCAAGGGAATCAACTGCACCAGCAGGGTCGTCTTTCCGGTACCGCTCCAGGCGGCAAAACCCAGGATGGGTGGGGAATGCTCCATGAGGTGTTCTGTCTCCCGCCGAAGGCCTTCGGATCCGTTGAGTAGGGTCACTTCACTTACCGGCCGGAAAAGGATCGCCGTCTTCCCGGCAAACCCGGAGGGCACATGGCTGCCAGCCCCATGACCTGATCCCGCTCGTCCACGGGGATCGCCACATGTTCGGCGGGCAGGCCGTCGGCCGCCAGTCGCTCCCGGATCACCGCCATGTCCGCCTCGCTCAGGTGGCGACCGGCATACTGGGCGCGCAGGCGGGCGATCTCCGGATCGACGTCCTCGCCACCTTGGCATGGGACGGAGGACTCCGGCACATGGCCGGCCATGTCCGCCTGTAACGCCGCCTCCAGCAGGCAGGCCAGGGCCGTATAGGGATGGTCGGGCAGTTCGAAGCGGTGGCTGGCCTGCTCGATATCCAGCCTTAGCGGCGTGACCCAGCGGGCCACGAAATGCCGCAGAAACTCATCGGCCGTCATCGGCGGAGGTTCGCCCTCCCCGGCCGCGGCCTCGGCACGGGCCGCCAGCAGCCAGGCCACGAACTCCAGCTGCACACTGATCTGATCCGGCAGATCGTGAAAGTCTTCGCCCGTGTCCAGACCGCAACGCCGGTAGCAACTTTGCATGGCATGCACCGAACCGCCGGCAATGGTGCCATCCAGGTAACTGGCGGTATTGAGACTGGGATGGTCCGCGCCCGGCATCAGAAAGAGACGGGAATACACCACCAGCAGACCCTGGTCATCCAGACCCCGCAGGGTGTCGCCCAGAGCCGCCAGCGGGGTCTGAACGGCATAGCCGCAAACTCCGGCGGCCGCTTCCAGATCCCGCGGCAGGGCGTCCCGCAGGGCACTCAGGGTACCGGGGGCCGGAACCGCAAAGGCCCGGGACAGGCACAGATAATAGGTGGCGCGTTCGATCTCTCGGCTGGCGTCGTACATGGAATCACCTTGGTGGCTTGCCGTGACTGCAAGATCCCCCGGGCATCCGGTACCCGGGGGCGTGACGGGAACGTGGTCCTCAGCGGCCGCGGGTGATCCCCAGCACCCCGCCCAGGGAGTTGACCACGTTGGCCAGGAAGATCGCCATGACCAGCAGCAGCCACTCCGTGAACGACGGGGCATAGGACAGCACCGGCGGTGCCCAACTACCCTTGAACAGAGGGATGATCTGGCCGCCGATGATGTACTCGTAACGACCGATGAACAGCCCCACCATCACCAGCACGGCGGCGGCCACCTGGATCAGGATGTTGCACCGCAGGGCATGGCTGAACATGATCACCAGGGCCGTCATCAGGGCCGCCAGTTCAATCCAGTACAGAGGTGAGGAAACAATGTATTGCCAGGCCTGCAGACCTTCCACGTTACCGTACAAGCCGTTGACGGTCCGACCCACCACGAACACCAGATGTAGCACGATGGCCCAGGCAAAGACGCCCCCCATGCGCCCGGCAAACACCGTGCGAATGGACTCCGGTACCCTGTTGGCCTGGAAACCGTAGGCCAACAGGGTGAAGAAATAGACGAAGGCCAGACCGCCAACGACGGATTCCACGATAAAGGCGGCGGGGATGTCACCGGAGGCCCAGAAGGGACGGAAACTCTGGGAGCCGTACACCACCCCCGCCAGGGCCGTCACCAGGATGGCAAACAGCAACGTCAGCCGGGTGAGCCCCCGCAGACTGTCCAGGGTGGACTGGGTGGCCCGGGCACGCCAGATCAACAGCAACAGGCAGACGGTGAAACCGATCACCGCCAGTACCTTCCAGTACAGGGGGGAGCTGAAGGCGAAACTGAAGGGAATAAGGAACATGGCCCGCAGGGGGTAGCCCAATTCCATCATCAGCACCGCCACCCCGCCGCTGAGACCCGCCAGGGCCAGCCACAGGCTGCGGGCGAACAGAGGCCGGAAGGTCTCGCCGGTGAACAGAAAGCCGAAGCAGGCCACCATGGCGATGCCGGTGGAGGTGAGCAGGAAAAAGTCATACACGACGATGGGGAAACCCCAAAACAGGCCGTTGTTGGAGGTATTGAAGGCCGCATGGCCCTGGCTGGACAGATTGAACATCACCAGCCCGGCGGTGATCAGAAAACCGATCCCCGCCACCAGCAGGATGGGCATCTGGATGCCCTTGTTGTCCATGGTTGCAGTGGTCATGGTCTGGATTCCTCTCAAGCCTTGTCTTGGTGGACCGCGCGCAGTGACGGCACGGCGGCGGAGGCGCCGCCCGACAGGTAATAGACCTGGGGCTTGTTGCCGGTTTCATCCTTCAGCCGGGTGCCCCGGTGATCGGCGATAAGTTTGTTCACCCGGCTCTCCGGATGGTCCAGGTCACCGAAGAAACGGGCCTTGGGGGCGCACACCCGCACACAGGCGGGCACGTATTCCTTCAGTTCCGGGATGTCTTCGTCCAGGTCCGGCACGCCCGTGGGGGCCTGGCTCACCTTGTGGTAGCAGAAGGTGCATTTGGAAACGACCCCGTGGGGCTGGATGCCGATGCCCCGACGGGGGTCGTCCTGGGGTCCCTTCCAGGGCGGATCCCACTGGCGGCCCTCCTCCGATGGGAAGACCGTGCGGATATCCGGCTGTACCACCGCCTTTTCATCGGTGTAGAAGCGCACCCCGTAGGGACAGGCCACTTGGCAGTACTTGCAGCCGATGCAGCGGTTCCAGTCGATGAGCACGAACCCGCCCTCCGGGTCCTTGTAGGTGGCCCTGGTGGGGCACACCGAGACGCAGGAGGGGTTTTCGCAATGCATGCAGGGACGGGGCAGCCACTTGAGCTGCACGTTGGGATACTTGCCCTCGTGATAGAAGAGCACGTCCTGCCAGTTCTCTCCCGGCAGGCGGCTGTTTTCCATGGCACAGGCCGTGGTACAGGCTTGGCAGCCGGTGCAGGTGTCCAGGTCGATGACCATTCCCCATTTCGCCATGTCTCATGTCTCCTCTGACCGCCGGCGCGCTCAGGCGCGCTCGATGCGAACCTTGGTGGTGTAGTAACTGCACTGGCCGGTGATGCGGTCGGACTGGTTCACCGTGATCTCGCCGCTGTGGCCGGGCTTGCGTCCCTTGGCCCAGCGTCCGTGAGCCCAATGGCCATGCTCCATCGGGAAAACCAGGGTGTCCGGACGCACCCCTTCGTAGTACTTGCAGTACCCCTCGATGGCGCCCAGATCGGAACTGATGCGCACCCGCGACCCGTCCGGAATGCCTCGGGCCCGGGCGGTCTTGGGATTGATCTCGATATAGATGGTATTGCGGCCACCCAGGGTGGGCTGCATGTTGGCGATGGCCACCGGCAGGTTGGCGCCACGCCCTTCCGCGTGCAGGGCCACCTTGGGGGTGACCATGTAAAGATCACCACCGCCGGGATGGCTGGGTTCCTCCCAGATGGGGAACATGAGCCGGGACGGGTCACGACCGGTCTTGGCGGCGATCCAGTCCGCATGGGCCTCCAGCCAGCCGGAACGGATCTCGAACTTGCCGGACGCGGTTTTGAACAATGCGCCCCTGACTTCATCGGCGGACATGAGACGGGCATGGTCCTGGCCGTCCCATTCATAGAACTCGCCATCAATCTGGCGATAGGGGTAGACCCGCTTGTACCAGACCCCCTTTTCCTTCCAGCTCTCGAAGGAATTGACGCCGTTGTCGCCGGGATCGCTTTCAAAGCCCTTGGCCAGGTGGCGGATGACGTTCTCGGTGTTGTCCAGGGCCTGGTAGTACTCGCCCATGGACCCCTTGATCCGCTTGCCCAGTTCGATGAGGACATCACCGAAGTATTTCGTATCGTAGAGGGGCTTGACCGCCGGCACCCGCAACTGGGTCATGGGCCAGCCCTGGAAGGGATAGGTGGGCGCATCCTGTAACCGCTCCAGATAGGTGTGGTCCGGCAGGATCACGTCGGCGAACATGGCCGTCTCGCTGGGGAACGGGGAGGTTTCGATGACGAACAGCTCCTTGAGGGCCTCCTCCCAGGCCTTCACGTCCGGCGCCGTCCAGATGGCGTTGTTCAGGTAGAACATGATCGTATCCAGCTTGTAGGGCTTGCCCTGCAGGGAGTTGGGCCCTATCTCCTGCATCATGTTGTTGGCCAGCAGGTAGCCGTCGGGATGACCCTTGAGGTCGATGCGGGGCTGCGCCTTCCAGCCGCCGGTTCTGGCCCAGTCATCCAGGTAATCATCCGCGTTCACCGGCAAGGGACCGTACGAGGGTCCCACCTGGTAGGCCAGGCCGCCCTTGGCGTAGAGGGACCCCACCAGGGCATTGAGGGTGTGGATGGCCATGCCGTTGAAGATGCCATTGCTGTGGGCATGGGCTCCCCGCTCGTACAGGGCGATGGCCGGACGGGTGGTACCGAACTCCCGGGCGGTGGCCAGGATATCCCGCTCGTACAGGGTGGTGATCTGGACCGCCCAGCGGGGACTGCGATCCTTGAGCTCCGCATTCCACCATTCCACCAGTCCCTTCACCCACTTCTCCTCGAAGCTGTCCGGGTCCACGGTCTCGCCAGGGATAAAGCGGTTGACGCCGTCGCTGAAATCACCCACGAACGCCTTCTCCCACAGCCCCTCGACAAGGATCACATGGGCGATGGCCAGGGCCAGGGCACCGTCCGTCCCCGGCTTGATGAGTAGGGCCCGGTCCGAACCGGCCAGGGTGGTGTTCATGTGTACATCCACCGCCGTGATGCGGGTCTTGGGCACCTTCACACCGCGGATGTAACCCCACACCTGCATGTTGTTGTTGTAGGGGCGGAAGGCCTCCAGGAAACCGGCACCGAACATGAGCAGCATGTTGGCGTTCTTGTAGTCATAGCTGTTGTACCCGCCGATGCCGTCCACCGCCTTTTTGGAGATGATGCTACCGTCGGAACACATGGAGGAATGACCGATGGCCACGTTGGGGGAGCCGTAAAGCTTGCCGAAATTGCCAAGCAGCCCGGCACAGGAAGCGCCCCAGCCACGCCCGTAGAGCAAGGCGAAGCGATGGGATTCCTCCCGCTCACGCAGCCCGTTGAGACGGTCGGCCACCATGTCCAGGGCCTCGTTCCAGCTGATGGGCACAAAGCCGGGGTCCTGGTCCCGGCCCTTGTTCGGGTTAGTGCGCTTCATCGGACCCTTGAAACGATCGGGGTCATAGAGGATGTAGGCCCCCAGCGGACCCTTGGGGCAGAGCTTGCCGTTGGAGATGGGATGGTCCGAGGTTCCGTAGATGGCGTGGACCCGGCCCCCGGTGGTGTAGACATCAATGCCGCAACGGGCCGGGCACTGATGGCAGATATTCTTGGTGATGGTGGTGTCGGCCGACGGCGCCGGCGACCGGGCATGGGACAGGGTCGTCAGGCCGGGGACCACCCCCGCCCCACCGGCCACCACCCCGGCACCCGCCACGGCGCCGGTGGCCTTGAGAAAACGGCGCCGATTGATCAAGGTTTCAAGCAGCTTCATTGAGATCCCTCCTCACTCAGGGTTGACTCAGGCCCGGGACACACCGGGCACATCCGGAGCAGCCTCCGGGGGATGACATGGATCCGCTATCCGGGCCGAATCCTCACGTTCGGCCATCTGCCGGAACAGGGATCTCGCAAAGGCCTGGGAACGGACGCAGGGGACACATTCGCTCTCATCGCTGAGGGCCTGGAACGGATTGCCGCAGCGGCGGCAGGTGCGCGAACCGAACTCGCGCAGGACTTCCGGCAAGCACCAGTCATCGTCCCGCCGTGCCTCAATCCGCAGGGCCTGCTCCGGACAGGCCCGCTCACAGGCCCCGCAACCGATGCAGTGACAGGGATCAAAGATCAATGCCGTGGACCCGCTTTCCTCCTGCCGACGAAACAGGGCCCCGGTGGGGCAGACCGAACTGCAGACCCCATGGCCGCGGCAGTCATCACCGACTTCCATGGCACTGAACAGTCCATGGGGCATGGGTAAAGCTTGTTGCCGGGCCAGTTCCAGACAGGCGTTGAGCAGACGCAGACGGGCATCCGAAGGCCGGGCCGACGGCACGCGGGACAAGGCTGGGGGTGCCGTGAGTGACGCCGTCCCGGTCGCCGGGGAGACGAGCGACATCGCCGGTACGGTATGGCCCATCAAACGCCCCGCCTCCAGCCCCAGGCGGCCCAGAAAGGCCCGGCGTGAGGCGTCGGGGATCGAGGGATCTTGTGCCGTCACCCCGCAAGCCCTCGGGGCCGGGGCCGATTGCAGGCGCGGCAGTTGAGACAGGGGGACCCCCATGGTTTCCAGCAGATGGCGGGCCTGATCCAGGGTCGCCCGGGACGGATGGATCTCTGCCCCGCCACCGGAAGGGCAGTGGGCACAGAGTCCACGATCCACCAACCGGGGTCCCTCCCCCGCCAGACGATGGGCGTGGATCAGGGCGGCCGCATCCAGCCCGCCCAGACAGGGCACCATCCGTGATCGAGGCAGGCGCGCAGAAGGCGGAACCTGCTCACACTCCAGATGCGTGGCCGGCGACGCCTCGGACCCGACCCCCTCCAGGGACAAGGCGCCCATGGGACAGGCCGCCACGCAACGGCCACAGCCGGTGCAACCCTCGGCGGGTTCCGGCACCGCGTCGGCGCTCGACGGCCGCAGGGCCTGAACGGGACAGACCCGCACACAGGCGTCACAGCCGCCGAGGCGAATGGAGAGGGTCTGGCAGGTCATCACCGCCAACTGCAGTCCCCGGGCGGGGTGCAAGGTACGATGCACGGCGACGGGCAGGGAAGAATATG
The DNA here is from genome assembly GCF_016584105.1 of Ectothiorhodospira shaposhnikovii. Lineage (GTDB taxonomy): Bacteria > Pseudomonadota > Gammaproteobacteria > Ectothiorhodospirales > Ectothiorhodospiraceae > Ectothiorhodospira > Ectothiorhodospira shaposhnikovii. Next base: position 14,945 of record NZ_NRSM01000003.1, on the reverse strand, counting down.
CTTGCATGGCATATGTAAAGCACAAAAAATGCCTGGTTTTATACCAGACTGTTTTCAAAGATGATTTTGACAATCATCAAAATCATCCAGAGGGTCCCGTTACCATGCGGTAACATGAGCACCCGCTAACCCGTCACCATCGGGTAACACCCGGCACAAAGCGTTACCACGCGGTAACCAGGAGTCTGTACGACATGGGCGAACCTGCCACCGAGACCGGTTTTTCCCTGCGTCGGCGCCGGACCCTGCAGGCGCTGGGCTGCCTGGGCGCCCTGGGCTGGGCACGTGCCGGCGCCGATGAGCCCATCCGCTTCGGCCTCACGCCGGTGTTCCTGGATGACCAGGTGGGTTTTCTGGGGCGCTGGCGATGGTATCTGGAAGGGCGCCTGGAACGGCCATTGCAGTTCGTGCAGCGACGCAGCTATGACGAGATCCTGCAATTGCTGCTGGAGGGGCGCATCGATTTCAGCTGGCTGTGCGGTTATCCCTACTGGCGTCATCGGCACCGCCTGGCCCTGGTCTCGGTACCGGTCTACGAGGGCGCGCCCCTCTACCGTGCCTACCTGATCCGCCACGCCGAGGACCCCCACCTCCAGGACCTGAACCGGCTGCGGGGTCGTACCTTCGCCTATTCGGATCCGGACTCCAATTCCGGCTATCTCTATGTGCGCCATCGCCTGCAACAACAGGGCCTCGACCCGGCGACCCTCTTCGGCCGCAGTTTCTTCACCCTGGCCCACCGCCGGGTCATCGAGGCCGTGGCGGTCCGGCTGGCGGATGCGGGCGCGGTGGATGGCTACGTCTGGGACGTGCTCTCCCGCCGCGCCCCCGGGATCACCGACGACACCCGTGTCATCGAACGCTCGGACCCCTTCGGTTTTCCCCCGGTGGTGGCCAGTCGGCACCTGGCGCCGACGTTGAGCGAATCCATGCAACGGGTGCTCAACGGGATGCACCGGGATACGGACGGCCGAGCCCTGCTGGCAGAACTGGCCCTGGACCGTTTCGAGACCGCGGCCCCCGACCTCTATGAAGACATCGGTCGCATGGCGGACGGGGTGGCCTGACATGCTGCTGCTGCGCGATCTCAGCCTGCGCTACAAGATCCCCCTGCGGGCCGTGGTCCTGGTGCTGATCACGGCCACCCTGCTCACCGCCGTGCAGGTGCCGCGGGAACGGGATGAACTGCAGCATGACCTGGAGGAAAACGCCCGGCTGCTGGGCATTACTCTCACCCAGAACCTGGTGGTGCCCCTGATACAGGATGACGTCTGGCGGGCCTTTGAACTGCTGCGGTCACCGCTGTCCGGGGTTGACGAGCGGGCGGCGGAGCGCCTGCCCTTCGCCCTGGTATTGTTTGACCGGGACCTGCGGGTGATGGCCAGCTCCGATCCCGCCCGCTATCCGGTGAACGCGGAGCCCGAGGCCCTGCCCCGGTTTCGCGGCATCGCCCCCTGGGTACGGGCATCCCCCACCCTGCCCGGGGCGCGGCCCTTGGTGGTGGACGAAAACACACTGGCCCTGGTGCTGCCGGTGGTGGCCGACGGCGTCACCCTGGGACATCTGGTCCTGGGCTATTCCCGGGACGGCATGCGTGCCCGCGCCGCCCGTCTGGTGCAGCAATCGGTGATCTACACCCTAGCCCTGCTGGCCCTGATCCTGCCCCTCACCTGGTACTGGGGGCAGCGCACCGCCAGACCGCTGATCAAGCTGGCCGACGGCATGGCGCAAGTGGGGGCCGGCCTGCCCGAGGATGCCGCCCTGGACCTGGAAGAGTCGGGGGACGAGATCGGCCGTGCCGGCGTGGCCTTTCGGCGCATGCTCTATGAACTGCGGCAGAAAGAGGCCCTGGAGCAGGAGGTGATGGTGAACGAACGGCTGGCGGCCGTGGGGCGCCTGGCCGCCGGCGTGGCCCATGAGATCAACAACCCTTTGGGGGGCATGCTCAATGCGGTAGATACCTTCAAGCGCTACGGTGGCGATGCCGAGCAGACGGCCCGTACCCTGTCCCTCATCGAACGGGGCCTGCTGCAGATCCGGGACACGGTCTCCGCCCTGTTGGTGGAGGCCCGCCCCTCGGGCAAGCCCCTGTCCCTGCAGGACTTTGAAGACTTGCATACCCTGGTGTCCGCCGACGCCCACCGACAACGGGTGAACTTTGACTGGCACGTGGCGCTGCCGGACGTGCCCCTGCCCTTGCCGGCCACCCTGGTCAGGCAGGTGGTGCTGAACCTGCTGCTCAACGCCCTGCAATCCACGCCGCCAGGCGAGATCATCACCGTCTGCGCCCACATCACGGGCGAATACCTGAGCATCCAGGTGATCAACGCAGGCCCCCTCATCCCGCCGGAACGCCTCGGTCACTTGTTCGAACCCTTCGCCGGAGATCACCCTCGCGGCCACGGCCTGGGCCTGTGGGTGAGCTACCAGATCGTCCAGCAGCTCAGAGGACAGATCGCCGTGGACAGCGACGAGAGTGGCACCGGCTTCACGGTAAGACTGCCCCTGTGCCACGAGGAGGATTGATGAAGACGAAGGCACGCATCCTGATCGTGGAAGACGACGCCATCATGGGTGAGTCCCTGCTGGATCGTTTCCGCCTGGAACACTACGACGCCCTCTGGTGCCGCTCCGCCGAAGACGCCCTGGCCCGCCTGTCCGCCCGGCCGGTGGACCTGGTCCTAAGCGACATTCGTCTTCCCGGGATGAACGGCCGTGCGCTGCTGGAGGCCGTCAACGGTCTGCCGACGGCACCACCGGTCATCCTCATCACCGGTTACGGCGCCATTCAGGAGGCGGTCTCGGCACTCAAGGCGGGGGCGGCGGACTATGTCACCAAACCTTTTGATCTGAACCGGCTGATGGAAAAGGTGGCGGGCCTGTGTCCCGAGCGAGAAGACCGGGAGGGTTTCCCGCCTCTGGGCGTCTCCGCGCAGATGCGGCAACTGGAGTCCCTGCTGCCCCGGGTGGCCGCCCAGGCCGGAACCATACTGATCACGGGAGAATCGGGCGTGGGCAAGGAACGGGTTGCCCGACGCCTGCATGATCTGTCTGGCGGTACCCCCGAATTCCCCTTTTTGGCCATCAACTGCGCCGCCCTGCCCCATCCCCTGCTGGAGGCCGAGCTGTTCGGCCATGAGAAGGGGGCCTTCACCGGTGCAGACCGCCGCCGTACCGGGCTGTTCGAGGCCGCGGGGAGCGGCAGCCTGTTCCTGGATGAGATCGGCGAACTGGATCTGTCCATGCAGGCCAAGCTGCTGCGGGCGGTGCAGGAACGGGAGGTGATGCCCATCGGCAGCCACAGTCCACGACGATTCGAGGCGCGACTGATCTTCGCCACCAACCGAAATCTGCGGGAGGAAGTGGAACAGGGCCGTTTCCGGGAGGACCTGTACTACCGGATCAACGTGATTCACCTGCACGTCCCGCCGCTGCGGGAGCGACGGGAGGACATCCCCTGGCTGGCCCAGGGGTTCGCGGCGGACTGTTCCCGCCGACAGGGCAAGCGCTGTGTGATCACGCCCCAGACGATGGATACCCTGTCGATCCATGATTGGCCGGGCAACGTGCGGGAACTCAAGCACGCCATCGAACGGGCCTGCATCCTGTCCGATTCACCGGTGATCCAGGGGAGTGATATTTTCAGGGAGCGTGACGCGGGCCTATCGGAAACCCACGCCGGGGACACCGGGACATCGGCTCCGGCGGCAACCCATCAGGACTTTGATCTATCCACCCATCTGCAACGCTGTGAGCGGGCCTTCATCCTGGAGGCCCTGCGGGCCAACGAGGGCAGGATCACCCAGACCGCCCAGGCCCTGGGCATCAGCCGCAAGAATCTGTGGGAAAAGATGCGGCGGCTGGGGCTGGGGGCTGATGGGCCGGGGCATTGACTTATTCCGAACATCCCACGCAGATGCGGTTACGCCCCCCGGATTTGGCCTGGTAAAGCAGCTTGTCGGCGGCAATCAGCAGCTCCTGCAGGCTCGTGTCCGGTCTGTGCTGACAGATGCCGATGCTGACCGTGACCGGTCTGGGAACCGGGAATCGATGGGCGGCAATGGCGGCACGGATCTTCTCGGCAATGTTCATTGCCGCGGCCTGATCCGTTTCAGGAAACAGGATGAGAAACTCCTCGCCCCCCCACCGCGCCACGCTGTCGGTGGCGCGAACCATGCTGCGCACCAGGGCCGCCAGTTCCTGGATGACGAAATCGCCCACATGATGGCCATGGGTGTCGTTGATCTGCTTGAAATGATCGATATCGAAGAGCATCAGTACGAAGGTGCCCTGATAGCGACAGACCCGCGAATACTCCTGCTCCAGCTGTTCGTTCATCTTGCGACGATTCATCAGGCCGGTCATGGAGTCGGTCTGGGACAGCCTTTCCAGCAACGCATTGTTGTGCTGAAGCTCCCGATTCTTCTGATACAAGGCGTGTTCCGTCACCGCCTCGATGGCCTGAGAAATGGTACCGATCTCGTTTTTCAATCCCGCCAGCGGCACCGACTGTCGTGTCTGTCCCAAGGCCTTGCCATCGACCACATCCCGAACCCGCTGCTCCAGCAGACGCAACGGCCCCACGATATGGGCGCTCAGGTTTCGTGCCATGGAGGCGGACAGCAACAACGCGATACACAGCACCACGGCCACGCTTTGCAGGATGCGCAACATGATGGGCAACAGGACTTCCCGCTTCTCCACCATGGTGACCACGGTCCAGTTCAGGGGCTCTTCATGAATGAACTGCACCATCCAGGTCCTTTGATCCACTGCCAGGAAGAGCTGACCGCTTCCCTCCCCCATCATCGGCGCCAGGCTGTCCCAACCGGCAAACCGGGTACCAATCAAGCCATCCTGAGCATGAAACAGTATCCTGCCCTCATGATCCAGCACCAGGTTGCGGGCAGTGGTGAAGGAGGGATCGCGGGCGCCGATGACCTCCATCACCGCATCCACCAAAGCATCAATTGCCACCACGCCGCGTAGCCCGCCATCCTCGTCCAGCAATACCTGACTGAACGACACCAGCCACTCGTCCGACTTGATTTCACGGTAAGGGATGCCGCCCGACAATGCCGGGCCCGCTCGCACCCCCGCCTCATACCAGGGGCGGATACGGGGATCGAATCCGGGGGGCGGCACATAATCATTGATGACCAACCGACCGTCCTCGTAGGCTGCGAAGATGAAGTGTATGGTCGGATTGGCATCCTGCAGCACACGGAACAGTTCCAGGAGTTGCGACTCGTCACGGTAGTTCGTATCCATGGCCTGACGCACGGCATCTTTGGCGGCCAGGTACTGCACGACGGACCGCAGCGGCTGTACATAGCCCCGAATATGGTGAGCGGCGGCCATGTTCTTGTTGCGAATGACGGCCTGAGCCGAGTCGAGGCCGCTGTGATACAGCACGACCGACACCAGGGAGCCCAGCAGGATCACCATCGCCAGCGTCAGCAAGACCAGTTTTCCGAACAGCGTCTTCTGGAGGCTCATGCCGCCGGCGCCCCTGTTTTGACTGGTTGCCCCTGGATTGAGGGACAGGGAGAGGAAGGTATGCCGCAGGCGCCATGCCGGCGACCTGCTCCCGCCCATCTTACCAAACAGCGCCATCCTCACGCCGTCACTAACCCTCGCCGGCACCGCCGTCACTCCCGCGAAAGCGGGAGCCCAGGGGGAGGCCCCGCAACTGGATTCCCGCTTTCGCGGGAATGACGGGTACGGATGAAAAACTCTTGCCGTCATTCCAGAACGGACCCTCGCCAAGCCCCGTCGTCACTACGCCAGGCACCGTCGTCACTAACCCTCGCCGGCACCGCCGTCACTCCCGCGAAAGCGGGAGCCCAGGGGGAGCCCCCGCAACTGGATTCCCGCTTTCGCGGGAATGTCGGCCTGGACAACCCCGCATCACCCTCACGCTCCCGGAATACCGCTTTGTGCGGGGTGTCCCGTCCGGAGCATCCCAGGACCTGCAGATGAGGCCGCTAACAATGAGGGCTGATCTACGACTGCCTGACCACCAGCGTGGAGGCAATCAGGTCGTGGAGACCTTGCTTGCGCCGGGTAAAGGCGATCATCAGATAGCCGATGAACAGCAAAAGCGCCGAAAGGATCTTGGACCAGTAGCGGCCATTGGCGCGACCAAAGCCGATCCGGTTGCCGTCCATGTCCGTCACCCGCAGGCCCAGCATCCGCTTGCCGGGGGTGGATTGCCATTTCGAGGACTCGAACACCGTGTAATAGAGCCACCCCAGCAGCAGGGACAGCAGATTACCCATACCTTCCGCAACCAGAGTGATCTCCTGGCCAGTGGCCCCGCTTGCCGCCATGGATGCCCCCAGGGCAAAACCCAGCGGAACCGCCACCACGATGGTGATCAGGGTCAGGATGACCATGTCAATCACGAATGCCAGCAGGCGATACCAGAATCCGGCATCCCTGACCGAGGCTGAGGCGGGCGCAGCAGCGGCGCCCGCTCCCTCCGCCATGTCGGCCGGCAACGGCTGCGTCCCGAGGGACGCCCCGCAACCGGCGCAGAAACGTGCCGAATGATCGTTGTTGTGACCACATTGCGTGCAGTACATGGTGACGCTCCCTGTATCGTCGAAGCTGGCTAAAAGGACTGCTCTGTGCTCGGTCGGTCTGCCTGCGTACAGCCAGGCATTGAAGAAAACCCGGTCTTGGCATGCCCACAACAATAATGGAGAGAACAGGCAAGACCTGGGCCGTCCCACAATAATTCACTTGGGCACCTCATCATTGTACAGCTGATAGCGCGCCTATCGGCGAACCCCGCCCCCTTAACACCACGTTAAGGCCGAAACACCTAATCTTTCCCTCCAGCGACAAGTCATTCACGCTCTGGAGGCATCATGACGATCCTTTACACGCTGTTCGGGCTCATGGCAGTTGGCCTGCTGGGCTATCTGATCTACGCCATGTTTGTCCCGGAGGCATTCCTATGACGATGATTGCACTGGCCCAGTTGCTTATCTTCACTGGCCTGCTATTACTGCTGGCCTGGCCGCTGGGCCTTTACATGGCCCGAGTGTTTTCCGGCGAACGGGTGTTGCTGACCCCCCTTCTGAAACCCGTGGAACAGGCAGCCTATCGCCTCATGGGGATCGATCCGGATCAGCCCCAGGGCTGGAAGAGCTGGAGTGCATCGCTACTAGTCATGTCACTCGTAGCGATCGGTTTTCTATTTCTCCTGCAGATGCTTCAGGGGTGGCTGCCGGCCAATCCGGAAAACCTTCCGCCACCCGCCGTGCATTCGGCCATCAACGTGGCAGTGAGTTTCATCACCAACACCAACTGGCAGAACTACAGTGGCGAAGTGACATATTCCTACCTCACGCAGATGATGGGCCTTGGTGTACTCAATTTCCTGTCCGCCGCCCTGGGCATCGTGGTCCTGATCGCACTGATCCGTGCCATCACCGCCCACGGGACCGGTCATCTGGGGAATTTCTGGGTGGATCTGGTGCGCTGCCACCTGTACGTGCTGCTGCCCCTGGCGACCCTGCTGGCTCTGGTACTGATCTCCCAGGGGGTCGTGCAGACCTTCAGTCCCTATACCAAGGTGGATACGGTCATCGCCCATGCGCCCGCAGACTTGCAAACCGGCCACCTGGAAACGTTGCCCACCCAACAAACGATCCCCCTGGGTCCCGCAGCCTCCCAGATCGCCATCAAGCAGTTGGGCACCAATGGTGGTGGATTTTTCGGTACCAATTCGGCCCATCCCCTGGAAAACCCCACTGCACTCACCAATCTGCTACAGACCCTGGCCATCCTTCTGATCCCGGCGGCACTTACCTTCACCTTTGGACGCATGTCGCGCAATCCTGGACAGGGATGGCTGTTCCTGGGTGTGATGCTGACATTCTGGTTCACCGCGGTGGCCATCGTCACCGCCACGGAACAGATGGGTTCACCGCGCCTGGAAGTGCTGGGCGTTGATCAGATTGCCAGCAGTGAACAGCCCGGCGGCAATATGGAAGGCAAGGAGGCCAGACTGGGGATCGGCCAGTCCTCCCTATGGGCGGTGTCTGCCACGGTGACTTCCAATGGTTCCGTGAATTCCATGCATGCATCCTACCTGCCCATCAGCACGGCAGTGATCATGTCGGGCATGCAGATCGGTGGCCCGGTGTTCGGTGCCGTCGGGGGAGGGCTGCAGAATCTACTGCTCTTCACCCTACTGGCCGTGTTTCTAGCTAGTTTGATGGTGGGCCGCACGCCCTCGTTCATGGGCAAGCCTTTCGGCATGGCGGAGATCCGGCTGGCTACCTTGGGCATCCTGCTACCTGGGGCGGCGGTACTGCTGGGTATCACCTCATCACTGCTGATGCCGGGTTTGACGGATCACATGACCAATGGCGGCCCTCGGGGATTCAGTGAACTGCTGTATGCGTACTCGTCAGCCGGCTTTACCAATGGCAGTGCCTTCGCCGGCCTGAATGCCGACACTCCATGGTTCAATCTGAGCCTTGCCATGGTCATGCTGATCGGCCGCTTTGCGCCCATGCTCGCGGCCCTGGCTATTGCCGGGTATCTGGCACAGAAATCAGCCACCGTGGACGAAAGGAATAGCGTACGCACCACCACCCCTCTGTTTGCCCTGTTGTTGATACTGACCTTTATCGTGATCGGTGGACTGGGTTTCCTGCCGGCTCAAATCGCCGGCCCCATCCTGGAAGCCGTCCTGCTCGCCCATCCGGAGGCATTTTGATGAATACGGTAGGACTGTCTGGAATCTTTTTTGATGCCCGTGTGCTGCGGGAAAGTCTGCGGCTGTTGGGGCCTGGACAGCAATTGCGAAACCCCATCATCTTCGTCGTCTGGGTCAGCGCCTGCCTGGGATTGATCCTGAGCATACTGGCCGCCTTCGGCATGGCGGTGGGGCAATTCCCGATGGTGGCCAGCATCACGCTATGGCTATGGCTCACGGTCCTGTTCAGCAACTGGGTGCAGAGCGTGGCCATGGCCCGAGGGCGCGCTCACGCTCAGGAACTGCGCCGTTCACAGCCACAAGGGCTGGCCTATCGCCTGACGGCGCCGCACCGCGATGCCCCTGGAGAACCAGTCATGGTCGGCGACCTGCAAACCGGTGACTGGGTTCTGGTACAGGCCGGACAACTCATCCCCGCAGACGGCGTGGTCGAAGAGGGCGTGGCTACCGTCGACGAGAGTGCCATCACCGGGGAGTCCGCGCCGGTCATCAGAGAAGGTTGCCGAGACCGTCATCAGGTCCTGGGCGGTACCCGGGTGGTTTCCGACTGGCTCATTGTAAAACTGAGATATACCCGTGAAGGCACCTTCATTGACAGAATGGTGACCATGGTGGAGAGCAGTCAGAGGCACAAGACGCCCACCGAACTGGCCCTGTTCATCTTCCTGATATTCCTGACCATCGTTTCCTTGCTGGTTGTGGTGAGCATTCTGCCCATATCCCATTTCGGTGCTGCTTATGGCGGCGGCAGCCCTCTGGAGCTGATCGTCATCGTCGGTCTGCTGGTCTGTCTGCTGCCCACCACCATCGGTGCCTTGCTCTCCTGCATCAGCCTTTCCGGCCTGACGCGCCTGGGCCAACACAATGTCCTGGCCACCGACAGTCATGCGGTGGAAGTGGCAGGGGATGTGGAGGTCGCGCTACTGGACAAGACTGGCACGATCACTCTGGGCAACCGGGAGGCCTGGCAGCTGATCCCCGCCCCCGGCGTGACGGCACAGGTTCTGGCAGAGGCTGCCGGGCTGGCCTCCATCTCCGACGATACGCCAGAGGGGCGAAGCATCCTGTCACTGGTACAAAGGGAGCAGGGCTTCGCCCCCCCCAGCCTTCCCGCAACAGCAAGACTGATCCCTTTCAGCGCCACGACGCGCATGAGCGGCATCGACATGGCGCAAGAGGGACGTACCGTGCGCAAGGGTGCCGCCGATGCCATTCGCAAACACCTGCAGGCAGAGGGTGGCACGTGGCCCGAAGCTTTGGATTTCGAGGTTCGACGCATCGCTGGTGAGGGTGGCACCCCCCTGGTCGTGGCCGAAGGCCAGCAAGTGCTGGGGACCATCGCTCTGAGAGACAAGATCAAGCCAGGCATCGGTGAGCGCATTGCCGAACTGCGCAAGATGGGCATCCACACGGTGATGATTACGGGTGACAACCCCCTCACTGCCGCCGGCATCGCCGCCGAGGTGGGCGTGGACGAATTCGTCGCTGAGGCCACACCCGAGGACAAACTGGCATTGATTCGTAAGTACCAGACCCAGGGAAAAGTGATCGCCATGAGTGGTGATGGAACCAATGACGCCCCGGCCCTGGCCCAGGCCGACCTGGGTATTTCCATGGGTTCCGGCACACAGGTGGCCAAAGAGGCCGGGAACATGCTGGATCTGGATGCCGATCCCACGAAGATTCGGTATATCGTCGGCATCGGCCGGCAGATCCTGATGGCCAGAGGCGCGGTCACCAGCTTCGGTCTCGCCAACGATGTGGCACGCTTTCTGGTACTCGTTCCCATGGTGCTGGCAGCCACCTTCCCGGCACTGGATGCCCTGAACATACTGCACCTGGGCAGCCCGGAATCGGCCATTCTTGCAGCAGTGATCTTTAATGCCTTGATGATCCCGCTGCTCACCCCGGTGGCGCTACACGGTGTCCGATACACCCCAGCGCGACCCACCGGGCTGCTGCGGCGAAACCTGATCATCTACGGCCTGGGTGGACTGCTGCTGCCGGTGGCAGGCATCAAGATAATCGACCTGTTGCTGGTGGCATCGGGTCTTTTCTGAGAGAAACCATCATGAGACTGATCATTCAACGTTCCCTGGTATTCATGGCGTTGCTCATCTTGCTGACGGGCGTGGCCTATCCCCTGGCCATCACCGGCATGGCCCAGGTGCTGTTTCCTCACCAGGCCAACGGCAGCATCATGGAAGACCAAGGCCATCAGATAGGTGCTTACCACTTGGGACAGGCATTTGCAGGGCCGGCGTATTTCTGGTCCCGTCCCTCCTTGACCGGAGATACTCCCTACGACGGCCTGAACTCCGATGCCAGCAACCTCGGCCCTCTCGAACCGGGCCTGATCGAGGAAGTTCAGGCTCGCATCCATGCGTTGCGAGGTCTGGAAGGTCAGAATCCCGAAAGACCGCTGCCGGTGGACCTGGTCACGGCCTCTGCCAGCGGGCTAGACCCTCACATCAGCCGGGCCGCTGCCCTCTACCAGGCGGAGCGGGTAGCCATGGCCAGAAACATGCCTCTTGAAACCATTCATGATCTCATCGAGACCCATGCGCAAGGGCGTTGGCTGGGTCTCTTCGGCGAGCGGACAGTGCACGTGGTGAGCCTGAATCGAGCCCTGGATCATCGGTACATGGGGGGTGTCACCGGAGTGAGCACCCCATGACCCGATCAAGGAGCGGCTTCGGTCGCCTGAAGATCTATTTTGGGTATGCCGCGGGTGTGGGTAAAACGCACACCATGCTTGAAGTGGCCGTCCGTGCCCGACAGGCAGGCCAGGATGTGGTGGCCGGTTATATAGAGCCTCATGGAAGGGAGGAAATCGACCAGCTTGCGCAACACCTGGAACAGCTACCCTTCAGAAAGACCTCTTATCAGGGGCTGACCATGCAGGAGTTCGACCTCCAGGCCGCTCTGGAACGAAAGCCTGAAATCCTGTTGGTGGACGAGTTGCCCCATAGCAACGCCCCGGACGCCAGGCACCCCAAACGCTACCAGGACATCGCTGAATTGCAGCGGGCGGGCATTGATGTCTGGACCACCATGAACGTTCAGCATTTGGAGGGCTTGAATGACCTGGTGGAGCGCCTGACTGGGATTGTGGTTCAGGAACTGGTGCCAGATAGTGTGTTTGATCAGGCCGATGATGTGGAACTGATTGATCTACCCCCCGAGGAACTATTGGAACGGTTTCATCAGGGCAAGGTTTATGCCCCCGAGAAGGCACAGCGTGCAATGGGGCAGTTCTTCCGTCGCACCAATCTGTTTGCCCTGCGGGAACTGGCCCTGCGACGCACTGCTGAACGCGTCGGCCGGCAGGGTTATCGGGAAACGGGAAGCGAACGCCTCAGGCAGCATATCAGCAGTGGTGAACGCATCCTTGTGTGTATCGCCCCGCGCAAGACCACGGAACGGGTTCTGCGCACTGCACAACGCATGGCTTCGGCCTTTCAGGCCCCTTGGACCGCTCTGTACGTACAGACGCCGGACCTGAGTTCGGAAGACCCGGAGATTCAACATAAGGTCAATGAGCACCTTGCCCATGCCGGTCGTCTTGGGGCGGATACGGTCACTATATCCGCCGAGAACGCAGTGGATGGCATCGTAGCCCACGCCCGGCAACATGGTTTTACTCAGATCATCGTCGGATGCCACGAGGCATTTCTCCGACGGCGACGGTTCGGTCGCTCCATAACCCGACGTCTACTCAGCCAAGGCGGCAGCTTCGATGTGCATGTGGTCAGCGCGGGAAAGGATGATCGGCCTCCGCGCACCATCACACAAAGATCGGAAACCCACCCGGTCCTGCCTCACCACTGGCTGGAAGCCGGCAGCGCCCTGGCCCTAGCCACGGGCATCGCCTTTGGGTTCAGGGAGATGGGACTGGCGGAGGCCAATATCATCATGGCCTACCTGGCAGCCGTCGTCTTCGCTGCGGTCCGCGCGCCCTTGAAGGTGGCATTGATCAGTTCAGGCCTTGCCGTGCTGCTTTACGACCTGTTCTTTACTGCCCCTTTCTACACGGTGGTCGTGGATGATATCCAGTACCTCTTCACTTTTGGTGTCATGGGTCTCGTCGCCCTCACGATCACGACCCTGACCGCTCGCGTCCGTCGCCATGCCCGGATCGCCGAGGATCTCCAACAGCGCGCGGAACGCCTGTCCAAGCTGGCTCGCACACTGAGCAGACAAAGTGGCCAAACCCGTCTCGTACAGGTCGCCGAGGCCGAACTGCGCGAGATATTTCCTATCCATGTAAGGATGCTGCTGCCCGACAGACAAGGGCGTATCAACCCCGGCCCCGTTAACCTGCCGCCTATCCGGGATCTGACCAAGGACGAACTGGCCCTGGCCGAGTGGGTACTGAACAACGGCGTACCTGCGGGGCGTGGGACCGATACCCTACCGGGCAACCCAGGCCTGCTACTACCTCTGGGTGGCTCGGGGCGCACCCTGGGAGTGGTCATACTGCACCGGACCAATAACTCTCAAGACCCACTCTGGCCCGCGGAAGAATGGCGTTTGCTGAAGGCCTGTCTGTTACAGGTGAGCATCGCCCTCGAGCGGGAATACCTGTCCGAGATCTCCCGCAATACCGAGGTCCAGGTTGAGACGGAACGGCTGCGCTCGGCGATACTCAGTTCGGTCTCCCATGATCTTCGCACTCCCTTGTCCACCATCCTCGGGGCGGCCTCTTCTCTACAATCCATGCCGGCGGACTGCCCCACGGGAGTCTGGCAGGATCTTTTACATCGTATCGTTAACGAAGCCGTGGAGATGGAAAAGCTTATTGAAGACCTGGTCAGCATGAGTCGACTGGAGGCACAGGGAGAGCGGATGGTTCAGTTGAGCTGGCAGGAGATTGATGATGTGGTCAACGCCACCCTCAATCGCATGCGATCCCACCTGGCGAATCGCCCCATTCATTGCATTCTGGATGAGTCCCTGCCTACCACCGCAATGGATCCCGTGCTGATTCAACAGGTATTGAGCAATCTGCTAGAGAATGCCATCACCTATTCTGCCGACAGGTCACCGGTCGGTATCAGCGTGACCGAGGAAAGCGGCGTGATCATCTTCAGTATCAGTGACCGGGGGCCCGGCATCCCCGAGGAGGACCGTGAACGGGTCTTCACGAAATTCTATCGGGGTCCCAATGCCTCGGACAGCCGCGGGCTGGGTATCGGCCTGAACATCTGCAAAGCCATTGTCGAGGCCCATCGTGGACGCTTGTGGATCGAAGACAATCCCGGCGGCGGGGCGGTGTTCAGATTCTCCCTCCCGGTCAGCGGCTGGCCGCCACTGCCCCGGCCGTCCACCAATGCCACCGAAGCCGCCGAAGCCAACGCATGAAATCCCTGGTCAAGCCCAGCATTCTGGTCGTGGAAGACGACGCATCCCTGGCCGCTGTGCTGGTGTCCACCCTGCAGATGCACGGCTTTGAGATCACCCACGCCGCCAAAGCCTCGAATGCCCTGGCACTGCTTGAACAATGCCAATTGGACCTGATACTCCTGGATCTGGGATTACCGGACATGAATGGTATTGAAGTCATCCCTCGCATCCGCGCCTGGAGCCAGATGCCCATCATCGTACTTTCGGCCCGTGGCCATGAAAATGACAAGGTGACAGCACTCAACCTGGGAGCGGATGACTACCTGACCAAGCCCTTCGGCACCGGCGAGTTGCTGGCCCGAATCCGGGTGGCGCTCCGCCACCGGGACCAGCGGAATGAATCCCGCCCCGAACAGCCGGTACTGCGCTGCGGGGCACTGGAAATTCATCTGGCGCGGCACGAAGTGCACAGGGATAACCATCGAATCATCCTGACACCCACCGAATATGATCTGCTGGTCTGCCTGGCCCATCGCCAGGGCCAAGTGGTCACTCACAAGCAGATCCTGAAAACTGTCTGGGGCAGCACCGCAAACACCCATCAATCCGATTCATTGCGGGTATTTATTCGAACCTTGCGAAAAAAAATTGAACCGGATCCCGCCCGCCCCACCTATCTGATCACGGAAGTCGGTATTGGATATCGCTTGACCGAGCCCGGCATGATGCCGGCCGGGCCGTAGCTTGGCTCTTGGCGGTCCTGGTATTCGGCTACATGCTGGCGGTGGCCCACACCAAACAGGCCCTTCCCTTCTGATCCCCTTCATTATGCACGGTGCCGCCCTCCCCACCCTCCCAAGAC
>NZ_NRSM01000002.1 GCF_016584105.1 Ectothiorhodospira shaposhnikovii | reverse complement strand
AAGTGAAACGGTTCAGCGCCGATGATAGTGTGGGGCCTCCCCATGTGAAAGTAGGTCACTGCCAGGCACCTATTCCAAAACCCCGATCGGGAAACCGGTCGGGGTTTTTTCTTGCCCGTCACCCCCGAATTTTGTACATCAGCCCCTCCTCCCCCTCATCATTACCGCACACCTCGTCATGCCCGCCACCCCTCCGTCATTCCCACGAACGCGGGAATCCAGTGACAGGGCAGAAAACCATGGACTCCCGCTTGCGCGGGTGTGACGAAAGGGCGCGGGCGTGACGACGATATGTGGAAACGACGGGATGCAGGTCAGATTTGTCTTCCCAGGGCCCGGCGGGCGATGGATTCACAGGTCTCCGCCGCAAGGTCACCGTCTGCAATCTTCTGCAGCGCCTCCACCAACGCGACAACTCGTTGACCGTAGGGAATGCCATCGATCAGGACGGCCCTGGGATAGCGTCTGCAAGCCGGTCTGAACGTGATTTCCGGACCCGCCTGAGCACCGGGC
Source organism: Ectothiorhodospira shaposhnikovii (assembly GCF_016584105.1). Taxonomy (GTDB): domain Bacteria; phylum Pseudomonadota; class Gammaproteobacteria; order Ectothiorhodospirales; family Ectothiorhodospiraceae; genus Ectothiorhodospira; species Ectothiorhodospira shaposhnikovii. The sequence goes on along the minus strand of NZ_NRSM01000002.1, from coordinate 236,198 downwards.
GTATCGTGTTTCTGTTCCCTGGGGGCACGGACTTCCGGGGCAGTCTCAGGCCGGGCTCCGGCAGTTCCCCCGGGATACCCCTCCACCAACAGTCGTGCCATGATTCGGCGTCGTTGATGATCTTCCAGATCCCGCCAGACACCGATCTCTTCCAGTGTCCGTCCACAGCCGATGCAACGGCCGTTTTCTGCCCGGCAGATCTTGATGCAGGGAGTCAGCATGGCGATGGATTCCAGGGAGGCTATGTCCGGCTTCAGACCATGATGCTGCCGGTCGGTTTCCCCGGATGCCCCAGGGCGGATGCGATCCAGTGGGTCAGGGCTTCCCGTTCCGGTGCCAGCACCGGGCGGCTTTCCCGCTGTCGGCGGCCCCATATCGATTCAGGAAAGTGCGCGTCTTCCCGATAGCGGGGGATCACATGCCAGTGAAGATGGGGAACCTGATTGCCGAAGCTGGCGAGGTTGATCTTGTCAGGTTTCATCAGCGCCCGCAGCGCCTGCTCCGTGGCCAGGACGACACGCATCAGGTGTTGCTGCTCCTGCGAGGACAGATCACTCATTTCAGCGACATGATCGTGCCAGATCACCCGGCAGAAGCCGGGGTAGTCCGGATCATTCACCAGGATGATCCGGCAGGACTGATCCTGCCAGACCCGTGCTTCATCCTGTGGGACGCAGAGCGGGCAGGGGGCTACAACCATGGGTTCTCTGTTCTCATGATGGCTGGGGTTGATACGGTAGTGGCCAGGCCTTTCGGACTTGGGTAAGTTAGCACCTTTTCCGTTCCAAGGACCCACGCTTCATCATGGCAGAACTCTTTGAGCGTCTGCCCGATAACCTGTTTTCTCCCTTGACCGGGCCCAATCGACAGGTATACGGGCGTTTGCTGCTCGAATTGCATCCCCTGTTTTTCGAGCAGATCCACGCCGAGGTGTTTCCCTCACGGGAGACGGTGCGTGCGGATCTGGAGGAAATCCTGACCCGTCTGGCGGTGTCCGAACTGGCCGAGGAAATGGATCCAGCGGAGGCTGCAGAGGGGGTGCTGGATCAGGGATTGGCCCAGCGGGTCTATCGGCGTCTGCGAAGCTGCGGGTGGCTTGAAGAAGAGGCGGATGGCTACCGCATGCGGGTCACGGTGCCACCGGCTGTGGGCACCCTCTGGGGCGCACTGGTGGAAGTGGCGCGACCTGAACAGGTTTTTTACGGCGGCATGGTGCTGTCCATCCTCAACAATGTCCAACGGGCGGTGGAAGACCCCCGCGGCCAGGCACTGGCCTTCCGTCAGGCTGTGAGCGAGGCCCGGCGCTTCCGTCAGCATCTCAACGCCATGATCTATGGCCTCAAGGGGCTGTTATCGGTGCTGGCGTCACTGGATGATCCCCGTCGGGTTCTGGGACATTTCTTTGATGATTTCGTCGAACGCTTTCTGGTGGCCGACTACAAGAAGCTCAAGACCCGCAATAATCCTTTCCGTTTCCGCGGTGAGATCCTGTCACGGGTGCGGGAGCTGGAGTTTGATGCTCCGCGCCGGCAGCAACTGGTCATCGGTTATATGGAGCAGACAGGGCTGGCCGATGAAGACCATGCCTGGCGCGCCCTTGAGCGGGATTTGTCGACCCTGCGCGGTATCTTCGAGCAGGTGGATGATCATCTGGCCCGGGTCGATCGGTATCGGGGGCAGGTGGAGCGCCGTGTGGCGGACACGGTGCGTTATCTGGACCGTAGCCGACCGGGGCTGGCGCCCCGCCTGGCCCGTCGGCTGGAGGGGATGGGGCGCGCGTTGGTGGCCTGTCCCGACGAGGATGAACTGACGTTGCTGCCGCTGATCGACACCAGTCCCCTGGGGCGCCAGAGTCTGCGTGCGCCCAGCGTCTCCAGGCGACCGCCGGAACCACGGGTGCTGACCTCCTATCCGATGGATCCGCAGCTTCTGGAGCGTCAGCGGGCACTGCGGGCCTACCTGGACCGGCGCCGTATCGATCCCCGGCGCATGGAACGGTATCTTCAGGTCCATCTGCGTCCCGAGGGTCCAACCCCCGGGGAAGTCCTGCCTATTGAGACGGTGGAAGACTTCATGGCCTTCACCCATGTAAGGCAACTGCCCTGGTTGCCGGGGGCGGAGCGTCTGCGCCGCCTTTATCGTGTCGAATACCTGGAGGGATACATGGAAAACCCATGGCTGCGTTGCCCCCGTTTTGTGGTGCATCGTCTGGATCACCGGGAGACCGGCCATGTTGCGTGACATGCGCCAGGTACTGGAGCGGGGCGAGGTGACCGAGCAGGCCTTGCGGGAGGCGGCCTCGGCCTTGTTATCCCGGCAATTCCTGTTTCTGCGGCGACCCCGGGACCGGGATGTGTATCGGGTGGTGGTCAACAACCATGACTATTTCCTCAACCTGTTCGATGCCCTGGGCTGGGGGCTGCACCGGGATGATGAGTCGGGATTTCTGGGATTGTTGCCCGACGACGCCCAGGCCCATGCCCGCCTGCGTCTGGTGGAAACCCTGATGCTGCTGTGTCTGCGGCTGCTCTATGAGGAAGGCATGGACCGTTTCCAGGTGCGGGACGGGTGTGTCCACGTGGAGGCTGAGGATCTGCTGGGGCGTTATGAAACCCTCTTGGGTCGCAAGCGCCCCGTTTTGACGGAGATGCGGGCCCTGCTGGCCCGCCTCGCCCGCTACGGCGTTATCGAGGTCGATGATGGTCCCTCGGATGCTGCATTGCCGGGGTTGCGGATCCTGCCCAGCATCCGCCTGATCACCGATGGTCGGGTGATGGAGCAGCTTGACGCCTATCTGCCGGAAGAGGATACGGATACGGACATGGAGACCCCGGCATGAAGCGACTGGTACGCCTGCTGCTGGTGAACTGGTATCGGGTGGAGTCGGCGTCCATCGAGATCCAGGGGCATGCCGCCTTCATTGGTCCCAATGCATCGGGCAAGTCTTCCCTGCTGGATGCCATTCAGACCGTGCTCGTCGGCGGGAACAAGCATGAACTCAGTCTCAATGCCAGCGCCGGAGAGAAGAGTACCCGCAATCTGCGGGATTACTGCCTGGGGGTGGTGCGGGACCCGGACAATCCGGACATCACCACCGACCTGCGCCCCAGGGAACAGGCGCTGACCTACCTGGTACTGTGTTTCGAGGAGACTGCCACCGGTCGGGAGACCTCGGTGGGGCTGTCATTGCATGCCCGTCTGGATCAGGCCCAGGAGCAGATCGACGGCCGCTTCATCGCCCCGGGCGTGGGCCTGACACTGCCCGACCTGATGGAGCAAACCCCCCAGGGCATGGCTCCCATTCCATGGAAGCGCCTGCGGGAAAGCCTCTATGGTCGCTGTCCGGAACTCAAGGTGGTGTCCCAGGCCGGCGAGTTCGTGAGCCAGCTTTGTGCCGAGCTTTCGGATGGGCGCCGTCACCTGGACCCCGTTCGGTTTCTCAAGAGTTTCCGTAACGCCATCACTTTTGCGCCGATCCGCAATGTTTCTGATTTCGTGCGCCAGTTTGTGCTGGAGGATCGCCCTATCCAGGTTCGTCAGCTCCAGCAGGCCCTGCGTCATTATCGGGACATCCGTACCCGGACCGAGGATGCCCGTAGGCGCGAATCGGCCCTGGAGTCGATCCGTCAGCACTATGGGCGGGCCGACCAGGCGGAAAGCCGGGCCTGCTCCTTCCGCTGGGTGGAGCAGGAGGCCCGTTTCAATGCTCTCGAAGCAGTCACCGACCCCCTGGCCCGGCGGGTGGACACGCTGCACGAGGGCATGGAACAGGCCCGGCGGCAGTTGGCCGCCCTGGACGAGGCAAGGCAGCGTCTGGAGTCTGAGTGGATCGAGGCCAGCGCCCGCCTGGCTGCCAGCGACGTGGCGCAGCAGAAGGCCCGTATCAAGTCGGATCAGGACCGTTACAGGGAGCGCCGGGACGGGGTGCGGAAGATCCTGGATGATGCCCGCCGCGGGCTGGCCCGGGTTCATCGTCTGCTGGATGACCCTCGGGCCGAAGGCGTACTGTCGGCCGAACACCGAACCCTGTTGTGCCGCCTGGGGGATGCCCTGCCGTCCGATGATGCCCTGTTGACCGCCCTGTGGCCGGAAGATCCGGCGGTCATCGTCGAGCGGGCGCGGGCATTGTGTGCCCCCCTGACCGATGCCAGGGACCGCCTGAAGGCCAGTCTGGATGATCAGGCGGCAGAAGAGCTGGCCCTGCGCAGGACCCTGGAGGGGTTGCGGGAGCGGATCCGACATCTGGAGGCCGGAGAGAGCGACCTGTCCCCCGGCACCCGGCGCCTGATGGCGCTTCTGGCCGGTCACGGTATTGAGGCAGTCCCCCTGTGTGACCGGGTGGATGTGGCCGACGAGCACTGGCGGGATGCGGTGGAGCGTTTCCTCGGTGGCCAGCGTGAGGCCTTGCTGGTGGCGCCCGAGCGGGTGGTGGAAGCCATTCGTATCTACCGCCGGGAAGGGGGGCGGGAAGGCATCCATGGCAGCCGAATCATCAATACCCTGAAGACCCGCCAGTGGCTGGACCGGGCGGAGGCGGATTCCCTGGCCGCGGTGGTCACGTCCGGGGATGAACATGCCCGTGCCTATGTCAATCGCCTGATGGGGAACGTGGTCCGGGTGGAGCAGGAAGAGGCGCTCACCCGCCATGAGCGGGCCATTACCCCGGACGGCATGCTGGCCACCAATGGTGCGGTGTTGCGCACTCAGCCGGTGGAACCCATGCTGGGCCGTGAGGCCAGGGTGCGCAGTCTGGCAGCCCTGCGGCAGCGCTTTGACGAGCAGGCCGAGACCTATGGGGGCATCCAGCAGGCGCGTGCCCAGGGCGATGCGTTCAAGGAGCTACTGCTGGATCCCTTTTTGCGCCATCTGGAAAACCTGCCGGATCTGGCCGGACAGGTGGCCCAGCGCCGGACCTGCGATGAGAGGCTGGAAGCCCTGGAGCGGGAGGCCCTGAGTCTGAATACGGGGGACTACGAGGCCTTGCAGGCAGAGGTGAACCGTCTGGGCGAGGCCAAGGCACGCGAGGAGGAGGCGATCCGGGGCTTGCAGGCGGATCTCCAGCGCCAGGACCGAGAGGTGGCCCTGGTGGAACGGGATCTGCAGGAAAAGTTTCGGGAACAGATGGCGGTGAGCGAACAGCGCCGGAGCATTGCCGCCAAGCCCGGACTGGATGCCGCCGATGCCCAGCAGCGTCTGGAGGAACTGGAAGCCCGGCACGAAGGGGAGGATGAGGCGGCCCGCTGGCAGGCCATTGCCGAACAGGCCGAGAAACGGGCGGGCCGCGCCCTTGTGGATGCCAGGCGCCACCGCGAGGAAGCCTGGGAGGCCCTGCGTGACTATCTGACCCGTTGGCCGGTGGAGACACCCCCGGTGGGTGGCGTGGATGATCATGTACCGCTGGCCCGATGGGCGGGGGACACCCTGGATCAGGTGCGTGAGACCCAGCTGGCCCGCTACCATGAGCAGGCAGCTCACGCCCTGCGGGAGGCGGAACATGCCTTTCGGGCCGATTTCATGAGCCGTCTCAAGGAAAATCTGACCCGGCTGGATGAGCAGTTGGCGGAATTGCGTCGCAATCTTCGATCTCGTCCCTTCCACGGACAGTACTACAGTTTCATCAAGAAGCCTGCGCCGGAATTCGACGCCATCCTGCGCTGGGTGGAGAGCTGGACTCCGGAGCAGGCGGACAATGTGGGCGGCCTGTTCGACACCATCCATGACCCGTCCCACCCCCACCGGGAGGCGATCCAACGGGTGCAGACCCTGCTGATGGAGGCAGGGGAGCAGGCCGGTCTGGATGAGCGGCTGGCAGATTACCGCCATTACTACAGTTTTGACGTGAAGATGACCGATGCCGACGGTCGCAACCCGGAAATGCTGTCCCGCCGCTTGGGCAAGGGGTCCGGTGGTGAACATCAGTCACCCTTCTATGTGGCCATCGGCGCGGCCCTGGCGGCGGCCTATCGCCTGCACCGCGACGAACAGGACGGAGCGCTTCGGGGGGGCATGGCCCTGGCGGTCTTTGACGAGGCCTTCAGCAAGCTGGACGTCCAGAACGCCGTCAGCGCCCTGGGCTTTCTCGATGAGCTGGGGCTTCAGGTTATCCTGGCTGCCCCAGACGAAAAGTACGGACTCATGAGCGAGCACATGGATACCATTGTCAACGTCTACCGCAGCGGCGGAACCGTCCACATCGACGCGGATTACCTCAAGCCCGCCGCCCGCGTCCTGCTCTCGTCCGACAATCCCTTGCGGCCATCGGCCGTGCCCACGGTGGAGGCCCGTGAATGATTTGGCCCGTTTGTTGTTGCTTGGCCTGCTGGAGAGGGCTGAGCGCGGAGGGGGCGGGTCCAGCGCATCAATGGGCGTCGTGGATCCCCCTGTGACCAGGGAAGGATCTGGATGCCCATGAGGCATTGCATGCGGTACTCATCAACGCCGAGGCAGCCCAGGACCCGGTCAGCCCCGTAATCTAGAATAGCCGCATGATTTCCCGCAGGTTCATGACCTCTCGACCATCCACCGAGAGCATGCCGGCGTCCAGTTCCAGGGCCATGCGGATCAGATCGTCGTCCCAGTGGGTCACGAAAGGCATCATGCGCAGGAAAAAGGACCATTCCAGCCATTGCTGTTCCACCAGGCGGTCCAGATGGGGGCCTTCCGAGCCCGGGAACTGCTCCAGCAGGTAGTATCGGATGAAGGTCCGGATCAGGGCAGGCTGAACCTCGACACTGGCGGAACCGTGCAGGGCGTCCAGTTCCTCAAGGCCGCGGTTCAGGTCCAGCGCGGGGTTTTCCCTGACCCCAAGGGTCAGCTTGCCTTCAAATGAGCCGGCTTGAGCATGCCGCAGCGACAGTGGATCGACGGCGACCATGGCGCCCTGGCCGAGCAGGGCTTGCAGGCCCGCTTCAAGGACATCCGGATCTTCATCGGCTCCGGCATCCGTCATGGCTCTGAGTGCAACCAGGCCCGCAAAGCCCAGTTCGGAACGCATGCCCACCTGTCCACTTTCCAACAGTTTGATCCCGTCAAGGACGATGGGCCCCCAGGCCAGATCCATGTTGCCCTTGAGCCGGTCTGCTTCCCGCTGATTGTGCCAGTGGAGACTCAGGTCCCGCATTTCCAGGGACTCCTGGGCATCTTCCAGTCGCCAGCGTTTGATCCGGGTTTCGGATCGGGCCTGCGTCAGGATGCCTTCTTCAACCAAGGCGTCTTCCAGGACGAAGGCCAGTGACTCCAGCAGGAATTCGAAGCTGTCATCCTGCACCTTGATCCATGCCCGTGGCAGATCCAGGGAAAGCCCGTCGAGCCGACCGTCCTGTTGCCAGTGGCTGACCAGTTGCCATGGGGACCAGTCGGCCTGCCCCTGTCTCCGGCCCAGGCCATCCATGATTCTGCCCTGATAACCGTCGCCGTCGATTCTGACGCGGTGCTGGTGTCGGGTGTGGAATTCAATGTCGTAGCGCGCCCAGTCTTCGCCTCGATAATCCGGCAGCATCTGCTTCCAGGTATCCGACAGCAGCAGTTGTCCTTGCACATCGGCAATCTTGCCCAGCAGTCCCGACAGCCCATGGGTGGTGACTTCGGCGTTGCCCGATAACTCCAGGTGAGGTTGTTCGGTTTCCTGCCATTCGCTGAGTAACGGATACAGCGGGTTCTCGGGTGCGGGTATGAAGCGCAGCCGGTACTGGATGAAGCCTTGCTTGCGATCATATTCGGCCCATAGCAGGTGAAGGCCGGGCTGTGTGCTGTCCGTCTGCCCGAGGCTGTCCAGGCTGGCCTCGATACGGTCTGCCGCCACCTTATGCACCCATTGGTTCAGTCCGACGAGGGAGCCGCCCAGCAGCAGGGCGACGGTGGCTGTCAGGATGATGATTCTGGAAGATCCGGAACCGGTGGCTTGGGTGGGCATGGGATTGAAATCCAGGTGGGGGAGGCATTCATTTTAGGGGATGTTCCGAGCAAGTAGTTCTGTTAGTTCTGTATTGCTCCATGGCATGACCGGTTTTTGCGGCGAGAGTGCATGGTATCTCAGGTTGTGCCGGCCCCTGTTCGCCGCAGGAACTCTTGAAGTTGATGGGCCGGGAGAGGGCGGCTATAGAGATAGCCCTGGGCCTGATGACATCCCAGGTCGGTCAGCAGATCCCGCTGGCTGTCGGTTTCCACGCCCTCGGCCAGTACCTGAAATCCCAGATTTGTGCCCAGCGTGATGATGGCTTTGGCTATTGCCAGGTCATGGGTGTCGTCCGGAATGCCCCTGACAAAGCTCTGGTCGATTTTCAGGCAGTCAAAGGGCAGGGATTTCAGGTAGGACAGGGACGAGTAGCCAGTCCCGAAGTCATCCACTGCCAGCGTGACCCCCAGGGCCTTGAGGGCGATGAGCAGTTCATGAGCACCCTGTCGCCGGTCCATGATGAAGCTCTCGGTGACCCCCAGTTCCAGCAATCTGGAATCCAGTCCTGTATCCCGCAGCACTGTGGCCACGGTTTCCACCATGTCGCTGCGCTGAATCTGGATGCCCGAGACATTGACGGCGATACGTCCGAATACCAGTCCCTCCTGGTCCCAGCGCAGGGCCTGCCGGCAGGCCTGCTCCAGCACCCAGCGCCCCAGGGGCAGGATAAGGCCGGTATCCTCGGCCATGGGGATGAACCGGTTGGGGGGGATCAGGCCCTGGATGGGGTGCTCCCACCGCACCAGCACCTCCAATCCATGGAGCTTTCCGGTGGACAGGTCTATCTGTGGCTGGTAATGGAGAATCAGTTCATTTCGCTGGATGGCGTGCCGCAGCTCAGTCGCCATCACCACCCGATCTCGCGCATATTCGGTCAGGTTCCGGGCATAGTAGCAGTAAGAGTTTCCACCGGAATGTTTGGCCCGATAGGTGGCGGCATCGCTGTGCTGAAGCAGTTGCTCCACATCCTGACCATCGTGGGGATAGGTGGCGATGCCGATGCTGGCGGTGATGAAGATATCCTGTCCCCCCAGCTTGATCGGGTCCTGCAGGGCCTGCAGGACTGATTCGGCCACGATCTCCGGGCGTGTACGACTGTTGCTGGAATCCTCCACCAGAATCGCGAATTCGTCTCCTCCCATGCGTGCCAGGGTTTCATCCTTTTGCAGCACTGCCTCCAGGCGATTGGCCACTTCGGTCAGAATCTGGTCGCCTTCACTGTGCCCCAGGCTGTCGTTGATGTGCTTGAATTCATCCAGATCCAGTTGAAGTACCGCCACATCCGATTGCCGGGATTCTGCGCGGAGCAGGGCCTGTTCCAGGCGTGTGCGGAACAGTAATCGGTTCGGCAGGTCGGTCAGCGGGTCGCGGTAAGCCAGACGTTGGATCTCTTCCTGTGTCCGCTTGATGTCGCTGATATCGGAAAAAACACCCACGTAATGGGTGATGGTACCGTCGCGGCTACGCACCGCGTTGATGCTGGTCCACTGGGGGTACACCTCGCCGTTTTTGCGCCGATTCCAGATTTCTCCCCGCCAGTGTCCGGAATTGCCCAGGCTTGTCCACATTTGCTCATAAAACAGTCGGTGGTGGCGCCTGGAATTGAGCAGATTAGGATTCCGTCCCATGGCTTCGTCATCCCTGTAGCCGGTGATCTGGGTAAAGGCCCTGTTTACGGCCAGGATGCGCGCATTGGCATCCGTGATGATGATACCTTCACTGGTGGCATCAAAGACGGTAGCGGATTGCTGCAAGCGCTCTTCCGCCTGCTTGCGTTCCGTGATGTCCTGGAAAGCGCCTCTCACCCTGACGATGTCTCCGTTTTCATCCCTGATCGGTGTACCGATGGTCCGGATCCAGAGCCGCCGTCCCTTGGCCGTCTGGATCTGCAGTTCCTCGTCGTAGGGTGTGCCGGTCTCCGCGCAGGCACGAAAAACCTCAATGATCCTTGGGCGTGATTCCGGTGTATAGAAACGGATGCCGTCTTCCAGGGAAACGGTGGTGCCATGCGGCATGTCATGAATCCTGCATACCTCATCCGACCAATAGACCATGCCATTGGCAAGGTCTGCCTGCCAGCCTCCCAGCCTGGCCAGGGTCGAGGCCATGCGCATCAGGCTTTCCGTCTCTCCCAGTTTCTTTTGAGTCAGGACTTTTTCAGTAGTGTCGTGAATGATGGAATACAGAAGTGGGCGTCCCCGCATGCTGATGGGACCGCTGTACACTTCCACGTGGGTGACGCGGCCATCTGCCAGCCGGTGCCGGAACTGAAAATACTTGCGCTTCTGATGGCGGGCCATCTCCATTTCCACCCGGATTTCATCGGCGGAAAGCGGGTTGATCTGGCTGATTTTCATGCGCTGCATCTGCTCGCGATCCCAGCCGTAGAATTGGCAGGCGGCGGGATTGGCGTCGATGATTGCGCCATCACCAGGGTCAATCAGCAGCATGACCGTATGGTTGTTTTCAAACAGGCTGCGGTAGCGTTCCTCGCTGTCCTGCAGGGTCGTCTGGGCCTGCTTGCGTTCCGAGATGTCTTCCACCGTGACAAGCAGGGAGTGAGTCGTTTCGCCGGGGTCACGAATGCCCTTCACGTTGATGGATGCGTATGCGATGGTGCCGTCAGTGCGTTGCAGGCGTTGCTCCAAGGTGCAGGTACCCAGTGTGCCCGCCGCAATGGCCTCCAGTTGTTTCCGCCAGGCCGATTGGTCTTCCGGATGTACCAGCGTTTGCCAGGGTGTGGCATGCATGGTCTCGCGGCGCCGGCCCAGAATCTCGCAGAGCCTGTCGTTGCAGCGTTCACACATGCCCGACGGTGTGATGATGGCCATACCGATGGATGGCTGCAGGTAGAAGTGGTCAAGGATGCGGTTTGAACGCATCTGCTCTGCCGTCAATGCCAACACCTGCAGCCGTTGCTGTTGATGCCATAACAGCAGCAACAGCGTACTGATGACCGCCACGGCCAGCAGGGAGAGGATGCGGGTCCAGAAAAGAAGATTTTCAAGTGGCGCCAGTGCTTCCGCCTGATCCATGCTGGCGATCATGATCCATTCGCTCCCAGTGACAGGGGTGAACGCGGCCAGTATCCGGTTGCCCTGGCCATCCAGGCTGCGGATGATCCCGGTATCCTTTCCTTGCGCTGCAACCATGGCGGGAATGGTCGGGAAATGGAGGCTCTCTGCGGGCGAATTGTCGTGGCTGGTGGGGTGCAGCACAATGAATTGATGGTTCCGATTCCGAACCAGGGTGCTTTCACCGCTTTTGCCGGCAGAGGGCCAGGATCTCAAGAGTGGGAAAAGATATGTTTCGGGATTTATCTGGATCACAATAAATCCGAGCCGTGTTTCATCCTGTTGGATGTGGGGAGATGCTGGCAACGGGATGACAAAATCCAGGCTGACCTGCCCTTCATCATCGTAAGCCATCTGATTATGAAGCGCCCGTCCCGGCGGGCCGGTCTTGTCCAGCAGGGACAGGGTATCGGGATGGATCCGGGCCGTTGTGTCCGTGCCAAGCAGCAGGGAGCCTGCGTGATCCAGCAACAGGATGTTTTGATCGTCGTGATGATCTTTCAGCGTCCTGAGGCGATCAAGAATTCTTTGTTGCAAGAGTGGGTTGTCATCGGGCAGGGAAAGCAACCTTACGTCCTCAAGGAAATGTGCCTGCCCCGCAAGCACCAGACCGTCAGCCTCGCGTTCCTTCAGCCAGACCGCTATTTGCTGGGCCTTGAGGTGTGCAATGGTGGTGAGATTATCGAACGCCTTTTGCTCCAGCTGAGGTTTCTGCAGGCCGGCAATCAGCAGCCCGAATCCCGGCGCCAGCAAGGCAAGCATCAGCAGGACAAGCCCCAGCTGCAGGGTGCTGCTGTTGCGCAAGGCCCTTTGGGTGGGTGAGTCCGGTCGATTGGGCGGTTGCCGCGTGTCCCAGGACCTGAGCAGCAGGAAAAGTAACCCGCTGGTAATGGCCACAAATGTCAATCCCTTGATTATTTCGATGCGAATCTGGGGAAGTGGCTCGGCAAGGGCGCTGCCGAGCATCAGGCCCGAGGCGATGATCCAGATGGTCGCGAAGAAGGCGTAGCCCAGGGTGATGCCGGCTGCAGTCAGTTTGAACGATCCGGGCATGAGCAGGACCTTTCCATTTCCTTATGCGTAGGCAACGAGTATAGGCATTGCAGAAGAGAATGAAGCTTGCCGAGAAGTCTGGGGCATTTGAGATGGGCAAGGGGCGGTATTGGAGGAAATGACAGCAATGTCACCTTCCCATGGGCATGAGTTCCATTCGCCCGTCGCGGATACGGATGTCGAAGTGGTTCAGGAAACTCATGCCCAGCAGGGCCATGTCGCCGCTCATGCCCGGGATGACGGCCGCCCGTACCGAACGTACCACGACATGCCCCAGACGTACCTCGTCCAGTATGGTCAGGTCTCCCTGGACACGGCCATTGGCGGTTTCAAACCAGGCCTTGCCGGTGGATTCCAGCCCCAGGCGATGCGCCATGGGGGCCGGTATGGCCAGATAGGTGGCGCCGGTATCCAGAAGAAATTCCACCCGCTCCCCGTTGATGCGTCCGGTAGCCAGATAATGCCCGGCCCGGTTCCGATGCAGCACGATCTCCGCGCTGTGTTCATCGGCGCCATTGATCAGGTGCAGGTTGGGGTTGTGCTGTCGTTCCAGCACGCCCTGATAGAACCAGGTGCCGGTCACCAGGACCAGAAGCCAGAAGAGGCCCAGCATGATCCGGCCGGCGAGGCGCGTGGATGGGGCGTTGCTCATGGCGGTCGTGCCACCTCTTTGCCATGGGTTCCATGAAGGCCACAAAGCCTGCTGCCAGGATTCGAGGCCGATACACGTTAGACAGTGATTCGACCACTGATTCCCCTGCATTTGACGCCTGCGGGACGTAAGATCATCCCATGAACACACTTTTCGCCTACGGTACCCTCATGTTCGACGATGTCATGGGCAAGGTTTCCGGCTCGGTTCCCCCCGGTGAGCCTGCGCGGCTACGCGGGTTTCGGCGCGGCAAGGTCCAGGGTGAATGTTTTCCGGCAATTGTCCCTGGCCGGGAGGGCGTTGTCGAAGGATGGCTCTATCGTGGCCTGACATCCAGGGACTGGCGACGACTGGACCGTTTCGAAGGTGATTTCTATGAACGCCGCAGGGTTCGGGTGGAATTGCGGGGTGGCCGAACCCTGCCGGCTTTCACTTATGTGCTGCGCCCGGTCTTCGGGCATCGCTTGACAGCAGAGGACTGGGAATCCGGCGGGTTCGGGAGCGATGACCGGAGGCGGCTGTTGGGTGTGTGCCGAACCCATCGCGGTGATCGAGACCGTCATGGGTGATCACCGTGGTTCATGTCGGCGGATAAGGATGGCCCGAAAGAGCAGGGCAACCCATTCCGTGGGTTGCCCGGAGCATGTGGTGCCGGCAATAGGAGTCGAACCTACGACCTTCGCATTACGAATGCGCTGCTCTACCAACTGAGCTATGCCGGCAAGAACCGAAAAACGCTTGTGGCCCTGTTGATGCCATCAAGGGACAGGCCACGATATGGGGGCGTAAAGATTGCAAATTCTAGAGCATGCGGGCCCAGGACTCAACAGGACGATTCCAGTTGATGAGGGATGGTCACTGGTCAGTTCAACCATAAGACCCTCGTCGTCACCAGCGCCCGTTATCTGACTGGATGGGCATGACCTTCATCGATGTGGCCGCCCCTGTCTTCCCGCCGCCTTGGGCGGGAGAACAGGGGCATGTCCCATGATGGATCAGTCTTCCAGGTAAGTGTACCCGGACAGGCCGTTGTCCAGTTCCTTGAGGATCTGACGCTGCATGGCCTCGTCCAGGCCCGCGGCCGCCACCTTGGTGCGATAGGCGCCTGCCAACAGCTCGGTGTCGAAGTGCACGTAGCGCAGCAGCTCCTCCACCGTGTCCCCCTGTTCCGGTTCCACCACTTCGTAGCCGCCGTCCCGGGTCAGCACCACGTTGATGGCGTCGGTGTCGCCGAACAGGTTGTGCAGATCCCCCAGGATCTCCTGGTAGGCCCCGACCATGAAGATCCCCAGCAGATACTGTTCCCCGGGGCGGAATTCGTGCAGGGGCAGACTGGGGACGATGGTCTCGCCGTCCACGTAGCGGTCCACGTGGCCGTCGGAGTCGCAGGTGAGATCCTGCAGTACTCCCAGTCGGGTGGGGCGCTCGTCCAGCCGGTGCAGGGGCATGATGGGGAATATCTGGTCGATGGCCCAGACGTCCGGGATGGACTGAAACACGGAGAAGTTGCAGAAATACTTGTCCGAGAGCTTTTCCGTGAGTTCGTCGGCGATATCCCGGGGCAGGCGCTGGGCATGCCGGGCCAGCAGGCGTCGGCAGGTGGCGAAATAGATCTGCTCCGCCAGGGCCCGGTGCTCCAGGTCCAGCAGGCCGTGGGTGAACATGGACTGCACTTCCCGCAGCCAGTCCACCATGGTGTGGAAGACCTCGGTGGGGGCACTCTCGGCGGTGCGTTCAAACAGGCTCCACATGTCCAGCAGTACCGCCGGGGCCTCCTCGTCGGGGGGCTGGATGTCGGCGGCCACCGGCGCACGCTCGGTGTCGATCACGTTGGTGATCAGCACCGCGTGATGGGCGGTCATGGCACGACCGGACTCGGTGAAGATCTCCGGTGGCGGCAGGTCGTATTCCCGGCAGGTGTTGGCCAGGATGCGCACCAGGCTGTCGGCATAGTCCTGCAGGCTGTAGTTGATGGAACACAGGTTGCGGGAGCGGGTACCCTCGTAGTCCACCCCCAGGCCGCCGCCGGCGTCTACCACCTGGATGGGGGCACCCAGGCGATGCAGCTCGGCGAAGAAGCGGGAGGCCTCGTACATGCCCGACTGGATATCGCGGATGTTGGCGATCTGGGAACCCATGTGGAAATGCAGCAGCTGCATGCAGTCCAGCATGTCGTGGTCCCGCAGCTGGTCCAGCAGCTTCAGGGCCTGGGCGGCGGAGAGGCCGAACTTGGCCTTTTCGCCACCGGTGTTCTGCCATTTGCCCTTGCCCATGGAGGCCAGCCGCACCCGCATGCCCAGGGAGGGGCGGACCCCCAGGTCACGGGCGGCCTCGATGACGCCGTTCAGCTCCGAGGGTTTTTCGATGACGATGTAGACCCGGTGTCCCAGCAGCTGGCCGATCATGGCCAGACGCAGGTATTCCCGGTCCTTGTAGCCGTTGCAGACGATCACCCCGCCGGGGCGGGCCAGGGCCAGCACCGCCATCAGTTCCGGCTTGCTGCCTGCCTCCAGGCCCACCCGCTCGCCGCCGCAGGTGAGGATGCGTTCCACCACGCTGCGCTGCTGATTCACCTTGATGGGATAGACGGCGGTGTAGCGGCCGGGGAACTCGTTGTCCTCGATGGCCTGATCGAAGGCCTCGGTGAGTCGCTTCACGCGATCGCAGAGGATGTCCGGAAAACGCACCAGCACCGGCACATCGATGTTCAGGCCGGACACATGGTTCACCAGTTCGAACAGGTCCACGCCCGGATGCCGGGCATGGGCGGGTGGCCGGACGATCACGCGGCCCTGTTCATTGATGTGGAAGTAGTCGCCGTTCCAGTGGGGGATGTTGTAGGTCTGGCGGGCGTTATCCGTCGTCCAATCTGTCATGATGGGCCTTGTCGATCAGCGCGAATGGAGGGGCGGTGTCATTGGGACCGCCGCCCCGGTAAAGCGGGCGTATGATACTCCCTATGCCATGCCCCCGGGGAGCCTGCAACGGGCTTTTCGACAGCTGGAGCCGTAATGCGGTTCATCCCGCCTTCAGACGGTCCAGCCGCAGTCGCTCCCGCTCGTCGAACAGTCGTCGGGATCCCAGCCAGATGGCCCCCAGGGTACCGAATCCGGTGCCCGCGGTGATGAGAAACATCACCAGAATCTGGTATTTCACTGCCTCCATGGGCGGCGTGCCCGCCAGGATCTGACCGGTCATCATGCCGGGCAGGCTGACGATGCCCGCCGCCGCCATGGCATTGATGATGGGCATCAGGCCGCTGCGGGCGGCATCCCGGCGAATGTCCTGGATCGCCTCAGCCCAGGTTTGTCCCAGGATCAGGCGCCCCTCGATCACCCGGCGCTGTTGCCAGGCGGACTGAGTCAGTCGATCCAGGCCCAGGGCGATCCCGGTCATGGTGTTGCCCAGCATCATGCCCAGCAGGGGGATGGCATACTGGGGTTCCCACCAGGGGGCCGGGCCGATGATGACGGTCAGGGCGAACACCGTGGCGGTGAAGGCGGACACGAACATGGCCAGGGTGCCGATGCCGTAGGCCCGCCAGCCAGTGAATCGTCGCCCCTGCCGGGCCACCACTTCCCGGCCTGCCACCAGCAGCATCACCAGAGCCATGATGGCCACCCAGTGCAGGGCGGCATGCTCGAACAGGGTCTTGAGCACCAGGCCGATCAGCAGCAGCTGCACCACGGTGCGCGTGGCCGAGACCAGCAGGCTCTTCGACAACCCCATGCCCACCCGGCTGGTCAGCACCGCCAGGGCGATCACCAGCAGGGCCGCCAGAGTAAGGTCCACGGGTGACAGGGCGATGACACTCATGGATTTGACTCCGTCAGTCGACCGTTTTCCATCAGGAAGAGGCGGCCGCCCAGGCGTTTGCGCTGGTCTGCGTCATGGCTGACCCACAGGGCTGCGGCGTTGCTTTCACGCAGATAATCCCGGATCAGGCCTTCCATGATCCGGGTGTTGTCCGGGTCAAGATTGGCAGTGGGTTCGTCCAGCAGCAGGGCCCGGGGCCGGTTTTGCAGCACCCGTACCAGGGCCAGCCGTTGCCGTTCACCACTGGAGAGACGGTCTACGGTCCAGTCACGCACATCCTTGCCAAAGCCCAGGGTTTCGAGCCAGCGCTCATCACCTGTCCGCAGGTGTTCACCCACCGTATCCGCCCACCAGGCCGGGTCCGCCGGCAGGTAACCCACCTGACGGCGCCAACCCGCGCCGGTCCATGCCTGTCGGGGTTGTCCTTCCAGTCGGATCAGGCCCTCATTGCGGTCAAGGTCAGCGATGGCGCGCAGCAGCAGAGACTTGCCGGCACCGGACGGGCCGGCCACCTGGGCCAGTTCTCCGGCGCCCAGGCCCAGGTCCAGCGGACCGATCCGGGGGGTGCGAAGCTGTTGGATCTGGAGCAGCAAGGGCATGTTCTGTGAATCTTCGGCGAGGGCAGGGGCGGGGTGACGGTCCGGGGAGCGAAATCGATTCATTATAAGGGTCGTGAAGGCGGTCTCCAGGATACTTGCGCCCATGGCCGGGGTTCGCTAGGGTGAATCCGGTGCCCCCAGCTTTTGTAGGTCAAGCCTGCGTTGCCAAGGCGGGACGACAGAATATCAGGGACCGGCGCAGGACTCGAATGCCAGGGGCATACCGCGAGACTGTCACGACGAACACACAGGAGAAGAGACGATGAACGATCGCGACAATACCCTGAGTCGGCGCCGTTTTCTGAAGTTCGGCAGTTATGGCCTGTTGGCCGTACCCGTGGCTGGACTGGGCTGGACCACGACGGCCAAGGCCATGGAACGCCTGAGCGAGGATGACCCCGCGGCTCAGGCTCTGGAATATCGGCACGATGCCTCAAGCGTGCAGCACCCCGCCTATGAGGATGGGCAGACCTGCCTGAACTGCCTTCTGTACAGCGATGCCAGTGCCCAGGACTGGGGCCCCTGCTCCGTATTCCCCGGCAAGCTGGTATCCGCCAACGGCTGGTGCACCGCCTGGGTGGCCCGCTAGTCCCTGACAAGAAACCGCCCGGTCGATGCCCGGGCGGTTTCGGCAATTCTGCCTCCGGTCAGCAGGACGTGATCTCCACTCTCGCCCGTCCTGTCCGGCTGATGACGACCCGTCGTCCCGTCTCCCCATGGCATAGCCATACCGAGCCCATCTGCAGCGCACCGTTCAGGCGGCGAGTCTGCCCGTCGTTGCGATAGGCGATGTATTCGCCCATCGTGCCGTTGGTATGGATGGTCACTGAAGTGGGTGCGGCGCCGAAGTGTCGAATGACCTCGTCGGGCTGAATGAGCGATCCCGTGGCGGTATTTTCCACCACGCCGATGATCCACCCTTCCGCATAGGAAACCGGCGCGCATTGGAGGCCATCCATGGATGGGCACAGCACGGTGTGATGGCCGCGTTTCACGGCTTCCCAGCGAGCAGCGTACAGTGCGTTGATGAAGGTGTTGGTGGTGGTGATCAGTTGCTGTTCCCGCGCCATTCCGGCAAAACTGGGGATGCCGATGGTGGCAAGTAAGGCAAAAACGGCAACCGTGACGAGCAGTTCGGTGATCGTCAGGCCAGTATCCCTGCGCATGCGCCTCTCTCCCTGAGGTGTTGACCGCTGTCTGGCAGCTTACCGCGGGTATATGGTATGGACAAGCCAAGGTGAAACAGTGTAGGCCTGTTATACTTTTCCAGCCGATTTAAGGATCGAGGGTCCGCGCATGGCCTTGTTGGATGTCGCTTTGCTGACGGGTGCGGTAATGGTCTTGCTGGGGTACCTGCTGGTGGTTGTGGCAGGTTTTCGTCGGGAGTTCATCTGGGGGGTGATCAACCTTGTCCCTGTGGTGTCGCTGGCCTTTGTCTTGTTGTACTGGCGAAGGGCCCGAACCGGTTTTCTGCTATCGATAATGGGGTTGCTGGTCCTCGGCGGCGCACTTTACGGAGGGGCTGACCGTGTCGTTGAGGAGACGCTGGATCGATTGGGCGTGGGGGTGGATATCCACATGCCGGTAACCCGCCCCTGGGATGTGGAGTTGCCCAATCAGGCGCTGATCCGTCAGATCGAGCAGGAGATCGGGCGGCCCCTTGAAATCGCGGAGCATGATCCTTTTGCGCCGGTTACGCCCTTGCCGCCGGCGTCCAGCTTCCGGCCGGAAACGGCGCGTCCTGCGTCCAGGGCCTATCGCACGGCAATTCCGGAGGAGTTGCGTCAGCTCGAAGGGGAGCGAATGCGCGTGGTATTGACCGACGGGGTGGTGCGAGAAGGCAATCTGATCGGCGTCACTTCCACCAGTCTTTATCTTCAGCAGGTCATTTTGGGCGGGCATGTGGCTTTCGAGTATTTGCGCCGCGACATCCAGCGCATGGAGGTGTGGGACCGGGTGGGTGCGGTCCCGCGAGTCCCGCCGCCAGCTGAATTACCGCCCCCGCCCGATGAATCCGGCGTGTTTTTCGATGCGGATTGAGCCTTGTCGAGGTTTCCGCGTCAACGTATTGATTCTTGAACGAAGGAGAAGACGGTTTGAGTCACGACGCCGAAGGCATGCCATGCTACGTTTATCGCAGCAGTCGCAAGCAGGATACTTATCTTTATCTGCCAAAAAAGGATGACTTTTCGTCCTTGCCGAAAACGTTGCTGGATGTGTTCGGTGGCCCGGTGTTCGCCCTGGAGTTTGAGCTGACCCCCGAACGCAGACTGGCCCGGGAGGATGCCGCCCAGGTGATGGCAAACCTCAAAAGTCGGGGGTTTCATCTGCAGATGCCGGCGGAGAACGAGGCACCTGTCTGATCAGTCCAGGATCTGCGTGTCTTCATGGCGGTAGGCGGGCGCGCAGGCGCAGAGGATGCGCAGCGGCACATTACCGGTATTCATGACCTTGTGGGCGGTCCCCGGCGGTATCCTGACCGTGTCTCCCGTATTCACCGGGAAGACCTGGTCCCCCAGGGACATCATCCCTTCGCCCTGGGTGAAGTGATAATGTTCCTCGGTCTGCAGGTGGCGGTGCAGTCGGGTGCTGGCGCCGGGTTGCACCAGGGCCTCTGCCAGGCTCAGGGCACCTTCACCGTGCAGTCGGGGATGCATGAGTTCCCGGATTTCCGATCCATCCAGTGTCTGGTAAGGATCAATGTCCTGGTAGCGGGTCTTCATGGGAAGGCCTCCTCAGGTGGCATGTCTTCAGGCTCCATGATGCCCAATTCCAACAGGGAATGCGCTCACAGTGGCGAGATTTACCGGCCCCGCCGTATCCGCGTAACCCCGCGGGCTGTATAATCCTCGCCCCCTTTGCCCAACAATCGCCCGGCGGCAGGCCGTTTTCTCCATGACCGACAAGCTTCGCAACATCGCCATCATCGCCCACGTGGACCATGGCAAGACCACCCTCGTGGACAAGCTGCTGCAGCAGTCGGGAACCCTGGACGCCCGGGCGCAGGTGGTGGAGCGGATGATGGACTCCAACGCGCTGGAAAAGGAGCGGGGCATCACCATCCTGGCCAAGAACACCGCCCTGGAGTGGAACGGCTACCGGATCAACGTGGTGGATACCCCCGGCCACGCCGATTTCGGCGGCGAGGTGGAGCGGGTGCTGTCCATGGTGGATTCCGTATTGTTGCTGGTGGATGCGGTCGACGGTCCCATGCCCCAGACCCGCTTTGTTACCGCCAAGGCCTTCGCCATGGGCTTTCGCCCCATCGTGGTGGTGAACAAGATCGACCGTCCTGGTGCCCGTCCCGATTGGGTGGTGGACCAGATCTTTGACCTCTTCGACCGCCTGGGCGCCAGCGAGGAACAGCTCGATTTCCCCGTGGTGTATTGTTCCGCCCTCAAGGGTTTTGCCGGTCTGGAGCCAAGTGTGACCGACGGCAACATGGACCCCCTGTTCCAGACCGTTGTCGACAAGGTGCCGCCTCCCACCGTGGACCCGGAAGGTCCGTTCCAGATGCAGGTATCCTCCCTGGACTACAACACTTATCAGGGTCTGATCGGGATCGGCCGCATCAGCCGGGGCAAGGTCAGGACCAATACCTCCGTCAAGGTCATGGATCGGGAAGGCAATGTGCGCAACGGGCGCGTGCTCCAGATTCTGGGCTTCCGGGGGCTGGATCGCATGGAAGTCCCCGAGGCCCGTGCCGGTGACATCATCGCCTTCACCGGCATGGATGAGCTTTACATCTCCGATACCATTTGCGACCCGGCCGCGGTGGAACCCCTCAAGGCCCTGACGGTGGACGAGCCCACCGTGAGCATGACCTTCCAGGTCAACACCTCGCCCTTCGCCGGGCGTGACGGCAAGTACGTCACCTCCCGCAACCTGCGCGAGCGCCTGATGGAAGAACTCAAGCACAACGTGGCCCTGCGGGTGGAAGAGACCGACGATCCGGACAAGTTCCGCGTGTCCGGCCGGGGTGAGCTGCACCTGTCCATCCTGATCGAGAACATGCGCCGCGAGGGCTACGAACTGGGCGTGTCCCGCCCGGAAGTTATCGTGCGCACCCGCGACGGGGTCAAGGAAGAACCCTATGAGATGGTGACGGTGGACGTGGAGGAGCAGCACCAGGGGGGCATCATGGAAAAGCTGGGCAGCCGCCGCGGCGAGCTGTTGGACATGATCCCCGACGGCAAGGGCCGGGTGCGTCTGGACTACCGGGTGCCTTCCCGCGGCCTGATCGGTTTTCAGACCGAATTCCTGACCGCCACCTCCGGCACCGGCATCCTGCATCATGTGTTCGACAGTTACGGCGAGTTCCGCGCCGGCGCGGTGGCCCCCCGCAACAACGGGGTACTGATCGCCAACGGCAACGGCAAGGCCCTGGGCTTTGCCCTGTTCAACCTGCAGGAGCGTGGCCGCATGTTCATCGGCCCCGGTGAAGAGGTCTATGAGGGCATGGTCATCGGCATCCACACCCGGGACAACGATCTGGTGGTGAACCCTCTCAAGGCCAAGCAGCTCACCAACATCCGCGCCGCCGGTTCCGACGAGAACATTATCCTGACGCCGCCCCTGCGCCTGTCCCTGGAGCAGGCCCTGGAATTCATCGAGGACGATGAATTGGTGGAAGTCACCCCCAAGGCGATCCGGGTGCGCAAGAAGCTGTTGCTGGAGCACGAGCGCAAGCGTGCCTCCCGCTCCAGCGGCGGCTGATCCGTCCGGCCCCGGCCGTGAGTGCTCAGGCTTCGCTGGCCCGCCAGCGGTCCATGGCCCGGTAGCTCAGGGCTTCCATCAGGTGGTGCGCCTCGATCCGGGGCGCGCCATCCATGTCCGCCAGGGTGCGGGCGACCCTCAGGATGCGGTGATAGGCCCGAGCCGAGAGCCTGAAACGGTCCATGGCCGTTTCCAGCAGCTGTTGGTGGGCCGGGGCCAGCGTACAGATCCCTTCCGTCTCCCGCCCGGACAGGGCCGCGTTCAGTTTCCCCTGCCGCGCCAGCTGCCGGTCCCGGCAGGCGGCCACCCTCGACCTGACCTGCTCGGTGGATTCCGGGGGCGGCCCAGGGTCCATCAGCACATCCCGCGGCAGCCGGGGCACCTCGATGGACAGATCGATCCGGTCCAGCAGCGGGGCCGAGATGCGCCCCCGGTGCCGCCGACGCTGTTCCGGCGTGCAGCGGCAGTGGGGTCCCAGGTCGCAGTCATAGCCCTGGGGGCAGGGATTCATCGCCGCCACCAGCTGGAAGCGGGCCGGAAACTCCGCCTGCCGGGCGGCGCGGGAAATGGAGATGCGGCCGGTCTCCAGGGGTTCACGCAGCACGTCCAAAGCCTTGCGGTCGAACTCCGCCAGTTCGTCCAGGAACAGGATTCCGTTATGGGCCAGGGAGATCTCTCCGGGTTTGGGGCGTGAACCGCCTCCCACCAGCGCAATTCCCGAACAGGTGTGATGGGGGGTACGGAAGGGACGGGTACGCCACCGGGCGGGGTCGATGCCGTGGTGACTGATGGCATGCAGGGCCGCGGTTTCCAGGGCCTCGGTTTCGCTCATGGGCGGCAGCAGCCCCGGTAGGCGGCTGGCCAGCATGGTCTTGCCGGTGCCGGGTGGCCCTATCATCAGCAGGTGATGGCCGCCGGTGGCGGCGGCCTCCAGGGCACGGCGGGCCTGGGGCTGGCCACGCACGTCCGCCAGATCCGGTTGCGTTGTCGGGTCATCCTTGGCGGCCGGGGGCCGCACATGGGGAGAGAGGGGGGCTGCGTCGCGCAGGTGGGCGCAGACTTCCAGCAGATGGTCCGCCGGTATCACGTTCACGCCGTTCACCAGCACCGCCTCGTCCGCATCGCCCCGGGACAGCATCAGGGTATGTCCGGTTTGCACCGCCGCCATGGCCGCGGGCAGTACGCCGCGCACCGGGCGCAGCTCACCGGTCAGGCCCAGTTCTCCCAGGAACTCCAGGCCGTTGCAGGCTTTGAGGGGGATCTGTCCCGAGGCCGCCAGGATGCCCAGGGCGATACCCAGGTCGAAGCGCCCGCCTTCCTTGGGCAGATCCGCCGGTGCCAGATTGACGGTGATGCGGCGGGCGGGGAATTCGAAGCCACTGGTCTGGATGGCGGCCCGGACCCGGTCGCGGCTTTCCTTCACGGCCACTTCCGGCAGGCCCACCATGGCAAAGCTGGGCAGCCCGTTGGCCAGATGGACCTCGATGTGAACCGGCGGGGCCTGGATGCCCAGTTGGGCACGGCTGCGGATGACGGCAAGTTGCATGGCTCCTTCCATGGGGCTCGTCCCTGATGCCCGGACTATAACCCAAAGCCGGCACCCGAGCGAACTTCCCTACGGGGCTTCGAGTATCCGCACCAGGATCACCCCGTTGCGCGCGTGCAGCACTTCATGGGGGAGGTGCGCCAGCCTGTCCAGGGAATCCTCCTTGGTGACCGCCACTTCTCCCGGCTCCGGCATGCGCCGCTCCACGCCCCGGTTGGCATAGATGCTGAAACTGGGGTTGTTCAGGCGCCACATCACCACCGTCTCCGGCAGATCCCTGGCCGCCAGGCCGGCATCGCGGATGGGGGACTGCTGTACACCGGCCACCGCCGGGAGCAGGAGTCCCGCCACGCCCACGTTCAGGGTCAGGCCGATCAGGAACAGGCGATAGCCGCGCTGGATGCGGCGATCCAGCATGAAGAACAGGCAGGCCGCCAGGGCGATGACGAAGAAGGCATGCCAGAGGGGGCCGAAATGCACATGGTGGTCCGTCAGCAGGGCGAGAATGAAGGGGTCGTCCAGATGGGGCTTGATCAGGTCCACCAGATGGGGCAGGGCCAGCAGCCCGGCAAACAGCAGGGCCGGGGGCAGGAACAGCCAGAACCGGCCGCGGACCCGGTCCAGGTGCAGGGCCATCAGGATGAACAGGGGGGTGATGCCGTAGAAGATGTAATGGGGCAGCTTGGTGCCGGCCGCCGAGAACAGCACCAGCACGAACAGGAACCAGGTCAGCAGATACCCGTGCAGGTCCTCGCGGAAGCTCTCCCGCACTTCCCACAGGGTCCGGATCAGTACCGTGGTATAGGGCAGCAGGGCCACCAGCAGCACCGGCAGATAAAAATAGAAGGGACCGGCATGGCCATGCATGGGGGCCTGGAAACGGCCCAGGTTGTGCTCCAGGAAAAAGCCCATCAGGAACCCCGGCCCTTCCCGCCAGGTGATGGCCAGATACCAGGGCAGCACGATGAGCAGGAACAGCATGATCCCCAGGGGATTGAAGGCCGCCCGCAGCCAGGATCGCCACTCGCCCTTGAGACCATAGAAGATCAGGCTGACCGCCAGCGGGATCACCACCGCCACCGGACCCTTGGTCAGGAAGCCCAGGCCCATGCACAGGAACGCCAGATAGACCCAGCGAACCCCGCCTTCCTTGAAATGCAGGTAGATGGCGAACATGGCGCCGACGATGAACAGATGCAGGGCGGCATCGGCGATGGCCGCCTTGCCGATGACGATCACCCCCAGGGACGTGGCGCCGATGATGGCGGCCGCCAGGGCGGTATGACGGTCACAGACCCGCCGCACGAAGGCGAATATCAGCAGCATCCAGCCGGTGGCGGCGAGGGCCGAGGGCAGTCGCAGGGCCAGTTCGTTGAGCCCGAAGGCGCTCACGCTCAGGGCCTGTAGCCAGTAAATCAGGATGGGCTTATCATACCGCGGCTCGCCATAGAGGTAAGTGGCGATGAAGTCACCCCGGGCCAGCATGTCCCGGGTCGCTTCACTGAACGCCCCTTCGTCCAGGTCGAACAGCGGCACGCCGTGCAGGTTGTAGAAGAAGGCCGTGAACAGGGCCGCCGTCAGGAAGGCCCAGAGGATGCGGGGTGACAGTTCCTGCAGGTCCGTCGGGTAATAGGTATGGATGCGTGGCACGATGTCGGCTTGCGGGGCTTGGATGGAATGTGCGCAGTGTAACCCGGTCGTGGTGTCGGCGGCAGGGTTTCGCTTTGTCGACGGGTGGCGGGTGTGTTGGGATATTTCCGGATGTTGAGGCCTCGCGCCAGAACCCTCGTTTCCATCGCCATCTTCCTGGCCTTTGTCGGGCTGGTGGAAGTCTTCTACGGGTGGGGAGCCATCCTGACACCCTGGCGGGATCTATCGCCGGCGGCCCTGCTGGTGGCCGGTCTGCTCACCCTGCTCACCTATGTCCTGCGTGCCTGGCGGGTCTATGACTTTTACCGGTCGGTGATGCGAGGCCGTTTTCCGGCCTGTCTGCGCCTGACACTGATTCATAATCTGCTCAATAATCTGCTGCCCATGCGTACCGGCGAGCTGAGCTTTCCGGTGTTGATGGCGCGCTATTTCCAGGTACCGGCGGTGCATTCCGTGCCGGTGCTGCTCTGGTTTCGCCTCATGGACCTGCATGTGCTCGCCGCCTTCGGCCTGGCGGCGGTCGGCACCTGGCTGGTGGGATGGCCGGCGGCCTTGGCGGCTACGATCCTGTGGCTGTCCGGTCTGCCGCTGGTGCGCCGCGCCTCACCCCTGCTGCGGCACTGGCTGGCGCCCCGTGTCCGGGGGCGATGGGGGGAGTGGGTCCTGCGGGCCCTGGAGGCCTTGCCGTCCTCTCCCCGGGACTTCTGGCGTGCCTGGGCCTGGACGGCACTGAACTGGGGCGTCAAACTGGCCGTCTTTGTCTGGGTGCTGGCCCTGTTCCTGGAGGCCCCCGCCGCCGCCCTGTGGCTGGCGGTCATCGCCGGTGATCTGACCAGTGTCCTGCCGGTACACGGGGTCGGCGGGGCCGGTACCTACGAAGCCGGTGTGATGGCGGCCCTGCTGCCTTTCGGCGTATCGGCGGAACAGGCCCTGGTGGGCGCCGTCAATCTGCACCTTTTCCTGCTTGGATCCACGCTTGCCGGCGGGCTGTTGTTGCCCTGGCTGCCGGCGGCCAACAAAGAGAAATAGACCATCATGTCCGTCAAACCCGAAGGCGATGCCGCGACGGCGCAGGCCGTCACCGATGATCAGGGCTACGCCGTCTACCGCACCGAGGAGACCCTGAGTCTGTCCCTGGTCATTCCCATGTACAACGAAGAGGATAACGTGGCCCCTCTGGTAGCCCGTATCCATGAGGCCCTGGGTGACCTGTCCATGCCCTGGGAGGTGGTGCTGGTGGATGACGGCAGTGCCGACACCACGCCTGACCACATGCTGGCGGCCCGGGAACAGTATGGACGCCATGTGCGGGTACTCACGTTGCAGCGCAATTTCGGCCAGACCGCGGCCATGCAGGCGGGGATCGACCATGCCCGCGGCAGCGTCATCGCCACCCTGGACGGCGACCTGCAGAACGATCCGGCGGATATCCCCGTCATGGTGCGGCGACTGCTGGACGAGGATCTGGACATGGTGGCGGGCTGGCGCAAGGACCGCCATGACGATCTGTGGAAACGCAAGGTACCGTCCCGCATCGCCAACAAGCTGATCCGCTGGACCACCAAGGTGAACCTGCACGACTACGGCTGCAGCCTCAAGGTGTTCCGGGCTCAGGTTCTCAAGGGGGTCCGTCTCTACGGCGAGATGCATCGCTTCATCCCCGCCTGGTTCGCCACCCAGACCTCGCCGCGGCGCATCCGCGAGCACGTGGTGACCCACCACCCCCGTGCCCACGGCGACTCCAAGTACGGGATCTCCCGCACCTTCCGGGTGATCCTGGACCTTTTGTCGGTGTACTTCTTCATGCGCTACAAGGCGCGCCCGGGACACTTCTTCGGTTCCATCGGCCTGTTCTTTGGCGCCCTGGGCTCGGCCATTCTGGGCTACTTGCTGCTGATCAAGGTGCTGTTGCAGGCGGATATCGGCACCCGGCCGCTGTTGTTCGTGGGGGTGATGTGTGTGCTGGTCTCGGTGCAGCTGCTCACCACCGGGGTGCTGAGCGAACTGATGGCGCGGACCTATTTCGAGTCGGGGCGGATCCGCTCCTATGTGGTGCGTGAACGCAACCGCGAGGATGCCGCCGGCGATGACTGGTGCCGGCCCGGCTGAGGGCGTCCTGATGATTATCAAGGACGCAGGCGTGGAGGTTGTGTCACACTCACTTTAGATTATTAGTGCCTGCTAATGGTCTCCGGTTTGCCATTCACGTCCCGGAGTGACACGTGTCGATACGCTCAGGTCTTCTCATTCTTTCGCTGGTACTGCTCCCCTTGCAGATACCGGCCGACGAGATCCCCGCCCTGCCCGCGGAGACATCCTTGTCCTCCACGGCGGATCACCGCAAGTTCGAGCAACTGGCCGGTCCGTTCCATAGTGGCCCGGAAGTCACCCGGGCCTGTCTGGAATGCCACACGGAAGCCGCGCTGCAGGTTCACCGCAGCATCCACTGGACCTGGCGCTTCGAGCAGCCGGAAACCGGCCAGACCCTGGGCAAGCGGTTTGCCCTGAACAATCTGTGCCAGGGCATTGCCGGCAGTTATGAGCGCTGCAGCAGTTGCCACGTGGGCTACGGTTGGGAGGACGAGCATTTCGATTTCACCGCCCAGGATCGGGTGGACTGCCTGGTCTGTCATGACACCACGGGCACCTATGTGAAATTTCCCACCGGGGCCGGTCATCCCCCCTACGAGGATACCCCGTTCCGGGGTCGACTGTTCAAGGCCCCGGATCTGGCCCATGTGGCCCGCCATGTGGGTCGATCCAGCCGGGAAACCTGTGGCACCTGCCACTTTGAAGGGGGCGGGGGCGACGCGGTCAAGCACGGCGATCTGGACAGCTCCCTGCTGGCGCCACCCCGCCATGTGGATGTTCACATGGACCCCGACGGCCTGAATTTTTCCTGTGCCACCTGCCATGAATTTACCGGCCATATCCAGCAGGGTAGCCGCTACCAGCTCAAGGCTGCCCCGGAAGCGGGTGTTGCGGTGCCGGGGCGGGAGAGCGACCGACCGGCCTGTCAGTCCTGCCACGGCACCGCGCCCCATGACACCGGCATCCATAACAAGCTCAACCAGCATGCCGAATTCATTGCCTGTCAGACCTGCCATGTACCGGCCATTGCCCGGGGCGGGCTGCCCACCAAGACCCTCTGGGACTGGTCCGTGGCCGGGCGCCGGGACGAACAGGGGCGCCCCGTGGTGGAAATGGAGGACGGTCTGGTGGTCTATGACGGCATGAAGGGCGCCTTCCAGTGGGAGGAAAATCTGGTGCCGGAGTACCGCTGGTTCGATGGCAACATGCACTACACCCTGTTGGGGGATCCCATTGATCCCGCCGTGCCGGTGCCCGTGAACCGGCCCCTGGGGGAACCGGGGCAGCCCGGCGCCCGGATCTGGCCTTTCAAGATCATGGCGGGGCGTCAACCCTACGATACCCACTACAACACCCTGTTGGTGGCGCACCTGTTCGGGCGGGACGAAAACGCCTTCTGGCGGGGTTACGACTGGGATGCGGCGTTGGCATCGGGCATGGCCACCGCCCGCCGGACGGGTCAGACCGAGGCCGGGTTCAGCGGCGAGTACGGATTTGTGGACACCCGCATGTACTGGCCGGTCAATCACATGGTGGCGCCCAGGGAGGATGCCCTGAACTGTGAATCCTGCCACGGCGTGGACGGTCGGCTGGCGGATCTGCCAGGGGTTTACATTCCCGGTCGTGACCGGCATCCCTGGGAACCCTTCGGCTGGCTCGCGGTATGGCTGACCCTGCTGTCGGTGGTGGCTCACGGCCTGGGACGCTATCTGATCCACCGTCGCCGGATGAGGGGGGCTGCATGAGCAAGGTACGCATCTTCACGCTGTTCGAGCGTTTCTGGCACTGGGCGCAGACGATCCTGATCTTCGGCCTGTTGTTCACCGGGCTGGCACTGCACGGCAGTCATGGCCTGATGGCCTATGACACGGCCCTCCAGGTCCATATCGTCATGGCCCTGAGCCTGATCGGTCTGTGGGCCTTTGCCATCTTCTGGCATGTGGTGACGGGGGAGTGGCGCCAGTATGTGCCCACCCACCGGGGATTGCCGGCGGTGATGATGTACTACGCCTACGGAATCTTCTCCGGCGAAGCCAAGCCGTTCGTGACGTCACCGTCCAGCAAGCATAATCCGCTGCAGCGACTGGCCTATTTCGGTTTCAAGGCGGCGATTGCGCCGGCGTTGTGGGTGTCCGGTCTGCTGCTGCTGACCTACGTCGCCTGGAAAGGGACTTTCATGGGCGATCTGTTGCCCCTGGCCTGGGTGGCCTACGCCCACGTGGCGGCCACCTTTGCCCTGATGGTGTTCCTGATCGGCCATATCTACATGGCCTCCACCACCGGTCATCCCTGGTATGCCTATCTCAAGTCCATGGTGACCGGGTATCAGGAGGAGCGTAAATGAGTTGTGGGTGTTTCCCCTCATCCTCGTGGGGGTGAGGGGAAAACGCCGCCGCTACACCTCGCCCACGTTGTCGTCCCCCCGGGTGCGGGGGACCAGGAATTCCTTCTCCAGGGCCTTGACCCTGGCCTCCATGGCGGAGAGGCGCTCGCGGGTGCGCTCCAGCAGGGCGGCCTGCACCTCGAACTCCTCCCGGGTCACCAGATCCATGCGCTGCAGGGCACCGGACAGACCCGCCTTGAGGTTCTTCTCGATGTCCGCCTGAACGTGCTGCACCGACTCGGGCATCATGCTGCTCAGCTTGCGCGCCATCTCATCCAGGCTCTTGCTGTCGATCATGGCCGTTTCCTCCGTGGTCTTTTGTGTATTGAACCCTATTCTAGTCGTCCCGGCAGGGGATGGGCGAGTGGTGGATGGGCGCCCTATTTTGGTGCGCTCGTGTGGTGCATTTGCCCAAAACGGCGCGCCTTCCGGGGCTGTTTTCTGTCTCATGTGGCCAATCCATTGAAATATTTGATAAAAAAAACTGGCATGTTCCCTGCTAATGCTCCGTTGAAGCAGTTTTTCAACCACAGCAAAACCCTTGATCAGGAGATCGACACATGCACAGCACGTTCAAGAAGGCCGCCATCACCAGTGCCGTGACCGCCGCCCTGCTGGCCGGTGGGGTGGTGACGTCCACCGCCTCCGCCGAGATCAGCGCCAACATCGGCTTCACCAGCAACTATCTGTTCCGTGGCTTGAGCGAAAGTGATGACCGGGCCGCTGTTCAGGGTGGTATTGATTTTGAACATGAGGGTGGCTTCTACATCGGCACCTGGACTTCCAGCCTGGATGGCTCCGAGGATCGGGGCGGCTATGAAGTGGACGTCTATTTTGGTGTCACCGGTGAAGTGGGTGCTTCCGGTGTGGGCTTTGATGTGGGTTATATCTATTACGCCTATCCGGGCGCCGAAAGCGCCGACGATGCCAACTTTGGTGAAATCTATGGCGCTCTGGATTTCATGGGACTGTACGGCATGGTGAATTTTGTCACCAATGCCGACGACAGCGACCTGGAAAGTTCTCTTGCCTATGAAATCGGTTACAGCTTCGACGCGGCCCCTGACATCACCCTGGGCGCCACTCTCGGCCATGTCAACTGGGATGAGAGCGACTGGGAAGACTATACCTGGTGGTCCCTCTATCTCACCAAGGCCACCTCCATGGGTGACTTCACCTTCGCCTACACCCAGAACGATACCGATGAGGATGACGACCCGCGTTTCAATGTCTCCTTCGTCATGAGCTTCTGAGAACCAGGAACCTCTCAATCACATCAGGACACGGCCCGCCGGACGCGGGCCGTTTCCCGGGAGCACCCGACATGAAACTAGTCACTGCCATCATCAAGCCGTTCAAGCTGGACGACGTGCGCGAGGCGCTCTCCGAGATCGGGGTGCAGGGCATCACCGTCACGGAGGTCAAGGGCTTCGGGCGTCAGAAGGGTCATACGGAACTGTATCGGGGGGCCGAGTACGTGGTGGACTTCCTGCCCAAGGTCAAGCTGGAAGTGGCCGTGGACAATGCCCTGGTGGACCAGGTCATCGAGGCCATCAGCAAGTCGGCCAACACGGGCAAGATCGGGGACGGCAAGATCTTCGTCTTCCCGCTGGAGCAGGCCATCCGCATCCGTACCGGAGAGACCGGTTCCGACGCACTGTAAAACCATAAGCCGATCAATGTCGGCGGGGGACATACCGTGGAAAGCCAAGTCATAGAAATCGCATACGCCCTGGATACGTTCTATTTCCTCGTATCCGGCGCACTGGTCATGTGGATGGCCGCAGGGTTCACGATGCTGGAGGCGGGTCTGGTCCGCTCCAAGAGCACCGTGGAGATTCTTACCAAGAACATCGCGCTGTATTCCATCGCCTGTATCATGTACATGCTGATCGGCTACAACATCATGTACGGGGATGGCTTCAATTCCCTCATCCCGAGCTTCATGCCGATCCTGAGCAGCGTGGATAACTCTGTCGAAGAGGTGCTGCTGAGCGACGGGGAGATCTACTACTCCAATCTGTCGGACTTCTTCTTCCAGGTGGTCTTCGTCGCCACCGCCATGTCCATCGTCTCCGGTGCCGTGGCCGAGCGCATGAAGCTCTGGGCGTTCCTCATCTTCGCCGTGATCCTTACCGGTTTCATCTATCCCTTCCAGGGTTTTTGGAGCTGGGGCGGCGGCTTCCTGGACGAACTGGGTTACATGGATTACGCCGGTTCCGGCATCGTGCACATGACCGGTGCGGTGGCGGCCCTGGCCGGTGTGCTGCTCCTCGGTGCTCGTAAGGGCAAGTATGGTCCCAAGGGACAGATCAATGCCCTGCCGGGTGCCAACATGCCCCTGGCCACCCTGGGTATCTTCATCCTCTGGCTGGGCTGGTTCGGTTTCAACGGCGGCTCCGAGCTGAAGGTGTCCGACGTGGAATCCGCCAACGCCGTGGCCCGTGTCTTTACCAACACCAACCTCTCCGCCGCCGGCGGCGTGGTGGCGGCCCTGATCACCTCCCGTCTGCTGTTCGGCAAGACCGACCTCACCATGGGTCTGAACGGCGCCCTGGCCGGCCTGGTGGCCATCACGGCGGAACCGCTGATGCCCCATCCGCTGCTGGCCACCACCATCGGCTTCATCGGTGGCGTGCTGGTGGTGTTCTCCATCGTGCTGCTGGACAAGATCCGCATCGACGATCCGGCCGGTGCCATCTCTGCCCACGGCACGGCGGGTATCTGGGGTGTGTTCGCGGTGCTGCTGTCCAACCCGGATGCCAGCTTCGTGGCTCAGCTGGTGGGCATCCTGTCCATCTTCACCTTCGTCTTCATCATGAGCATCATCTTCTGGCTGATTCTCAAGTACACCATGGGCATCCGTGTGAGCGAGGAAGACGAACTGAAGGGCGTGGACATTGCCGAGTGCGGTCTGGAGGCCTATCCGGAATTCACCGCCGGACGCAAGTAACCGTCCCTTCCCTGCAAGCAGTGTAGTGATCGCGGGCGCCATCGGCGCCCGCTTTTTTTCATGGTGTCGGGCCGGGCATCGGCAGGTGGCCTGCCTTCAGCCCTCCTTGAGACGCAGCTCCCTGGGAAGGGAGAAAGTCACCTTTTCCGGCCGGCCCTCGTGTTCCACGATGGTCTCCACGCCCAGGGGCCGCAGGTGGTCCAGTACCTGCTGCACCAGCAGCTCCGGCGCGGAGGCGCCGGCACTGACGCCGATCCGCCGACGGCCTTCCAGCCACTGTTGCCGGATGTCTTCGGCACCGTCGATCAGATAGGCCTCCACTCCCAGCTTTTCGGCGATCTCCCGCAGCCGGTTGGAGTTGGAGCTGTTGGGAGAGCCCACCACCAGGATCAGGTCGCATTCGGCGGCCAGGGCCTTGATGGCATCCTGCCGGTTCTGGGTGGCGTAGCAGATGTCGTCCCGGCGCTGGCCCTGGATGTGGGGAAAGCGCGCCCGCAGGGCGTCCACGATGCCCTGGGTGTCGTCCATGGACAGGGTGGTCTGGGTCACGTAGGCCAGGGTTTCGGGGTGTTTCACGTCCAGCCGGGAGGCGGCCTCGACGTTTTCCACCAGATAGATCTCGCCGCCCTGGCTGCGGTCATACTGGCCCAGGGTACCGTCCACCTCGGGATGACCGGCATGGCCGATGAGGACCACTTCCTCGCCCCGGGCGGCATGACGGGCCACCTGCATGTGGACCTTGGTCACCAGCGGACAGGTGGCGTCGAAGACCCGCAGGCCCCGGCGACGGGCCTCGTCGCGCACGGTGCGGGGTACGCCGTGGGCGCTGAAGATGACGGTGGCCCCATCCGGGACCTGATCCAGTTCCTCGACGAAGATGGCGCCCTTTTCCCGCAGTTCATTGACCACGTAGCGGTTGTGGACCACTTCGTGACGAACGTAGATGGGGGTGCCGAACAGATCCAGGGCCCGTTCGACGATCTCGATGGCCCGGTCGACGCCGGCGCAGAATCCGCGGGGATTGGCGAGGAGGATGTGCATGGTCAGACCCGGTGGGTGTGTTGGCAGGGGGGATGAGTGTACAACATTGCCCCATGGGCTTCGAATGGCCCCATTCCCCTCGGGGAAATGGCTATGGCGGGTCCACGGCCAGGATCTCCACCGTCACCGTCACGGTCTGTCCCGCCAGCGGGTGATTGAAGTCCACCGTCACGCCGTCTTCCCCGATCCGGCGGATCAGTCCCGGGATCTGCTCCCCGGTGGGGGTATCGAAACCCAGCACCAAGCCTTCTTTGAGGGGCAGGTCCCGGGGGAAATCATCGTGGGGCAGGGTCTGCACCGCCCGGGGCGATGCAAAGCCGTAGGCCTGTTCCGGGGGCAGGGTGACCGTGCGACGGTCGCCGGCGGCCAGGCCCGTGACCACGGCCTCCAGGCCCGGCAGCAGTTCGCCCGTGCCCACGGTGAAGGAGACCGGTTCATCCCCGTCGGCGCGGGTATCGTCCGCCACGGTGCCGTCGTCCAGGCAGAGGCGGATATGCATGCGGACCCGGCTGCCGGGGCGGATCATGAGGCCTTGGGCGGAGGCTTGACCCCCTGCAGCAGGTTGGCGGCAATCAGCCAGACGGCGCCCACGGTGATGGCGCTGTCGGCGATGTTGAACACGGGCCAGTGGTAGCCGGCATAGTGCATGTCGATGAAGTCGATCACATGACCATGCCAGATCCGGTCGATGACATTGCCGATGGCGCCGCCGACCACCAGGGCCAGGCCCACGGCGGTGCCGACTTCCTCCCGCTTGAGTTTGGCCATCCACCACACCAGGATCACGCTGACGCTGATGGCAAGCACGGTGAAGAACCAGCGTTGCCAGCCGCCGGCGTCACTAAGGAAGCTGAACGCCGCCCCCTGGTTGTAGACCAGGGTGAAGTTCAAAAACGGCAGGATCTCCATGGGTGCGAACTGCACCAGCTGGTATTCCGCGATCCGCTTGGTGATCTGGTCCAGGACGATCACGGCAAAAGACAGCCATAGCCATTTGATCATGTTTTTTTCCGCTTTCCGTTGGCGCCCCTCTCACGCGGGCGGGAGAGGGGGTGGGGTGAGGGCTGATGTGTCGATCAGGCAAAGGTCCGGCGTTCCCCTGCGCCCGCGACATTCTCCACGCAGCGTCCGCACAGTTCGGGATGCCCGGCATCGGCTCCCACATCTGCCCGGTGATGCCAGCAGCGGGGGCACTTGGGATGTTCGCACCGGGATACCCGGATGGCCAGGTCGTCTCCCTCCGGGAGGGTGGTGGTCACGGCATCCGTCGGGGCCTGTTTGCGGCCCTGTACCCGGGCATAGGAGGTGATCAGCACGAACCGAAGTTCATCGCCCAGGCGGGACAGGATCTCCCCCAGGGGACCGTCACAGTACAGGTCCACCTCGGCATCCAGGGAGGCGCCGATGCCGCCATCGGCCCGCAGCTTCTCCAGTTCCCGGCTGACGAGCTGGCGCACTTCCAGCACCCGGTGCCAGTCGGTGGCGCTCAGGGGGCCGTCCTCCGGCAGCGGGGAGAGGTGTTCATACCAGGTGGTGAGCAGCACCGAGGCCGGACGCTCCCCGGGGATGTGCCGCCAGATCTCCTCGGCGGTGAAGCTCAGGATGGGGGCCAGCCAGCGGGTCATGGCCTCCACCACGTGGTACATGGCGGTCTGGGCCGAACGGCGGGCGCGGCTGTCCGCCTGGGTGGTGTACTGGCGGTCCTTGATCACGTCCAGGTAGAAGCTGCCCATCTCCACCGAGCAGAAATTGTGGACCCGCTGGTAGATCTGGTGGAACTGGTAACGCTCGTAGGCCTGGGTCACGTGCCGCTGCACCTTGAGGGCCTGGTCCACCGCCCAGCGATCCAGCGGCAGCATCTGTTCCGGCGGCAGCAGATCCCGGGCCGGATCAAAGCCGTTGAGGTTGGCCAGCAGGAAGCGGGCGGTATTGCGCATGCGCCGGTAGGCGTCGGCGGTACGCTTGAGGATCTCGTCGGACACCGCCATCTCGCCGCTGTAGTCGGTGGCCGCCACCCACAGGCGCAGGATGTCCGCCCCCAGGGTGTCCATCACCTTCTGCGGCGCCACCACGTTGCCCTTGGACTTGGACATCTTCTGGCCCTGGGCGTCCACCGTGAAGCCATGGGTCAGCACCGCCTTGTAGGGGGCTTCGCCCCGCATGGCCACGGCGGTGAGCAGGGAGGACTGGAACCAGCCCCGGTGCTGGTCGGAGCCTTCCAGGTAGAGGTCCGCCGGCAGTCCCAGCCCGGCCCGGCGCTCGGTGACGGTGGCGTGGGTGACGCCGGAGTCGAACCACACGTCCAGGGTGTCGCCGAGCTTGTCGAAGCGGTCCGCGTCCTCGCCCAGCAGCTCTCGCGGGTCCAGACTGAACCAGGCCTCGATGCCGGCCTGTTCCACCCGCCGGGCCACGGCCTCGATCAGGGCGGGGGTATCCGGGTGCAGGGCGCCGGTTTCCTTGTTGACGAACAGGGGGATGGGCACGCCCCAGTTGCGCTGACGGGAGATGCACCAGTCGGGGCGGTTGGCCACCATGCCCTCGATGCGGGCGCGGCCCCAGTCGGGCACCCAGCGCACCTTGTCGATGGCGGTCAGGGCGGTTTCCCGCAGCTCCGCCTTGTCCATGCTGATGAACCACTGGGGGGTGGCGCGGAAGATGATGGGGGTCTTGTGGCGCCAGCAATGGGGGTAGCTGTGGCGGATTTTCTCCGTCTTTACCAGCATGCCCCGGTCTTCCAGCAGCTGGAGGATATGGCCGTTGGCCTCGTTCACGGATTGACCGGCGAACAGCTCGGTGCCGGGCAGGAAGCGGCCGTCACCGCCCACCGGGTTGTCCACCGGCAGGTTGTAGCGACTGCCCACCACGTAGTCGTCCTGACCATGGCCGGGGGCGGTGTGAACGGCGCCGGTCCCCGCTTCAAGGGTGACGTGCTCGCCCAGGATCACCGGTACCTGGCGGTCATAGAAGGGGTGCTGCAGCAGCATCCCCTCGAACAGGGCGCCCCGGGCATGGCCGACGATGCGCCAGTCCTCGAAGCCGTAGCGCCCCATGGCGGTTTCCACCAGGTCTCTGGCCAGCAGCAGGCGCTCGCCGTTGACCGCCACCAGGGCGTATTCCAGTTCCGGGTGCAGGGCCACCGCCTGGTTGGCGGGCAGGGTCCAGGGGGTGGTGGTCCAGATCACCACCGAGACAGGGCCGGTGGCGGCGTCGTCCAGCACGGTGAGGCGCCGCAGGACGTCCTCGTCGTCCAGGGTACGGAACCGCACGTCGATGGCGGGGGAGGTCTTGTCCTCGTATTCCACTTCCGCCTCGGCCAGGGCGGAGCCGCAGTCCACGCACCAGTGCACCGGCTTGTCGCCCTTGAGCAGGTGACCCCGCTCGATGATTGTCCCCAGGGCACGGATGATGTCGGCCTCCACCTGATAGTCCATGGTCAGGTAGGGGTTGTCCCAGTCGCCCAGTACGCCCAGGCGCTTGAAATCCTCCCGCTGGCGATTCACCTGCTCATGGGCATAGGCGCGGCAGGCCTGACGGAAGCCGGCGGCATCGGTGCCGCGGGCGGCCTTGCCCAGCTTGCGTTCCACCTGCAGTTCGATGGGCAGGCCGTGGCAGTCCCAGCCGGGGACGTATGGGGCGTCGAAACCCGCCAGGGTGCGGCTCTTGACGATGATGTCCTTGAGGATCTTGTTGACCGCGTGGCCGATGTGGATGTCGCCGTTGGCGTAGGGCGGGCCGTCCGCCAGGACAAAGCGGGGACGCCCCGCGCTGACCTGGCGGATCTGCCGGTACAGATCCTGCTGCTGCCAGTCCGCCAGCATCTTGGGTTCCCGCTGGGCCAGGTTGCCCCGCATGGGGAAGTCGGTCTGCGGCAGGTTCAGGGTGTCTTTGTAGTCAGCCAATGTCGTATTACCTCAGTCGGTCCCGCGTGGCGCCGGTGATGTGGGGGCCGCGAAGAATTGCCGGGCCCGTGCCGCGTCCAGGGTGATCTGCGCGCGCAGGGCATCCAGTGAAGGAAAGCGTTGTTCGTCCCGCAGGCGGTGCAGCAGATCCACGTGCAGGTGACGGCCGTAGAGATCTCCGTCGAAATCGAACAGATGGACCTCCAGCCGGTTCTGTACCCCGCCCAGGGTGGGGCGGGTGCCCGCGTTGGCCACCCCCTGCAGGGGTTCCCCCGGCAGGCCGAAGACCTCGACCGCGTAGACCCCACGCACCGCCATGGGGCTTGGTCCCAGGCGCAGGTTGGCGGTGGGAAAGCCCAGGGGTCTGCCTCGCTTGTCGCCGTGGATCACCCGGCCGTTGATGCGGTAGGGGCGTCCCAGCAGTTTTTCCGCCTCCGCCATCCGGCCCAGTTCCAGCGCCCGCCGGATGCGGGTGCTGCTGACCCGTTCGCCGTCGATGTGAAAGGTGTGCATGTGGGCCACTTCGAATCCATGGACCCCACCGGCATCCTTCAGGGTCTGGAAATCTCCGCCGCGATGCCTGCCGAAGCGGAAATCGTCTCCCACCACCAGGTAGCGCACCCCCAGTTTTTCCACCAGCAGGATGCGGATGAAATCCTCCGGGGACATCTGCGCCAGGGCGGCATTGAAGCGCAGGCACAGCAGACGGTCCACGGAGAAGCGCCGCATGGCCAGGAGCTTGTCCCGAAAACGCTGCAGCCGGGGCGGCGCGCTGCCGCCCGTGAAATATTCCCGGGGCAGGGGTTCAAAGCTCACCACCGTGGTGGGTAGGCCCAGTTCCGCCCCCTTCTCGGCCAGTTGCCCGAGCACGGCCTGGTGCCCCAGGTGGACGCCGTCGAAATTGCCGATGGTGACTACCGAGCCCCGGTGGCGGGGCCTCAGGTTGTGGGCACCGCGAATCAGTTCCATGGGAGTTGGTCGCAAAAGTGCTGAGTATACTCAGGAGCGGCCGGGCTTTGACAGGTTTGCGGGGTCATTTCAGCAGGAAGGCCCTGGGTCGGACCCCCATGGCGAGCAATGCCGCGCCATAGGTGGCCGCACCCAGGCCGATCAGGCCCAGCAGCATCAGCACCCGTTCCCGGGCGATCCAGGCACTCCACTGGGACAGCTCCGGGGTGAACATCAGCAGCAGCCCCGTCATCAGTCCTGTCGCCAGCAGCAACCGCCACCACAGCCCCGTCCAGCCCGGCAGGATGTGCAGCACCTGGTCCCGCCGCAGGCCCCGATAGAGCAGGGCGGCGTTCAGGTAAGCCGACAGAGCGGTGGCCAGGGCCAGGCCGGCATGGGGACCCGGCCAGTCCATCCAGACCCAGGGCACCACGATGACGAGGTTCAGCACCATGTTGGCCACCATGGCAATGATGCCCACCTTCACCGGTGTCTTCGTGTCCTGTCGGGAAAAATAGCCCGGGGCCAGGATCTTGATGAGGATGAAGGCCGGCAGACCCGCGGCGTAGGCCATCAGGGACATGGCCGCCATGCGGGTGTCGCTCTCGAGGAATTCCTGGTACTGGATCAGGCTGGACAGGATCGGCGCCGCCAGCAGGATCAGGCCCAGGGCACAGGGGATGGCGATGAGCAGCGACAGCCGCAGTGCCCAGTCCAGGGTGCGGCTGAAGGCCATGGGGTCCTCGCCGGCATGCTCCCGGGACAGGCGGGGCAGGATCACCGTGGCGATGGCGATGCCGAACAGGGCCAGGGGCAGTTCCACGAACCGGTCCGAGAAATACAGCCAGGTGATGGAACCGGCCGCCAGGAAGGATGCGATCAGGGTGTCCACCAGCAGGTTGATCTGCACCACCGAAGTGCCGAAGATGGCCGGCAACATGAGCCGGCCGATACGCCGGACCCCGTCATGGGCCCGTTTCAGGCGAGGGCGGGGCAGCAGGCCCACACGCATCAGGAACGGGATCTGGAAGGCCAGCTGCACCGCGCCGGCGATGAACACCCCCCAGGCCAGGGCGACCACCGGTTCCGCGAACAGGGGGGCGCCCCAGATGGCGGCGGCGATGAGGGAGAGGTTCAGGAACACGGGGGTGAAGGCGGGCACGGCAAAGCGACCCACGCTGTTCAGAATGCCGCCGGCCATGGCGGTGAGGGAAATGAACAGCAGGTAGGGGAAGGTGATGCGCAGCATCTCCGAGGCCAGGGCATGGCGTCCGTCTTCGCCGTGAAACCCCGGGGCGAACAGGCTGATCAGCAAGGGTGCCGCCAGCACGCCCAGCAGGGTGACCAGGAACAGCACCAGGGTGAGGGCGCCACTGACGTGATCGAGCAGATCCTTGAGTTCCCTGGCCCCGCGCTTTTCCCGGTATTCGGCGAACACCGGCACGAAGGCCTGGGAAAACGCCCCTTCCGCGAACAGGCGGCGCAGAAAATTGGGGATGCGAAAGGCGACGAAGAAGGCATCGGTGGCCCCGCTGGCGCCAAAATTCACCGCCAGCACCATGTCCCGCAGATAGCCGAACAGGCGGGAGATCAGGGTCATGCCGCTGACCACGGCGGTGGATTTGAGGAGTCGGCTCATCGGGGTGGAGGGTGGCTGGGACCGGGGCGATACGATACAGGATCACGGGTTCGGTGTGTCGGGTGCGCCCGCGGGACGCGGGGCACACCCGGTCAGCCGGTCATTCGATCTTGAGGTAGGCAAATCCCTCGCGGTTCTGCAGTTCGACGATGCGCACCACGCCGGAAGGCACCAGGGTGACGCCTTCGTGGAGCGCGTCACGATG
This sequence comes from Ectothiorhodospira shaposhnikovii, assembly GCF_016584105.1. Lineage (GTDB taxonomy): Bacteria > Pseudomonadota > Gammaproteobacteria > Ectothiorhodospirales > Ectothiorhodospiraceae > Ectothiorhodospira > Ectothiorhodospira shaposhnikovii. Next base: position 195,979 of record NZ_NRSM01000002.1, on the reverse strand, counting down.
CAGGTTCACCGAGGATCGGGTGATGTCGCACAGTTCCAGTCTGACCCCATGCACCGCCACCAGGCTGCCCAGCCGTCCCTTCAGGTTTTCCCGTTGGGCGGCCAGGGCCTCGTCCTCGGCAAACGGGGTGTCGGTCATGGGATCGTCGGTGAGAAAGCGGATGCCGTGGGCGACGAAGACAATGCGGATGTCGTGATCGGTTAGTTGGTTTTCATAATGTACCGCCATGTTGTTGATGCTGGTGAGCATGGCGCTGAAGCGGCGCGGATCGGCAAAATCCGCGTGATAGACCACGCGGGCCTCCGGCTCCGCCGCCCGGGCCTGCCAGGTCGGTAATGCCAGGGGAATGACCAGCAGGCCGAGCAGCAGCCAGGCCGGGATGGCGCGCCGGCGCCGGGTGGCCGGGGATGACAGGGTGTATGACATGTATGTGCTCCTCTGGTGGTGATGACCTTCCACGGGTGTTGTTGTCCCTGGTTCAGGTTCGGGTCATGTCGGCTTGCGGGCATCGGGACGATAGCCATGCCGGCCTTGATTGCGTTATGCTGCCGGGATAACCCCGCCCAGCATGGCTCGCGGTTGACATCCCCTTGCATTCCATGCAAACTTCCGTCCTTTTCCGGAACTGACCCGATTTTTCAGGAGATTCACCTTGGCTAACATCGCCTCCGCTCGCAAGCGTGCCCGCCAGGCCGAGACCAATCGCCAGCGCAACATGGCTACGCGTTCGCGCTTCCGCACCGCCGTCAAGAAGGTGCTGAAGGCCGTGCGTGCCGGCGACAAGGAAGGTGCGGCATCCGCCTACCAGGCCGCCGTGCCGGTGATCGACAAAACCGTCACCAAGGGTATCATTCATGCCAACAAGGCTGCTCGTCACAAGAGCCGCCTGAACGCCCGCATCCGCCAGATGTGATGCCGGCGGGCCGGTTTCTACCGGCCGTCACGATGGGTCTCTCGGAAAAAGCCCGGCATCAGCCGGGCTTTTTCTTTGTTCTTGCCTTCTTTTTTCATCCCCCCGTCCCTCTCCCTCGTGGGGGAGGGACGGGGATGAAGGGCTTGCCCTAAACCAGGACCAGGTTATCCCGGTGGATCAGCTCCGGCTCGTCCACATAGCCCAGGATGGACTCGATCTCTTCCGCCTTGCGGCGCATGATCCGACGGGCCTCGTCCGTGGCGTAGTTCACCAGGCCGCGCGCCACCGCCCGCCCGTCCGGGTCCAGGCAGGTCACCACATCTCCCCGGGAGAAGCGACCCTTCACATGGGTCACCCCCACCGGCAGCAGGCTGCGGCCCGCCTCGCGGATCACCCGGGCGGCGCCGGCATCCAGGATCAGTTCACCCCTGGAGACGAGCTGGCCGGCAATCCACTGCTTGCGGGCCGCCATGGGTTCCCGGTCCGGGCGCAGCAGGGTGCCCAGTTCCTCGCCGGCGGCGATCCGCTCCAGTACCGCCGGGTTGCGGCCGGAGGTGATCAGGGTGTGGGTTCCGGAGCGGGCGGCGCGGGAGGCGGCGGTGAGCTTGGTGGCCATCCCGCCCCGACCCAGGCGGCCGAAGGTGGGGGCCACCAGTTTGAGCAGTTCCGGGTCGGAGGCCAGTCCTTCGGAAACCAGCTGGGCGTCGGGCCGGGTGCGGGGGTCACGGTCGAACAGGCCCTGCTGATCGGTGAGGATCACCAGCAGCGAGGCCTCCACCAGGTTGCACACCAGTGCCGCCAGGGTGTCGTTGTCGCCGAAGCGGATCTCTTCCGTGGCCACGGTGTCGTTTTCATTTACCACGGGAATGGCCCCCAGGCGCAGCAGGGTGCGCAGGGTGCTGCGGGCATTGAGGTAGCGGCGCCGGTCCGCCAGGTCTTCGTGGGTGAGCAGCACCTGGGCGGCATGCAGGCCGTGGCGCTGGAAGCGACTTTCATAGGCCTGCACCAGACCCATCTGGCCCACGGCGGCGGCGGCCTGCAGTTCATGCAGGGCATGGGGGCGCTCGGTCCAGCCCAGGCGGCTCATCCCTTCGGCCACGGCGCCGGAGGACACCAGTACGACCTCGTGGCCGGCCTGGGTCAGTCGGGCCACCTGTTCGGCCCAGTCTTCCAGGGCCGGCAGGTCCAGGCCGCGGCCTTCATCGGTGATCAGGGCCGAGCCGATCTTGACGACCCAGCGGCGGGCCTTACCCAGTTGTTGACGTGTCGGTGCCATGTTCTTCCAGGTATCTCATGACATGTTGTGCCAGGGTCTCGGTGCCCTCGCCGGTGGCCGCGGAGATGGAGAACACCGGGCCGCTCCATTCCAGGGCTTCCGTCAGCGCCCGGCAGCGGGCCTCCCGCTCTTCGGTGGAAATCAGGTCCACCTTGTTGATTACCAGCCAGCGGGGGCGTTCCAGCAGGTCCGGGTCGTATTGCTCCATCTCGTGCTCGATGATGCGGACCGCCTCTGCCGGGATGTCGTCGGGGTTCGGCGGGTCGATATCCACCAGGTGCAGCAGCAGCCGGTTGCGGGACAGGTGCTTGAGGAACTGGATGCCCAGGCCGGCCCCGTCCGCGGCGCCTTCGATCAGGCCGGGGATGTCGGCCATGACAAAGCTTTGCAGGGGGCCCACTCGCACCACGCCCAGGTTGGGGTGCAGGGTGGTGAAGGGATAGTCGGCCACCTTGGGGCGCGCACCGGAGACTTGCGAGATGAGGGTGGACTTGCCCGCGTTGGGCAGGCCCAGCAGGCCCACGTCCGCCAGCACCTTCAGCTCCAGGTGCAGCTGGCGCAGTTCCCCGGGAGTGCCGGGCTTGGACTGGCGCGGGGCGCGGTTCACCGAGCTTTTGTAGCGGGCGTTGCCCAGGCCGTGAAAGCCGCCCTGGGCCACCAGCAGGCGCTGGCCGTGTTCCGTCATGTCGCCGATGAGTTCTTCGGTTTCCGCGTCGTAGCACAGGGTGCCCACGGGGACGGATACCTCCAGGTCGGCGCCGGACTGGCCGGTCATGTTGCGGCTGCGGCCGTTCTCGCCCCGCTGGGCTTCATAAAAGCGCTGGAAGCGGAAATCCGCCAGGGTGTTCAGGTCGTGGCTGGCCACCAGGTAGACGGAGCCGCCGTCGCCGCCGTCGCCGCCGTCCGGGCCGCCGAAGGGCACGTATTTTTCACGGCGAAAGCTGACGCAGCCGTTACCGCCGTCACCGGCTTTGACCTTGATGGTGGCTTCGTCGACGAATTTCATGGGATGACCGGTAGAGTGGGTGGTTTAAGGCGGGTGATGATTCGGAATGATAGTCCCGTCCGCCGGGTCTGTCAGGTCGGTGGTCGGGGTCCGGTACGAAAAAAGCCCCGGAAACCGGGGCTTTTCGAGGGTGTATGCTCGACCCTGCGGGTGGCCGATCAGGCCGGCACCACGCTCACGAACTTGCGGCTCTTGGGGCCCTTGGTCTCGAACACCACCTTACCGTCCGCCTTGGCGAACAGGGTGTGGTCCTTGCCGCAGCCCACGTTCAGCCCGGGGTGGAACTGGGTGCCGCGCTGACGGACCAGGATATTGCCCGCGAGCACGATCTGGCCGCCAAAGCGCTTGACGCCAAGGCGTTTGCTTTCTGAGTCGCGGCCGTTACGGGTGCTGCCGCCTGCCTTCTTATGTGCCATTTCAAGTTACCTCTTCATCAACCGGAGATGGAAGTGATCTCCACCTCGGTGAAATGCTGGCGATGCCCCATGTGCTTGCGGGAGTGCTTGCGACGGCGGAACTTGACGATTTCCACCTTGTCGGCACGTCCATGGGACTTGACGGACGCGGTCACCTTGCCACCTTCCACGAAGGGCGCGCCAATCTTGACGTCTTCGCCGCTGCCGACCAGCAGGACGTTGTCGAATTCCACTGAGGCGCCGGATTCCGCGTCGAGCTTCTCGACCCGGATCACGTCACCTTGGGCAACCCGGTACTGCTTGCCACCGGTAGCGATAACCGCGTACATCTTGTTGATCTCCAGAAAGGGTCGAATCCAAAGACGCGGAAGTTTACCTTGAGCGCGGGCAGTGGTCAAATACTGAAAACACCAAAACCCCAGGACACGCCTTGACACTGAACAGCTCGCTTCCTAGCATGCCCGAGGTTTCCTCCCCGAGCGAACGATTGCCACCCATGGACCTTAACCAGATTCGCGACCTGATCGCCGATGACATGAAGGCGGTGGATGCCTGCATCCTGGAGCTGCTGTCCTCTCCGGTGGTGCTCATCAACCAGCTGGGCCACTACATCATCAGTGGCGGCGGCAAGCGACTGCGGCCCATGATGGTGCTGCTTTCCGCCGGTGCCTGCGGCTACCAGGGGCGGCACCACATCGAGTTGGCGGCGGTGATCGAATTCATCCATACCGCCACGCTGCTGCACGATGACGTGGTGGACGCCTCGGAACTGCGGCGTGGTCGTGAAACGGCCAATGCCCTGTTCGGCAACGAGGCCAGCGTTCTGGTGGGGGATTATCTCTATTCCCGCTCCTTCGAGCGCCTGGTGGCCATCGGCAACATGCGCGCCATGCAGATCCTCTCCCATACCACCAGCACCATCGCCGAGGGCGAGGTGATGCAGCTCATCAACTGCCACGACGCGGATACCACGGAAGCGCGCTACATGCACGTGATCCAGTCCAAGACGGCCAAGCTGTTCGATGCCGCCAGCCGTCTGGGTCCGGTGCTGGCAGAGTTGCCGGATCCGGCGGAAGCCTCCCTGGCGGCCTACGGCATGCATCTGGGCACCGCCTTCCAGCTCATCGACGACGTGATGGATTACAGCAGCAGCAGTGAGGAGATGGGCAAGAACATGGGGGACGATCTGGCCGAAGGCAAGCCCACCCTGCCGCTGATCCACGCCATGCGGGTGGGCAATGCCGAGGACGCCGCGGTGATCCGCGAGGCCATCGAGCAGGGCGGGCGGGAGCATGCGGACCGGGTGCTGAAGGTCATCCAGTCCACCGGCTCCATCGACTACACCCGCCAGGTGGCGGAGGCCGAGGCCCGACGGGCCGTGGAGAGCCTGTCGGTGCTGCCCCCCAGCCCCCATCGGGATGCCATGGCGGCCCTGGCTCATTTTTCCGTGGGGCGGGTGTTCTAGCGTCGAATGAGATGTTGGACTTTTTACGCGTCTCGTAGCAGAATACGCAGCTTCCCGGGGCCATCGGCCCAACAATCGGTTTGCGGAGTGTAGCTCAGCCTGGTAGAGCACCGTCTTCGGGAGGCGGGGGTCGAAGGTTCGAATCCTTTCACTCCGACCAGTATCGAGAAAGCCCCGACACGAAAGTGTCGGGGCTTTTTTGCAGAGGCATGGTAATGTGACGCGTGTGTTCCATTACCGTTTCTCCCCCCATGAAACTGGCGTTTTCCCCCTGCGGGTCGGTCCTGCTCCTTCTCGTTGTCCTTGCGCCATGGTTGTCCGGGTGCGCCACGACCCCCGTGGATTCCGCCCCGAAAGTCCATGTTGCCTTGAATCAGGCCCTTGATGCACGGGACTGCCCGGCGGCGGTCAATGCCCTGGAGGCGTGGGAGCGGTCGAACCCGGTGCCTGCTCAGGCCCGCCTGGAAACAGCATTCCTGTGTCTGGTGTCCGATGCGCCGAATCCTGCCTTCGAGCAAAGTCTTCGATTCATTCAGGCATTTCCGTCCCATCCGGATCTGGATTATGGTTTCTACCTGCGCGCCATGGCCCGTTACGGCAGCTGGAAGGCGTTGCACTCGGATGGCGCCGTGCCGGAGCCCAGGCGGGATATTGCGCTGGCGCGGGAGTCCTTCATCCTGTTCCGGGAGCTGGTGCAGCGTTTCCCTGATACCCGCTACCGGGATGAAGTGGCCATCCATCTGATGGCCCTGCGCGAAGGCATGGCGGCGGCGGAGATCCTGCAGGCCCGGGCCCAGCTGGACCAGGGTAATCCCCGCCAGGCCCTGGCGCGGGCGGAGTATGTGCGCGAGCATTTCGGGAGTACGCAGGCCCTGGCCGATGCCCTTGCCGTGATGGTGGAAGCCCATCGGGCACTGGGTCAATCCGATGCGGCCGACCGTGCCCGGCGTCAGCTTGAAGTCCGCTTTCCCGATCGGGAGATGACGCCATAGGTCAATGCTGAACAGTCCCTTGCCGGAGAGATGCCCATGACACCGTCCTCTCGCTTTCTGCCCCATGCCGAACGCCTGGTCTGGTTCGGCTTCATGCTGTTCCTGCTCATCGTTGCCATGATCCACATCTACCGGGGCTTCGGTCTGGAGCGTGATGTGTCTGCCGCCAATCAGGAGGTGCTGGCGCTACAGATGCAGCTGGCCTCCCTCTCCGCCGGGCAGGTGCTTGATCCCGTGCCAGCGGGGCTGACGCAAGGGGAGGTCAGGCGTTTGCAGCGCCTGGGATTGAATGATCCCCGGGTGGAGTTGGTGGAGGATCTGGCCGGCCAGCCGGAGCTGATTGGTCACGGGGCCGTGCTCGGAGGGCGCATGCACTTCGTGCCGGAGGAAATCCATGTCCTCAGTGACCGCTGGGTGATGGCCACCTTCGAGGATGGCCACATCCGGGGACGCATGCTGCTGGAATATGAAGTCGCCTTCGGCACCATCGACTGGCGGGTGCTTGCTTCCGCCCTGGAGTGAGCCGGCGGTCAGCTGCCCGCGGCCTTCTCCGCGTGGCGGGACTCATGGCCATGGACGCCGGCAATATCACGGAGCCCGTCTGCATCGAGAATGGTGATGAATTTTCGTTGCACCTGGATCAGTCCCTGCTCCTGGAAGCGGCTGAGCATCCGGCTCACCGTCTCCACCGCCAGCCCCAGGTAGTTGCCGATCTCGCAGCGGGACATGGTGAGATTGAATTCGTGGCGGGAGAACCCCCGCGCGCCGAAGCGCCGGGACAGGTTCAGCAGGAAGGCCGCCAGCCGGGCGTCGGAGGCGCGGTGGCCAAGCAGGGTCACCACGTGTTCATCGGTCTGGATTTCCCGGCTCATGATGCGCAGTAGCTGATGCTGGAGGCCTGGAGTCCGGCTGGCCAGTTCTTCGAGGCGATCGAAGGGGATCTCGCAGACACTGGCGGTCTCCAGGGCCAGTGCCGTGCAGGGGTGGAATCCGTCATTGATGGCATCCAGGCCCAGCAATTCGCCGGGTAGATGGAAGCCGGTAACCTGCTCCTCACCGTCGTTGGTCAGCACGAAGGTCTTGACCGAACCGGTGCGCACGGCATAGAGGCAGTTCAGCGGGTCTCCGGCCTGATAGATCACATCCCGGCGCTGCACGGGGCGCTTGCGACTGATGATGCCTTCCAGCATGGACAGCTCTTCCACAGAGACACCCAGAGGCAGGCACAGATCACGCAGGCTGCAGGCCTTGCAGGCCTGTTTGAGTTCCTTGATGTTCATCACGTTTGTCGAGGGCATGGATTCACCTTCAAGTGGCCGCGGTATCTGCGGGCATGAGCCTTGCTGCGTGGGAACACGGCCATAACATACTTGAGCATTGCTGTCAGGTACAAGTCTTTCGGGCGCTGTCAACGCATCGCCCGCGATGACACGCAGGCTACCGGATGGGCACATGATAGCCTGCCGGGCGACTCCGGTCTTGAGTCAGGGTGAATTTTGGATCCAGCCTGGGGCGGTGGGGATGTCGGGACCCCGTGATCCTGTTCAGGGCGTGAAGTGCCGGGCGGCTTCGGCGCTGAAGCGGGTCTGGGCAAATGTAGCCCGCTCCGCCGGCGAGGCGGCCGGCTTGCCGGCCTTGCCGATGGCGGCATCGATCATGGCAATGCGGTGGCCCAGGCCGATGCCGTTGGCCAGTTGGACCGCCAGGCCGGGGCGGGCGTTGAGTTCCAGCATCAGCGGTCCGCGATCCCGGTCCAGTACCAGATCCACGCCCAGATACCCCAGTCCGGTCAGTTCGAAGCAGCCGGCGGCCAGTTCCAGCAGACGGTCCCAGCCCGGAATTTCCAGGCCGCCGATGGGGGCGCCGGTATCCGGGTGCAGGTCGATGATCTGGTTGTGCCAGACCCCGTGTTCGGTGCGCCCGCTACCCATGTCGATGCCGGCCCCCACGGCGCCCTGGTGCAGGTTGGCCTTGCCGTCCGAGTCCCGGGTGGGCAGGCGCACCATGGCCATCACCGGATAGCCCTTGTAGACCACGGTGCGGATGTCGGGCACGCCCTGGAAGCTCACTTCCTCGAACATGGGGTGAAAGTGCACCCGATACTCGATCATCGCCTTGTCCGGCTGCCCCCCCAGGCTGTGCATGCCGCTGAGGATGTTGGAGACATGGTGGGCCATGCTGGCCTGATCCACGATCTGGCCGCTGGCCTTGCGGAAATGCCCGCGCATGCGGCCGACGATCACCATGATGCCGTTGCCGCCGGAGCCGTGGGCCGGCTTGATGACGAAGTCGTCATGCTTGCCCACGATCCTGGCCAGGTTGCGGATGTCGTGGTTGGCTTCGATCACGCCGTAGAGCTCGGGTACCGCGATGCCTGCATCCAGTGCCAGCTTCTTGGTGACGAGCTTGTCGTCCACCAGGGGGTAGTTGCGGCGTGGGTTGAGTTCGGCGATGAACCAGGCATTGCGCTGGTTCATGCCGACGACGCCACGCCGCCGCAGTTCCTTGGGGCTGATGAACCACTTCATGGGTTACCCTTGCCGGACAGGGCCCGGAAGCGCAGCAGTTCGGAGAGTCGGTAGCCGGTGTAGCGGCCCAGCAGCAGGGTGACGGCCAGCACGATCAACAGCAGTTCGGGGAAGACGAAGAACAGGTGATCAATGTAGGGGTTGATCATCAGCAGGTAGCCGGCTACCGCCACTGCCAGGCTGCCGATGCCCTGCCGGATGGCATCCGAGGGGCCGTGTTCTTCCCACACCAGGGACATGCGCTCAATGGTCATGGCCAGGATGACCATGGGGAACAGGGCGATGGACAGGCCATGCTCGATGCCCAGGTTATGGCTGAGGATGCTGAGGGTGAGCATGATCATGATGACCACGATCACCACCGCCGCCAGCCGTGGCACCAGGAGCAGCTTGAGCCGCTCCAGGTAGAAGCGGATGGCCAGTCCCAGGGAGACGATGAGGGTGAACAGGATCACCCCCCCCAGCAGCTCGGTCTCCCGGAAGGAGAGGGCGATGAGGATGGGCATGAAGGTGCCGAAGGTCTGTATGCCGACGATATTGCGCAACAGCACGATGAGCATGGCGCCGACGGGTACCAGCAGCAGCACCCGATACATGTTCTGGGTCTGGATCGGCAGGCCGAACAGGGAAAAGTCCACCAGTCGGGAATCCATCATCTGGGCCCGTTGCTGGGCCACGTCCACGGCATCCTGGAAGTTCTGTGTCACCGCAAAACTGATATGGGGATTGCGGGCCCGTTGCAGGCGGACCGGGTCCTGATCTCCATACCACCAGACCAGGAAGTTGGCGGGATAGCCCACGGCACCGGTATTGGGATTGATGGCCACCCACTGCCGGGTGTTGTGGACTTCCAGCCAGACCTGGGGTTGGAGGTCGCGGGCGCGGTCGGTGAGGGGGATGCCATGGACCATGCGGGCGGGAATGCGTGCACCCGCCAGCAGCTGGATGGCGGTCCGGACCTTGTCCCGGTCGGTGTCGGTACGGGAGACGAACAGGGCCATGTTCTCGTCCGGGGTGTTGTTCATGTCCCGGATCAGTACCGTGGCAAAGCTGGTGATGTCGGCGGAGCGCTCCCTCACCCGCTGGACCACGGCATCGGCGGCGGAGCGATAGGGTTCTTCCAGGTTGGGCATGCTGACCGGGCCGGGGTAGGGGGCTTCCGCCCGGCGTTCACGTTCCATTTGGGACACCGTGGTGCGGTAGTACAAGGTCTGGCGGCCGCTGGGCTGGCGGGTGGTCCAGATGGCCTCCCGGTTCTCACCGGAGAGATCCGTGGTGAGGCCGTAGCCCCGGGAGATGAAGTTCTCGTCCAGCAGGGCAAAACGCTTGGGATCGTTGGGGATGAAGACCCTCGCGGTCACGGCGCCGCCGGTGGGCTCAAAGCTCACGCGTGCTTCCACGATCCAGTTGTCGGCGGTCTGTGCCGGCAGCAACGGGAAGCCCAGGTTATAGACCTTGTGGAAAAACATTCCCAGGCTGGCGCTGCAGAGCACCAGTATCACCAGTGGGAGGTGGAAACGCTTCAACATGGGCGGTCCTTGATGTGATCAGCGGTCTTCAGGGTCTTCTTCGTCCTGCTCGCTGTCCATGTCCGGCATGTCCTCGTCCGATGGTTTGCCGTCCGTGATCGGTAAATCCGGCGGCACGCAGGCAGGTGTCTGGGTGCGGGTGCGGGAGGAGTCCACCAGGATCAGCCCCTTCATGTGATTGCGTCCCACCAGGGCCTGGTAGGTGAGCTGGGTGCGATCGATCAGGCTCATCTCCGCCTCGCGGTAGATCTCGCCCATGCACAGGCCGATGCGGACCACGGGGCGACGCTGATGATTGCCGTCGTGCCTGAGGATGCGCACGTAACGGCTGATCTCCCGCTCGATGCGCACGGTGTTTTGCGCGTTTTCCGGATCGATGATGTCAAAGGCGATCCATTCCCTGCCATCTCGTTCGAAGATTTCCTTGTTGAGGGCATTGAGAGATGACGTGGTGGCGCCGGTATCCATCTTCGCCTTGAGCTGGATGCCTTCGGGCTGTATCTCCACGCGCTCCACCCAGCCCATGATATGAAGCTGTTCCGGGGAAGGCTGCTCTTGATCCGCCATGGCCTGTCCCGGCAGGAGGAGCAAGGCGATGACGAGAGCGGCGATCCAGGGATAGTGCATGGTTGTCTCCGGCAAGTTTCGGTAATGGTTCACAATTTTAAACGCCTTGTTCGGACCCGGACGTTGACGGGGGCCCCATTTTCGGGCCGGCATAGGCGGTTTCCATCATGGTGATGAAGCGCTTGGCCTGTGGCGAGAGATGCCGGCCGATGCGCTGTACGATCCCGTAGCTGCGGGCCGGGAAGAAACGGTCCAGCGGAATGGCCGCCAGCTGTTCCCTGCCCGTCAGGCAGACGTCAGTGACGATGGAAATGCCCAGCCCCAGCTCCACATATTTCTTGATCACCTCCCAGCCACCGGCCTCCAGGGAGACGTGGTAGTCAACATCATGCTGCCGGAACACCAGGTCCACGATGCGCCAGGTGGACAGATGTCTGGGTGGCAGGATGAGGCCGTAGGGGGTGATGTCCTCCAGCCTGATCTGCTCGCCCAGCGCCGCCAGAGGATGGTTCTTCGGGGTGATGAGCTTGGGATGATAGGTCACGATGGGGCGGTAGGTGATGCCCTCCGGGACCTCCAGCATGGAGCCCACGGCAAAGTCCACCTCATCCCGATGCAGCATGGCCAGGCCATCACGTCCCGTTACATTATGCAGCTTGATGCGGATGTGCGGATAGACCTCCGCGAAACGGCGCAGGGGTTCCGGCAGCACGTACAGGATGGTGGACTCCCCGGCTGCCACGTTCAACTCTCCGGATTCCAGCCGGCCAAAACTGGCGGCGAAGGTTTCATGTAGCTTGTCGATGCCTTCCACCAGTGGATCGGCAAGCTTGTAGAGCGCCACGCCTTCCGGTGTGAGCTTGATCTGGGGGCCGCGCCGTTCGAAAAAGATGGTCTCGAATTCCCGTTCCAGTGCCTGAATCTGCAGGGAGACGGCAGGTTGGCTCAGGCACAGGGATTCCGCGGCCATCGAGATACTGCCCAGTCGGGCGGCCCGGCAAAAAGCGCGGAGTTGCTTGAGGCGGTTCTGCTTGTAATAGAGATTCGGGACTGATCCCATGAATCCTCACCGGTCCGTTGTCAGTATTAAAGGCTGCAAGGCTTGTTGTCGAGCCAATAGCTTCGCTGAATACTCGTCTTGAGGCCATGGTCCCGGCTACAATTGCCGTTTCACGCATGCAAAGGGCTGGAGTATGGATAAGTACGTTATCTGGTTTCAGGAACTGGGAATGAACGACGTCCCCCGCGTGGGAGGCAAGAATGCCTCGCTGGGCGAGATGATTCATGGCCTGTCCGAAGCCGGGGTTCGCGTCCCCGGTGGTTTTGCCACCACCGCCCACGCCTTCCGTGAGTTCCTCCAGCATGAGGGGCTGGCAGATCGCATCAACGGCCTGCTGACCGATCTGGACGTGGACAACATCAGCGCCCTGCGCGAAGCCGGTGCCCTGATCCGCCGCTGGGTGGTGGAAACGCCATTCCCGCCGGCCCTGAATGAGGCCATCACCGAGGCCTGGAACAAGATGGTGGCCGAGACCGAGGGTGAGTTCACCGTGGCCGTGCGTTCCTCCGCCACCGCGGAAGACCTGCCGGATGCCTCCTTTGCGGGACAGCAGGAAACCTTCCTCAATGTCAGCGGCCTGGACGGCGTCCTCAAGGCCATCCATGAAGTGTTTGCCTCCCTCTACAACGACCGCGCCATTTCCTACCGGGTTCACCAGGGCTTTGACCATGCCGAGGTGGCCCTTTCCGCCGGCATTCAGCGCATGGTCCGCTCGGACATCGGCGCCAGCGGTGTGATGTTCACCCTGGACACCGAGTCCGGTTTCCGTGACGTGGTGTTCGTCACCGCCTCCTGGGGGCTGGGCGAGACCGTGGTGCAGGGCTCCGTCAACCCGGACGAATTCCATCTCTACAAGCCGGCCCTGGAGGCGGGGCGCCCCGCCGTGCTGCGTCGTCACCTGGGCAGTAAGGCCATCAAGATGGTCTTCGGCGAGAACGGGCAGTCCACCCGCACCGTGCAGGTCGGCGAAGACGACCGCCTGCGTTTCTGTATCAACGACGAACAGCTGGAAGAGCTGAGCCGTCAGGCCATGATCATCGAGAAGCACTATGGCCGTCCCATGGACATCGAGTGGGCCCTGGACGGCGTGGATGGTCAGCTCTACATCGTGCAGGCCCGTCCCGAGACAGTGGAGAGCCGGGCCGACGGCCAGGTGATCGAGCGCTATCGCATCCGCTCTCCCCGTACCGAAGTGCTGGTGCGCGGCCGTGCCATCGGCCAGAAGATCGGCGCCGGCAAGGTGCGCGTGGTGATGAACCTGGACGAGATGGAACGGGTGCAGCCCGGCGATGTGCTGGTGACCGATATGACCGACCCCGACTGGGAGCCGGTGATGAAGCGGGCCGCCGCCATCGTCACCGACCGCGGCGGCCGTACCTGTCATGCCGCCATCATCGCCCGTGAACTGGGTATCCCGGCGGTGGTGGGTTGCGGTGACGGTTCGGCCCGCCTCAAGGAAGGCGATGCCGTGACCGTGTGCTGTGCCGAGGGCGACGAAGGCCGCATCTACAAGGGCGAACTGGAGTTCGAGGTGCTGCGTACCCGTACCGACTCCATGCCCGAGGTGCCGGTGAAGGTGATGATGAACGTGGGCAACCCGGGCCGTGCCTTCCACTTCCGCAATATCCCCAATGCCGGGGTGGGTCTGGCCCGTCTGGAGTTCATCATCAACAGCATGATCGGCGTGCACCCCAAGGCGCTGCTCAATTTCGACACCCTGCCGGCGGACCTGAAGGATGAGGTGGCCCGGCGCTTTGCCGGCTATGCGGACCCGGTCAGCTTCTATGTGGACAAGCTGGCGGAAGGTATCGCCACCCTGGGGGCTTCCTTCCATCCCGAGCCGGTGATCGTGCGCCTGTCCGACTTCAAGTCCAACGAGTATGCCAACCTGCTGGCGGGCGAGCGCTACGAGCCGGATGAAGAGAACCCCATGATCGGTTACCGGGGCACCTCCCGTTACCTGTCCGATGACTTCCGCGACTGCTTCGAGCTGGAATGCCGCGCCGTGCGCCGGGTGCGTGACGAAATGGGCCTGACCAACGTGGTGGTCATGGTGCCCTTCGTGCGTACTCTGGCCGAGGCCGAGGGCGTGATCAATCTGCTGGCCGAGATGGGACTGAAGCGGGGCGAGAACGGACTCAAGGTCTACATGATGTGCGAGATCCCCTCCAATGCGGTGATGGCCGACGAGTTCCTGCAGTTCTTCGACGGTTTCTCCATCGGCTCCAATGACCTGACCCAGCTCACCCTGGGCCTGGACCGGGATTCCGGTCTGGTGGCGGCCACCTTCGACGAGCGGGACCCGGCGGTGAAGAAACTGCTGGCCCTGGCCATCCAGGCGGCCCGCAAGGCAGGCAAGTATGTGGGTATCTGCGGCCAGGGGCCATCCGACTACCCGGATCTGGCCGAGTGGCTGATGGAACAGGGAATCGAGTCCATTTCCCTGAACCCGGACACCGTGGTGGAGACCTGGCTGCGTCTGGCCGGTGATACCAACGGCCGTCAGGACGCCTGAGGTATTCTTTCGGGCATCCGGTTTCGGGTGATGACTCCCGGGCGCCGGATGCCCCCATCTTTCCGGGCCGGGCCTTTGGCCCGGCCTTCGCCTGGAGCCGGGTTCCCTCGGGTCGTATCCCCGGTGGGCCGCCGGTTTTCCCATGGTCGTGATCCCATCAGGAGGCCCGTTTCGTTCCATGACCCGCTCTGTCTTCTATGTCTCCGATGGGACCGGCATCACTGCCGAAACCCTGGGTCACACCCTGCTGACCCAGTTCGAGCAGATTCACTTCAATACCGTCAGTCTGCCCTTCATCAACTCGAAGGAAAAAATGGACTGGGCAGTGCAGCGCATCAATCGGGCCGCCCAGGGCGACGGCGAGCCACCGCTGGTTTTTTCGACTCTGGTGGATGTCCAGCGCAGGGAAGAACTGGCCAGTTGCCGGGGGGTAATCTTCGATTTCTTCGATACCTTCACTCCCCGCCTGGAGCAGGTGCTGGGTGTGACCGCCCAGCATGTGGCGGGCCGTTCCCATGGCATGGGCAACATGCGCACCTACGCCGAGCGCATGGATGCCCTGCATTTCGCCATCCAGAACGATGACGGTGCGACCACCCGGGACTACCCCAACGCCGATGTGGTGGTGATGGGTGTCTCCCGGACCGGCAAGACCCCGACCTGCATGTACCTGGCGCTCAATTACGGTGTCCGCGCGGCCAATTATCCCCTGGCGGACGATGACTTTGATCGGGGTACGCTACCCGCTTCGCTGGAGCCCTATCGCAAAAAGCTGTTCGGACTGACCGTGGACGCGGAACGGCTGCATCAGATCCGTACCGAGCGTCGTCCCAACAGTCAGTATGCCAGTGTGGATCAGTGCACCCGGGAACTGAGGGCGGTGGAGCGGATGCTCAAGCGGGAGGGGATCCCCTGTCTGAACATCACCCAGATGTCCGTGGAGGAGATCGCCGCCCAGTTGATGCAGCAGGCGGCGCTGATGCGGCGCATCTGAGGGCGGGCCGCTCAGTCCGGAAGATATCTTTCCCAGCCCCGTGTCGGATCGGCGATGACCAGGAATTCCGGGTTCAGTATCCCGTCATGGGTGTTGTAGCGCAGGGGGCTCAGTCCCAGATCCGTCACCACCCCGCCGGCCTCGCAGACCACGCATTGGGCTGCGGCCGTGTCCCACTCGCTGGTGGGGCCCAGCCGGGGATAGAGATCGGCCTTGCCTTCCGCCACCAGGCAGAACTTGAGCGAACTGCCCATGCTGATGAGTGCATGATCGCCCACCCGTTCCAGGAATTGCTGCATGCGCTCGGTCCCGTGGGAACGGCTGCCGGCGATGATGGGCTTTGTACGCCGGTCCCGGTTGACCTCGATCCGTTCTCCCACGGCCGCCGCCGGTTCATGGCGATGGGCCCCCAGGCCCCGGGCGGCGCTGTAAAGCCGGTCCAGGGCCGGCGCAGCCACCACGCCGAGGACAGGTTCATGGTCGTGGATCAGGGCGATGTTCACGGTGAACTCGCCGTTGCGCTTGATGAACTCCCGGGTGCCGTCCAGCGGGTCCACCAGCCAGTAGGTCTGCCAGTGGGTGCGCTCGGAGAAGGGAATCCGGTCCGATTCCTCCGACAGGATGGGCAGCGCGGGATTCAGCTCCCGCAGGCCGGTGACGATGTGGTGATGGGCGGCCGTGTCGGCGGCGGTCAGGGGGGTGCGGTCGGACTTCTGCTCCACCTGGAACCCTTCGTCGTAGATCTCCATGATGCGGTCGCCCGCTTCCCGGGCGATGCGGCAGGCATTGATGAGCAGGTATTCCAGGTTCAGGTCATCCAGGGACATGGCTTATCTCTTGAGTCGGTCGCGCACCAGGTACAGGGCGGCGATGGAACGGGCTTCGGTGCAGTCTTCCTGGCCGATGAGACTATCCAGATCGCTCAGGCGCCAGGGCACGACTTCGATATCCTCGGGTTCATCTCCCGGCCGGCGTTCCGGATAGAGATCCTGAGCCAGGATGATGTGGGTGGTGTGGCTCAGGTAGCCCGGTGCAATGCTGAAGGACGTCAGGTGGGTAAGTCGATGGGCGCCATGGCCCACTTCCTCCATGATCTCCCGATTGGCGGCGTCGAGCAGGTCCTCTCCCGGTTCCACCAGCCCCTTGGGCAAGGCCAGTTCATAGCGTTGGGTGCCAGCGGCATATTCACGGATCATCAGTACCGTGTCCGGGTCCAGCATGGGCACGATCAGCACCGCCCCATGGCCGGAGCCCACCAGCCGCTCAAAGCAGCGCCGGGCGCCATTGGCGAACAGCAGTTCCATTTCCTCCACGTGGAAGAGTCGGCTGCGGGCCACGGTGCGGCGGGTGAGGATGCTGGGTTTTTCAGGCATGACGACAATACCGGCTGGGCAGACTCGGGGATCGGGCGAGCCGGGGTTGGCGGGGGTGGATCGGCATGCTGTCGCCCTCCGTCGGGAACGGGATATCCTGGGGATTGTACTATCTAAGTCCGGCTTGGGAAGAATCACCCAATGTCAGGTTGTTTCAGACACGATGGACATCGAGGCATCATGAGTACATCACCTTCAGCCGCTCCCCTGCCGTGGGCGTCGGTGGACAGCGTTTTCCTGGACATGGACGGAACGCTGCTGGATCTGCATTTCGACAATCATTTCTGGCTGGAATACCTGCCCCGGCGTTATGGGGAGGCCCGTGGGCTTGACCCCGCCCAGGCAAGGTCCGAGCTGATGGCCCGCTATGCCGGTGTCCGCGGCACCCTTGACTGGTACTGTCTGGATTACTGGCGGCAGGAGCTGGACATGGACATCATTGCCCTGAAGCGGGAAATGGCCCATCTGATCGCCGTCCACGAGCATGTGCCGGATTTTCTGGCCGCCGTGCGGCGTCTGGGACGGCGGCTGGTGCTGGTGACCAATGCCCACCGGGGCGGACTGGATCTGAAACTGACCCTGACCGCCCTGGAAGGGCATTTTCATCGTGTGGTCTGCGCCCACGAGCTGGGACGCCCCAAGGAGGACTCCCGTTTCTGGGATTGCCTGCAGGGGCGGGAACCCTTTGATCCCCGTCGTACCCTGTTCGTGGACGACAACCTGGATGTCCTCAGATCCGCCGAGCGCCATGGGATTGCCCACCTGCGGGCGGTACGTCGTCCTGATACGCGGGCCGCGGAGGTGGATACCGGGGAATTCGCCGCCATCCGGGATTTTCGTGACCTGATGCCGGAGTAGGGTGTCATGGAGCCAGGGACACTGCTTGCCGCCTTTGTCATCGGCCTGCTGGGCGGGGTGCATTGCATGGGGATGTGCGGCGGCATCGTGGGCGCGCTCACCCTGGGGATTCGTGGTCCAGCGCCCGGTGGGCGGACCCGGCCCGCAGCCTTTTTGCTGGCCTATAACCTGGGGCGGATGACAAGCTATACCTTGGCCGGTGCCCTGGCCGGCGGCGTGGGCTGGTTTGCTGCTCACCTTGCCGACGTGAACCAGGCCCAGCAGGTGCTGCAGGTCCTGGCGGGTCTGTTCATGATCGCGCTGGGGTTGTATCTCGCCGGTTGGTGGCACGGGCTGGTGTACCTGGAGCGGGCCGGCGGCCTGCTATGGCGGCGACTGGAACCCCTGGGGCGACGGGTGATGCCGGTGCGTTCCCCGGCTCAGGCCCTGGGCCTGGGGCTGGTCTGGGGCTGGCTGCCTTGCGGTCTGGTCTACAGCGTGCTGTTCTGGTCCCTGGCCGCCGGTGGCGCCGCCCAGGGGGCGGCCCTGATGCTGGCCTTTGGCGTGGGCACCCTGCCCAACCTTTTGTTGATGGGTGTGTTTGCGGCCCGTCTGGCGACGCTGGTGCAAAAGGCCTGGGTGCGGGGGCTGGCGGGGGCGGCCGTGGCCGGTTACGGGGTCTACATGCTGCTGGTTACCTGGTAACCGGGGGGCGACAGACATCCAGCGGTGGCGGCAGGCGCCCGGGGGTATCCACGGCGACGGTCTTTTCCCGGCTCGTCGCGCCTGCCTCCAGCATGACCCGGGACCGGGCCACGCCGCAGTGGCGGGCGATCAGCTTCAGCAGCCGCTCGTTGGCGGCCCCCTCCACCGGCGGGGCGGTGACGTAGACCTTGAGCCGGTCACCCAGGGGTTCCCCCAGCTTTTCCCTGGATGCCCGGGGCTGCAGCCTCAGCCGCAGCACCAGGGTGTCGTGTCGCCAATGCCACCAGCGATCGTTGCCTGCGTCTTCAGAGTGCACTGATGAAAATCAGCAGTACGTTCAGGCCGATGATGGCTACCAGGGGGGAAAGATCCACCATGCCCGTTTGCGGCATCACCTTGCGGATGGGGTTGAGCAGGGGACGGTTCAGGCTGTAGACCAGGCCAGCCACCGGGTTCTGACTCATGCCGCCGGCCTGGAACCAGCTCATCACCGCCTGGATGATGATGCTGATGATGTAGATCCAGATCACCAGCCGCACGATGGCCAGAATACTGGCAATGAACAGGGTGAGAGGATGAATCATCACGCCGAGGATGACGCCGACGATGAACAGTTCCAGCATTTTCAGGGCCAGGATCAGCACCAGGGCCGCACTGTCCACCGGGCCGATGGGGGGGATGAACCGGCGCAGGATGCGCAGTGGCGGATTGGTGATGGTCACCAGGAACTGGGAGATGGGATTGTAGAAATCCGCCCGTGACAGTGCCAGCAGGGTGCGCAGCATCAGGGCCAGGATGTAGAGGCTGAACAGGGTGCCGATCAGAAAGACGGCGGCGTTTTGAAAGGCGTGTGACATGGATGATCCTCAGTCCCGACCCAGCTGGTCGGCCAGTTCGTGGGAACGGTCCCGGGCGGCGGTGAGGGCGCGTTGCATGAGTTCCCGCAGTCCGCCGGCCTCCAGCGCCGCCAAGGCCTGTTCTGTGGTGCCTCCCCTGGATGTCACCCGGGCGCGCAGGGTGGCGGCGTCCTCATCGGATTCCAGCGCCAGTTTGGCGGCGCCGAAGGCAGTTTGCAGGGCCAGCAGGCGAGCCGTTTCCCGGGGCAAGCCCAGGGCGGTGCCGGCGTCTTCCAGGGCCTCGATGAACAGAAAGCAATAGGCCGGTCCACTGCCGGAAAGGGCGGTGACGGCATCCAGCTGGGCTTCATTCTCCAGCCATACGGTCATGCCCACGGCACGCAGCAGCGATTCCGCCAGATCCCGCTGCCGGGCATCCACGCGGGGGTTGGCCGACAGCCCGGTGGCACCGCAGCCCACCAGCGCCGGGGTGTTGGGCATGCAGCGAACCACGGCCAGGTCGCCGCCCAGCCAGCGTTCGATATCCTCGCTGCGCACACCGGCTGCAATGGAGACCACCAACGGTTTGCGGGCCTGAACCTGAGGGGCAATGGCCCGGGTCACCTCGGCCATGACCTGGGGCTTGACCGCCAGCACCAGCACTTCGCAGTGGGCGATGGCCTCGGCATTGGCGTCCGTGACGTGGATGGCCGGCCAGTGTCGGCTGACGAGGGCGCGCTGATCCTCGTTGGGATCGGCTGCCCATAGTGTGCTGGGGCTCCAGCCGTCCGCCACCAGTCCGCCGATCAGGCTGCGGGCCATGTTGCCGGCCCCGATAAAGGCGATGTTCTCGTTCATCAGTTTCTTTGGTCTGCGGGATGGGTGTGAGGCAATGTTAACCCGAACGGCCGCCGAAGATCGCCGTTCCCACGCGCACCAGCGTGGCGCCTTCGGCAATGGCGGCCTCCAGGTCGTCACTCATTCCCATGGACAGCGTATCCAGGGTGTGGCCACGTCGTATCAGGTCTTCCCGGGCCTGTCGCAAGCGGGCAAATGCCCGGCGCTGGGTGTCGAAGTCATCGCTGGGGGCGGGGATGGCCATCAGGCCGCGTAGCCGCAGGCGGGGCAGGGCGGCCACCGTCTCGGCCAGCGCCGGCAGGGCCTCCATGTCGATGCCGGACTTGGTGGCCTCGCCGCTGACGTTCACCTGGATGCAGACCTGCAGCGGGGGGAGTGACTCGGGGCGTTGATCGCTGAGGCGCCGGGCGATCCGCTCCCGGTCCACGGAGTGGACCCACTGGGCGGTTTCCGCGATGGGCCGGGTCTTGTTGCCCTGGACCGGGCCGATGAAATGCCAGGTCACCCCCCGGCCTGCCAGGGCGCGGGCCTTGTCCGTCAGTTCGGAGACATAATTTTCACCGTAGGCCCGTTGCCCGCAGTCCAGCGCCGTGGCGACCACCTGGGCCGGGTGAGTTTTGCTCACCGCCAGCAACTCAATGTCCGCGGCGGGTCTCCCGAACCGCTCCGCGGCTGTCTGGATGCGGCGATGCATGGCCTGAATTCGTTCGCAAATGTCGTTCATGCGGCTATGCTATATTCGCAAGCAAAATGCGTCACCTGTTGCGCCGTGCGTGCCTGTCTCCGGAAGGCCGAGGCCGAATCCCGCGCATTCCATGCAAGACAGGGTCTTGAATCCAATACAAGGGGGCTGGATGGATATCACCCAACTGCTGGCGTTCAGCGTCAAGAATGGCGCTTCCGACCTGCACTTGTCATCGGGTCTGCCGCCCATGATCCGCGTGGATGGCGATGTTCGCCGCATCAATGTTCCCGCGATGGAGCACAAGCAGGTTCACGGCATGGTGTATGACATCATGAACGACAAGCAGCGCAAGGATTTCGAGGAGTTTCTGGAGACCGACTTTTCGTTCGAGATCCCCGGTCTGGCCCGCTTTCGTGTCAATGCCTTCAATCATAACCGGGGCGCCGGGGCCGTGTTTCGCACCATCCCCACCAAGATCCTCACCCTGGAGGAGCTGGGTTGTCCCAAGATCTTCGAGAAGATCTCCGAGTATCCCCGGGGAATCGTGCTGGTCACGGGGCCTACCGGCTCCGGCAAGTCCACCACCCTGGCGGCCATGCTCAATCACAAGAACGAGACCGAGTACGGCCATATCCTCACGGTGGAAGACCCCATCGAATTCGTCCACGAGTCCAAGAAGTGTCTGGTGAACCAGCGCGAGGTGCACCGGGATACCCTGGGTTTCAATGAGGCCCTGCGCTCCGCGCTGCGCGAGGACCCTGACACCATTCTGGTGGGGGAAATGCGTGACCTGGAGACCATCCGTCTGGCCCTGACGGCGGCGGAGACCGGCCATCTGGTCTTCGGTACCCTGCACACCAGTTCCGCCGCCAAGACCATCGACCGTATCGTGGATGTCTTCCCGGCCGCGGAAAAGGACATGGTGCGGGCGATGCTGTCCGAGTCCCTGCGGGCGGTCATCTCCCAGACCCTGATGAAGAAGATCGGCGGTGGTCGCTGTGCCGCCCACGAGATCATGCTGGGTACTCCGGCGGTGCGCAACCTCATTCGCGAGAACAAGATCGCGCAGATGTACTCCGCCATTCAGACCAGCCAGGGCGTGGGCATGCAGACCCTGGACCAGAGTCTCAAGGAGCTCCTGCAGCGGGGCCTCATCAGCAAGGAAGAGGCCCGCCGCAAGGCGGCCAGCCCTGACAGCCTGTAGCCTTTACCGGCTGGCCGCCAGCCATTTGCCACTGATCGCACGAGGCACTTTTCCATGGATCGCGACAAGGCCATACGTTTCATGCACGATCTGCTCAGGACCCTCCTGAGCAAGAAGGGCTCCGACCTGTTCATTACCGTGGGTGCGCCGCCGTCCATGAAGATCGACGGCAGGATGACGCCCATCACCAACCAGCCGTTGTCACCGTCCCATACCCAGGTGCTGGTCCGCTCCATCATGAACGACCGTCAGGCGGCGGAGTTCGAGCGCACCCAGGAGTGCAACTTCGCCATCAGCCTGCCCGGAATTTCCCGGTTTCGGGTGAATGCCTTCACCCAGCGTGGGTCCTCGGGCATGGTGTTGCGGGTCATCACCTCCGAGGTACCGGCCCTGGAGGACCTGGGGTTGCCCATGCAGCTCAAGGACATCTCCATGACCCGCCGCGGTCTGGTGATCTTCGTGGGGGGGACGGGCTCGGGCAAGTCCACTTCCCTGGCCGCCATGGTGGGTTATCGTAACCATAACAGTTACGGGCATATCGTCACCATCGAGGACCCCATCGAGTTTGTTCACTCCCATGTCAATTGCCTGGTAACCCAGCGAGAGGTGGGGGTGGATACGGAGAACTATGAAATCGCCCTGAAGAACACCCTGCGCCAGGCCCCGGACGTGATTCTCATTGGCGAGATACGGGACCGCGAGACCATGGACTATGCCATTGCCTTCGCCGAGACCGGTCACCTGTGTTTGAGTACCCTGCACGCCAACAGCACCAACCAGGCCCTGGATCGCATCATCAACTTCTTCCCCGAGGAACGTCGTCAGCAATTACTGATGGACCTGTCCCTGAACCTCAAGGCGGTGGTGTCCCAGCGCCTGATCCCCCTGTCCACCGGCAAGGGCCGCGTACCGGCAGTGGAAATCATGATCAACAGTCCGCTGATGTCGGACCTGATCTTCAAGGGGGAGATCCACGAGATGAAGGCGCTGATGGCCAAGTCCAACGAGGCTGGCATGCAGACCTTCGATCAGGCCCTGTTCCTGCTGTTCGAGTCCGGCAAGATCAGCTATGAGGATGCGCTGCGCAACGCCGATTCCGTCAACGATCTGCGCCTTCGTATCAAGCTGGACAGCAAGCGTGCCCGCAGTCAGAACCTGCTGGACGAGGCGGATGGCCTGGAAGTGCAGGCAACCCCGGAAGAATCCGGATTACTCAAATGACCGGGGTCTGAAAGACCATGTTGATCGAGCCTTACCTGAAGCTGATGGCCCAGAAGAATGCCTCCGACCTGTTCTTTACCACGGGTGCTTCCGCCTGTGTGAAGATCGAAGGCGATATCCGTCCCATCAGTCGTCAGCCGCTGCAGCCCGGGGTCGTCAAGGAGATGGCCTATGACATCATGGACGAGCGCCAGATCGAGACTTTTGAACGGGACAAGGAGATGAATCTCGGGATTTCCCTGGACGGGCTGGGCCGTTTCCGGGTGAATATCTATGTGCAGAGGGGTGAGGTCTCCATGGTGATCCGCTTCATCAAGAGCGAGATTCCCACGATCGAACAACTCATGCTGCCACCGGTGCTCAAGGAACTGGTGATGCATGACAACGGCCTGATTCTGGTGGTGGGAGCCACCGGCTCGGGCAAGTCCACCACCCTGGCCTCAATGATCGACTACCGCAATGGCATGGCCGCCGGTCATATCCTGACCATTGAGGATCCCATCGAGTACAGCTTCACCCACAAGAAGTCCATCATCGGTCAGCGGGAAGTGGGACTGGATACCCTGTCCTACGACAATGCCCTGCGGGAGGCCATGCGCGAGGCCCCGGACATGATCATGATCGGTGAAGTCCGGGATCTCAATACCATGAAAGCCGCCATTGCCTATGCGGATACCGGCCATCTGGCCCTGTCCACGCTGCATGCCGTGAATGCCAATCAGGCCCTGGATCGCATCATCAACTTCTTTCCCCCGGAATCCAAGCAGCAGATCCTCATGGATCTGTCGCTGAATCTGCGGGGTATCGTCTCCCAGCGCCTGCTGCTGGGGAAGGATGGGAGCCGTCTGCCGGCGGTGGAGGTGATGTTGAACACCCCCTATATCGCCGAGCTGATTCGCAAGGGCGAGATCAATGCCATCAAGGGCGTCATGGAAAAGGGTGCTTCGGTGGGTATGCAGACGTTCGATCAGGCCCTGTTCGAACTCTACAAGGCCGGGCAGGTGACGTTGCCCGAGGCCCTGGCCAAGGCGGATTCACGGGGCGATCTGGAATGGCGCATCCATTTTGGTGGCGGGGTGAAGAGCCTGAAAAAGGACGATGACGACCTGTCATTGCCTGGAGACACTGATCCCGCCATCCGTGGCAGGAACGATGGCCGCAAGGGCTTTGACGAGACCTTGCGGCCGGTTTCAGAAAGCAGGATCAAGGAATAGTGGCCTTGACAGGCCATGCCGCGCCCCGAAAACGGTTCCGGCTTAGCCAAACACGGATTTGGCCTCGAAGACGGGCCCGTCCACACAGACCCGCTTCATTCCGGGGCCCTGCTCCGTTTCCACCTTGACCACGCAGCCCGCGCAGCCGCCCACGGCACAGGCCATGTACTCCTCCAGGGAGACCTGGCAGGGCAGATGGTATTCCCGGGCAAGAGCAGCGCAGGCCTCCAGCATGGCGTGGGGGCCGCAGGCATAGACCTGGACCTGGCGCCGCTGTTCCGGTGACAGGGCGTCCAGCCAGTGACGGGCAAGATCCGTCACATAGCCCTCATGGCAACCGGGAAAGCCCGCCAGACTGGTGAGTCGTGACGCCACGCCCCAGTCTTCCAGCAGCGGCATGGCGGCAATCACCCCGTTCGGCATGCCCGGTACCAGGATGCGGGAAGGCGAGGCCTTGAAGGGAAAGGGCACTTCCGACCCCATGATCACGAACGGCTCGCTCACCGGGTCCCTGCGCATGGCATCCGCCAGGAACACCATGGGCGGGATCCCCACGCCGCCGCCCAGCAGCAGGGCGCGGGGGCGATCCCCGTGGGGCAGGGTAAAGGGTTTGCCGATGGGGCCCATCAGATTGATCTTCTCGCCCACCTGACGCTGGGCCAGCAGGCGTGTCCCCTTGCCCACGGCCTTGTAGAGGAATTCCACCCACCCCTCCTGGGGATCCACCCGCATGATGGACAGGGGGCGGCGCATGGGCAGCTGGGGGTCGCACTGCAGGTGGGCAAAGCAGCCCGCTCGGGCGTGAGCGGCACACTGGGGGGCCTTCACCCGCAGGACGTACTGATCGCCCGGGTGAGCGGTATGGGACAGGATCGGGGCATCTTCCACGAAGATGGTGCCGCGATGGGGTTTGTTCATTATTTATTTCTCCGCAAAAGGCCCTGTCTATACCTGCCGGGCCTGCAATTCAAAGATCACCCGTCCCGCCACCAGGGTGTGAGTCACCCGGGGCCTGAACTCCCAGCCGAAGAAGGCGCTGTTGCGTCCGGCGCTGAGCCAGTTGTCCGGGCCCGGCCCATGGCCCCGCTCCGGGTCCACGATGGCGATGTCTGCCCGAGTGCCCACGCCCAGGGTGCCCACCTTCAGGCCCAGGATGCGGGCCGGGCCGGCGGTGACCCGGCGCACCGCTTCGGGCAGGGGCAGCACCCCCTCTTCCGCCAGTCGCAATACCAGGGGTAGCAGGGTCTCCAGGGTGGACATGCCCGGCAGGGTGGCCGGGAAGGGCGCCAGCTTGGCGTCCGCCTCATGGGGCTGGTGGTCCGAGCAGATCGCCTCAATGCTCCCTTCGGCCACTGCCTTGCGCAGCCCGTCCCGGTCCCGCAGGGTGCGCAACGGGGGGATCACATGACACAGGCTGTTGAAATCCGCCACGTCCATTTCGGTCAGGAACAGTTGATGGGCGCAGACATCGGCGCTGACCGGCAGGCCGTCCTCCACAGCCCGGGCCACCATGGCGGCTCCCCGCGCCGTGGACAGCCGGCAGACATGGATGCGGGCCTCGGTCTGGGCCGCCAGGGCCAGCAGTACGCCCAGGGCAGCGGTTTCCGCAGCCTCCGGGATGCCCGGCAGGCCCAGACGGGTCGCCACGGCGCCCTCATGGGCACAACCCTGGCCCGCCAGGGACCAGTCGATGGGATGCAGGTACACCGTGATGTCGTGGCTGGCGGCGTATTCCAGGGCCCGGCGCAGCAGCAGGTGGCTGCCCATGGGCCGCAGGGCCTGGCTCATGCCCAGGGCGCCGGCCCGTTTCAGGGCCGCCATGTCGGACAGCTGCTGCCCTTTGAGGCCCGCCGTCAGGGCGCCCAGGGCATGGACCCGGACGCCGCAGGCCTGACGGGCACGGCGGTTGATCAACTCGATCTGGGCCGGGGAGTCCACCACCGGGCTGGTGTCCGGTGGACATACCAGTGTGGTGATGCCGGCGCTGGCGGCGGCACGGGTTTCCGAGGCGATGGTGGCCTTCTGTTCGTGCCCCGGCTCCCCCAGGCGGGCGGAAAGGTCCACCAGACCGGGCAGCACCCAGCGGCCACGGGCGTTGATGCGCCGGTCCGGGCTGTAATCCTCGCTGGGAGGGGCGCCCAGGGCGACGATTTCCTCCCCCTGGATGTAGAGATCCGTGACCTGATCCACGCCGTTTTCCGGGTCGATCACCCGGCCTTGTTCGATCAGCAGTTTCATGCTCCCGCCCCCTGATTCACGCTGCCGCCCATGATGGTGGACATCACTGCCATGCGCACGGCGATACCGTTGCTGACCTGTTCCAGAATGACTGACTGAGGACCGTCCGCCACCCGGGAGTCGATTTCCACCCCGCGATTGGCGGGGCCGGGATGCATGACGATACAGCCCGGTGCCGCCAGGGCCAGCCGTTCCTCGGTCAGACCCCAGAGCTGGAAGAACTCGTGCTCGGAGGGCAGCAGGCCGCTTTCCATCCGTTCCTTCTGCAGCCGAAGCATGATGATCACGTCCACGTCCCTGAGGCCGGCGCGGATATCGTGAAATACATGCACCCCAAGATCCTCCACATGGGCGGGCAACAGGGTCTTGGGTCCGATCACCCGGACTTCGCCGGTATTGAGCAGGTTGAGGGCGTGGATCTGGGATCGGGCCACCCGGGAATGCAGGATATCGCCCACGATGGCCACTTTAAGACGGGTGAAATCCCCCTTGTGGCGGCGAATGGTGAACATGTCCAGCAGGGCCTGGGTGGGGTGGGCGTGACGGCCGTCACCGGCGTTGAGTACGCTCACATGGGGCGCCACGTGGCGGGCGATGAAGTGGGCCGCGCCGCTGTCCGCGTGGCGCACCACGAACATGTCCACATACATGGCCTGGAGGTTTCGGAGGGTATCCAGCAGGCTCTCGCCCTTGACCGTGGCCGAGGTGCTGATGTTGATGTTCAGCACGTCCGCGGACAGGCGCTTGGCTGCCAGTTCGAACGTGGTGCGGGTCCGGGTGCTGGCCTCGAAGAACAGGTTCATCACCGTCTTGCCCCGCAGCAGGGGTACCTTCTTCACCGCCTGGGCATTCATGCCGGCAAAGGACTCTGCGGTGTCCAGGATCTCGGTGATCAGGGCGCCGGAGAGTCCCTCGATGGTGAGCAGATGCCGCAACCGTCCCTGGGCATTGAACTGCAGGGAGGGGGGCAGGGGACCGGCGGCGGGCCGGGATCCGGCCGGATTGTCCTGGTTGATCATGACGCGGGCTCCAGTTGGACGATATCCAGACGCAGTGGATCGGGTCCTCGCAGCTTCACCTGTTCGTCGGCGCGCAGCTTGAGATGCTGGCCCACCACCTGGGCCTGGATGGGCAGCTCCCGTCCGTCCCGTTCCACCAGTACGGCCAGCATCACGGAGGCCGGGCGGCCGTAGTCGAACAGTTCGTTCATGGCGGCGCGGATGGTGCGGCCGGTGAACAGCACATCGTCCACCAGCAGAATGTGGCGCTCGTCCACGGCGAAGGGCAGGGAAGACGGACGCACCTGGGGATGCATGCCCATGCGGCTGAAGTCATCCCGATAGAAGGAGATGTCCAGTTTGCCAAGGGGTTCGTTCAGGCCCAGGCGCTGGTGCAGTTGCTCGGCCACCCAGACGCCCCCGGTATGGATACCCACCAGGGCGGGGTCGGTGATGTGCTGCTCCGACAGGTGGCGGCGCAGGGCGTCGGCCATGCGGTCCAGAAGGGTGCTGACAGGTTCGGTCATGAAGCGATCTCTTGGGCAAGCCAGTGTTCCAGGAAGACGGCCGCCGCGACGGCGTCGATGTCTTCCTTGCGAATGCGCCCCCGCCGGCCTTCCCGGCGCCGGGACTTGAGATGGGACTCCGCTTCGGCGGAGCTGAATTGTTCATCCACCTGCCGCACCGGCAGGGCATAGCGGGCCCGCAGGCGATCGCAGAAGGCCTGGATGCGGCGGGCCAGGGGGTGCTCACTGTCGTCCGGGGTGCCGGGCAGGCCCACCACCAGCAGGGCCGGTTGCCATTCCCGGATCAGGGCGTCCAGACGCTGCCAATCGGGGATGCCGTTGCTGGCGGTCAGGGTCTCCAGGGGGGTGCTGGTGCGGGTAATACCGTTGCCCACGGCCACGCCGATCCGCTTTTCCCCGTAGTCCAGGGCCAGGACCGTGTCCGGTATGCCGATGTCCCGCTCCCTTTTGACGCGCCGGGTGCGGGTATCAGGCATGACCTGCCTGGCCGCTCATGAGGGACAGGTCCACCCCCAACTGGCCGGCGGCGGCCTGCCAGCGTTTTTCCGCTGGTTGCCGGAACAGGACATCCACGTCCGCCTGACAGGTGAGCCAGGCATTGTCGCCGATCTCCTGTTCCAGTTGTCCCGGCCCCCAGCCGGCATAGCCCAGGGCGATCAGATAGGTGTCGGGACCGCCGCCCTCGGCCATGGCCTCCAGGATGTCCCGGGAGGTGGTGACGGCGATGTGTTCACTCACCTGCATGGTGGAGGTCCAGTGACGATCGGCCGGGTGCAGGATGAATCCCCGGTCCGGCTGTACCGGGCCACCGTTGTAGACCGGAATCCGCCCGGTGGGCACCTTGGCGCTGATGCCCATGTGGTCCAGCACCATCTCCAGGGTGAGGTCCGTGGGGTGGTTGATGACGATGCCCATGGCCCCCTCGTCCGTGTGCTCGCACAGGTAGGTGACGGCATGGTGGAAGTTGGGGTCCGCCAGGGTGGGCATGGCGATCAGGAACTGGTCTGTGAAGTTCGCGCTACGCATGGGTCGGGTGTCGCGGCTGAATCCGGTGTCTAGTGTACACTGTCCCCCTGCCTCGTCGTAGCGTCACCAAAACCGGGCGTGCGGAATTTCCGCTGTGTGGCCGGATTCCCGCCGTGCGGGAATGGCGCATCCAGAACATCCTTGTTCTGGAGGTGGAATAAATCTCAAGCATTCGAGATTGTGCGCGATATAGTTGAGGGCGTGTCCGACAGATCGTACAGCCACCCTTTATTCACCTGATTCACCAGTGGTTGTGCCGTGCTTGCCTCAAGGAGGAAACATGCTTGACCGACTCCGGCTTCTCCCGAAGATGCTGATTTTTTTCGGTGCCCCGATGGCCCTGGCCCTGGGGGTGGTGGCGGTGATCGTCATCTCCCAGGTGAATCACCGGGTTGTCGGTATCATGGAGGATTCTGCCGCCAGCATGGCCACGGGTGGTGCAGAAGCCGTGGGCTGGTGGGTGGAATCCCACATGTCCGTGGTGCGGACACTTGCCCGGACCCCTACCCTGAGCTCGGGGGATACGGATGCGATTTCGGGGGTGCTGGAGCATTTCGGCGCGCACATGAGCGACGAGTACGAAGTGTTGTTTTTTGTGGATACGGACGGGGAGGCCTATTACCACAATCGTCACCGCTCGAATCTGGCCGACCGGGGCTATTTCCAGCAGATCGTGCGCGACCGGTCCCGCCAGTCCATGGTGACCGATCCCGTGTTCTCCCGCAGTACGGGTAATGCCATTACCGTATTTGCCCATGCCGTCCAGGATGTCCGCGGCAATGTCATTGGCCTGCTGGCGGTGACGGTGACGCTGGATACCCTGACGGACATCGTCGCCGACGCGGTGGATCAGCCCGGCGCCATTGCCTGGGCCTTGGGGTCCCAGGGGGTTTATATCGCCCACCCGGACGCCGCTCAGCGCATGACCTCCAATGCCCTGGAGTCCGGTCGGCAGGATTATGCCGGCCTGGCTCGCCGCATGGTGGGCGGAGAAACTGGTCTGGCGGATCAGGTGCTGGAGGATGGGCGGGCCTACAAGGTGGCCTTCCATCCTGTTCCCCATACCCCGGGATGGTCCATGGCCGTGGCCATTCCCTCCGATCTTCTGATGGCCACGGCCCGCGAGCTGACCCTGACCATGGCGCTGGTGTTCGGCGTCACCCTGCTGCTTCTGGCCGGTATCATCCTGCTGGTGGCACGGATGATCGTGAGTTCCGTGACGGATACCCGCATGGCCCTGGACCGCATTGCCGAAGGGGATGGCGATCTCACCCAACGGCTTGATGAGGGTCGTCACGATGAATTTGGTGATCTGGCCCGCAGCTTCAACGTCTTCGTGGGCGGGGTGCATGGCCTGGTGAAGCAGGTGTCCATGGCAGCAAGCCAGTTGGGCGCGGCGGCCGAGCAGTTGGCGGTATCCAGTCGTCAGGCCAGTGAGCAGGTGCGGCAGCAGCAGTCCGAGGCGGAGCAGGTGGCCACTGCCATGACCGAGATGGCCGCCACCGTCACCCAGGTGGCCGGGAATGCCTCCCTGGCCGCCGATTCGGCCGCTTCCTCCGATCAGGCCGCGCGGGAGGGCGCGCAAGTGGTTCAGCGAACGGCGAAGGAAGTGGCGGAACTGGCCAACGAGGTGCAGCGGGCCGTTGCGGTGATTCAGCATCTGCAGAAGGATGCTGAATCCATTGGTACCGTGCTGGATGTGATACGTGGCATTGCCGAGCAGACCAATCTGCTGGCGTTGAATGCCGCCATCGAAGCGGCGCGGGCGGGGGAACAGGGGAGGGGGTTTGCTGTGGTGGCCGATGAGGTGCGCAGCCTGGCCACCCGAACCCAGTCTTCCACCCAGGAGATCCAGGGGATGATCGAGAAGCTTCAGTCCGCTGCCCGGGATGCGGTCCGGGTGATGGATTCAGGCGGTGCCAAGGCCAGCGAAGGTGTTCGTTCCGCGGAGCAGGCCGCCGAGGCCCTGGTGAGCATCACCCATGCCATTGGTTCCATCAACGACATGAATACCCAGATCGCCAGTGCCGCCGAAGAGCAATCCGTCGTGGCGGAGGAGGTGAACCGCTCTCTGGTCCGCATCAACAGGGGAGTGGAGCAGGCAGCGGACGGTTCAACCCAGATTGCCGCGGCCAGTGACGAGCTGTCACGGCTTGCCGCGGATCTGCAGAGCCGGGTTGGCCGCTTCCGGGTCTAGTGTTCCCGCTGCACCCGGAGTCTTGTTTGTGGGAATTCAGGCTGGGAACGCACTGAAAACGTTCCCTTTGAATCACTCCCGCGAGCGTGGGAGTGATTGGCCCATCCCAGTCCCTACCGGGTTCTTACACCCTGATTGCCCTGGAATACCCAGGTGCGGGTGATCATGAGCTGGTCATAGGATCTGCGCATTTCGGCGGGAAACGGGGCGTAAGGTCCAGCCAGCTCCACGATGCGGCGGGCGGCATCATCCAGAACCCTCTCCCCGGAACTGGCACCTATCTCGATGCTGATCACCTGACCTTCCTGGCCTATGAGCACACTCAGGATGAGGGAGCCGTTGAGCCGCCGGCGGCGGGCCTCGTCCGGATAGTTGAGATTGCCCACCTGCTCCACCTTGCGAACCCAGGCATCCACATAGGCCGCCTCCACCGCGGATTTCGCGCTCAGGGCATCCACATAGTGCGTGCGCGCGCGCGGGGCCAGATACCGGTCCACTTCCGCCAGTTCTGAACTGAGGCGGGCCATTTCCAGGCTGCGTTCAACCAGCTCTCTGGCGCTGAGGTCCCGTTGAGGCGTGGGGGTCTGGTGAATCTGTTCCGGGGCTGATGGCGTATCGGGCGAAACCGAGGTGATCAGCTCCACGGCTTCGCTGGGGACCGGGTCGGGGGATGCGGCCATCACCTGCTCCTGGGCCAGCCCATCGGTGGGCAGAGGCATGGGGGACGTCAATGGGCTGCTGGGACGCCCCTCCGGATCGTCCCGTCCGCTGGCGATCTGGTCAGCCTGGGCGATCAGTTCGGCCTTTTCCGGGGTTGTATCCGCCCGGGTCTGGACAAGGACGACATCCACGGTGGGATTGGGTGCCTTCGCCCGGGAGTATGAGTATTCAAAGCCGAGACCGAGGATCACGATGCCATGCACGGCGGCGGCCACGAACAGGGTCAGGCTCAGTCGGTCGTTGGCGGTGACGCGGGGTTGGGTGGCCATCATGGCGTTCATGGAGATCGGGAAACCTGCTGATACATCATGGCGGCTATTGTACCGCTCACCAGTCCGAACACCAGGGAAAAGCTCAGCAGGACCGGCAGTAGCTTGAGCAGGGCGGGATGGGGTATGAACAACCACCAGGCCAGCAGAAACTGGCCTGACATGTGCGCCAGGGCCGCCAGGACGCACAACCCCAGGGGGCTCAGTCGTGCCCCGGCAAACCGATGGGCGAGGCCCAGGGTGGCCAGGCTGCAGGCGGCACCGGCGGCGCTGAGCAGGAAGGTGGGGCTGAGGAAGGTGCCGATCACCAGGCTGCCCGCAAGCACCCGGAGCACGGTGACCCACACAGCCATTCGCCAGCCGAACAGCATCAGCACCAGGACGGTGATGACGTTGGCCAGCCCGGGTTTCACGCCGGGCAGCGGGCTGGGTATCGCGGCTTCAAGGATATGTATGGCAATGGCCAGGGCGGCCAGCCAGGCGATGCGATGGTCTTCGCGTGTTGTCGGCAGCATCATCAGTAGTTCACGCTGTCGAACACCCATTCGTCTCCCAGTACCTCGATGATGATCCGGTTGGGCAGGCTGACGGCCATGTCGCCCGCCTGGCGCAGCCAGCCGGCCTGCTGGCAGATGCCCTGGGAACCCGGTGAGGCCGCGCAGCGTACCGCGCCATCACGGATCTCCACCAGCGTGATGCCGGCGGGGCCGGCGACTTCCAGTTGTCGGGGCTGATCCAGCGGCAGACGGGCTACTTCCCGGTCACCGGCAACCACCCGCACCTGGGTGGCCGGGGCCGCAGGGGTCCACAGCCAGGCATAGCTGCCCGCCACCAGCAGGGAGCACAGCAGAATCACCAGGGCGTCGGCGCGAGTCATCATCATGGAAGCGGGGTAATGCGAATCTCCGGCGCGCTGCCTTCGAATTTCACCCGCCTTTCCATGGCGGGTGTCATGTGCGCAAGCCCGTTGTCGTCGATCAGCATGACCTTGTCGATACCCAGTCCGGCGGCGATGCGGGGCCAGTCTTCGGGGCCGGCGATAAAGAGTGCGGTGCTGGCGGCGTCGGCCTCGGCGGCATCGGAGTGAATCACGGTCACTGAACGGGTGCCGCGGGCCGGCTGTCCGGTGCGAGGGTCCAGGATATGGTGATAGCGCTCGCCTTCATGAAGATAGTATCGCTCGTAATCCCCGGAGGTGAATATGGCCTCATCCCCCTTGATCTCGATGGATGCCAGGACGCCATTGCCGTCGGGATTGCGGACACCGATTCGCCAGGGGCGGTTGCCGGGGCGGCCGATGGCAATCAGGTCTCCGCCGGCATTGAGAATGGCGTTTTCCACGCCCATGTCCCGCAGGTGCGTCATGGCTTCGCGGATGCCGTATCCCTTGGCATAGGCGCCGAGATCCAGCCTCACGGCGGGATTGTGGCTACGCATGCGGATACCGTCGATCTCGATATCGGCCATGCTGGGCATCTGCTCCAGGATGGCTCTGATCTGTTCCGGCTGCGGCGGGGGCCCCCGGGGGTCGTCCGACTGGAATCCCCATAGGGCGAACAGGGCGCCCATGGCCGGGTTGAACAGGCCCTCGCTGGCTTCATGCAGGCGCTGGGCATCCAGAATCAGGGGCAGCACGGAGGGGTTGGCTGAAAAAGGCAGGCCGGTGGCAAGGAGTTCGTTGGTCCTGCCCATGGGGCCCGGTTCCCAGGCGTGCCAGGCGCGATGCATGTAATCCAGGTCGGCCCGCACCGACTCCGAGGCCCGGGCAGCCAGTTCACGATCCGCGGTATAGATATTGAGTTCCACCAGGGTGCCGAAGGCGAGAAAGCGATCCCGATGGATCTCCGGGCGTTCGCAGGCGCCGAGGAGCAGTGTCAGGCACAGGAGCAGAGCAAGCGCCGGGATGGGGTGTCGGGTCTTGCGGGACAGCGTCATGACTTGTCTCTCAGGTGACGGGAGATGGCCTCCATCAGTTGTCCGCCGATGTCGAGACCGAACTGGGCATCCAGTTCCCGGATGCAGGTGGGGCTGGTGACGTTGATTTCAGTCAGGTAGTCGCCAATCACGTCCAGGCCGACAAAGATCAGCCCCTTTTCCCGAAGAGTCGGCCCCACCTGGGCGCAGATCCAGCGGTCCCTTTCCGTCAGCGGCACGCCTTCTCCGCGACCGCCGGCGGCCAGGTTGGCACGACCTTCCCCTTCCGCCGGGATGCGGGCCAGGGCGTAAGGGACTGGCTCACCGTCCACCAGCAGGATGCGCTTGTCGCCCTGACGGTATTCCGGCAGGAAGCGTTGGGCCATGACGCAGCGCCGACCGTGGTCGGTGACGGTTTCCAGGATCACGCCCACGTTGGTGTCCCCAGGGGCCAGGCGGAATACGGAGGCCCCTCCCATTCCGTCCAAGGGCTTGACCACGATCTCACCCTGGCTGGCCATGAACTGCCGGATACGCGCCTGGTTGCGGGTGACCAGACTGGGTGGGCAGCATTGTGGAAACCAGGCGGTGAAGAGCTTTTCGTTGGCGTCCCTGAGGCTGGCGGGACGGTTCACCACCAGGCAGCCTTCCGCGGCGGCCAGCTCCAGCAGGTAGGTGCTGTAGATGTATTCCATGTCAAACGGCGGGTCCTTGCGCATCAGCACCACATCCATATCCGCCAGGAGGTGTTCCTCGGGCCGGCCCAGTTCAAACCACCGGCCGGGGTCGTCACGCACCGCCAGCGGGCGTGTCGCGGCATGGACACGTCCTTCCATCATCCAAAGATCATGTTGCTCCATATAATGGATCTGCCAGCCTCTTTCCTGGGCTGCCAGCAACATGGCCAGGGTGGAATCCTTCTTGGGCTGGATGGTCTGGATGGGGTCCATGACCACGCCCAGGCGGATCTGAGTGCCGTTCATCGGGCAACCTCGTACGATCTGGGGTCAAGTGGGTGCAATTTATTCAATCTATGCACAAGATAATGGAGTGGCGGAGATTTCTCACCATCCGGGTACCGTCAGAATCCGGCGGTAGTGTTTGATACCGATGCAGACCATGGAGTAAATTCACATTCCGTACGCAAACAGCAGCTGCATCGGGGGCGGTGTGAACGAATACACCCAGGATGGCAATGAAGGCCAAGAGGATCTTTCCGGTCTCAAGGTGTTGGTGATCGACGATAGTAAGACGATTCGTCGCACTGCAGAGACTTTACTCAAGAAATATGGATGCGAAGTGGTGACAGCCACCGACGGTTTCGAGGCGTTGGCCAAGATCGCCGAGCACAAGCCGGACATCATTTTCGTGGATATCATGATGCCGCGGCTTGATGGTTACCAGACATGTGCCTTGATCAAGCATAACCGGGTATTCAGGCAGACACCCGTGATCATGCTTTCCAGCAAGGACAGTATTTTCGACAAGGCCCGCGGGAGGATCGTGGGCTCCGAGCAGTACCTGACCAAACCCTTTACTCGCGATGATCTGCTGGGGGCGATACGCCAGCACGTTCGCAAGCAGTAGCAGGGACTTCGCAGTTTGGGCTGTTACACCCCGGCGACTGCTGTCCGTTCCAGCCGTCGTCGGTCATTAATGCAATTCTGCTTTCGGAATTCCCTTCTGGGCAGAAAATTCAATTCGGAGAAGTTGTCATGACGCGTATCCTGGTGGTCGATGACTCACCCACCGAGCTTCACGTGATTTGCACCATGCTGGAAAAAAATGGTTATTCGGTCATCACGGCTTCCTCCGGCGAGGAAGGGATGACCAGGGCCCGGGAGGCCAAGCCCGATGTGGTTCTGATGGATGTGGTCATGCCGGGGTTGAATGGTTTCCAGGCGACCCGCCAGCTTTCCCAGGATCCCGAGACGGCCAGCATCCCTGTCATCATGGTGACCACCAAGGACCAGGAAACCGACAGGGTCTGGGCCATGAGGCAGGGCGCGCGTGACTACATCGTCAAGCCGGTGCGGGAAAAGGAACTGATCAAGAGCCTTAAGGAGATTCTGTCCTGAAGGGGGCCTCCGTGACCACGAATGCGATGGAAGATCCCTTCTCTTACCTGCTTGAAGTCGAGCATAAGGGGCGTTCCCTCGGTGGACAGTTGCCGATTCAGGATGAACTTCGTGGCGCCTGGAAAGGGGTTTTGTTCAAGTTGCACGGCCAACAACTCCTGGCCCCCATGGAGCAAGTGGCGGAAATCCTGACGCCCCCACCCTTTTCTCGCATACCCGGTGTCAAACACTGGGCACTTGGCATCGCCAACATGCGTGGCAACCTGCTGCCCATGATGGATCTGCATGGCTACCTTTTCGGCGATAACCTGTCCGGTGAGGCGAGACGTCACCGTTTACTGGTAATGAATTATCAAGGTGTCTACGCAGGGCTGATGGTCGAGGCGGTAGTAGGCATGAAACATTACTGGAAGCAGGAGCGAACGGATGACCTGCCGGCGGTGGATGAACAATTCAGGCCATTTTTATCCGGGGCATTCCGCAGGGGAGCGGAGCATCTGGCCGTGTTCAGTCCCTGGAAGCTGGTGAATGAACCGGAGTTCATGAATATCTCGGCGTGAGCCGCGGGCACATATGGGATGTTGAGCCGTTTTTCACGGCGCAATGGGTCAGAGGAATCTAATTGATGAAATCGTCTTCAAGTGACGCAGCAGGCAGACTGGGTATCAGTAGGGGGATGCTGCTGCTGGCCGGGCTGCTGGTTGTCCTGATGCTGCTGACCGCCATCTCTTTCGTGCTTCACACCGGTCAGGTGGCCAACACCCGGGACCACGCCGCCCTCGCGTCGGAGCAGCGTGTGGTGAGCCAGCGTCTCGCCGCCCTGTCCAGGGACGCCATGTCCGGACAGCCCACGGTATTCAATGAGCTGCGCCGTCAGAGGGATCGCTTTGATCAGACCTTGACACATTTGCGTGAAGGAGATCCGGGTCGGGGATTGCCACCGGTGCCGGGCGTGATCGTTGACTCATTACTGAGCGTCGAATCTGCCTGGGGCAACTATCGAAGGCACATCACGACCGTACTGGACAACGAGCCGGCCCTGGCGGCCGCATTGGGTCATACCGCTAATCTGCAACGATCGCTGTCAAATCTGCAGGCGCGTGCCGATGCCCTCGCCGCCAGAATGGTGGATGCGGGGGCGGATTTGCGTACGGTCTACATGGTTTCCCGTTTACCCGTCCTGACTCAGCGCATGGAGCTTGACCTGGCGCTCATCCTTCGGGGTGTTGATCTGCCGGTGGCCGGTGGCCGGCTTGAGCAGGATGCTGCCGATCTGCAAGACGCACTCCTTCGCCTGCAGTCCATTGCCGCCATCCCTGCGGGGGAGGCGGAAGTCCTGCGTGAGCTTGGTGCCATCCATTCCGAGCTTCGCGCCGATGTTGAAGGTCTGGTGGTCCAGATCGAAAACATGGTGCAGCTGGCCGAGGCATCCGGCCGCATCCAGGATCAGGCCTCCAGTCTGTTGAATGTTGTCACGGTGCTTCAGCAGGCCCTGGACCAGCACGCCGGAGGCGGTAGTGTCTGGATCTTTGCGGGTTACCTTTTTGCCATCGCTACCGTGGGCGTGCTGGGTCTGCTGGCCTATCTCTTCTATCAGGATGCCCAGCGCCGTCTTGCCGTTACCACGGAACAAAATCGCCGCAATCAGCGCGCCATCCTGCGTTTGCTTGACGAAATGACCAACCTTGCGGAAGGTGATCTGACCGTCCACGCCACGGTGACGGAGGATATCACCGGGGCCATCGCGGATTCGGTCAACTACGCCATTGACGCCCTGAGAAGCCTGGTAACCACCATCAACCAGACCGCCATGCAGGTTTCGACGTCTGCCGTCAAAACCCAGGCCACGGCTCTTCGTCTTGCGGAAGCCTCGAATCATCAGGCCAGGGAGATCGCCTCCGCTTCCGGTGCGGTGACCGAAATGGCCGACTCCATCGAGCAGGTATCACGCTCGGCGGAAACATCGGCCGATGTGGCCAAGAAGTCTGTGGAGATCGCCTCCAAGGGTGCCCTGACGGTACGCAAGACCATTGACGGCATGGACACCATTCGCGAACAGATCCAGGAGACATCCAAGCGAATCAAGCGTCTGGGCGAATCTTCCCAGGAGATCGGGGATATCGTGAGCCTGATTACCGACATCGCGGATCAGACCAATATTCTGGCCCTGAATGCCGCCATCCAGGCTTCGTCCGCCGGAGAGGCGGGACGGGGTTTCGCGGTGGTGGCGGACGAGGTCCAGAGGCTTGCCGAACGCTCATCCAATGCTTCCCGGCAGATCGAGGCCCTGGTCAAGACCATTCAGGCCGACACCAATGAAGCCGTCATCTCCATGGAGCATTCCACTTCCAACGTCGTCAGTGGCGCCAAGCTTGCCTTTGATGCAGGGGATGCCCTGGCCGAAATCGAGGGGGTGTCCCATCAGCTCGCGGATCTGATCGCCACCATCTCCAAGGCGGCCCGGCAGCAGGCCGAAGCCTCCCAGAACATCTCCAATACCATGAACGTCATTCAGGAAATCACCATGCAGACTTCCGATGGCACCAACGAGACGGCCGTTTCCATCGGTAATCTGGCCAATCTCGCCTCGGAACTGCGTAAATCGGTTTCCGGTTTCAAGTTGCCTCAGTCCGAGCAGCTTGAAACGGTTGTGCTCGAAGCAACGGATTCTTCTGCGGGCAGACGGTCGTAACAAGCGTGTCGGGTAAACGGCACAGGCCCCATGTTCATGCGCACAGGGTAGATCATGACTTTAGAAAGCCAACAATTTTCCCCGCTGCGCTGGGTCAAGAAGGAACTGGACATCCTGTTGACGGAAACCCGGGCCGCCCTTGAAGTCTATGTCGAGGATGCCGGGCAGACGGCAAAGCTGGAAGAAGCCCGGAGACTGCTTGACCAGGTGGAGGGGACACTGCAACTGCTGGAGCTGCAGGGTGCCTCCATGTTGGCTCGGGAGATGTCCGCCCTGACTCGATCGCTGGAGTCCGGTGATGTCACCGGGCGGGAAGATGCCTATGAAGTCCTGATGCGTACCATCCTCCAGCTGCCGGATTATCTTGAGCATCTTCGTGTCGGTCATCGTGATGTCCCCCTGGTTCTTCTGCCCTTGCTCAATGACCTGCGTACTGTCCGCAAGGCTCCACTCCTGAGCGAAGGTGTCTTTTTCTTTCCCGATCTGGCGGGAATCAGTGGAGCTTCCCTGGCCGACTCACTGGGTGCCGATGAGTCTGAAGGGGATATTCAGGACATCGCCCGGGTTTGTCGCCATCAATACCAGCGGGGGTTGATCAGCCTGATCAGGGGGAACGCGGCGGCCGCGGGCGCAAAGCGTCTTGAAGAGGCGGTGGCCGGCTTGCGTCGTCGAGCCCGGGTTGCGAAGGCGCAGCGGTTTTTCTGGATCGTCGGCGCCCTGGCCGAGGCGCTTCGGTCGGGTGGCCTGGAAGCTGGAGTGACCGTCAAGCAGCTGCTGGGGCAGGTGGATCGCCAGATCCGTGATCTCATCGAGCATGGTGAGGCCGCCATGGCGGCGCGGATTCCCGAAGAACTGCAGCGCAATCTCCTTTACTACGTGGGGCGTGCCACGTCCCCGGGGGTGCTGGTTAGCTCCGTTCAGGAAGCCTATCGTCTGAAGGAGCTGCTGCCTGGTGAAGCCGAGCTCCGCGCAGCCCAGGAAGGCCTCAGCGCCCCCAATCAGGAGCTCATGCTGACTGTATCCAACGTCATTCGTGAAGATCTGGCGGATGTCAAGGATAGCCTGGATGTATTCATGCATACCGGTGGCCATCGGGTGGAGGAGTTGCGGCCCCTGGCGAACAAGCTTCGCAGCATGGCTGATACCATGGCGATGGTCGGCATGGCGGCTCCCCGTGAAATCGCGCTGCATGAAGCGGATATTCTAGAGTCCATCATGGCAGGACAAACCGCCCCGGACGAGGCGGTGTTGATGCATGCCGCTGCGAATTTGCTGAACATGGAAGGGGCGATCAGCGCGGCGGTTTCCACGCCTGGGGAGGTCGAGGGAAGAAAAGACTTGTCAGAAGTCATGGAGGACTGGTCGACGGCTGAATCACGCGCCCTGTTGTCCGCGGTGCTGACTGAGGGGTTGGTCGATCTTGCGCGGGTCAAGGATGCGATCAATGCTTATGTGGACGGGGGTGATGGCGCCGTTTCCCTTGATGGCGTTCCCGAGATCCTGGACGGGCTCATCGGCGCCTTGTCCTGGCTGTCGCTGGACGATGAGGTTTTCCTGCTTCAGGGGATGCGGGGCTATATCCAGGATCAGTGTTCGGGTGCTTCGCATGGGCGGAGATCCGAAGAGGATGCCTTGCTGGCCGATGTTCTGACCGCTGTGGAATGTTCCCTTGAGGTCAGGAACAGCGCTCAGGGCAACCCGGAAGCCTTTCTTGAGAGTGGCCGGTTGGCATTGGCGTGTCTGCAGGAGATGGCTGGTGGCAATACGGCCCCTGTTCCCGACC
Organism: Ectothiorhodospira shaposhnikovii; assembly: GCF_016584105.1. Taxonomy (GTDB): domain Bacteria; phylum Pseudomonadota; class Gammaproteobacteria; order Ectothiorhodospirales; family Ectothiorhodospiraceae; genus Ectothiorhodospira; species Ectothiorhodospira shaposhnikovii. Next base: position 155,343 of record NZ_NRSM01000002.1, on the reverse strand, counting down.
ATGATCTGCCAGCCCCTGATGGGTTGCCGGAGATCCCTTTGCCGGAGGATCCGGCGCCGGAAGCGGGCGAGTCCGAGCCGCCGTTTTCGCTGGGCGATCTGCCTGAACTTGACTTCCCGTCCGAACTCTCTGGTGATGTCAAGTGGGAACCCCTCCCGGGACTGGAACCGGCTTCGGAGGCGGTGGACGATGGGGTGGAGCAGGATCTTACCCTCCTGATGGAGGGGCAGCAGATGGTCCCCCCTCAGGATGAGGAGCCTGCCGCGCCGCCTCTGGATGCGTCTCCGCCTGCCCTTGAGTCCGGGGGTGATGAAGTATTTCCCAGGGATGACGACAGTACGCTGGTGATTCCCCGGCTCGAGTCCGAAGCGGGCGATGCGTCGTCTCATCCTGATACACCTGCCGTGGCGGATCCGGGATCATCCGGGTCGGATGGGGGTGAGCCTTTGGGTCTGGTCATTCTTACCGACGAGGCCGATCAGGAAATCCTCGACGTGTTTCTGGAAGAGGCGGATGAGGAAGCGGCCCGCATTGCCGAGTGTCTGCCACGCTGGCAGAAGAACCCTGAGGACGAGGACGCGCTGTCAACGCTCCGGCGTTCCTTCCATACCATCAAGGGCAGTGGACGGTTGGTGGGTGCGCAGCTGCTGGGTGAATTTGCCTGGGTCAACGAGAACCTGCTGAATCGGTTGATCGAGGGGCAGATTCAGCCGAGTGCGAAGTTAAAGGCCCTGCTTGATGAATCCAGCGCCATGCTGCCTCATCTGGTGGCTCAGATACGTGGAGAAGCATTCCCTCACACCGAAATCCAGTCCCTGATGCAGCGCTTGCGGGACCTGGGGAATGAGCCGCCGGACGACGCGTCGGAGCAGGAGACGCTTCCGTCCGAAGCCGAGCTTTCCGATCAACCCGAAGCGATGCCGCGCATTGATCGTGAGTTGATGGGGATTTACGGTGCGGAAACCCGCCAGCACCTTCGTACACTGGACAATCTGCTGGATCAGGTGTCGCCTGGTCGCAGCCTTGAGATTACCCCCGAGCTTTTGCGGGCCATCCATACGCTCAATGGCAGTGCCCGTACCGCCGAGATTCCGGAAATATCCTCGGTCTGTGGTGTCTGTGAGAGATATCTGGGTCTGCTTGAGGAGTCTGGGCTAGCGGTTCCTGCCGAGGTGCTGCCTGACTTGCGTGCACTGAGTGCCCATCTGCTCGAAGTGCTCTCCGCCTTGGGGCGGCCTGGGGCGGAGTTGCCCACGGCGGATGCCCTGGAGGCACGCTTTCAGGATCTTCATGCCCAGGAAAAGACGAGGCTGGAGGCGGAGGAGGCACTTCAGCAGGCACGGGATGCCGAGAATTCCGCACCCATGTCGAGCTTTGAGCCCACGATGCCGGGGATGGATGATTTCGGGCTATCCGAAGCCACGGCGCCGTCACCCGACCATGATGTTTTCCCTGCCTTCGTCTCCGATGAGCCGGACCAGGAGCTGATCTCTCTGTTCCTGGAGGAGGCTGTGGATATTCTCCATGCCGCCGACGCCACGCTGGATCTCTGGGCCGGGTCACTCAGCGACCAGGAGCATGTCCAGGCCTTCCAGCGTCAACTCCACACCTTGAAGGGTGGGGCCCGCATGACGGGGATTACCGCCATCGGTGATCTGAGTCATGCCCTGGAAAGCCTCATGATCGCCTTGACTGAAGGTGGACGTGAGCCGGAAGCCCCCATGATCGAGGTGGCCCGACAGGCGCTTGACCAGCTCAATACCATGGTCGAGCAGGCCGGCCAGGGCGAGACCGTGGTAGAGGTTCCGCAACTTGTGGATCGTCTGAATGCCTTTATCGGTGATGGGGATGCCGGTGCGGGCACAGAGGCCTCCTCGTCCGTTGAGCTCGCCTCTGAAGGGGGGGAGGAGCATTCCGCCAGAGCAGGGCTTGAGCGACAGCCCGAGCCAGTCATCCCTCTGCGATCGGATACGGAAGCGGCCCAGGGGGTGATCCCGTCTGCACGTACAGCCCCTGCGTTGGGCCAGGACGTGGTTCGACTCCGTTCCGACGTTTTGGACAATCTGGTGAACCACGCCGGTGAAGTCAATATCTTCCATGCCCGCATGGAGCAGCAGATTACCGGTTTCGGGTTCAATCTGGGCGAACTGGAGCAGACCATCCAGCGTCTTCGGGAGCAGTTGCGCAAGCTTGAATTGGAAACCGAAGCCCAGATCCTGTTCCGCCATGAGCAGGAACAGGGCGAGGCCAAATGGCAGGAGGATTTTGATCCCCTGGAATTGGACCGCTATTCCAATATTCAGCAGCTTTCACGGGCTTTGGCCGAGAGCATCAGCGACCTTACCAGTATTCAGGGATTGCTGTCCGATCAGGTCAAGGATACGGAAACCCTGTTGCTGCAGCAGAGTCGTGTGTCTACTGACCTTCAGGAAGGACTCATGCGCACCCGCATGGTGCAGTTTGCCACCATCGTTCCCCGTTTGCGCAGGATCATTCGGCAGACGGCCTCGGAGCTAGGTAAACGGGTTGAGCTGGATGTGGAGGGTGAAGGCAGCGAACTGGATCGCTCGGTACTGGAGCGGATGATGGCGCCCATGGAACACATGCTGCGCAATGCCATTTCCCATGGTATCGAGTCTCCCGATGAGCGCCGCACGCTTGGTAAGAATGAAACCGGCCATGTCAGGTTGAGCACGCGCCGTGAAGGTTCGGAAGTGGTTCTGGAGGTGTCGGATGACGGCGCCGGTATTGATCTGGATGCGGTGCGTGCCCGGGTGGAACGGTTGGGGCTTGCCGGTGATCCCTCCCTGCTCACTGAGCAGGATCTGATGCAGTTCATACTTGAATCGGGTTTTTCCACTGCCAGCCAGATCAGCCAGATTTCCGGCCGTGGTGTAGGGCTGGATGTGGTCAACAGCGAGATCAAGCAGCTCGGGGGCATCCTGGCCATCGACAGTACCAGAGGCAAGGGCACGGTTTTCACGATTCGTCTGCCTTTTACCCTGGCCATCAGTCAGGCCTTGCTGGTGCAGGCTGGCGATGAGTTATTTGCCATTCCCTTGTCCAGCATCGAAGGCATCATGCGGATGCAGGGAAGCGACTTGGCCGATTACCATGCCGCTGAGGATCCCACCTATGAATATGCGGGTAATAGTTATGAAGTGAAGCATCTGGGCGCCCTTCTGAAAGTCTCCCGTGGCCCCCAGCAGATTCCGGATGCCATGTATCCGGTACTGCTTGTGCGCTCCGGGGATCATCGTATTGCCCTGCATGTGGACTTGTTGCTGGGTAGTCGCGAGATTGTGATCAAGCAGGTGGGGCCCCAGGTCTCCAGGGTGAAGGGTATAGCCGGCGCCACCATCCTGGGCGATGGTCGTGTGGTAATGATCCTGGACATACCCGCGTTGGTGCGGGTGGGCGCCGGTGTGCGGCTGGCCTACTACGACACCCATTCGGAGGGTGTTACGGATCAGCAGGTTGCCACGATCATGGTCGTGGATGACTCTATTACAATCCGGAAGGTCACTGCCCGCGCACTGGAGCGGCAGGGCTATCAGGTTCATACTGCAAGGGACGGCGTGGATGCCGTGGCCCAGCTCCAGGAGTTGGTGCCGGATCTGATGTTGCTGGATATTGAAATGCCCCGCATGGATGGCTTCGAGTTGGCGACCCATATCCGCAATGACGCCCGCCTTCGACACATGCCTATCATCATGATCACTTCCCGTACCGGCGACAAGCATCGCCAGAGAGCCATGGAAATCGGCGTCAACCGTTACCTGGGCAAGCCTTATCAGGAGATGGACCTGTTGACACAGATTCGTGAAGTATTGGCGGACACGCGTGGGGCCGGAGGCGGGCAGGCATGAGCCGGATGCCTTCCGATACAGTCCATGCGTTCATCATTTCCCTGCAGGACCAGAACCTGCTGCTGCCTCAGTCGGCCGTGCTGGAGGTGGTGACACAGCAGGTGCTGCGCGAGGTGGTGAGTGCGCCTTCCTGGTTGCGGGGCGTGTTTGACTGGCAACAGTCCCAGTTGCCGATTGTCTCCCTGGACACCATGCTGGGAGTACCGTTCGAGCGCCAGACCCGTGTCAATCGCTTTGTGATCATGCACGGACTGGAGCGTTTGCCCGGTCTTGAATACTACGCACTGCAGGTTCGTGGGATTCCCCATCCGGTCAAGCTGACCGCCTCGGACATTCAGCCACTGCCGCTGCGGGAGGGTGATCCCCCCGCAGTTGCGGCCCGGGTGAGAGCCAGTGGTGTTCTTTGCGTGATCCCCGCCTTCGAGCGCATCGAACAGATGCTGCAGGAAGAACTCAAGGTTCTTTGATGGTGTGTCGGCAGCTCCCCAGGTCTCCCCAAAGGGCCTGGAGAACTGCCAGCGTTGCCATGCCGGCAGTTTCCGTGCGGAGTATTCTCGGCCCCAGGCGGGCCTGCCTCATGCCCACATGGATGGCTTGGCCGATTTCCCTTTCCTCCAGTCCGCCTTCGGGCCCGATCAGCAGTGTGACCGATGCCGGTTTGACCGTGATGTCGGTCAGGTTGCTGGGTGCCATCGGATCCAGGACCAGCCCCAGGTCAGGGTTGTCAGGGGTTGCGCCATATTCGGAAAGCCACCCCTCCAGCGGTTGAGGGGGCAGCAAATGCGGTATTTCGTTGCGACCGCACTGCTCGCTGGCGCTGATGATGATCCCAAGCCAGTGGGTCATCTTTTTGGCCAGTCGCTGTTCGTTATCCCCGCCCACGGTACGCTGGGAGATGACGGGCTGTATCCTTGATACCCCCAGTTCCGTTGCCTTCTGCAGGGCAAAATCCATGTGGTCGCCCTTGGAGATGCCTTGAACCAGGGTGATGGGTAGCGGCGGTTGGGTATCCCGGGGGGCATGGGCCTCAACCCGGACCCGGGAAGCCCGGCGTTCCGCCTGGACCAGGGTGGCCGTGTATTCGCCACCCTGGCCGTTGAACAGTATCAGGGGCGCGCCGGCACGCAGGCGAAGTACCTGCACCACATGGCGATGGGTGCGTTCATCCAGTGGGATCTCCTGGCCGGTGGCCATGGGATGATCCAGATAGCAACGGGGGATTCTCATGGAGGAGATGATAGCAGGCCTGCCCCGGTATTCGCGCCGGTACCGAACAAGTCCCCTGTCGCCACTTTCGCGAAGGCGGGAATCCGGAATTTCCGGGCCGCGACCGGGTTCCCGCGTGCGCGGTCATTCCGCTATCGGAGCCTCCCCGAGGATGCCTCCCCATGCAATCGTGCGCGGTCATTCCGGTTGCGGCATCAGCCCCAGGTTTTTCCAGATGCCCGTCACCGGCCCGGCCTGATTCATGGTGTAAAAATGCAGTCCCGGCGAACCTTCATGCAGGAGTTGCTCGCACATGCGGCTCACCACCTCTTCGCCGAAGCCACGGATGGCGTCCAGGTCATCCCCGTAGGCCTCCAGGCGCTTGCGGATCCAGCGGGGGATCTCGGCGCCGCAGGCGTCGGAGAAACGGGCCAGTTGCTTGTAATTGGTGATGGGCATGATGCCCGGCACGATGGGGATGTTGATGCCCATGCGCTCGCAGTCGTCGACGAAGCGGAAATAGGCATCCGCCGAGTAGAAGTACTGGGTGATGGCCGAATCGGCTCCGGCATCCACCTTGCGCTTGAAGTTCTCCAGGTCCTTGAAGGCGTTGGGGGCCTGGGGATGGCATTCGGGGTAGGCGGCGACTTCCAGGGTGAAGTGATCGCCGGTCTCACGGCGGATGAATTCCACCAGCTCGTTGGCATAGCGGAATTCGCCGGGTTCACGCATGCCGGAGGGCAGGTCGCCACGCAGGGCCACGATGTGGCGCAGGCCGTTGTCCATGTAGGTCTTGAGGATGGACCGCATCTGTTCCGCCGTGGAATCGATGCAGGACAGGTGGGGGGCGGCGGCGATGCCCGAGTGCTTGTGGATATCCAGCACCGTCTCCAGGGTTCGGGCCTGAGTGGAGCCGCCAGCGCCGTAAGTGACGGAGAAGAAGCGCGGCTCCAGCCGGGCCAGCCGGGTCCAGGTCTTGCGCAGCTTTTCCGCGCCTTCTTCGTTCTTGGGCGGGAAGAACTCGAAGCTGAAGGTGCGTTCGTGTCGAAGTTGGGATTTCATCAGTGTGTGCACTCCTCGCAAGGGTTGCGGGAAGAAGGGGCGGAGGACGACCGCAAGCGCCCCTCTCCATGGGGAGAGGGGCTGGGAAGACCCTTCCGGTTAGTACCGGTAATGTTCCGGCTTGAACGGTCCGTCCACCGACAGGCCCAGGTATTTGGCCTGCTGCTCGGTGAGGCGGGTCAGCTGGGCGCCGATCTTTTTCAGGTGCAAGGAGGCCACCTTCTCGTCCAGGTGCTTGGGCAGCACGTAGACGTCGTTCCGGTACTTGTCGCCGTGCTGCCACAGCTCGATCTGGGCCATCACCTGGTTGGTGAAGGAGTTGGACATGACGAAGCTGGGATGGCCGGTGCCGCAACCCAGGTTCACCAGGCGCCCTTCGGCCAGCAGGATGATGCGGTGACCGTCGGGGAAGATCACGTGATCCACCTGGGGCTTGATGTTTTCCCACTGATACTGGCGCAGGCCGGCCACATCGATCTCGGAATCGAAGTGGCCGATGTTGCAGACAATGGCCTGGTTACGCATGCGGGCCATGTGCTCGGCGGTGATCACGTTCACGTTGCCGGTGGCGGTGACGAAGATGTCGGCCTTGTCGCAGGCCTCGTCCATGGTGACCACCCGGTAGCCTTCCATCGCCGCCTGCAGGGCACAGATGGGGTCGATCTCGGTGATCCATACCTCGGCGGACAGGGCGCGCAGGGACTGGGCGGAACCCTTGCCCACGTCGCCATAGCCGCAGACCACGGCGGTCTTGCCGGCGATCATCACGTCGGTGGCCCGCTTGATGGCATCCACCAGGGACTCGCGGCAACCGTAGAGGTTGTCGAACTTGGACTTGGTGACCGAGTCGTTGACGTTGATGGCGGGGAAGGGCAGGGCGCCTTCCTTGGCCATCTGGTAGAGGCGATGCACGCCGGTGGTGGTTTCCTCGGTGACACCCTTGATGTTCTTCAGGATGTTGGAGTACCAGCCGGGCTGCTGCTTGACCCGCTCCTTGATCTGGGCAAACAGTACCTGTTCCTCCTCGTTGGTGGGGTTTTCCACCACGGACAGGTCCTGCTCGGCGCGTGCGCCCAGGTGGATCAGCAGGGTGGCGTCACCGCCGTCGTCCAGAATCATGTTGGGGGTGCCGCCGTCGGACCACTCGAAGATCCGGTGGCAGAAGTCCCAGTACTCTTCCAGGGCTTCACCCTTGAAGGCGAACACGGGCGTGCCGGTGGCCGCGATGGCGGCGGCGGCGTGGTCCTGGGTGGAGAAGATGTTGCAGGAGGCCCAGCGCACGTCGGCACCCAGGGCCTGCAGGGTCTCGATCAGCACTGCGGTCTGGATGGTCATGTGCAGGCTGCCGGCAATGCGGGCGCCCTTGAGCGGCTGGGACTTGGCGAACTCTTCCCGGGTGGCCATCAGGCCGGGCATCTCGGTCTCGGCGATGGCGATTTCCTTGCGACCGAAGTCGGCCAGGGACATGTCCTTGACGAAGAAATCCCGGTTCTTGGTGTCTGCTACAGCATTCATTCAACACACTCCTCAGAAAAACGTTGGGGCGAGGGTGCGATGGAGCCGGGGTGCAAAGACGTGACTCGCCGACCGCCATCGCGGATACAGCGAGCGCCGTTTAGGAGGTGTCTGAGCCTGGCGGACCGGACGGTCCGTTGCAGCGCTCCTCAGACTGGTCAAGGATTGTAACGTAAGCGGTCGATGATTTCATGTCGTGGGTGTTTGTTCTGCATAAGTCACTTCCGTGTAAGCGGGAGTCCTGTCGCGGATTGAAAATTTCGGGTCCCCTCGTTGTGGGCATGCTGGCGGCGGGGCAGTGTTTCCTTTGTCAAATGTATCTTGTGCGGGAGGCATGATGCTCGCGTGCTCAATGGATTGGCTGCCGCCATGAATCGTTGGGTGGACGGGGACATGGTGAGGGATGTTTGGATGTCCATTGCTTCTTTAGTTGGTTTGGCCAGGTTCTGGGTCTTGTTGTGTCGGGGTGTGCCGGATGAGGTTTGCTTCAATGGCAAAGTCATCCGGCAGGGGCCTGTTTTTTTCTGATTGGGCTTGTGGCTCAGCGAGCCAGGGCCGGGGGAGGTCGCCAGGGTTTTGGATGATATTGAATGGATTTGGATCATGTATTGAGTTCAGGTCACCAGGTTTTTGATTGATTTATGTCTTTATTCGGGAGAATTACCTGGCAGCTCTCCCGGCGTTGCTGCCGCGAGGTCGGGCGTCAGAAGTTGTCGGCCCTTGAGTGGATTCACGCTTTCGCGGTCATTGCTTGCTTGCCTCAGCCTTGTGTGGGTATGGATGAAGTAACATGCTGGCGATGTTGATCCGGATAAGGCATTTCAGGGGATGGATTATCAGGAGTCAGTTGGTAAGGCCGGTTTCTCATCCCATGCTATCCAAATAACTTGATAGTGGCGTGAAAAAATAATGAGCCCTGTGTCATAATCAGCATCATTGTTAACGCACAAGTCCGGTCACGCTTCATTTGTGAGTTCGGGGCTGTGTTGTGCCACCACCAATCAGGCAGATGGATTCTCTCCATTTTGGTGTTATCTGCGGTTTATGGAAGATCTCAAGGCGGATGGATGATGCGTTGACAATGGTTTTATCATGGGCCGATCTTGGTTACGGAAAGGTTTGCCTCGCAATGAATGCCTACGGGAGAAATGAATGACGGTGACCACGAAGAATCCAATGGAGATGTCTGCTCAGGAACTCTATGCGCTGGCGAAGCGCCGGGAAGAGCAGGAGGCGGTGGCCAGAGAAGATGCAGTTCGCGAGCAGCGCCGGATGTTGCGTGAAAAGCGCAAGGAGCTGGTGCGGCAGCATCGCAAGGAGTTGGCGGAACTGGATCGCGAGATCAGCAAACTGGGCGGCAAGGCTTCCAGGACGCGTGTTTCCCGTGTTTCCAGTGATGCGGGCCCCAGCCAGGTAATCTGCGAGATCGTGGGGTCCAGGCCTGAGATGTCCATCGGTGAGATCCGGGAGCAGGCTGCGGCGGCCGGCTTGAACGTGAAGAACATCAGCCAGACCCTGGGGTACCTCAAGAAGCAGAATCGCCTGGATTCTCCCCGGCGTGGCGTTTACCGGGTACTCTAGTCAACTTTTTGTGCGCCCAGGTCTTTGATGGCCATTTGTCAAGAGCCCGCTGCCGGTGTCGCGGGTGCTTGACTTTGGGGGCAGCATTTGTTTCCCAAGTCATGTAGAATGCGCGCCCAAAATCACTACCCCCTCGAAAAACTGAAATACCCGTGCAGGAGTTATATGTGAATCAAGCTGAAGCAGAACTGCAGTTGAAGGTCTGGAAAGAACTTGCCGTCAGCAAGCAGATGTTAATGAAGGGCGCCACGGATGCCTTGGGTCTGGACCCTGAATGCAGCACCGAAGAACTCAAGGCCGCTCTCGACGTTGCCATTCGGAGAGGCAATGAGGCTGATGTAAAGATCAAGCAGGCCAACGACCAGGCCAAGCAAGCCATCGAGGCCATGGAAAAGAAGGTCAAGGCCAGTGAGAAGGCACAGATTCTCGCTGATGCGGCTCGCGACGAGGCCCTTGCCAAGCTCCAGAGTGGGGAGCAGGACATGGCTGCCGAGCGTGTGGCCCATGCCAAGGAAATGAAGGCCACCAAAGAATTGCTGGCCGAGAAGGACAAGGCCCTCAAGGCCATCAACAAGGCATTGGCCGATACTCCCGAAAACGTCATGAAGAAGCTGCGACAGCTCAAGAAGCAGAAGCATGACGATGCCACCGCCCGGAAACAGCTTGAGACACAGCTTACCAACCTGCGCAAGGAACGGCGTGAAATGGAAGAAAAGCTGGACACCCTCAAGGCCGCCCTGGAAAACGGCGCCAAGCTGGTGAGCCAATACAGGGATCTTCGTACGGTATCCGAGCAGCTGCAGGCGCTGGTAAATTCCGCCGCCGTGGAGAATGTGCCTTCATTGCCCGACATGGACGAGCAGCTGCTTGAGGGTATCGAGCAGGCGGCGGCCGCCAAGTAGCCTGTTTGGTCACCCTTAGGGGGCGGCGTTCATAGCCTGTGCCGGGGGCAGCATATCCGGATACTGTGTCGATGTGATCCCGGCGAGGGTCGTGGCAGCCTTTGACATGGCCGCTTCCTTGGATGCCGGGATCTCGTTCCCGGTGCAAGCTGTGCCCTCGCCCGTATCGCCAACGCGTGACGCATGTCTCGCCGATCTCTCCAAAAATTGCCATCCAAGCGCTCCAGGCCTCGTCCGAGGCCTTACAGATTCTGGTTGATGGGTGTGGTCATGGGCTGTGTCGCCATGCTGGCCGCCGTCCAGCCTCCTCACTGGTTGCTGGAGTTGTTGCCCGGGGAAGTTCGCCAGGGCCTGGTGCAGACACGCAAGATGGCTGAGCCCCTGTTGCCGGATTTCTGGCGCTATCGCTTCGAGCCGACCCCGGCGGAGGTGTTGCCCGTGACGGCGGCCAACTGGAGTCTGGCGCGCAGGGCCCTCTATGAACGGGTCTATTCCGACCAGGCCAGCACCTTTTATTGCGGCTGCAACTATGACCGGAATCTGAGGGTTGATCTGCACAGTTGCGGGCTTCAGGCGTTGGTCACGGAGCCCCGTGCCCTGCGGATCGAGGCTGAACATGTCTTTCCCGCTTCCCGTTTCGGTCAGTTCCGTCGTTGTTGGCAGGAGCCTGAAAGTTTTGAGGCGTGTCGCCTGGCCTCAGGGCGGACTCTGTCGGGGCGGGAATGTTGCCAGCGTGCCGACCCTGCCTTTCTCGCCGCCCACAATGACCTTCACAACCTGTATCCCTCGGTGGGCTTCATCAACGGGCGCCGATCCAACTATGACTGGGGGCACCTGTTCATCCTGGGTGAACGGTATGGGGCCTGTGAAATGCGAATCAGTGTCTGGTTACGCAGGGCCGAGCCACCGGATGCCGCCAAGGGCAGTATTGCCCGAACCATGCTTTACATGAGGGATACGTACGGATTTCGCCTGAGCTGGTGGGATGTGCGGCGCTATCATGCCTGGAACAGGCAACATCCTCCGGATGCCTGGGAACGGGAGCGCAATCGCCGCATCAAGGCCATTCAGGGGCTTGGGAATGCCTATGTGGAGTTGTGGCCTCACCTGCCCTGAATCATGGATCCATGAAGCCGGAGTAATGCCTGGGGATTTATTGATTCGGCTCAACTTAGCGAGGTTTTTCCGTTTTCGTGAATCCACCCCGAGGTCATAGTCCCATCCTGTGAAGAAATCGGGACGATGAAATTGCGATTTGCGGGTGTTTCAATCGGGGTCGTCATGGAAAAACCCTTACCAGGAGATCAGCTGGACGTTGATGAACTCTGCATATTGAGTGGTCTTCTGTCACCTCCCACCATGGATACCCTGGAGGCCATGGAGGAAATGGCGGAAAGCTGGGCCTGGCTCAAGCCCGCTTTGCCGGAACTGCGGATGTTGGGTTTGCCGGTGCTCAAGCAGGAGTATCAGCGTCTTTTTTCCGATGCAGAGTGCCCGGCCCGGGAGTCTGCCTGGTCCGACCATGTGTTGGCTGGTGGTTCCCACAATCTGCTGGTTCTCTACCGTCAGGCGGGGATGGCGCTGCAGGGGCGCCCCCCCGACTCTCTGGCCATGCAGCTTATCTATGCGGCCTGGTATCTGGAGCAGGATCTGCCCAATTCACCCTATGGCTGGCAGGATTTATGGGCACATCTTTGCGCGTGGGTGCCGCGGTTCGCCCGTTGCCTGCAGGATAAGGCCGCTCTGGAAATTTACCGGGTGTTAGGTCAGCGCCTTGAAGAGCTGTTTACCACCTCCGGACCCATGAACTGATGGCTTGCAGGATGTCGTCGGCAGAAGTGTTGGCCGACGGCAGTCCTTCTTCGGGAAAGCGCAGGACGGGCACCTCCAGTCGCCTGGCGATATCGGCCGGATTGTCCATGGCCGGGGGCATTTCCCCGGCGCAGTGGTTGAGCACCACCGCCGCAAGGGCCAGATGCCTGTGCCGGATGGCTTCCGCGATCAGAAGTACATGGTTTATTACCCCGAGACGATCCGGCGCCACCAGCACCACGGGCAACCCCAGTGCCTGTGCCAGGTCGGCGTTAAGCCCATCCTCGGTGAGGGGTGAGTAGAATCCCCCGGCACCTTCCACCAGCAGAAAACCCCCATCATCCCCATCCCTGTCTGGAGCGTGGCAGGCTCCGATCAAGTCCGCCAGGAACAGGGGGCTGCCCGCCAGCCGGGCTGCCCGGTCCGGGGCCAGCGCGTGCTCGAACCGGTAGGGTGTGATCCGTTCCAATAGTCCCCGCTGGCCGGTCGCCGCCATCAGACGGGCCCCGTCAGCGGGCCACAGCAACCCTTCCTGCCGCTCACAGCCGGATTCGGCAGGTTTGCGCGCAATCACCGTTCTGCCCTGCCGCACCAGGGCGCGGGCCAGGGCGCATGCCACCACGGTCTTGCCGACGCCGGTGTCTGTTCCCGTGATGAACAGGCCGCCGGGCAGCGGCGCGGACATCAGTTCAGGCCCGAGCCGGTGAGGCGTTCCAGGGCCTCACGGTATCTATCCGCCACTTGCTTGACCACCTCTTCCGGCAGTTCCGGGCCGGGGTCGGTCTTGCCCCAGTCAAGGGTCTCCAGGTAATCCCGCAGGTACTGCTTGTCGAAGGAGGGTGGGCTCATCCCAGGGGCGTAGGTGTCCGCCGGCCAGAAGCGGGAGGAGTCCGGGGTCAGCGCCTCGTCGATCAGGTGCAGGACGCCGTGCTCGTCCAGGCCGAACTCGAACTTGGTATCGGCGATGATGATGCCCCGCTCCAGGGCGTAGGCGGCGGCCTCCTGGTACAGGCGCAGGGCCGTATCCCTGACCTGAGCCGCCACCGCCGGACCCAGCGTGCGCTCGGTATGGGCAAAGTCCACGTTTTCGTCGTGTTCGCCCACGGCGGCCTTGGTGGAGGGGGTGTAGATGGGTTCCGGCAGGCGATCGGCCATGCACAGGCCCGGGGGCAGGGCGATGCCGCAGACACTGCCGTCGGCCTGGTAGCTCTTCCAGCCGGAGCCGATCAGATAGCCTCGCACCACGGCTTCCACCGGCAGGGCCTTGAGGCGTTTGACCACGATGCTGCGACCCTCCAGCGGTGCCCGCTCCACCGGATCGGGGATCACGTCGGCCAGAGTCAGGTCGCAGAGCTGGTTGGGCACCACATGGGCCAGCCGCTCGAACCAGAACTGGGAGATCTGCGTCAGGACCCGCCCCTTGTCCGGGATGGGGGTGGGCAGGATCACGTCGAAGGCCGAGAGCCGGTCTGTGGTGACGATGAGCATGTGCTGCTCGTCCACGGCATAGATATCCCGCACCTTGCCCCGATGGATCAGGGGCAGGCTCTTGATCTGGCTTTCAAAGAGGGCGGCGGTCATGGCAGGCTACCGAAAAATGGCTGAACAATCGGCCATTCTACTATAGACAGGGGCTTTCACACCCTGTGAACTTGTCCCCCATGGCCGCTTCACTTAAGCTTCGCCGATGAAAAATCAATCCCCTCTCGTAGGCGTGGTCATGGGCAGTCAGAGCGACTGGCCCGTGATGCAGCACGCCGCCGCGCAACTGGAAGACTTCGGTGTGCCCTTCGAGGCCCGCGTGGTCTCGGCCCACCGCACTCCTGACCTGTTGTTCGAGTATGCCGAACAGGCGGCTGCGCGGGGTATCCGCTGCATCATCGCCGGCGCCGGCGGTGCCGCTCACCTGCCGGGCATGCTGGCGTCCAAGACTACCCTGCCGGTGCTGGGCGTGCCCGTGCCGTCCCGGTATCTCAATGGACAGGATTCGCTGCTGTCCATTGTGCAGATGCCCAAGGGCATTCCCGTGGCCACCTTCGCCATCGGCGAGGCCGGGGCCGCCAACGCGGGTCTGTTCGCGGTGGCCATGCTGGCCAACCAGAACCCTGCCCTTGCCGATCAACTGGAGCAGTTCCGTTGTCGCCAGCGCGACTCGGTGCTGGCCATGAGCCTGTCTGAACCGTCATGATCCTGCCGGGTAATACACTGGGAATGCTGGGAGGCGGCCAGTTGGGCCGCATGTTCACCGTAGCCGCCCGTACCCTGGGTTACCGGGTGCTGGTGCTGGACCCGGACACCGGCAGCCCCGCCGGCCGCATGGCCGACGAGCATCTGCATGCCGCCTACGGGGATGCCTGGGCGCTGGAGCAGATGGCCACCCGCTGTGCCGTCGTCACCACCGAGTTCGAGAACATCCCGGCGGACACCCTGCGCACCCTGGCCGGTTTCATTCCGGTGCGTCCCGGTGCCGAGGCCTTGGAGCGTACCCAGGATCGGGCGCGGGAAAAGACCATGATCCAGTCCTGTGGCCTGGATACGGCCCCTTTCCGGGTGGTGACGGCCCTGGACGAGGTCGAGCCGGCCTTTGCGGCCGTGGGTGGACCGGCCATCCTCAAGCGTGCTGCGCTGGGGTATGACGGCAAGGGCCAGATCGGCGTGAATTCGGCGCAGGCGGCCCGTGATGCCTTCGAGCAGATGGGGCAGGTGCCCTGTGTGCTGGAGCGCCGTCTTGATCTGGAGCGGGAGATCTCCGTGGTGCTGGCCCGCAGTGCCGAGGGCGAAACCCTCTGCTACCCCGTGGCCGAGAATATCCACCGGCACGGCATCCTGCACATGAGCATCGTGCCGGCGCGCATCTCCGAAGAAATGGCCGAGGCGGCCCGCTGCGCCGCCACCCATCTGGCCGATGCCCTGGATTACTGCGGTGTAATGGCGGTGGAGTTCTTCATCACCACGGCCGGCGAGCTGCGGGTGAACGAGATCGCGCCCCGTCCCCATAACAGTGGCCATTACACCCTGGACGCCTGTGTCACCTCCCAGTTCGAGCAGCAGGTGAGGGCGGTCTGCGGGCTACCCTTCGGCGGTACCCGGTTGCTGTCACCGGTGGTGATGGTGAATCTGCTGGGCGACCTGTGGGCCGGGGGGGAGCCCCGCTGGGCGGAATTGCTGGACCATCCTGGCGTCAAACTGCACCTCTACGGCAAGAACGAGGCCCGGCCCGGCCGCAAGATGGGCCATTACTGTGTGCTGGACGATGATCCGGAAAAGGCCATCGCCGATGCCGAGATCCTGTTTGCCGCGCTGGAACCGGGGTGCTGACCCATGGAACGTGATACCTACATCCGCTCCCTGCGGGAAGACATCGTCTTTGCCGACACCCTGCGGGGCCAGCCCCTGAATTTCCACACCACCTGGGGGCTGTTTTCGCCCCGGGGTATTGATGCCGGCACCCGTCTGCTGCTGGACTTCATCGAGGTGAACGAGGCCGATGACTGCCTGGACCTGGGTTGCGGCTACGGCCCCATCGGCCTGACCCTGGCCCGCCTGGCGCCCCGGGGGCATACCTGCCTGGTGGACAAGGACTTCGTCGCGGTGGAGTATGCGGCAAGGAATGCCCGCCTGAACGGCATCACCAACACCGAGGCCTTCCTGAGCAACGGCTTTTCCACCGTCGGCGATCGCCGCTTCCATCTGGTGACCTCCAATCTGCCGGCCAAGGTGGGCAAGGAAATGCTGTACCTGTACCTGTATGACGCCCTGAACCACATGCACCCCGGCGGCCGGATCTATGTGGTGACCATCACCGGGTTGCGGCGATTCATCGAGCGGGCCTTCAAGGAGGTCTTCGGCAACTACGACAAGGTCAAGCAGGGGCGGGAATACACGGTGGCCATGGCCGTCAAGCCCGAATGAAGCGCGCGCGAAAGACCACCGGATGGCACAGACGCCGCAACCCAAATGCCTGATCTTCGATCTGGAAACCGTTCCGCGCAAGGGCGGTGATGGCCCGGAAATCATCAAGATCGGTGCCCTGCGACCCGATACCGGCGCAACGCTGGAGGTGAACACGGGCCCCCGGCTCGAAGCCTCGCTCGCGCAACTCGAAGCGATGTGTGACGGGGCCAGTTTCGTTCTCGGTCACAACATCCAGGCCCATGACATACCATTGCTGCAGGCGGTGGCCCCGGATTCCGGGCTGATGCAGCTACCGGTCATCGACACGCTGTACCTGTCGCCGTTGGCATTCCCGCAGAACCCCTACCACCGGCTGATCAAGGACTACAAGCTGATCCGCGACAGCCTGAACTCGCCCCTGGCGGATTGCCGTTCCACGCTCACGCTCTTCGGGGACCAGAAAGTCGCCTTTGAACGGCTTTACGAGGTCAATGCCGAAGAATTGCGTTGCTATCAGGCCCTGATCGCACCGCAGCCCGGGCCTGGTCTGGGCAATTTTCTGTTTTCCCTGACCCGGCAGGCGCCGATGTCCATCGAGTCGGTGGCCAGGTGTCTGCCGTCGCTGCTGGCGGAGACCGACGGGGGGCTGGGCCGGGAACTCAAGGTCTGTCGTGTTCGGCTGACGGCTCTCATGGAGCAGGATCTGCGACGACAGGAATGCCACTGTCCGATCGCCTATGTGCTGGCCTGGCTGCGGGTGTCGGGTGGCAATTCGGTGCTCGCGCCCTGGGTGCGGCATCAATTTCCCGCCGTGGGGCAGCTGATAGCCCAGTTGCGGGACCAACCCTGCGATGATCCGGCCTGCAGCTACTGTCGCACCACCCATGATCCTCGGCGGGTGCTGCGGCACTACTTCGGTTTCGATGATTTTCGCAACGAGGCGCCTGGCCAGAGCATGCAACATGACATCGTACTGGCCGGCATGCGTGGCCAGTCGGTGCTGGCGGTGCTGGCCACCGGCGGTGGGAAGTCCCTCTGCTACCAACTGCCGGCACTCAATCGCTACCATCGCAACGGCAGCCTGACGGTCATCGTCTCACCGTTGCAATCGCTGATGAAGGATCAGGTGGACGGCCTGCTCGGCCGCAACGTGCAGTGTGCCGCGGCGTTGAACGGGCTGCTGACCATGCCGGAGCGCTCGGACGTGCTGGAGAAGATCCAGCTGGGTGACGTTGGCATGTTGCTGGTGTCACCCGAGCAATTCCGCAACACGGCCTTTCGCAAGGCCATCGCGAATCGGCAGGTCGGTGCCTGGATTTTCGACGAGGCACACTGTTTTTCCAAGTGGGGCAATGACTTTCGGCCGGATTACCTGTACGTGGCGCGCTTCATTCGGGAATTTACCGGGGACGGCGAGCTTGCGCCGATCGGGTGTTTCACCGCCACCGCCAAGCTGGATGTGCTGGATGACATCCGCAAGCATTTCCTTGATGAGCTTGGCGTGCGCTTCACGTCGTTCATCGGCACGCCCGAGCGCCCCAATCTGTATTTCGAGGTCTTGCCGGTGCAAGCGGGTGAAAAGTTTGCGCTCACCCATCAATTGCTCACCGATGAACTCGAAGGTCACGACGGCGGCGCGGTGGTCTTTGTCTCCAGCCGGAAAAGGGCAGAAACACTGGCCGACTTCCTGATTGGACAGGACTGGACCTGCAAATCCTTTCATGCCGGCCTGCAACCCCATGAAAAGAAGGACATCCAGGAGAGTTTCATCCGGGGTCACCTGCGGGTGATCGTGGCCACCAACGCCTTCGGGATGGGGGTCGACAAATCGGATGTGCGGCTGGTGATCCATGCAGACATCCCCGGCTCGCTGGAAAATTATCTGCAGGAGGCCGGTCGGGCCGGGCGGGACCAGGCAAGGGCTCGCTGCGTGCTGCTCTACAACCCGCGGGATATCGAAACCCAGTTCGGGCTCAGTGAGCGCTCGCGGCTCGGCTACAAGGACATTCAGCAAATCCTCAAGAAGCTCCGCCATGAGGCGGCCAGGCGCAAGGGTGGCCTCGTGGTGATCACCGCGGGTGAGATTCTGCAGGACGAAGGTGTGCATACCAGCTTCGAGGCCGATGACCGCGACGCCGAGACCAAGGTAATCACCGCCATTGCCTGGCTGGAACGCAGGCAGTTTCTCCGCCGCGAGGAAAACCATACGAGGGTCTTTCCCGCCAGGCTGTGCCTGACCGAGGAGGAAGCCGAAAAGCGGCTGTGCGATGCGCAATTGCCGCAACGGAGGCTGGCGGAGTTTCGCGCGATCCTGCGATATCTGTACTCGGCCGCCGCCGATGAGCGCATCGATACCGATCGTTTGATGATGCTCACCGGGCAGACGAACGAGGAAGTGAGTGGCGCGCTCAGGCAGCTTGAGGCACTGGGTCTGCTGGAGAACGACTCGCAACTCACCCTCTATCTACGCCATGGTGTCGCGGGGGCGTCCAGCGAACGCCTCAGGAATGCCTTCGCCCTGGAAAAGGGGGTGTTCAAGGCCCTGCGGGAGCTGGCACCGGACGGGGACGACGGCAGTTGGCAGGATCTGAATCTGCCCTCGCTGACGACAATGTTGCGCGAGCGCTGTGACCAGCCTGATTTATTACCGTTGCACGTTACCCGCCTGTTGCACAGTCTGGCCCTCGACCGTGACGGCGACAGCCAGCAACGTAGCAATTTCGAACTCAAGCAATTCAACCGTGATCATCTCAAGCTGCGCATCCGCGGAGGATATCGCTGGTCACAGATCGAGGGGCTGGGTGAAAGGCGTCACCGCGTCGCGTCGGTACTGCTGCCTTTTGTGCTCGCCAAGTTGCCACCCGGGCAGCGCGGCAAGGATTTACTGGTCCAGACCACCTTTGGTGAACTGATGCGGCTGTTCACGGACGACCTGGAACTGGCCGCCACCATCAAGCCGGAGCAGCGTCGCAAGGCCATAGAGCACGTCCTGCTGTACCTGCACAACCAGGAAGTGCTGACCCTCAACCACGGCATGACGGTGATGCGCAGGGCGATGACCATTGTCATCAATCCGGAAAAACAGGGGCAGCGCTATCTGAAGGACGACTATCGGTGGCTGGACGAACACTATCGTGAGCGCCGCATCCAGGTTCATGTGATGCGAGAGTATGCCGAGGTCGCCCTGAAGGAGATGGCCGATGCACTGCGTCTGGTGATGCATTACTTCACGCAGACCAAGGAGGATTTTTTGCGGAAGTATTTCGAGGGCAAGGACGAGATCCTGTCGCTTTCCACCAGCGAGTCCTCCTGGAAAGCGATCACTGATACGCTCAACGCCACCCAGAAGGCCATCGTCACCGACCACCAGGATCACAACCGGCTGGTCCTGGCGGGGCCGGGCTCGGGCAAGACGCGGTTGGTTGTTCATCGTATCGCCTATCTGCTGCGGGTGCGGCGTGTGCCCGCCACGGCCATCATTGCCCTCACTTTCAACCGGCATGCGGCCAACGAGATTCGCCAGCGTCTGCTTGCTCTGGTGGGGAACGATGCCATTGGGCTCACCGTGCTCACCTATCACGCCATGGCGATGCGACTCACCGGTTCAAGCTTTGACCGGCGGGACACGGTGGAGGCGGGCGAACTCGAAGCCATCCTGGATCGCGCGGCGGACCTGCTGGAGGGGTGTGCCTGCGTTGAGGGTGAGGATGATTTGCGCGAACGCTTGCTGCAGGGCTATCGCTACATCCTCGTGGATGAGTATCAGGATATCGACGAGCGCCAATACCGGCTGGTGAGTGCGCTATCCAGGCGGCATGAAGATCATGACGGTGACTTGTGTATTCTGGCCGTGGGCGACGACGATCAGAACATCTACCAGTGGCGCGGCGGCAGCAACCGGCATATCGAAAGCTTTTGCAAAGAATACGGCGCGAAGGTCAGCTATCTGGTGGAAAACTACCGATCCAGCGGTGCCATCATTCTTGCAGCCAATCGCTTGATCGGGGCCAATGCTTCCCGTCTCAAGGCCGAGCATCCGATCCGCATCAACCAGGCCCGTGCCGATGAGCCCGCAGGAGGGAAATGGGAAGGGATGGATGCGCAGCGGCACGGCCGCGTCCTGCGCATCACACTTCCCGTGTCAGACCGTTTGTGCGGCAATCTGCAGGCCCAGGCGGCCATCGCGGAACTGGCGCGACTCCAGGCGCTGGAGCGGCGCAGCGATTGGCGTGGGCTTGCCGTGCTTGCGCGCAGCCACCGTTACCTGTGGCCTGTACAGGCGTTGTGTGAGCGCAATGGAATTGCGTGTTTCATGGCGGCGGACAAGCAGGGCGCGTTGCCGCTGGTACGCTTGCGCCCGTTCGTGGCCCTCGTGGACCATTTGCGTGCTGTCACCGAGCCCTGGCTGACTGCCGCGGCGCTGGGGGATCGGGTCCGGACACTGACTTTTGATCCGGTCTGGGGCAGGTTTTTCGATACGGCTTTCGAGCAATTGGTCGGCGAGTACGGGGATTGTCAGCTTGCCCCCTCAACCGTGATCGACTGGCTCTACAACTATGCCCGCGAGATCCGGCAGCAAGTACGGCCCGGGCTGTTTCTTGGCACGGTCCATTCGGCCAAGGGGCTTGAGTTCCGGCATGTGGTCCTGCTCGATGGATGCTGGGACGTGTCGCGCGAACAGATGGAGGAGGCCCGTCGGCTTTACTACGTGGGCATGACCCGGGCAGAGCAAACACTGACGTTGTGCGATTTCGGACCCGGCAATCCCTTCACAGCATCCCTTGGCGAGTGCGTGCGTTCCTTCCGCTTCGAGGGGCGCCATGACCCGACCCTGGATGTCCGTTACCAGACACTGGCCCTGGGGGATGTCGACATCGGCTTTGCCGGTCGACAGGGGCCGGATGCGCCGGTGCACGAAGCGATACGCAGGCTCGAACCGGGTGATCCGCTCCAATGGTGTCCGGATGGTGATCGCTACGCGCTATTGGATCGCCATGGCCAGCAGGTGGGTCGTACCGCGAAAGCATTCCATCGCCTGTTCGACCCCGAGGCCTGCGAGGTTGCGGGGATTGTGACCCGTTACAGGGAAGATTCCGGACAGGTGTTTCGTGCCATGACTCAATGTACGCAATGGGAGGTCGTGGTGCCCCGGTTCCGGGGCAGGGCAAGCGAGAGGCCCCTCGTCGGCGAGCGCGAATGAGGCAGCCCTTGAACCCGGGGTGGCATCCAGCCTTTCTTTGCAGGTCTTCGACGATGAACGACGCCGAATCACCAAGAGTTGACGCCGCGTCGATATCCCATGTCTAATGCCGGTCGTGACCGGTCCTGACGCTCCGGCGTCGGGTGAAAGAGGGAATGCAGTGCGGTGCATGGCACCCATTCTGCAGCTGCCCCCGCAACTGTAAGCGGCGAGCCGGGCCGGGAATGCCACTGGAGACTTCCGGGAAGGCCGGCCACGGGCGATGAACCGCGAGCCAGGAGACCTGCCGGACACGCTCCCGCAGGGAGTGCCACCGGATGCCGGGATGGGCGTCTGGCCTGGATTGGCAGATTCATGCGCTTTTGTCCTGCCCCCGGCCATGCCCCGATCCCCGTCCAGACTGACAGCGTGCCGGGTGTGGCGCGTGGACGGAAATGAAAAAAGCCATGAAAAATCCTCTGCCGGCCTCTGGCCGTTCTTTCCTGCCGCGGGCGTTCCGTCGGCGCTTCGGTGATGGGCTCCGGTCCCTGGTCGCTACCGGGCCGGGCAACCTCCCCCAGCGTGAAGACGGGCGCCGTCCTCACGATCTCCCATAGGGCCTGGAATCATGCACATCGTCGATGGTGCCTTGTCCAGTCCCGTCGTCATTGCCGGTGCCGTGGCCACCGCCGGTGGCATCGCCATGGGACTTCGAACGCTGACACTGGAGCGTATTCCAACGGCGGGAGTCCTGTCGGCGGCCTTCTTCGTGGCGTCGCTGATCCACGTCCCCATCGGGCCATCGTCGGTGCATCTGATCCTCAACGGTCTGGCCGGTCTCCTGCTGGGCTGGGCCGCGTTTCCGGCCCTTTTCGTGGGGCTGGTTCTGCAGGCCGTCTTTTTCGGTTTCGGCGGGCTCACCGTGCTGGGCGTCAACACTTTCAACATTGCCATGCCGGCGGTCCTTACAGGCATTATTTTCGGGCGCCTGATCGCTTCCGGTTCCGTGGTCAGAGGCGCCGTCTGGGCAGGGATTGGCGGAGCCTTCGCCATCGCCGCGACGGCGGGTTTCGTCGGCCTGTCACTGGCCCTGACGGGAGAGGAATATCTGCCTGCCGTCGGATTCGTGTTTTTTGCCCATATCCCGGTCATGGTCGTCGAAGGCATCCTGACCGCCTTCGCCGTGCTGCTGGTGCGGCAGGCCAAGCCCGAACTCTTTGCCCCGGGAGGTGTGCGCCCATGAGAGCACTGTTGCTGCTGGTTTTCCTGTCGCTGATTTCCTCCTCCGTCCACGCCCACCGTGTCCTCGCCTCGGTCTTTCCCTCCGGTGGCGCCATTGAGGGGGAGATCGGCTTCTCCAATGGCAAGATGGCTGTGGGCGAGACGGTCATCATCACCGGTCCCGATGGAGGGGTATTGGGCGAGGTCATCACCGACGAGGAGGGTTTTTTCGTCTTCACACCGACCGAACCCGTCGCACATACCTTTCATGCCGATCTTGGTGCCGGGCATGTCGCCAGGGTGACCATGTCCGCCGAGGAGGTGGCCAGGGTCATCGGCGTGGGAGCGGCCACGCCCACGCCCACGCCGGGGGCTACCGCGCAGGGGGCCACCTCCCAGCCCCTGGAGGTGGATGCGCTGCCCTTGCCCGGTTGCGGATCAAGCGAGGCGCAACGGGCCCTGATCGCCGAGATCGTGCGTGACGAGTTGCGCCCGCTGCGCCGCGAGATCACGGCGCTCCGCGAGCACCATGGTCTGCAGAGCATCCTTGGCGGGATCGGCTACATTCTGGGGATCTTCGGCGTGGGCTTCTACGTCGCGGCGCGACGTCGATTCAACGCCTGACGGATGGGACATCTGCGTTTTACCGGCCTGCCGGAGCCGGACGGCGCCACCGCCGCCGGCAGCGTCATCGGGAGGCTCGATCCACGCCTGCGCATCGTGGCCACGCTATGTTTCGCCGTGACGGTGGTCGGGCTCTCCAGCCTTGTTGCGCTTTGTCTTGCGTGCGCCGTGTCTCTGGCCTTCCTGTTCCTGTCGCGGCAGCCGCCATGGCGAACCTTGAGGCGCGTGGCCATGATGGACGGATTCATCCTGTTCATGCTGGTCCTGCTGCCGTTCACCGTGCCGGGTGAGCCTGCCTTTGAACTGTGGGGGCTGACGGCGTCCCGGGAGGGGGTGTTCCGTGCCGTCGAGATCGCGTTGACGGCCAATGCCGTGATTCTGGCCCTGATGACGCTGGTGGGCTCGATGGCGCCGGCGACCCTCGGCCATGCACTGCACGCCTTGCGTTGCCCGACAACATTGATCCATCTGCTCATGTTCACCATTCGTTACATCCATGTGCTGCAGGGCGAATACCTGCGCCTGCGGGAGGCGATGAAGGTGCGGGGGTTCCGGCCGGCCAGCAACTGGCACAGCTACCGAAGCCTTGGCTATCTGGTGGGCATGATGCTGGTCCGGGCGATCGACCGCGCGGAGCGCATCCTTGAGGCGATGAAGTGCCGGGGCTTTTCGGGCCGTCTTTTACTACCCCATCCTTTTCACCTGACGGCAGCGGATGCAGCCTTTGCCGTGGGCCTCCTGGCGGTCTGTGGGGGGCTTCTCGGCTTTGATTCTGTATGGCATTGATAAAATTGGAAAATATCCATTTCTCCTATCCTGGTGAGGCGCCGGTGCTGTGTGGCGCCTCGCTGACACTGGAGCCTGGTGCACGCGTGTCACTGGTGGGGGCGAATGGCTCGGGCAAATCCACGTTGCTGAAGATTGTGCTCGGGTTGCGGCGTCCGCAGCGGGGCACCGTGGCGGTTTTCGGTCGGGTCCGGCGCGAGGAGTCGGACTTCCACGAGGTGCGCCGCCGCGTGGGTCTCGTATTTCAGGATGCCGACGATCAGCTCTTCTGCCCCACGGTGGTCGAAGACATCGCCTTCGGTCCGCTGAACCTTGGCAAGACCCCTTCGGAGGCGCTGGCCATCGTCCAACGCGTGCTTGAGGCGATGCACCTCACGCATTTGCGCGACCGCGTCACCCACCGGCTGTCCGGCGGCGAAAAGCGGCTGGTCGCCCTTGCCTCCGTCCTGGCCATGGATCCGGAGGTGCTGCTGCTGGATGAGCCGACGAATGCGCTGGACCCCGAGAACGAAGCCCGCCTGGTGGATATCCTGCTGAGCCTTCCTCAGACCATCCTGCTGGTCAGCCACGATGCCGCCTTTCGGGAAAGGGTCGCACCCCGTGTGCTGGCCCTGTCCGGCGGTTGTGTGCACCAGGATCTCCGCTGGTCGGCAGGTTCCGCATCAGGTACCGGGTAATCCTTCGGCGGTATCGTACAGGTACTTGAAGCGCTGCCCGTCGAACCCGTCGGGTGTCTTTGGATTCGTGATGTGTCCGGAGTCGCCCCTGAAAAGGTCGGTGGGATTTCCGGTCTTTCAGTGAGCCCTGCCTGCCGCCACCCCCATGTCCCCATGCTGAAAGCTGCGCATTCCGCTAGGATATCAGCGATTTTCCCGATTTCACCCGTCGACGACGGGGGCCGGGCACTGATTCCCGGCCATTCCAGTTCAGCTCATACGGTCATGCTTCTATGAAAATGCTTATCAAACCCCTGGTCATTGCAGGTTTGCTCGCACTCGGTGGCTGGTACTACTACGCCCCTTACCACACCGTGTCCCAGATGCAGGCGGCAGTGGAATCCCGGGATGCCGATAAGCTGGCCCGTCATGTGAATTTCCCGGCCCTGCGGGAAGACGTGCGGCAGACACTCAATCAGGTTCTTGCCCAGGAACTGGCTGATTTTCGTCGGGACAACCCCTTCGGGGGACTCGGCGTGGCCGTGGCGGGGGCGCTGCTCAAGCCGCTGGTGGATGCGGTGGTGTCTCCTGCCGGGATATCCACCATCATGGAGGGGTATATCCCCGAGCCCGATGGCCGTGGCATGAGTTTCACTTCCCAGGGCCAGACCCGGACCCGCATGGGGTACTCGGGTCTGGACCGGTTCGTGGTCACCATGCAAAGTGAGCATGATCCCCTGCAGCAAGTGGATCTGGTGCTGGTGCGCCAGGGGACCTTCTCCTGGAAGCTTGCGGCGCTGCGGTTCCCCTGGGCGGAGTAAGCGCGGGACGGATCATTCGCCCTGACGGACCCGCTCCTCCATGGGCAGGTAATGGGCATCGGTGGTCCCCGTGTAGATCTGCCGTGGCCGCGCAATCCGGCTACCCGGCGCCTGGTGCTGTTCCCACCAGTGGGCGATCCAGCCGGGTAGCCGTCCGATGGCGAAGATCACCGTGAACATGTTGGTGGGAATGCCCATGGCCCGCAGGATGATGCCGCTGTAGAAGTCCACGTTGGGGTAGAGCTTGCGATCCACGAAGTAGGGGTCCGACAGGGCGATCTCCTCCAGCCGGCGGGCAATATCCAGCAGGGGATCGTTGCGGTTGAGTACCGGCACCAGTTCCTGGGCGATCTTCTGCAGCATCTGGGCGCGGGGATCGAAGTTCTTGTAGACCCGGTGGCCAAAGCCCATCAGCCGCACCTTGCTGTCCTTGTCCTTGGCCAGCTTGACGTATTCCTCGGGCGTGATGTTGCCCTGATGGATCTGTTCCAGCATGTTGAGCACTTCCACGTTGGCGCCGCCGTGCAGCGGCCCCCACAGGGCGCAGACCCCGGCGGCGCAGGAGGCGAACAGGTTGGCGCCGCTGGAACCCACCATGCGCACGGTGGAGGTGGAACAGTTCTGCTCATGATCCGCGTGCAGGATCAGGATCAGGTTCAGGGCCTTGCTGACGATCTCCGGACAGACGTACTGTTCATAGGGCTGGGAGAACAGCATGTGCAGGAAATTGGGCACGTACCGCATCGCCGGATGGGGATACATGTAGGGCAGGCCCTTGGAGTGCCGGTAGGCGTAGGCCGCGATGGTGCGAACCTTGCTGATGAGGCGGGCCGAGGCCTGGCGGAATTGCCGCTCGTCCTCCAGTTCATGGAGTTCCGGATAGAAGCAGGAGAGGGCGTTGATCATGGCGGACAGGATGGCCATGGGCGGCGCGGCCCGGGGGAAACCCTGGAAGTGATACTTCATGCCTTCGTCGATGTTGGCAAAGCGGGTCAGGTCCGCCGAGAAGGAGGCATATTCCTCTGCCGTGGGCAGGGTGCCGTTGATCAGCAGCATGGCCACTTCGATGAAGGAAGAGCTGTCGGCGAATTCCTCGATGGGAATGCCCCGGTAACGCAGGATGCCCTTGTCGCCGTCGATGAAGGTGATGCCGCTTTCGCAACTGCCGGTATTGCCGTAGCCGGGGTCCAGGGTGATGTGGTTGGTCTGGCCGCGCAGGCTGGAGATGTCGATGGCGCGTTCGCCCTCGCTGCCCTCCACCACGGGGAGGCTGATGGTCTGCCCGTCCAGGGTCAGGGTGGCGTTGCCTCGTGATGTGGATGGGGTCAGGCTGGTCATGGGGACCTCCAGGGAGGGTGAGGGATGGTTCGGTGTGTGGGTAATGATGCATGAAGATATTCAATCCAGGCATCATTCTGCAATGGTGTGGACTGTCATGGATCACTGTCCGAATCATCACGCCGTGGTCATATTGCTGGGGCAACCTTGGAGTGAAATATCATGCTGACGGGAGCCCCCCATGCAACGCCCTGCATTGATTGCCCTGAGTGTCGTGGTTTCCTTGCTGTTCAGTGCCTGCAATTCCGGATCGGATTCCGGGAACGCCAGGCCTGATGCTCGTTTTCCCGAGGTCAGCCTGACCTTGCTCCATACCAACGACATCCATGCCCGACTGGAACCCATTGCCGCTTCGGGAGGCGCACCGGAGTTGGGCGGCGTGGCCAGGATCAAGACCCTGGTGGAGCAGGTGCGTGCCGAACGGGGCGCGGACAATGTACTGTTGGTGGACGCCGGTGATTATTCCCAGGGCACCATCTTCTGGAATGCCTGGAAGGGGGCGGAGGCGGTGATGTTTCTCAACGCCATCGGCTACGATGCCATCACCCTGGGTAACCACGAGTTCAATCTGGGACCGGACAATCTGACCGACCGTTTCACCGGCCAGCCAGTGACCATCGCCGGTGTGGACCGGGCCACGGAGTCCATCCGGTTGCCGGTGGTGGCTACCAATCTGGATCTGAGCGGGGAGCCGGGGCTGGCCATGCAGGTTCAGCCCTCCGCCATCATAGAACGCGCCGGGGTACGCTTCGGTATTCTTGGCCTGCTGACCGACACCACCAGTAACATCTCCAGTCCCGGACCCGGTGTGATCTTCCGGGACTATGTGAGCAGCGTCCAGGCGGAAGTGGACCGGCTGCGACAGGAAGAGGGCATTGAACATTTCATCCTCCTCTCCCACGTGAATCACAGTCTCGATGTGGCTCTGGCCGCCCGGTTGTCCGGGGTGGATATCATTGTGTCCGGGCATGATCATGTGCTGCTGGGAGACCCGCAGGAACTCCCGGAGTGGAGCCATGATCAGATCCGGGGCCCCTATCCGGCGGTGGTCACCGATCGGGACGGGGGCACTACCCTGGTGGTCAGTGCCTGGGAGTGGACTCGGGTGCTGGGGCGCCTGGACGTGACCTTCGATGACGAGGGTCGGGTTTCCGGCTGGTCGGGTGGGCCCATTGTCGCCGATCTGTCGGTGGCGGAGGATGCCGACCTGGTGGGGAGGGTGGCGGCATACCGGGCGCCGGTGGATGAATTCGCCAACGTCATCATTGGTTCCGCCGGGCTGTTTTTTGATGGCGCCCGGATTCCCGGAGTGCGTTCCACCGAGATGCCCCTGGGGAATCTGGTGACGGATGCCATGCTCTCCTACCCTCAGCTGGATGGCCTGAATGTGCAGGTGGCCCTGACCAATGGTGGTGGCATCCGCGCCTCCATCAACCAGGGAGATGTGAGCTTCGGGGATGTCCTGGCGGTATTGCCTTTTGGCAACACCCTGCAGGTGGTGGACGTGACGGGCGAGGAGTTGGTGGCGGCTCTGGACAACGGACTCACCTGGGCCTACAACCCTTCCGACAACAGCGTGCGTTCCAGCGGGGCCTGGCCCCATGTGGCCGGCATGGTGGTGCGTTTCTGCCAGGGCACGGTGGCGGATATCCAGGCGGGCACCCTGCCGCCGCGGGACTGTGATGGTGCCCTGCGCAGCGGGGGGGTGGTGCGATCGGTGGAGATGGGGGGCGAGCCGCTGGATTACGATGCCACCTACCGGGTGGTGACCAACGATTTTCTGGCCGGCGGCGGTGATTTCTATCTGCCTTTACAGCAGGCATGTGCCCGGGAGGGTAATTTCTGCGAGGACACCTTCCTGTTGATGCTGGATGCCCTGGTGGAGCAGTTTGAACGGCATTCACCGGTGACACACGCACTGGAAGGACGTTTGCTGGCTGAGTGAGCAGGGCGGACCCGTTAGGGCCGGCTGAAATGCTGGACCGGGCTCCCGCCGTCACTGCCGCGAAGACGGGAGTCCGGGGTTTTCCGTCCGTGACGGGATGCTCGACTACTTGGTAATGACGATGCAGAATGTCTTGAAGGAATAATCCCAGTGTAAGGAGGCAATGATGAAAACCATGCGAATTTTCCCACTGTTTCTTGTCTTGCTGCTGTGCCTGCCGGTACATGCGGACATGGATGTGGAGCATGCCGAGGCAGCGGCGCTTGCATGGATTGAGGCCATTGACAGGGGAGATATCCTTGAGGCGTGGCACTTGTCGTCACCACTTATGCAGGAGATCGCAAGTCCCGATGCCTTGGCGAAGGCCATTCAGGCCGCCCGCGGAGGAATGGGTTCGGTCATCGACAGGAAGCTTGTGGACGCCCGGCGAGAGACATCCCTTCCGGGTGCGCCGGATGGTGAATACATCGTCCTGAGCTTCCATGCCCGGTTCGAAAACAAGCAGCAGGCGGTGGAAACCGTGACCCCCCGACGGGAAAACGGCACCTGGAAAGTGAGTGGTTATTTCATCAGATGATCCTTGCCGGTAAAGTCGGCACGGGTTCATTCAAGTCGATTTCTGCAGTCGCCTCAGGCGGTCCATCAGGCTGATTCCTTGTCGCCCCAGTTGCCTGAGCTGATCGGTGAGTTGCTGTTGAGGGCCGAAACGGGCTTCATCATAGGCATGATGACTGGCCGGTAGCACCCGGCCTGGGTCGTCCGTCCTGATGGAGTCGTCGCGGCTGAACAGGGTTTCCGAGCGCGGAGTGTGCGAGGGTGGTGTTTCGGCGGGTGATCCGTCATCGGATCCGGAGGCGTGGAGGCTGGCGTCGCCGGATCCTTCGTCGGCTCCCGTCGGCTTGAGCCAGCACTGACTGAAAAGGCGCACGGGATTTGCCTCGTGGGGCGTGTTTTCCAGGGCATCCGCCACCCGCTGGAATGCCCTGTGAGAAGGGTCGTGTTCAGGGAACAGGACCACCGGATATTGCAGCATGACCGCGTTGCGCAGGCTTTCATCCCGCTGGATGAAGCTGAGGAAGTGCACGCGGGCCTTCAGGTACTTTTCCACCGCCCCGCTGAAACGCTGAAACACGTCCCTTGCTTCATGTACGTCGCCCACCATGTTGACCAGAACCTGGCAATTTACCGTCCCCTGACGCAGGGCCAGACGCAGCAGCGAATAAGCGTCCGTCAGCGAGGTGGGTTCTGGTGTCAGCACCAGAAGCATGTGATGGGAAGCGCCGATGAAAGCCAGCGTGGTATCGGAAATTCCCGCGGAAGTATCCAGTAGCAGGAAATCAAATTCGCTTTCGACACGGGACAATTCTTTCGCCAGGTGTTGCCGCTGATGGGGGGCAAGATCCACGCACTCGGCGATGCCGTTGGCGCCTGGAATCAGTTTCAGGCCGTGAGGTCCGGTCTGAAGCACCGCTTCAATGGACTGCTCTCCAGAGATCACGTGCTCCAGGCTGTACTCCGGCCTCATGCCCAGCAGCAGGCTGACGTTGGCAAGGCCCGTATCCGCATCCAGGATGCAGACCTTGTGTCCACGCATGGAGAGACAGATCCCCAGGTTGACCGCGATGCTGGATTTCCCGACACCGCCCTTGCCGCTGGTGATGGCAATGACCTGGGGCGCCCTGACCGCGGCGGGTTCCGGCGGGGAATCCTGCAAGTTTCGGGAGATGGTTTCTGGATTGACAGGGCTGGGCATGGTCCACTTCAGCTTTTCTAGGTTGCCATGGCGTGGTGACCGGGCATCCGGATGTGTACCGATAGACCGTACGAGATATCTTTCCCTCACGGGAGTTTGCCGATAAGCGTACTTTATCTCAGAATTCAATCTATATTTGGGTTTCAGTAAGTGGGAATATTGAATCTTTCCGCCGTGAAATCCCCGTGGTCAGTCAACAAAAAAGGAAATAATGGTATGAAAGACGATGCCGGTCAGGCCATGTTTTGAACATGAGCCAGGCAAAACCTCTTCCCGACGGGATGCCCAGTTTGCCCCAGATCCTGCTGCAAATTCTGGCTGCCATTCAGGATGATCAGGTTGACCCGCCCACCCTGGGCGAGATCATCCTGCAGGATCCCGCCATGACCGCACGTCTGATTGCGGTTTCCAATTCCGCTCACTTTGCCAGATCCGGGGGATGCCATTCCATCGTCCGCGCCATCATGGTTCTTGGGCAACGCACGGTAAAGAACATCGTGATGACGGCCGCGATGCAACAGGTTTTTGATGAACTGGGGCGGCGTCACCGCCGTTACCTCAAGGATATCTGGCGCAGCACCCTGATCACGGCATCGCTGGCTCAGGTTCTGGCGACGCTCACCCGTTACCCCCGCCCTGAAGAAGCCTACCTCTGCGGATTGATGGTGAATCTCGGACGCTTGGCACGTCTGGCTCAGGATAATACCCGCTATCCCGATATGCTGGACACAACCGAAGATGATCAGGATCTATTGCGCCGGGAAATCAGCGCCTATGGTGGCAGTCATTGCGATGAGGCGGCTCGCCTGATGGAGCACTGGGGATTGTCTTCCCTGCTGTCGGATGCGGTCCGTTACCACCAGGCAGAGGTGGCCCGCGTGAGGGACGCCCATCACCTCGTGAAATTGCTGAATCTGGCGTATGCGCTGGGTCATGGTGATCACGTCAGCGAGGTCGCGCTGGAGGCGGCGGACAGTCTGTTCGGTCTCAACGAGGGGCTGAGCACGGAATTGAGGCTCGGAGTCCAGGAAGATACCCGGCGCCTGGCCGCGGCACTGGAAATCGAGTTCGAGGACAAGGACCGGGTAGTCTCCGACCTTCGGGCCGAGCGGCGACTGGCGCAATGCCTCTCCGATGTCACCGAACTGGAAAAGGTACAGGGGGAACTGACATCTGCCGGGGATTTTGAACAACGATGTCTGGTTCTGCGCAAAGTGCTTTTTCTGACCCTGGGCGTTGAACACAGCCTGCTCTTCCTGACTGATGCCAACTGCCTGGTCAGTGCATGGCATGCCCCCAGTGAGGCTCCCGCCTTCATGCTGCCCCTGGAACGGGGGAGAAGTGCTGTTATCGATGCCCTTCTGGATGCCCGTCTTCAGGTGTTGTCCCTGTCCGGAGGGGAGGATCTGCCCGTAGTGGACCGCCAGCTTTTCGGTCTCTGCCGTGCCCGGGTGCTATGGGTGTTGCCCCTTGCGGGAAAAGGCTGCCGGTCAGGCGTGCTGATCCTGGGGCTCTCCGAAGAGCTGGCGGCGCGGCTGGAGGCCCGTCGGGACTTTGTCATGACCCTGGCCAGGGAGATTGCCCAGGCTTTGGGGCGGCAGCGGCAACCCGATGTGGACAGCATGCCGGATCTGGAGCGCCGTATCAGTGAAACGTTGCATGAGGCAGGGAATCCCCTTGCCATCATCCAGAACTATCTGGCCATGCTGCGCGTCAAGCTCGGGGAAACCCATGAAGCCCGGAAGGATCTGGACCTGATCCGTGACGAGATCGAGCGGGTGGGGCGCATTCTGCTCAGGCTCAGGGAAGCCCCGGCCGCCGGCGAGACGGAAGGGCTGTTGCTGGATGAGCTGGTGGGGCAGGTGGCCGAGATCTTCAGGGGGTCCTTGTGCCAGACCCGCGATATCCGGCTTTCCCTGAGCCTTTCCGCAGGGAGTACGGGTACATTGGGCCACGCTGATTACCTGCGGCAGGTTCTCACCAATCTCCTGAAGAATGCCACCGAGGCGCTGGACAGGGGAGGAGAGATACATGTTGCCACTCGTGCGCCAGTGAATCTCAATGGGTGTCGGCATGTGGAGCTGACGGTTCAGGACAACGGCCCCGGCATTCCGGAGGCCATCCAGGCGCAGCTGTTTTCTCCCGTGGCTTCAACCAAGGGGGAAGGGCATGCGGGGCTGGGGCTGAGCATTACACGGGGTCTCATCGACAGGATGGGTGGGAATATCGTCTGTGCCAGTGGACCCGAAGGTACCCGTTTCCAGATTCTGTTTCCATTTGGCGGTCAGGGATGATTCCGACATGAATATTTCCCGGACCCAGACTGATGAATGCCCAACTTCCTGGTTTTGAACAGAAAGATCCGGCGACGGCCCGTATCCTGCTGGTGGATGATGATCTCCGTCTGCTTGAGAGTCTGCGTCACCTTCTGGAGTTGCATGATTTCAGGGCCGACACTGCGGGAGGTGGCCGTGCGGCCATGGAAAAGCTCAGGGAGCGCAGCTATGACCTCGTACTGCTTGATCTGGGCATGCCCGAGGTGGGGGGCAGGGATGTGCTGCGTTTCATGGCCACCGAGCAAATGTCCTGTATCACCGTGGTCGTCAGTGCCAACGGCTCGGTACAGGACATGACCGCAGCGCTTCGGGATGGCGCCTATGATTACCTCAGAAAGCCCTACGTCCCGGAAGAACTCCTGGCAACCGTCAACAACGCCCTGCGCCGAAAGCATCTGGAGGACATGAATTGCTGCATGCGGGGCAGGCTGGAACGATCCGAGCGTCTGCATCGCATGATCGTGAACAATTCTCCCGATATCGTTTTCATTCTGGATAAGGCAGGACATTTCAGCTTCATCAATTCCCGGGTCACTGATCTGTTGGGGTATGAGCGGGAATCTCTGCTTGGTAGCCCACTGCTGGCGCTGGTGGACGATGAGGACCGGGAAAAGGCGGCCTATTTCCTGGGGCAGGTGATGCGCCGTCACCGGGATGTCCGTTCGGTCGAGTTGATTCTGCGTCCCTCCGGACGGGTTCACTGCCGGCGCCATTTCGAGGTGGCAGTCTGGCCTCAGCAGGAGGAACATGAGGAGACCCCCTTCGGCGACATGACCCATTCGATTTACGGGACGGCACGGGATATCACCGAACGCAAGGAGTCCGAAGCCTTCATCACCTTCCAGGCCTATCATGATCTGCTGACCCGGCTTCCCAATCGGGCCCTTTTCAAGGACAGGGTCAGTCTGGCCATTGCCCATGCACGCCGCCGGGGGACCCGGCTGGCCGTCATGTTCATCGACCTCAACCGATTCAAGATCATCAATGATTCCCTGGGTCATGCCATCGGGGACCGTCTGCTGCAATCGGTGAGCCAGCGTCTGCTGGCCACCATTCGCCAGGGTGACACCCTGTCTCGTTTCGGCGGCGACGAGTTCACCCTGTTGTTGCCCGAAGTACAGGATGCCGAGGCTGCCGGGCAGGTTGCCCAGAAGCTTCTGGACAGTCTGAGTCGGCCCTTCCAGATCGGTGTCCATGAGCTCTATGTGGGGGCCAGTATCGGTATTGCCATCTATCCGGAGCAGGGGCAGGGACTGGATGAATTGATCAGGCATGCCGATATCGCCATGTACCGGGAAAAACGCTCACGAAAGAATGGTTTCAGGGTTTTCAACCCCGAGATGGGCAGTGATGCCATACCGTTGCAATTGGAGCAGGATTTCCGGCGGGCCCTGGAGCGTCGGGAGTTCCAGCTGGTGTACCAGCCCCAGGTGGATACGGCGCAATGCCGTCTGGCAGGCGTGGAAGCCCTGGTTCGCTGGCCTCATCCGGTCCATGGGGTGCTCGGACCTGTCGATTTCATCCCGCTTGCCGAAGAGACCCGCCTGATCCTTGAGCTGGATCACCTGACGCTACGCACGGCACTGGAGGAAGTGGGCAGGTGTCATCTCAACGGACATGCCGGCATGAGGCTGGCCGTGAATCTCTCGCCTATCGTGGTGGAGCACGATGATTTCGTTGACCGGGTCAAGCAATCCATTGCCGACAGTGGCTTTCCTCCCCATCTGCTGGAGCTGGAAATCACCGAAAGTCTGCTCATGTCCGATGGTCGTGCCACAGTGGAAAAGCTTGGCGCCTTGAGTAGCCTCGGGATACGTTTTGCCATTGACGATTTCGGGACCGGCTATTCCTCCCTGAGTTATCTGCAGAAACTTCCGGTTCATACACTGAAAATTGATCGCAGCTTCACCCAGGGAATCAGTGCCCGGGAAGATGAAGCCTGCCTGGTGAATGCCATCGTTTCCATGGCCAAGGGATTGCAGATGGGCGTGGTCACGGAAGGCGTGGAAACCCTGGTGCAGATGGATTATCTGCGCAGTCTGGGTTGCCCCATGATGCAGGGATATCTGTTCGGACGGCCGGCGACCCTGTCCGACATCATCGAGCGGCCGCTGTCCCTGCCGTCGGCCGGCCGGTTTCCCGGCCAGGTGGACGAACTTCCGGAGCAGGTCTAGAACATCCCTGTCAACAGCATGTCACAGCGCCGGGTTAAGCTGATATGGACACAGCGCCCCGGGATCGGGCGAATCACTTTCGTTCCGGACCTGCAACGTGACGACCTGCCAGACCATAGACTGCATTCTTGCCCGTGGTGATCTTCATGCCTTGTTCCAGCCGGTGGTTGCCCTGCGGCAAGGCGGCATCATGGGGTACGAAGGCCTTATCCGTGGCCCCTCCGACAGCCCTTTGCACGCCCCTCAGAAGTTGCTGGCCGAGGCGGCCAGGGCCGGGTGCCTGTTCGAACTGGATCTGCTCTGTCGTCGGGTGATCCTGGCGCGTTTTGCCGAACTGGGGCTTCAGGGCCATCTCTTCCTGAACGTCAATCCGGATGTGCTGGCGGATCGCAATGCGGTTCACGGCATGACGTTGCAGCTCTTGAAGGAATACGGGATTGCTCCCGAACAAGTGGTGATCGAGCTGACCGAGCAGCAGCCCATCCATGAATACGACATCATGCGGGAGGCGGTACACCATTACCGGGAAATGGGCTTTGCCATTGCACTGGATGATCTGGGGGCCGGTTACAGCAGCCTGCGCCACTGGTCGGAACTGCGACCGGAATATGTGAAGATTGACATGCACTTTGTGCAGAATGTGCACAACGATCCGGTCAAGCGACACTTCCTTCATTCCATTAAGGAGATGGCGATCAGCCTGGGGACCCGGCTGATCGCCGAGGGCATTGAAACCGAGGCCGAGTACGAAGTGGTGCATGGCCTGGAGATTCCTTTCGGACAGGGTTATCACTTTGCCAGGCCGGCAGCCAACCCACCAAGGGAACTGCCTCGCCTTGCTCTGCGCCAGCGCGGCGAGGTATCCCGATTGCGTCATCGGGGAGAGACTGTCGCGGTGCTGGCCCAGGCCAATCCGACCGTGCCCCCTGATCAGCCTCTGGGGGACACGGTCAGTCGCTTCCAGATGGAACCCGGTCTGTATTGTCTGCCGGTCATTCACGACGGCCGTCCCGTTGGCATCGTCCGTCGCCATGACATGCTCGCATTGTATTCACAGCGGTTCAGCCGCGAACTCCATGATCGCAGCCCCATCCGTTTTTTCATGAAACGGGATCCCTTGCTGGTCCATCAGGACCAGCCGCTGGAGCATCTGAGCGAAACCCTCACCGCGCGGGAAACCATCGATGATGAGTTCATCATCATCGATGGGGAGGGGCGTTATATGGGGGTGGGTCGACTGCTGGAGTTGTTGCGCCGGATCACCGCCCTGCAGGTGCGTTACGCGCGCTACGCCAATCCGCTGACCCAGCTTCCCGGCAGTGTCCCCGTGAATGAACACGTGGACCGCCTCATCGAGCTGCAGCGCCCCTTCATCATGGCCTATTGCGATCTGGATCATTTCAAGCCATTCAACGACT
This sequence comes from Ectothiorhodospira shaposhnikovii, assembly GCF_016584105.1. Lineage (GTDB taxonomy): Bacteria > Pseudomonadota > Gammaproteobacteria > Ectothiorhodospirales > Ectothiorhodospiraceae > Ectothiorhodospira > Ectothiorhodospira shaposhnikovii. The sequence goes on along the minus strand of NZ_NRSM01000002.1, from coordinate 119,251 downwards.
ACTACGGCTATGCCAGGGGGGATCAGGTGATCTGTGCCCTGGGCGAGGTACTGCGTGACGCGCTGGATGACGCCGAGGACTTCCTGGGGCATGTGGGCGGTGATGACTTCATTCTTGTCCTGGCCGGTGATGGCTGGCGCACCCAGTGCCGGCAGATCCTGGAACGCTTCTCCCGGTCCGTGGTTGGATTCTACGATGAGGCGGAACGCCGGGCCGGCGGAATCCAGTCGGTGGATCGCCAGGGAAACCGCCGATTTTTCCCGTTGCTGAGCCTTTCCATCGGCGCCGTGCTGGCGCGGCCAGGGGTATTCCGCTCCCATCTGGAACTCTCCCAGCGGGCCTCAGAAGTCAAGTGCCGGGCCAAGGCCGAGACAGGGAATGCCCTGTTCGTGGACCGGCGCACCACCTGGGATCCCGCCTGGACCGGCACGGGCCCACGAAGAACCACAAAGCGGCCCCTGGTGTTTCTGTCATGATCACTCAATCCTTACGGTCCCCTGTCCCGGAGGATCTGCCCCGTCAACCCATGGCATCTGCCCGGGACTTGCTGATCCCTGTGGATCCTGTGACCCCAAACCATACCAACGAGCAGATAGCCCGCATTTTCAGCCTCAAACGCCAAGTGCAGAACCTGCCCGTGGTCCATGGAGAGCGGCCCATGGGGCTGATCAACCGCAGCCTGTTCCACAACATGATGGCCAGGCCCTACTACCCGGAGCTTTACAGCCGCCAGAGCTGTATCGCCTTCATGGACAAGAATCCCCTGGTGGTGGAAGCGGATACCCCCATCGACACCCTGACCGTGCTGGCGGTGCAGACCGGGGAAAAGGTGTTCGCCGATGGTTTCATTCTGGTGGAGGGCGGCCGTTACCAGGGAGTGGGGCAGGTGATGGACCTGATGCGGGCCATGAACGACCTCCTGGCACGTCAGCACCGGCAACTGGTGGACAGCATCGACTACGCCAGCCTCATTCAGTCCTCCCTGCTCAAGTCTTCCCGACAGGCTCTGGCCCACGGTTTTCCGGATGCCCACTGGGTGTTGTGGCAGCCGCGGGACACGGTGGGTGGCGACATCTTCCAGTGCATCAACCTGGCGGATGGCTTTCTTGTGGCTGTGTTTGACTGCACCGGTCACGGTGTGCCCGGGGCCTTCATGACACTGATCGCCGGTGCCGCCCTGGAACGGGCCATCGCCCGCCATGGCCATGATGATCCGTCGGCACTACTGGCCTCCATGAACCGGTACATCAAGCAGACCCTCAGCCAGCATGGTGCGTCCTGCCAGACTCAGGCGCTTCCGGACAACTCCGACGACGGCCTGGAGGGGGTGATCCTGCGAGGTTTCCTCCATGCCGGTCATGTCATCCATGCGGGAGCCGGGATGCCCCTGATCCACATTCGCCCGGAAGGCGAGGGCCATGGCCAGGTGATTCGTTCGGAGCGCCGCGGGGTGGGTTACGCAGCTACACCGGTGGATCAGCGGTGGCAAAACCAGCGGCTGGATCTGATGCCCGGGCAGCGCCTCTATCTGGTCAGCGATGGGGTGATCGACCAGATCGGCGGTCCTCGGCGGATCGCTTTCGGCAAGTCGCGGCTTGTCCAGTGTCTGCTGGATACCCGGGCTCTGGACATGGCCGGTCAGAAAGACGCCTTCGCACGCTGCTTCACTGATTATCGCGGCCAGCAGGCGCAGCGGGACGACCTCACCCTGCTGGCACTGCAATGGCCCGCTACTACCTGACCGGATGATCCCCATGAACCAGTATCTCTCGGACTGTGACGAACACCGGGCCTGCATTATCCGCAACCAGGGACTGGTGTTTTACTACGTCGGCTACTTTTCCCAGAACATCATCAACGCCATCGGTGATGCAGTGCGCCTGCGGCTGGAATGTTCCGAGACCCCGGGTGGCCTGCGCCGGAAAATCTTTTCCATCTTCATCGAAATGGCGCAGAACATCGTCCACTACTCCAGTGACCAGCTCACCCCGGAAACGGACCATGACCATGAGATGCGGGCAGGTTCGGTGTGCATCACCCAGGAGTCGGGACGCTTTCTGATCATCTGCAAGAACCCGGTGACCACCGAGTGGGCGCAGCAGCTGCGCCAGGAACTGGAGGCACTGAGGGTCATGTCCGTGGACCAGATACGGCAGTCCTACCGGGAGCAGTTGCGTCGGGAGGCACCAGAGCACAGCAAGGGCGCGGGACTTGGGCTTCTGACCATCGCCCGTGACAGCAGCGGCCCCATCGAGTACGCCCTGGAACCCGATCCCCGGGGGGATGTGCTGTTCACCCTCAAGGCTACCCTCTAAGGTCCCGATTCGCAGGAGCGATCGCATGGAAACCAGACTCTATATTCCGCCTTCTCCCAATACGCCCGAGGTGGACTTCGATTTTGCCGCCCGCCGCCTGTGCCTCAGGGGAGAGTCCTATCCCGAGAGCGCGGTCGGTTTCTATCACGAGATCCTGCAGCGTACCCGGGATTTCCTGGGGGGCCTGGAAGAGGATGAGATACACGTGGTCATTGAACTCCGGTATTTCAACAGTTCCAGCACCAAGATGCTGTTCAACCTGGTGGACGAACTCAACACTGCCGCCAGGGCCGGCAACTCGATCACCCTTGATTGGTACCACGACCCGGAGGACGACACCATGCTGGAGTTTGGCCAGGAACTGGCGGATGACTTTCCGGAGATCCACTTCCGGGCGATCCCCGTCGAAAACACATGAGCACCTTCACTTCCGCGAACCTTCCGGATGACGGCAGGGCAAGGCGCGTGCAGTTGCCGGAGCCGGACCTCTTCGACGCCGAAATTCGGGCCCTGGAGAGTGCATGCCGGGCCATGGACAGCGGAGATCATCAGGAACACCGCCACGCCCTGGGGGAACTGATCCGGGAGTTCGACCGGGTGATCCGGGACATGCGTCGTCTCATCAACCATGCCGATCGCACTGAGCGGGAGCTGAGCCGCGCCAACCGGCGTCTCACGGAACTGACCCGCAACCTGGCCTACCGGAACCGGCACGACGGACTCACCGGCCTGCTCAATCGGGAGACCCTCATCAACGAAGCCGAGGCCTTGCTGGCGGTACAGGGCATGTCCCTGATCCTGCTTGACATCGACCATTTCAAGCAGGTCAACGACCGCTATGGACATCCGGTGGGGGATCAGATCCTGAGGGACGTGGCCGCAGCCATGTGCATCCATGCTCCCGAGGATGGTCTGTGCGGCCGGCTGGGAGGGGAGGAGTTTGCGGTGATTTTGCCCGACCGGATTGCCGTGAGTGCGCTGGGATGCGCCGGCTGCATTGCCGACGCCATTCGTGCCGTGCGCAGGGATGGTCATCCCGGACTGCGGGTCACGGCCTCTTTCGGCATTGCCCTTGCCTCGGTTGGTACTTCCTTTGATCGGCTCTACATCTGCGCCGACGATGCCCTCTATCGGGCCAAGCACAGTGGTCGGGATCGTATCGAGGTGGTGAGAGACTGCATCACGCCGAGCTGATCGATTTTCCCTGGGACTCAAGTGAGACCGCGTTCAGGGGAAGGCGCGTTTTAATTCCAGGATTTTTCTCGCATGCTCCTGGCACCGCCTCCACATGAAGAGATGAAAAAAAAGGGGATGCGACAAAAGCCGCATCCCCTTGGGCCTGTCCGTGGCCGCGCCCGGCATCAGGGCGTGGTGATTTCCAGATTCAGGGCGCGGGAGATCACCCGGTGTACGGCTGAATTGTCGATGTAGCGGCCGTCGCTGAAGCCGATGATGTCCCGAAGGCCCGCGTCCGTCCCGATGACCATGTCGTAGAAATATTCGGCACCGGCGCCGTGGGCGAACATCAGGGTGTTTTCGTTGGTGTGGGTGCCGTAATGCCAGCGCACGCCGGGGAGCACGCCGGCACCGTTGTTCTGGATGGGCTGGAAGGGGATGGCGTCGGAGTCCGGCCCCATGGGCATGCCGTTGCCATGGTCGGTGAGTACGATGACCAGGGTCTCATCCCAGCTGCTGTTCTGCTCCACCCACTCCACCACGGCGGCCACGGAACGGTTGAAATCCACCTGTTCCTCGATGATCCGTGCCGTGTCGTTGGCATGGGCGGCCCAGTCCACGGCGCCGCCTTCGATCATCACGAAGAAGCCGTCCGGATCCTGGCCCAGGTAGGTCAGGGCGCCCCGGGTCATGGTCTCCAGGGAGGGCACGTTGGGGTTGAAGGCCACGCCGCTGGGATTGGTGGCGTCGGTGCCCATGACCGCTTCGGTGCGGTTGTACTGGAGGGTGTCATAGACCCGGGGGATGCCGATCAGGCGCGACGTCGTCAGGGGCAGGGTGCCGGCGGCCAGTGCCTCGAAGTCCGACTTGTCCTCAATCAGCTGCCAGGGCCGGTCGCCGCCGGCGGTGCCGTTGCGCAGGCCTTCCCAGGTGGTACGGGGGATATAGCCGCCACCGGTGCCCACCTCGTTGGCGTAGCGGGGTTGGGGCCTGGGTTGCCCGTCGGCGTCATATTCCGGGTGGCCGCCGCCCATGATCAGATCCAGATGGTCCCGCTGCACCATGAAGGTGGCGATCTCGCCGTAATTGTTGCGGCTGATGTTCTGGGCACCGAAGGCCGCCGGGGTGGCATGGCTGAAGGGTACGCTGCTCAGCACGCCGGTGGCCTTGCCCTGTTCGCGAATCTCCTGGGTGATGAAGGTCAGGGGCTGGGCGAAGTCATCATAGTCGATGGCATTGTTGTAGGTCTTCTGGCCCGTGGCCAGCGCGGTACCGGCGGCGGCGGAGTCGGTGTAGTCTTCCTTGAGATATTCATAGCCGGCGAAGTGGTTTGGGTTTCCACCGGTGGTGGTGCTCACCGGGGTGGTGTCCCAGGCCCGCTCCGGATCGTAGGTCACCTGGGGAATGCCGGTGAAGGTGGGGGTGTTGGAGGTATTCAGCGGGGGGGTGATCATGCCGAGTTTGACGTCGAACTGGTCATAGGGCTGTCGGCCTCGCTCGCCGTATTCCCAGTAGCTGGTCATGTCCCAGGTCCCCCAGCTGGCGCCATCGGTGATCATCAGGATCACGTTTTTTGCCTGAGGATTTTGATCAGCCCGGTCTTTGTCGGAATTGTTGTCGCTGGAGCAGCTATGCAGTGAGAATGCCGCCATCAACACTGCGATGGAAATCGCGCTTCTACGGAAATTCATGCCATGCCTCGTGGTTTGGTGAATAAATCACCGAAAATCTAAGGCGGTCATGTTTAGCGATGATTAGCCATGCATGAAGATTGTGTAAAACCGCCTGGCTATGGCGGTTTTACACATTTCAGAAGCTGAGCTTCACCTGTCCGTAGATGCCGCGGCGGGTTTGGGCCGGCTGAAAGGTGGGGGTCAGGGAATAATATTCAACGCGCTCGGAATCCAGCAGGTTCCGGGCCACCATGGCCAGCTCCACCCGCTTCTCCGGTCGCCAGGCCAGCCTTATATCCATCGTGGTATAGGCCTCCAGGGGAGCAAGAAAGAGCTGGCGGCGTTTGTCCACATGTCTTATCCACAGATCCAGGTCCGTCTGGTGATTGAGGTTCCACGAGCCGCGCAGGGAGGCAATGTGTCGGGGTATGTAACTGGAGAACAGACGATCACCCCCGGTAAACTCGCCGATATCGTTGTAGCTGTAGGCAAGTTGGAGACGCAACCGTTCGTTGCCGCGCCAGTCCGCGGATAGTTCCGCGCCCGTGACGGTCAATTCGCCGGTATTGATGAACCGGTTGGGGGCAATCAGATAGGCGTTGTTTTCACCGATGAGCAGGCTGTCTGCATCCGCCACCATGGTGGCGGATCTCAGATTTTCATAACGGTGCACATACGTGGTGACATCCAGGTAGATTCCGGGCGACGGATGGCCGCGGTAGCCTGCTTCGAACGCCGTCAGCTGTTCCGAGCCGTACCCGTCATTGCTGCGGACCTCTCCCTGAATGGGCAGGCCTGCCAATGATTCGTCCAGCGGTGGATCAAACGATAACCAGCCCGGTGGGGCCACCGTCAGGATGTAGTCCGCGGTGCGTTCTCCCCGGGAGGGAATGCGTTTGGCGCGCGACAGGGAGGTCCAGAGGCTGTGCCGGGGTGTCATGTTCCAGAGCATGCGGACCGTCGGCTGAAACTCCATGCTGGTGTAGCTGTTGTGGTCCAGGCGTCCCCCCAGGGTCAGGCGCAGGCTCCGTCCCAGCGCGATCTCATCCTGGGCAAACACACTGGCGACATGCAGGGTTTCCCTGGACTGATCGATGCGGGTGGTGAAACCGCTGGAGATGTCGTCATCGAACCAGCGATAGCCGGCTCCCCAGGTGAGCGTGTGCCGGTGGGGGAAGTCCAGGCGTTGCTGGAATTCCAGGTCGACAATATGCTGCCGCTGGTGAGCGAGCATGACGGCTTCCAGATCGGAGTAGCTCCAGGAGGCATAGAATCTGGTTTCCGAATGTTCCGATGCTTGCCGGGTCAGGCCGATCTGAAGGTCCATGCCCGAAAAGCGGTCGGTGAATGTTTCCACTCGCCGGTAAGTGGGGGGGTGAAGGGGGTCCCGGACAAGACCGATCCCGTCGGAATCCGTGCGATAGAGATTTCCGGCCAACATCCACCCTCCTGCCTGTTCATTCCCGCCCAGACGAAAACCCGCCGACAGGTGATCCGATCCATCGTGGTGGTCATCGCCGGAGATGGTCCGGGACGTGGGGCCCTCGCGGTGCTGCAGATAGACGTTGTAGCTGAGGCTTTCTCCCCCCTGTCCTCCTTGTCTCAGCATGGCGAAGGATCCCGTTTCATTACCGTATCCGGTGCTGATCAAGGTGCCCTGGGTGGCGTGGGGCGGGAGAGTAATGATATTGATGACCCCATTGACGGCGTTCACGCCCCATACGGCGCCCCCGGGGCCGCGTATCACTTCGATGCGATCTATGTTTTCCAGGGGAATCTGCAGGGTGTTCCAGAGTATGCCGGAGAAGTTGGGACTGTAGGCGTTGCGGCCGTCCACCAGCACCATCAGCTTGTTGGACAGATATTCCGTGTGGCTGCGGATGGAGATGGCCCAGCGATCTTCGCTGATGCGGGCAACATCCACCCCCGGCGCGAGGCGCAGGGCCTCCGGCAGGGACCGGGCCCCCGAGCGCCGGATATCCTCGGAAGTGATGATATGCACCGCGGCGGCGACATCTGACAGAGGCTGGGAGCGACGGCTGGCCGAGACCACCTCCTGCCGGAGAAGATCTTCCAGGGAGAGCCGCAGAAAATGATCAATGTCGGTGGCCTGGGCTGGATGAGTGAAGATGCCGAACATCATCATGGCAAACACGGCAAAGGGTGGCCTGCCTCCAGATGGTGACGGTCTGCCGGTGATGGTCAAGTGCGCTCTCATAATCGGTCCACTCAATGACAGGTCTTTCCGTGAATGGCGCATGCGGCAAGAACACTCAGGCGCGTATTGCCGTACTCCAGTCCTGGCCAAGCAGTGCCGGGATTTCGTCTGATGAAACCGGTGAGCTGAAAAAATAGCCCTGCAGGGTATGGCAGCAATGCTGGCTGAGTAATTTCGCCTGCTCCAGGGTTTCCACTCCTTCGGCGGTGACAGTGAATCCCAGATTGTTACCCAATGAAATGATGGCCTTGACGATCGCCAGACTCTCGCCATCATGGGGCAGGCCGCTGACGAAGCTGCGATCCACCTTGAGGTTATTCAGGGGAAGCCGTTTCAGATAACTCATGGAAGAGTATCCGGTGCCAAAGTCATCCAGCGACATCTTCAGGCCCAGTGCATGCAGTTCACCAAGGGTTTGCAGTGTCATGGCGCTTTCATCCATCAGGATGCTTTCCGTGATTTCGAGTTCAAGGTGGCGGGGATCAAGCCTCGCTTCCCGCAGGATCTCCTTGATGATGCGAGCCAACGCGCCATTTCTGAATTGAACGGGCGAAAGGTTTACTGCAACTTGCAGAGGATGACCGTGGGCGTGCCAGTGGGCAGCGTCCCGACAAGCGGTGCGTAAGACCCACTCGCCGATGGGGATGATCAATCCGATGTCTTCGGCCAGGGGGATGAAGTCCACGGGAGATACCAACCCCCGGGATGGGTGCGTCCAGCGGATCAGGGCCTCCACCGACAGGATGCGCCCTGTTGTCAGATCCAGTTGAGGCTGATAAGCGAGGAAGAACTCCCCGGCCTCCAGGGCACGGCGGAGGTCCGCTTCCATGTTCAGACGGTGCATGGCCTGTTGGGTGAAGGCCGGGCTGTAAAACTGGGTATTGTTCCGCCCTTGATACTTGGCATGGTACATCGCGGTATCGGCGTGCTTGAGCAGGGTGTCGGCATCTTCGCCGTCATCCGGGTACACGGCGATGCCGATGCTGGCGGTGAGGATCATTTCCCGTCCTCCAATAACGAACGGCCGTTGCAGGAGTTCCTGTATGCGCTGGGCCACCATCAGCGCGTCCTCGGGGTGGACCATGTCCGGAATGATCACGGTAAATTCATCCCCGCCCAGACGGGCCAGGTTGATCCCCTGCAACTCAAGGGCCGGTCGGGACACCATGTCCGTTGGCCGCACCCCAAGACGCAGTCGCTGCGAGGCATGCTGAAGCAGCACGTCACCGGTGGAATGACCCAGCGTATCGTTGATGTGCTTGAAACCATCCAGATCGAGGAAAAGAACGCCCAGTTGACACTGGCTGCTCTTTGCGCGCCGGATTTCTCCCTCCAGACGCTGCATGAGGTGCTGACGGTTGGGAAGTCCGGTCAGTCCGTCGAAATAGGCCAGTCGAAAAATCTCGCCATCGGCTTCCTTGCGTTGAGTGATGTCACGGACCAGGCAAAGTGTTTCCCGGCGGTTGATGATCACGATCCGGGTTTCGAAATAACGAGGAGACTGGTTCGGTGCCTGGAGTGTGTATTCGATGTGCTGCAGCCCTTCGTTCGCAAATGCCCGCGCCATGGCTGTCAGATAGGATTTTGCGACCTCTTCGGGCAGGCTGCCGAGCAGGTGCTGCCCGGTCCCTGGATGGGATTCATCCTGCAGGCCGGCCAGCCGGTCCAGAACGGTGCCTTCAGGGGAGAGCCGGAACATGATGTCCGGCAGCGCACTCAGGATGGCGGCATTCCGTGCGTTGGCCTGATGCAGTTCAAGGCGTGTCAGGTGGGCGCGCCAAAGGTACTTGATTCGATGCCCGATGAGGTTCCAGTGGATGGGCTTTGAGATGAAGTCCGTGGCACCCGCCTCGAAGGCCCGGGAAATGGAGTCAACATCGTCCATGCCGGTGACCATGACGATGGGTAACTCCTCTCCGGCCATTTGGCGCAGGTGTGTGCAGACCTCAAAACCATTCAGGCCGGGCATGTCCACATCCAGCAGCACCATGTCGCAGTCCGCCTGTTCGAACAACGCCAGTGTCTGTTCGCCATCCGACGCGCTGATGGTGCCAAAACCTGCCCGTTCCAGGGTGGCCGCCATGAGCATGCGGGTGGTGACGTCATCGTCGGCCAGTAGAATACGGACAGTGTCGTTCATGTCGCCGCCTGAATCCTGGCCCGGATTTCATCGAGAGTGGTCTGAAAAACCTGCTTTAAATCCTGCCGGATGCCGTCCGGTATCACTCCGTGGTTTCCTTGGGCGAGGGTTTCCAGTTGTTGGCAGATTCTGGACAGACGCAGGGCACCCACATTGCCGGAACTGGATTTCAGAGTGTGTGCGGCTCCGCGCAAGGACTCATGATCGCCGGACGCCATGCCCGCTTCGATCTGGCCGACCAGGCGTGGGGCTGAATTCAGAAAGGCCTGGAACAGCCTCGTCAGAAGATCTTGTCCACGGCCGGAGTCAAGACTCTGCAGGTCATCCAGGATCTGTTGATCAATGATTGGCGGTTCATCGTCCTTGTCCCTGGGGGGGCGGATGATGATTGAGGGGCCTGCGGAAGAAGGCAGCCAATGTTGCAGGAGGCTGTAAAGCTGTTTGATGGTATGGGGTTTCGACAAATAGGCCTGCATGCCGACGGACAGGCATCGGCGCTTCTCCCGTTCCGAGGCATTGGCCGTCAGGGCAATGATGGGAATGTCCCGGCATCCGGGTATCTGTTGTTGGCGGATTGCCGCCGTTGCCTGAAGCCCGTCCATCAGAGGCATTTGGCAATCCATCAGGATCAGGTCGATGTTACTCTTGCTCAGTGTGGAGATGGCCTCCCTTCCATTACCGGCAATGCTGACCTGGAGTCCCATCTGTTCCAGCATCGCCCTGGCGACCATTTGATTCACTGGATCGTCTTCTGCCAGCAGAATATGACCCTCCAGGGGCTTGGCATTGGAGATGTTCCATGCCGATCCGTCTTCCTCAAGAGGGTTAACCGCCGATTCTCCGGAAAAGCTGCCCCGTGATAACCGTAGCTGGACAAGAAAAACCGTGCCCTGTCCGGGGGCGCTGTGTATGGACACCGAACCATCCATGAGTCTTATCAATCGCTTGCAGATGGCCAGCCCGAGACCTGTTCCGCCATAGCGGCGGGTGGTGGAGCCATCCGCCTGGGAAAAATGCTCAAATATTCTTTCCTGCGCCTCGGGGGCAATCCCGATGCCGGTGTCCGCCACCCGCAACTCGATATACGCGTTTTCTTCATCGTGAGCCATGTTCACGGCCGTGCTGACGGAGACCTCGCCCTGATGAGTAAACTTGATGGCATTGCTCAGCAGATTGGCGATGACCTGATTCAGTCGGAAGGGATCGCCACGCAGCCATAATGAATGATTCGCCGGGGAAAACCGGGCGGTCAGTTTGAGGTTTTTCTTTTTTGCCGATTCCTGGAACAGCCGGACGCAGTCATTGATCAGGGTTACAAGATCGAAATCCACCTGCTCCAGTTGCATGTGTCCGGACTCAATCTTGGAGAAGTCCAGAATATCGTTGATGATGTTCAGCAGTTGGCGGCTGGCCTTGAGCGCAGTGTCTGCGTAGTGTCGCTGCACGCTGTCCAGCGGTGTGTTCAACAGCAGCTCGGTCATGCCCAATACTCCATTCATTGGAGTGCGGATCTCGTGACTCATGGTGGCCAGAAATTCGCTTTTTGCCCGATTGGCAGATTCGGCGGCTTCCTTGGCCTGTCTGAGTTCGAGGGTGCGTTTTGCAACCTCATCTTCCAGTCGCTCCTTCTGCTGGCCAAGACGAAGATCCCTTTCCTGGATCTGGCTCAGCATGGTGTTGAAACCTTCGGAGAGGGTGCTGATTTCAAGGATGTCAGTGGTGCCAGCCCTGACACCGAGGTCCGTATCCTGGGTGACTCGCTTCATCAGTGCGGTCAGATTCGATACCGGTTCCAGTATCCGTGCTCCAAGGCGCATCATTAAAATCCGGCTGGCGAGCAGGGCCAGAGCCGCAGCCAGTGCCATGATCAGGCTCATCAACAGCATCTGGGCATGGAGGGTGTGCAGGCCCACGACGATTTCTATCTCGCCCAGTGTGTTTCCCTCCAGTACCACCGGTTGACTCAGCGTGATCCGGGAAAGGCGGTGAATGACGTGCTGGTTGTTCTCCTCCCCGGGGCCTGCGAGTGGGAAGCGGGCAGACTGATAGCGGGCAAAGGGATGGTTCTCCTGATCATGGATCACCGCGGCCTGGACGTCAGGAGAATGGCGAAGGGAGTCGAGCAGATCCTGGGCGGCCTTCTCATCATCAAACAACAGGCTGGCTGCGGCGTTTTCCGCCAGCACCCTGGTCATCACCCTGTTTGCGTCCATCAGGGAGAGCAGGCTGAAGGTCAGCCCGCTGAGAAAGGAGATGACGACGATGATCGCGACAGAGATCCCCAGCGTGGTGCAGTTGATGCGCCGCAGCCTGTTTGCCAGCGGAAGTGGTCGATGGCCGTGCGCAGAGCCGAATTTCATTTCTCGACCTCCGTGGCCAGACGCAGCAACCTGGAGCTGAGGCTCAGGCCCTGTGCCCGGGCAGCGCTCAGATTCGCTTCAAAGGCAATGCGGTTGTGTTGCCGGACCATGTTGAGGGCAACGCCCTGTCGCATGGCGCCCGGTGAGTCCGCTACTGTCAGGACCGGTGATCCCTGAACGGCGCTCAGTACATGAGGCAATTGGCTGATGGCGGATCTGCTGATGAAGACTACCTGGCAGTCGGGTAATTCAGGCAGTGTCGAAACGCGGTGCGTGATAATCCATCGATGCCCCACCTGACGGTGATCGAGCATGATCAGATCTTCACCGAAGGGATCAAGGCCATAGATACAAAGATTAAGGGTGTTACCGACCTGCTCGGGCCACTCCGTGAACAGGGCAAAATTGTAGAGGAAGGCTGCCTTGAGCCGGTATTCCGTGGGGTTTTCCGCCAGACTGAGCGCAGACAAGGAAATGTAAATAATGGAAATCAATGCCAGGCGGGCGATGGATTTCATGAGGGGCAGTTTGCCCCCATGCCTGCACAGCCCCGGCTTTCGAATACCTTTCCGTGTAAACATATCGAAACCGCGTGCCGCCATGGCTTGACGAAGGATTAAGTTTAAACTCAGTTTAGGTCAATCCAGATCGATTGTCTTCCCGACCGGAGTTGCTGCCCCGGGGTGGGGGGGATAGGCTTAAACCTTTTTTATTCCGGGACACGATCATGTATGCCAATAACCGTGAGCAGCTCAGACGGATGTACTGCGAGGCCTGGAGAAAGTGTCGGGCGGGTGAATCCTTGCAACCGCTGGAACGGCAGATCGCCCGTGTGGTTCAGGATCATCCGGAGTATCAGTCCATGCTGGAGGCGCCGGAGGCGGCAATGGCCGCTGAGTTTTTCCCGGAGCAGGGGGCCGTCAATCCCTTTCTGCACATGGGCATGCATCTGGCCATCCGGGATCAGGTGGCAACGGATCGGCCTCCGGGTGTCCGCGCGGCGTTTGAGCGATTGGCGTCCCGGCTCGACCCCCTGGAAGCAGAACATGTCATGATGGAGTGTCTGGGGCAGGCGCTCTGGGAAGCCCAGCGCAGGGGCGGGGCACCGGATGAAGTCGCGTACCTGGAATGTCTGCGTCAGGCTGCCCTCCCGGGTCCGTCCGGGAAATCCTGCCGGTCGGCCGGCTGACCCGGCCCTCGACCGGGCGTCGATTTTCCCGATTGCAACACAGGCTCATCAGGACGGGCCTGGGACGCTTTCTTGTGTCCAGTTGATGTTGGCCTGTGCGGGATGTAGACAATTTTTCTTTTGCCTGCTTTCAGACTTTTCCCCTCCCTGGCGGTCATCGGCGCCCGCTGGATCCTGCTTCAAAAATCCTGAATGAGAAGCGATTAATCTCTATCCCTCTGTAGAAGCTGGATTTATGGCCGCCATAATTCAAACCCAAATACCCTTGCTTTCATTGTGAATTCGCAAATCCCCCTTCGGAATAACGATTTTTCATCGTCTTTAATCCTGAATCTGCTTGACCGGATCTGCATCGCAAGGTACGTTTTGTCATCAATTGTTCACTGCACAAAAGCCTGGTTATTCACTAAGAAATGTGTTCACCGTGACTTCTCCGATCCTTCAAATAGCGCTGGCAAGCGGCTTCATGGCCGGTCTGGGCATACTCCTGGCCGGCATTCTGGCCATTGCCAATCGCCGTCTTTATGTCTTTGAAGACCCGCGCATTGACCAGTTGGAAGACCTGCTGCCGCGGGCCAACTGCGGAGCCTGCGGTGTGGCCGGCTGCCGCCCGTTTGCCGAGGCCCTTCTGGAGGGCCGGCTGGAGCCGGCCCGCTGCACGGTGAACTCCACCGACATGAACCAGCAGATTGCCGACATGCTGGGGGTGGCCCTGGGCAGCCATGAGCGGCAGGTTGCCCGCCTGGCCTGCGCCGGTGGTTCCCACGTGGCCGCTACCCGTGCCCGTTATCAGGGCCTCAAGTCCTGCCGTGCCGCCGCCCTGGTGTCCGGCGGCGGCAAGGGCTGCACCTGGGGGTGCCTGGGGCTGGGGGATTGCGAGGTGGTCTGTGATTTCGACGCCATCCGCCTGGACCGTCACGGCCTGCCGGTGGTGGATCCGGTCCGTTGCACCGGCTGCGGCGACTGCGTGGATGTCTGCCCGAAGGATCTTTTCAGCCTGCAGCCGGAAAGCCATCGTCTCTGGGTGGCCTGTCTCAACCAGGATCCTCAGGATGAGGCCATGGCCCACTGTCAGGTGGTCTGCACCGCCTGCGGTCGTTGCGCCGCCGATGCGCCGGAGGGCCTGATCAGGATGGAGTCCAACCTGGCCGTCATCGATTACGCCAAGAATGCCCTGGCCTCTCCCGTGGCCATCCAGCGCTGCCCCACGGGGGCCATTGTCTGGCTGGAAGGGCAGGCGCCCCTCAAGGGGTCGGGCGCCCGCAAAGTTACCCGCAAGGAACCACTGCCTCGCATGGAGCCCCTGCCGCGCGTCTGACCGCACGTACGGCAGCATCAGGGCTCGCCGGTCGACATGGCGTCGACCGGCCCTTTGGCATCCCCGCATGGAAGGCGCAGATACCGATTACAAAAACGTGACGGCCTGTGAGCCGGCAGGAGAGAAACGACATGCTGTTCAAGCGCAAGTCATCGCAGGAATTCAAATACCAGGGGACCCGCGCGGCCCTGGACGGCAATACCGCCGTCATCTATTGCGAGCGTGAGTCTTCCGATGCGGCGGGGGCCTACCCCATCACCCCGTCCACCCAGATGGGCGAGATGTGGGCCGAAGAGGTGTCCAAGGGGCACATCAACATCTCCGGTCGCTCCCTGGTGTTCATCGAGCCGGAATCCGAGCATGCCGCGGCTGCCGTCACCGCCGGTCTGGCCATGACCGGCATGCGGGCCATCAACTTCTCGTCGGCCCAGGGCGTGGCCTTCATGCACGAGTCCCTGTACGCCGCCGCCGGCAAGCGCCTGCCCTATATTCTCAACATCGGTTGCCGTGCCATCACCAAGGCGGCGCTGAACGTGCACGCCTCCCACGATGACTACCACTGCGTGGACGACACCGGCTTCTTCCAGGTATTCGCCAAGAATGCCCAGGAAGCGGCGGACCTGAACATCATCGCCCACAAGGTGGCCGAGCTGGCCCTGAACCCCGGGATCGTCGGTCAGGACGGCTTCCTCACCACCCACCTGATCGAGTCCATGAAGGTGCCGGAGCGGGAGCTGATCGCCGAGTTCCTGGGTCGTCCCGATGATATGATCGACTGCCCGACCCCGGCCCAGAAGATGATCTTCGGCGAGAAGCGCCGCCGCATCCCGGCCACCTGGGACGTGGACAACCCCATGGTGTCCGGTGCCCTGCAGAACCAGGACGCTTACATGCAGCAGGTGGCGGCCCAGCGGCCGTACTTCTACGACCATGTGGCCGAGCTCACCGATCAGTGCATGGAAGAGTTCTATCAGCTCACTGGCCGTCGCTATGCCCGTGCTTCCGGCTATCGCACCGAGGATGCCGAGTACCTGATCGTGGGGCAGGGCAGCATGGTGGCCACCGCCGAGGCCGTGGCCGATCATTTGCGCGAAACCCGCGGCATCAAGCTGGGCGTGGTGAACATCACCATGTTCCGCCCCTTCCCCGGCGAGCTGCTGGCCGCCCTGCTCAAGGGCCGCAAGGGCGTGGCCGTGCTGGAGCGTACCGACCAGCCCCTGGCGGAAGACCTGCCGCTGATGCGCGAGACCCGCGCCGCCCTGGGCAAGGCCATCGAGAATGGTCTGGCCGGCAAGGGCGAGGCCCTGCCGTATCCTGCGTATCCCGCCTTTGATCGCAACGGTGATATCCCCCGTCTGTACTCTGGTGCCTACGGTCTGGGTTCCCGCGACCTGCAGCCCGAGGGGCTGATCGCCGCAGTGGAAAACATGCTGCCCGAAGGCGGCAAGCGCACCTTTTTCTATCTGTCGGTGGACTTCATCCGCGATCAGGCTGCCAGTCCCAAGCAGGAACTGCACCAGCAGGCGCTGCTGGAGGCCTATCCCAACATCAAGAGCATGGCCCTGCGAGGGTCCGAGAACCCGAGCCTGATGCCCGAGGGTGCCATCGCCGTGCGCCTTCACTCCGTGGGTGGCTGGGGTGCCATGACCACCGGCAAGAACCTGGCCATGACCCTGTTCGACCTGCTGGACTTCCACATCAAGGCCAACCCCAAGTACGGTTCCGAGAAGAAGGGCCAGCCCACGACCTATTATCTGGCCGCGGCACCGGAGCCCATCCGCGTCAGCAACGAACTCAAGCAGGTGGACGTAGTGCTGTCCCCTGATCCCAACGTGTTCGATCACTCCGATCCCCTGTCCGGTCTGAGCAAGGGGGGGGTGCTGATCATCCAGTCTTCCCTGGAGACCCCCGAGGCGGTGTGGCGCAGCTTCCCGCTGGCGGCACAGCGCTATATCCGTGACAACGAGATCCGCGTCTTTTATCTGGACGCCTTCAGAATCGCCCGCGAGGAGGCTTCCAACCCCGACCTGCAGTTCCGCATGCAGGGGATTGCCTTCCAGGGGGCCTTCTTCGCCGCCTCCCCGGTGATGCAGCGCAAGAACCTCACCGAGCAGACCCTGTTCAAGGCCATCGAAGACCAGTTGCAGGAGAAGTTCGGCAGCAAGGGCGCCCGCGTGGTGCAGGACAACCTGCGCGTGGTGCGGCGTGGTTTCGATGAGCTGGTGGAGATCACCGAGAAGAGCCCGGCCACCGACAACCTGCCGACCCTGGCGGAGCGCCGCGCCCCGGAAATGCCGCTGATGCTCAAGCGCATGCCTCAATCCCTGACGGCTTCCGGCGACATCCATCGCTTCTGGGAGCAGACCGGCAGCTTCTATATCTCCGGTCAGGGCAACGAGAATCTGGCGGATCCCTTCATCGGCATGTCCCTGATCCCGGCCTCCACCGGCATCTTCCGCGACATGACCCAGATCCGCTTCGATTATCCGGAGTGGCTGCCGGAGAAGTGCACCGCCTGCGGCGACTGCTACACCGTCTGCCCCGACAGCGCCATCCCCGGCCTGGTCCACACCCTGGGCGAAGTGTTCGAAACCGCCGTGCGCCGCATCGAGATCGGCGGCAAGCCCACCCGTCACCTGCGCCGTGCCGTGCGTGACCTGGAAAAACGTCTGCGCAATGCCCTGACCCAGGCCGGCGACGGTGCCGACGTGCGCGCCGAGCTGGATTTCGCCATCACCCATCTGCTGGCCGAGACTGACCTGCAGGGTGACGACAAGACCCGCCTGCAGACTGAACTGGGTTGGCTCAAGGAGTCCATCGGCGACTTCCAGTTCGCCGCCACCCGTCCCTTCTTCAGCACCATGGAAAAGCGCGCCAAGGGCAGCGGCGGTCTGTTCTCCCTGACCCTCAACCCCTACACCTGCAAGGGCTGCATGGAATGCGTGCGCATCTGTGAGGACAAGGCCCTGGTGGTGACCCCCCAGACCCCGGAGAGTGTGGACACCATGCGCCGCAACTGGGACTTCTGGATGGATCTGCCCACCACCCGTCCGGACTACATCCGCATCGAGGACCTGGACGAGGGCATCGGTGCCCTGGAAACCCTGCTGCTGGACAAGAAGGCCTACGGTTCCATGAACTGCGGCGATTCCGCCTGTCTGGGCTGCGGCGAAAAGACCACCGTGCATCTGTTCACGGCCACCGTGACCGCCTTGATGCAGCCCCGCGTCAAGGCCCAGCTCAAGAAGCTGGATGATCTCATCGCTCGGCTGGAACAGCATGTGCGCCTGAAGCTGGCCGAAGGCATGGACCTGTCCAATGTCCAGGCAGTCAACCAGGTGATCGGCGAGCATGCCGACAAGGATCTGACCCTGGCCCGCCTGTCCACCGCCCTGGATGCCGGCGGCAGCCATACCGTCGATCCGGACTGGCTGCAGTGGATCACAGGCGTGCTGTCCAGGCTCAAGGACCTGCGCTGGCGTTATCTGGAAGGGCCTTCCGGCCGTGGCCGCACCGAGATGGGCGTCATCAACGCCACCGGCTGTACCTCCGTGTGGGGTTCCACCTTCCCCTACAGCCCGTACCCGTTCCCCTGGGCCAGCCATCTGTTCCAGGACACCCCGTCCATGGCCATGGGCATCTTCGAAGGTCACATGGCCAAGATGGCAGAGGGCTTCAAGGCCATCCGCATGGCGGAGCTGGAACTGGCCGGTACCTACAACCCGGTGGAGCATGAGCCCTTCTTCGCCCAGTTCAACTGGGAGCAGTTCAGCGACGAGGAATTCCACCTCTGCCCGCCGGTGGTGGGGATCGGTGGTGACGGCGCCATGTACGACATCGGCTTCCAGAACCTGTCCCGCGCCCTGATGTCCGGCATGCCCATCAAGGTGCTGGTGGTGGATACCCAGGTGTACTCCAACACCGGCGGCCAGGCCTGTACCTCCGGCTTCATCAGCCAGGTGTCCGACATGGCCCCCTACGGCAAGGCCTGGAAGGGCAAGGAGGAGATCCGCAAGGAGATCAGCCTGATCGGCCTGGCCCACCGCACCAGCTACGTGATGCAGGGTGCCATCTCCCATGTGACCCACTTGCTGGAGAGCTTCATCGAGGGCCTCAACGCCCGTCGTCCGGCCCTGTTCAACGTCTATGCCGTGTGTCCCCCGGAGCATGGGGTGGGTGACGACGTCGCCTTCGCCCAATCGAAGCTGGCGGTGGAATCCCGTGCCTATCCGTTGTTCCGCTACAACCCGGACAAGGGTGTGACCTTCCGTGAGTGCTGCACTCTGGAAGGCAACCCGGCCATCGATCGGGACTGGCCCACCTATACCCTGAAATATCAGGAAGAGGACGGCAGCGAGGCCACCATGGAACTGCCCATGACCTTTGCCGACTTCGCCCTGACGGAAGGCCGCTTCCGCAAGCATTTCCGCAAGGCGCCGGTGGAAACCTGGAATGACGACATGATCCCCATGGCCGACTTCCTGGCGCTGTCCGAGGACGAGCGGGAAGGTCGCTTCCCCTATGTCTGGGCCGTGGATGCCAAGAACCGCCTGACCCGGGTACTGGTGTCCGAGGAGCTGGTGCGTTCCGCCGAGGAAAGACTGGAATTCTGGCATCAGCTCAAGGGGCTGCTGGGACTGGATCACGAGGTGGTGGATGTGGACGCCGTGGCGGCCCAGACCCGTGCCGACATGGCCCAGCGTCTCTCCAGCGCCCTGCTGTCCCTGGTCAGCGGCGAGGGCGCCGCGAAGCTGGCGGATACCCTGCAGGCACCCGCGCCCGCACCGGTGGTGATCCCCGCCGCCCCGGCGGTACCGGTGCCCGCGGTGTCGGCAGCGCCGGTCAATGGCAGCAACGGCAACGGCCATGCCGTCAAGGGCAACGGACTGGAATACGAGGCTGTCTGGGTGGAGACCACCGAATGCACCGCCTGTGACGAGTGCGTGCAAATTGCCCCGGGCGTGTTTGCCTATGACAACAACCGCCAGGCGGTGGTGACCAACCCCCAGGGGGCCCCGTACAAGGACATCGTGCGGGCCGCCGAGAAATGCACCGTGATGGCGGTGCATCCGGGCACCCCCTTCAACCCCAACGAGCCCGACGCTGAAAAGCTGATGAAGCGGGCCATGAAGTTCAACTGACCATGGGCCTCCTGTCATTTCTGACGGGGCTCACCTTCCCCCGGGGGGTTCATCCCCCCGGGCTGAAGGAAGATACCCGTGACAAGCCCATTCGCCGGTTGCCCTTTGCGCCCCGCATGGTGATGCCTTTGCAGCAGCATTTTGGCCGGCCTGCCCGGCCTCTGGTGGTCAAGCACCAGGAGGTGTTGCGGGGACAACCCATTGCCGAGGCGGATGGTTTCCAGTCAGCGCCCCTGCATGCCCCGGTGACCGGGGTGGTGGAGGGGATCGAACTCATGTCCACTGCCCGGGGACCCAAGACCGAGGCCATCGTGATCCGCACCGCGCCTGGAGACAGCCAGGCCATCCATTGGGCCCAGCCCCGGGATCTGGAACGGCTCAACCGGCCGCAGTTGATCCAGGCCATCCAGGAGATCGGCCTGGTGGGGCAGGGCGGGGCGGCCTTCCCGACCCACATGAAACTGTCGGTGCCGGATGGGTATGACATCGACACCCTGGTGGTCAACGGGTGCGAGTGTGAGCCTTATCTCAGCGCCGATCACCGCATCATGCTGGAGCAGACCGACGCCGTCATCGCCGGTATCCTCATCGCCATGAAGGCACTGGGCGCCACCCGCGCCGTCATCGGCGTGGAGGATGACAAACCCGATGCCATCGCGGCCCTGCAGGCCCGACTGGACAAGGAAGGCCCCATCTCCGTGGGCAAGGTCCGCAGCAAATACCCCCAGGGCTCGGAGAAGATGCTCATCAAGGCCCTGCTCAGGCGGGAAGTCCCTTCCGGGCATTTCCCGTATCACATCGGCGTGGTGGTCAACAATGTGGGCACCATGGCCCAGTTGGGAACCCTGCTGCCCCGGGGCGAAGGTCTGGTGGAGCGGGTGGTGACCGTGGCCGGCCCAGGCATCACCCGTCCAGGGAATTACCGGGTGCCCATCGGTACTCCGCTGCGCTATCTGCTCCAGCACGTGGGGTTCACGGGCAGTGACGCCAGCCACATCATCCTGGGGGGACCCATGATGGGTAATACCGTCTCGTCCCTGGATGTGCCCATCACCAAGGGGGTGTCCGGCGTGGTGGTACTGCCCGATCCGGAGGAGCAGGATCTCCGCATCCAGCCCTGCATCCGCTGCGGCCGTTGCGTGGAGGCCTGTCCCGTGGGCCTGAATCCCTCCGATCTGGGCAAGTTGGCCGCGGTGCGCCGCTACGAGGTGATGGAGGAGCGCTACCATCTCAATGACTGCTTCGAGTGCGGTTGCTGCAGCTATGTCTGTCCTTCCAACATCCCCCTGGTGCAGTACTTCCGCATCGCCAAGTCCCTGAACCGGGAGCGCATCAAGTGACCCCGTTGAAAATCGAACTCAAGACCTCGCCGCACTTGAAGCAGGCGGGCAGCGTGGAGCAAATCATGCGCCACGTGACCTATGCCCTTTTGCCCATCTGCGCCTTCTCGGTCTATCACTTCGGCATCAGTGCCCTGGCGCTGCTGATCACCTCCGTGGTGACCTGCGTCCTGACCGAACACCTGTTCGCCAAGCTCTCCGGCAAGCGCAGCAGCGTGTCCGACTTCAGTGCCGTCATCACCGGCCTGCTGCTGGCCCTGACCCTGCCGCCGTCCTTTCCCCTGTGGATGGCGGCCCTGTCCGGCTTCATTGGTATCGCCCTGGCCAAGGTGATGTTCGGCGGCATGGGCTACAACCTGTTCAACCCGGCCCTGGTGGGACGGGCATTCGCCCAGGCCGCCTTCCCGGTTTCCGTCTCCACCTGGACGGTGCCCGGTCATCCGGACCGGTTCACCGAGTTCCTGCCGTCCACCCTGGCCATGCCCTTCACCACGCCGGCCCCGGTGGATGCCTGGACGGCGGCCACGCCGCTGGCCCAGTGGAAGTTCGAAGGTATTCACGTGGATGCCTGGTCCCTGTTCACCGGCATGACGCCGGGTTCCGTGGGCGAGACTTCCGCCATCCTGATCCTGGTCTGTGGTCTGTATCTGATCGCCCGGGGCATGATGAACTGGCGCATCCCGGCCGCGGTGCTGGGCAGCGCCTTCGTCACCGCCTCGGTGTTTTACTGGATGGATCCCACGTTTTACCCCACGCCCTGGTTCGTGCTGCTGTCCGGCGGCCTGATGCTGGGGGCGATGTTCATGGCCAGCGACATGGTGGCCTCGCCCATCACCCGTTCCGGCATCTGGATCTACGGCATCCTGATCGGTTTCCTGGCGGTGATCATCCGCTTCTTCGGCGGTCTGCCGGAGGGGATCATGTACGCCATCCTGCTGGGTAACGCGATGGCGCCGCTGATTGAGCGCGTCACTCAGCCCAGGCCCTACGGCAGTCGCAAGCGGAGGGACGCGGCATGAGCACCACCCCCCAGACCACTGCCGCGGAACGCCCGGCTCCCACTTCCAGCTTCAAACTGGTGTCCACTCTGGGGTTGATTGCCCTGTTTTCGGGGTTGCTGGTGGTGAGCGTGTTCGAATTCACCAAGCCCTATATCGCGGAAAACCAGCGCCGCGCCCTGGAAGCCGCGGTCTTCCGGGTGGTGCCCGGCGCGGTGAGCCGTCAGGACTTCCTGCTCACCGCCCAGGGCCTGTTCCCGGCGGCGGAGGCACCGGCCCCGGGGCAGCGGGTGTTTGCCGCCTACGATGCCGAGGGAAATCTGAGAGGCATCGCACTGCAGGCTTCGGCCCGCGGCTATGCGGACGTGATCCGCGTCCTCTACGGCTATGACCCGTCCTGTCAATGCATCGTCGGCATGACCGTGCTGGAAACCCGGGAAACCCCCGGCCTGGGGGACAAGATCGAGACCGATGCCCGTTTCGTGGCCAACTTCGAGCGTCTGGATGCCCGCCTCAACCCGACCGGCACCGGCCTGGCCAACGCCATCGTCACGGTGAAACAGGGTGACAAGGAACATCCCTGGCAGATCGACGGTATTACCGGGGCCACCATCTCCGCCAATGCCATCGGACGCATGCTGAATGAAAGTGCCGGTACGGTACTGCCGCAATTGGCACCGTACTGGGCCTTGCTTGAAGGAGGCGCCTGAACATGGCGGCCAATACCGAAAAACCCATCAGTCTGGATACCTTCCTGATCGGCTTGTGGCGGGAGAATCCGGTGTTCGTCATGCTGCTGGGCATGTGCCCTGTGCTGGCGGTGACCAACTCCGTGATCAATGCCCTGGCCATGGGGCTGGCCACCACCTTCGTGCTGCTGTGCTCCACCGCCCTGGTGGCGCTGCTGCGCCGGCACATCCCCAAGGAGGTGCGCATCGCCTCCTACATCGTGATCATCGCCACCTTCGTGACCGTGGTGGACTATCTGATCCATGCCATCAGCCTGGAGATCTATCATGCCCTGGGTGCCTTCATCCAGCTCATCGTGGCCAACTGCATGATCCTGGGCCGGGCCGAGGCATTTGCCTCCCGCAACCGGGTGAGTACCACCCTGGTGAACTCCCTGGGTATGGGTGTCGGCTTCACCATTGCCCTGTTGTGCCTGGGTTCGGTGCGTGAACTGCTCGGGGCCGGCACCCTCTTGGGCATCCCGGTGTTCGGCGAAAGCTTCGAGCCCTGGATCATCATGCTGCTGCCGCCGGGCGGCTTCTTCGTCCTGGGGGCCTGGCTGCTCCTGTTCGCCTGGGTCAAGGAACGGCAGCTCAAACAGAAGACGGCCGGCGCCGGGGAGGCGGGTGTTCATGCACGCTGATTCACTGACCTACATCTTTCTGAATGCGGCCATCATCAACAACTTCGTGCTGGCCCTGTTTCTGGGGATCTGCCCCTTGCTGGGGGTGTCCGGCAAGATCAGCACGGCCTTTTCCATGGGGCTGGCCACGGCTTTCGTGATGCTGATCAGCTCGGTGTCGGCCTGGTTGATCAATGAGTTCCTGCTGCACTTCAATCTGGAGTTCCTGCGCCTGATCGCCTATATCGCGGTGATCGCCTCGGCGGTGCAGCTGGTGGAGATGACCATCAAGAGGTTCAGCCCGCCCCTTTACCGGGCGCTGGGGATCTTCCTGCCCCTGATCACCACCAATTGCGCCATCCTGGGTGTGGCCCTGTTCCAGACCAACTACGAGTACAGCTTCAGTCAGTCCCTGGTGTACAGCCTGGGGGCCGGCGCGGGCTTCATCATTGCCATCGTGCTGATGGCGGGTCTGCGGGAGAAGCTGGAACTGGCGGATGTGCCGGCCATCGCCCGGGGTGCTGCCATGAGCCTGATGCTGGCGGGCATCCTGTCCCTGGCCTTCATGGGCTTTGCGGGGCTGGGCGGCAGCACGGCATGAAGACCTATCTGCTGGCGGTGGGTCTGATCTTCCTGGTGTTCACCGGCTGGGTGCTGGTACAGGCGGCGGCCCGTCGTCTTGCCCTGCGGCGGCCCGAGCTGGGCCCTTTTCGTGAGGGTGGCGGCTGTGGCACGGGACAGTGCGGGTGCGGTTCGCCCTGCGCCAGGGAGCGGGAGGGGCGCGACACAGCACCCCCGATGTGAGTGTTCGGGGCTGCCAGGTGGGGCGGGGCTGGTGCGGACGTGAAAGGAAAATGAGAAGAAAAACAGTAATGTCTTGACACGTCAGCCTGTTCAGGATGGGATAGAATCCTTTTGTCGTGTCGGATGACCAGGCCGGTGTAGTGAGGCCCGGGTTTCTGACGCCAACAATAACGATGATATTTCCCAGATGACCCAGAAACCCTCTACCCTCATCCGCAACCGAAAGCGTCAGGGCAGTATTTTCAATGCGCTGAAACAGACACGCTCCTTGCTCATGATGTACTCGCCCGGCAGGAAGCAGCAGGGGCTGACACAGATCATCGACAAGAATCTTCATGAGGAGGAGTTGCTGTTCGACATCCCTAATGATGCAACTCTGGTGGCAGGGCTGTCAGCAGGGATTTCCCTGACGGTGGAAGGTGCCCTGCAGGGGGTGCCGGTCTTTTTCGAGACCCGAGTGATTCGCATGGATCGCCATGAAGGCGATGATGTGCTGGTCTGCGAATGGCCTGTGGAACTGGATTATCAGCAGCGCCGTAATGCCTTCAGGGTCCAGATCCCCCTCAGCATGGAGAGCCACGTCTTATGGTTTCGGGAAGGGGTCAAGTACCATGCCCCTGAAGACGCGATGCGGGTAGCGGCTGGGGAAGAACTGCTTCATGAAAGCCGGGCCTCGGACCTGTCCATCCAGGGGGTCTGCATGGAGTGCGAACTTCGCGGGGGGGAGTGCCCCGACGTGGGGGATACCCTCATGATCCGGCAGCTGCGTATCGGCAACCAGCAGTGGTCGGACATCCGTGCCGAGGTTCGCACGGTGCAAGCCCTGGGTGGTGCGTCCCTGATCCGTCTGGGGGTGTTGTTCCTGGATCTGAGCCCCAGTGTGGATCGCTCGCTCAACCGGTTGTTGATGGAGCTGCAGTACGACGCGGCTCGCCGGGTATGAGCCCCGGCACGTTTTCGGGATCCCCCTCACCCTTCACATCGCCCGGGGACTTGCCTTGGGGAAATGTGTATGGGGCGATAATGATCGACTGACGGCTCCCGGGATCAGGGCCGGGAATGCGTGACTTCCAGGCTCATCAGCTCCCCCCAGCTCATCGGTTCCCCAAACAGGCGCCCCTGGAAGGTTCGGTATCCAATCTCGGTGAGCAGTGCGTGCTGTTCCGGTGTTTCCACCCCTTCCGCCAGGACTTCCAGGCCCAGACCCTCGCCCAGGGACAGCGCGGCACGCAGGAGGTTGGCATCGTCCTCGTGATCCATGGCCCGATGGAGGAAGCTTTCATGGATTTTGATCTGGTCCAGGGGAAGTCGCCGCAGATCTCCGAAAGAGAGTCTTCCGGACCCGAAATCATCCAGGGAAAAGCGGATGCCGCGGGCCCTGAGTTTCCGCATCTTGATGATTGTCGCTTCCATGTCTCCGTACAGGGCGTCTTCATTGAGCTCCAGGCGAATGCGAGAAGGGTCTACGCCGGTTTTATCAATGGTGTCGATGATGGCCTGTTCCAGCCCCGGTTGCCGAAGTTGCCGGCGGCTCAGATTGATGGCCACCGTGACGTTTCCCCAATCCCGATGCTCTGACCAGCGCTTCATGTCCTGGCAGGCCTGCTCAATGATCCATGGCCCGATGGAGAGCATGAGCCCGGATTCTTCCGCAACCGGGATCACCTGGGCGGCATTGAGAAGGCCCCTTCGTGGGTGGTGCCATCGCAGCAAGGCCTCCGTGGCGCGAATACGGCCACCATGGTCGATCTGGGGCTGATAATGCAGGACGAGGTGTTGGTTGATCATGGCCTGATGCAGTTCATGCGCCAGGATGGAGCGGGTTTTCAGCGATGACTGAATGGATGATTCGAAGACACGTATGCCGCCTTGCCCCTGGCGTTTGATCTCATACATGGCCATGTCGGCCTGCTGCAGCACCTCGTCGGTACTGATCCCATGGCCGTCGAACAGGCTAATGCCGATGCTCGGTGTCGAGACATGTTCCAGGCCATTGAGGTTGTAGGGGGCGCTCAAGGCCTTGAAGATCTTTGCGCTGATCTCCTGGGCCATTTTCAGGCTATCTTCTTCATTTTGTCCCAGGTTTTCCACCATGATCACGAATTCGTCCCCTCCCAGCCGGGCAACCGTGTCCGCCTCCCTGACACAGGTCTTCAGACGTTGCCCCACCTGTTGCAGCAGCAGGTCTCCCATGCCGTGGCCGTAGGTGTCGTTCAGGGCCTTGAACCGGTCCAGATCCATGAAGATCAGGGCACCCTGCTGACCGTTTCGTTTGCTGGAAATCATGGCCTGGGTGAGTCGATCCAGCAGCATGCGCCGATTGGGGAGCTGGGTCAGCGCATCATAGAAGGCCATGTGTGCAATGCGCTCATTGGCCTGCTTGTCTTCGGTCACATCCCGAATGACCGCCACGACTTCCCGCCTGTTCAGCTTCACCAGCCGGGCTTCGAAGGTCCGCGGGGTGCCGTCTATATCCAGCGTGTACTCCACGAAATGCATGCGATCCTCTGCCAATACCCGTCGAATGGCCTCCTGAACACGAATGGCGGTTTCCAGGGGCAGCACTTCGGTCACGCTTTTGTGCAGGAATGATTCGGGGGATCTGTAGAGGGAGTCTTTCTGGCCCGCATGCCAGGCCAGATACCGGCCGTCATGGCTCAGGCGGAACATCAGATCGGGTATCGCTTCCAGCAGGGCGCGGTTGTAGCGTTCACTTTCGGCAAGTGCCGCCTCCACTTCCTTGATGCGGGTCTGGTCGAACAGATAACCCTGCAGATGCCTCATGTCTCCGGTGTCATCCAGTTCCGGGCGAGTGAAGTCGTAGAACCACCGGTAATGGCCGGACTTGTGCCGCAGGCGATAGGATTGCTCGAACTGGGTCGATCCGGCTTCCATGTGCTCCCGGTGTTCTTCGAGTATCCGCGCGCGGTCTTTCTGATGGATCAGATCGTCAAAGCAGAATCCCGGCGCCCGCAACTCGTCCGGCGAATATCCCAGCAGATCAATGGCATTCTCCGAGGCATAGAGGATGCGCCCGGTCTCCACCGACTCCCAGATGATGAGCATCACCGGGCCGGTGGCAAACAAGCGGCGTTCTTCCCGAAGTTGACGTTCCGCCTCCTTTCGGCGATGGATATCCTGGTGCACACCGATCATGCGGGTGGGTCGGCCTTCGTGATCCCGGCTGATCACCTGTCCCTGGTCCAAAATCCAAAGATAACCGCCGTCCTTGCAGCGAAGGCGGTACTCCGACTCATAAACCGGGGTATGACCGTCCAGATGTCGCCTCAGGTCTTCCAGGACCCTGTCACGGTCCTCCGGGTGCAGACGCTCTTCCCAGGCCCTGAAAGTGGATTCCACCTCATTCGGCGCATGCCCCAGCATGAGAGACCAGCGGGGCGAGTGGTAAGACTGGTTACTGACGAGATTCCAGTCCCACAGTCCCTGATTGCTGCCCTCCAGGGCAAAGCGCCAGCGCAACTCATTGTCCAGGATCGTGGCTCGCTGGGCCTCGGCCTGAATCCGCAAACGGATATTTTCGTTGAAGCTGGCCTGAATGCGTGTCGCACTGACGAAGACGAACAGCAGGAAGAGGCAGACGATCAATCCGGCCGTCACGGACAGGGCCTCGTTCTGCAGCAGCAATGCAATGGCCAGGGGAACGAGCATGGGGGCGATCAGGAACAGGGTGGACACCCGGTCGGTGGCCAGTGCGATCATGGCCCCTGAGGTGATGCCGGCAATGGCGAAGGCCAGAAAGGCCTGATAGTTCAGGTCACCGGATTGGGTGAGCAGGGCGCTGCCGATGCCCCAGCCGATGCCGGCGGCCAGGGTGGTGGCCCTGAAGCGCTTCAGCCAGGCGGGGCGTTCGGGGGTGTCGGTACGCTTGTAGGCCAGCCACAGTCCGCACCGTACCAGGGCAACCAGCAGGATGAGGCAGAACCATCCCAGCAACACGGGTGCCGGCAGCACCGGCAGATGAATCAGGGCCAGGATGGCCGCCGCGCCGATGGAGATTATTACGGTGGCGGGCAACCCCTCATAGAGGTAACGGGTCTTTTCGGCATGATTGGCCAGTTCGGTCATCGGGACGTTCCCCTTTGACGGTATGACCACCCTGGAACCCCGGCCTGTTGCCCGGTCATGCAGGGGCTGGGGGGTCGTGTCGGGCGAGCCTGGCTTTCGCCCGAGGACATAGCGTATCCATTGCCACACATCCTGTTTGCATGCCTCGTCTCTCAGCTGCAAGGGTCAGCATGTCACAGCATCCGCTTGCTGACCATGGTCAGTCGATCCGCCGATCCTCCCGCTTGAGCCTTCAGTCCATCACCGGTTTGGGGAGGCGGGCGTCTTGTCCTTGAAATCACATAGATCGGTGATCATGCATTGCCCGCACTTGGGTGAGCGCGCGGTACAAGTATAGCGTCCGTGGAGGATCAGCCAGTGATGGGCGTCTCGCTTGAACTCCGCGGGCACCACCTTGAGCAGGCGCGTTTCCACCTCCAGGGGCGTCTTGCCCGGGGCGATGCCGGTGCGGTTGGCCACACGGAAGATGTGGGTGTCGACGGCGATGGTGGGCTCGCCGAAGGCGGTGTTCAGCACCACGTTGGCGGTTTTGCGTCCGACTCCGGGCAGGGCCTCCAGGGCGGCCCGTTCACGGGGTACTTCACCCTGCCACTGATCCACCAGGATACGGCAGGTCCTGATGATGTTTTCCGCCTTGCTGTTGTAAAGGCCGATGGTGCGGATATGGTCCTTGAGTCCTTCCAGCCCCAGGTCGAGGATGGCCTGGGGGGTGTTGGCCACGGGAAACAGCAGGGCCGTGGCCTTGTTGACACCCTTGTCGGTGGCCTGGGCCGAAAGGATCACGGCGATCAGCAACTCAAAGGGGGTGCGGTAGTTCAGTTCCGTGGTGGGCCGGGGGTTGGCCGCCCGCCAGCGGGTGAAGATCTCCCGGCGCTTGTGGTTGTTCATCGTTCACCCGCCTGCCTCAGGCCTGGGCTTCCCTGAGGGCTTCGGCGCGACGGGTCGCCCGTTTCTCCAGCTGGTCATCCACCAGGTTCTTGATGGCCAGCAGCAGGCCCAGGCCGATGAAGGCCCCCGGTGGCAGGATGGCCAGCAGAAAGCCCCGGTAATCCTCGATCAGGGTCACGGTGAGTCCCCTGGCCGCTTCGCCGAACATGAGGTGGGCCTGATCGAACAGGGTGCCCTGACCGATGACCTCGCGCATGCCCCCCAGGGCCACCAGCACCAGGGTGAAGCCGATGCCCATGATCAGCCCGTCGACGAAGGCCTTGGGGATGGTGTGCTTGGAGGCAAAGGCCTCGGCCCGGCCGATGATGGCGCAGTTGGTCACGATCAGCGGGATGAAGATCCCCAGCACCAGATAGAGTTCATGGAAGTAGGCATTCATGGCCAGTTCGATGGCGGTGACCACCGAGGCGATGATGAGCACGTAGATGGGGATGCGGATTTCCGGTCGCACCCAGTTGCGGATGAAGGAGACGCTGACGTTGGAGGCGATCAGGGTCAGGGTGGTGGCCAGGCCCAGCCCGAGGGCATTGACCACCGTGCCGGAGATGGCCAGCAGGGGGCACAGGCCCAGCAGCTGAACCAGGGCGGCGTTGTTGTACCAGAGGCCGTCGGCGATGATCTTGCCGTAGGGGGTGTCATTCATCTGTGTGCGCCTCTTCATCCACGTCATTCACGTCATCGACGGGCATCGGCTCGAATACCTGTTCCCGATGGGCATCGAAGTAGATCAGGGTGTCGCGTACTGCGCGCACCACCGCCCGGGGGGTGATGGTGGCACCGGTGAACTGGTCGAAGATGCCGCCGTCCCGTTGCACCGCCCAGCGTTCCACCGGCGGATCGCCCAGTTCCAGGTCGTCAAAGCCCAGGATCCAGTCGGAGCGGCCGGCCTCGATGTCGTCGCCCAGGCCGGGGGTTTCCCGGTGGCTGACCACCCGTACCCCGGCCACGCGGCCGTCCGCGCGCACGCCCACCAGCAGGTGGATGTCGCCGGAATAGCCGCCGCGGGCAATCACGGCGAACACCGCGGCCACCGGCTCGTCTCCCAGGCGCGCCCGGTAGACCAGATGATTGCCGCCGCCGAGCAGGGCATGACCGAGCACGATGGTGTCGTTGATGATGTCGTTGTCGTATTCGCCGTCGGGCAGGATTTCATGCAGACGGGCCAGGGTGGCCGCCTCCCGGTTGGCTTCGATGCGCTCCGCCGTGCCCATGTGGACCAGGGCCACCAGTCCGGCCCCCACCAGTCCGAAGGCGGCCAGCAGGGCCGTGGAGAGATAGATTTCCCGCAGCACGTCCTAGCCCTCCTTGCCGGCAGTGGTCTTGCCGAAGACCCGGGGCTGGGTGTAATGGTCGATCAGCGGGACCATCATGTTCATGAGCAGGACCGCGAAGGCCACGCCTTCCGCATAACTCCCCCAGGTACGGATGACGAACACCAGTGCCCCCACCCCGGCACCGAAGATCAGGCGTCCCCGGGGCGTGGTGCTGGCGGAGACCGGGTCGGTGGCGATGAAGAAGGCACCGAGAATGGCGGCACCACTGAAGACATGAAACAGGGGGGAGGCGTAGGTTTCCGGATTGATGAGCCAGAACAGGCCGGAGAGCAGGGTGAGGGTACCCAGCATGGCTGCCGGGATCTGCCAGCCGATCACACCGCGCTTGAGCAGCCATAGCCCGCCCACCAGGAACCACAGGCCGATCCACTCCCAGCCGACCCCGCCCAGATAGCCGAAGAAGGGGGAGGCCTGGATCTCGCTGATGGGATGGGCCTGGCCCACTCCGGTCTGTATCCGGTCCAGCGGCGTGGCGGCGGTGATGGTGTCCCAGGTCAGCCCGTCCGGAAGCGTGCCGGCGAAGATGGCGGTAAAGGTCTGGGGCAGGCTCAGGTTCAGTTCGGCGATGACGGAGGGGCTCAGCCACAGGGTCATCTCCCGGGGGAAGGAAATGAGCACCACCACATAACCCACCATGGCCGGATTGAAAGGGTTGTACCCCAGGCCGCCGTAGAGATGCTTGGCCATCACCATGGCAAATCCCACCCCCACCAGGGTGACCCACCAGGGCGTCAGCGGCGGTACGGCCAGGGCGAACAGCCAGCCGGCCAGCACTGCGCTCAGGTCGGTGATGTGGGGCGTCAGGGTGCGACCACGCATCAGCAGCATCAGGGCCTCGCAGGCCAGTGCCACGGTGACGGCCAGGGAGACGTTGATCAGCACGCCCCAGCCGAAATACCAGGTCATGGCCGCGGTGCCGGGGATGAGGGCCAGCAATACCTGCCCCATGACCCGGTTGACACTGCGGGCGGGCGCCATGTGCGGCGAACTGAAGGTCTTGAAGCGCATCAGCGGTTTTCGTCGTCGTTTTCGGAGACCGGCGCGGCGGCGGTCGTGTCCTGGGTAGCCTGCCCGGCCTTGCGGGCCTGGGCCCGCGCCAGGGCGGCACGGATCACCGCCTGCTTGGGATCTTCCCCCCCGTCGGCGGCGGTGGCCGTCTGCTGGGCGGCGGCGGCCTGTTTGCGCTTCATGCGCTCGGCCTTTTCCCGTTCCTCCCGTTCCAGGCGCTCCCGGCGCAGTTCGTGGCGCTGCTTGGCGGCCTCGGCCTGGCGGCGTTCCCGTTCCTGGGACCAGATCTCGTTCTTGGCAAAGCGGTAATACTGCACCAGCGGGATGTTGCTGGGACAGACGTGGGCGCAGCAGCCGCATTCGATGCAGTCGAACAGGCTGTATTCCTGGGCCTTGTCGAAGTCACGGGCGCGGCTGAACCAGTACAGCTGCTGGGGCAGCAGGCCGGCGGGACAGGCCTTGACGCATTCTCCGCAGCGGATGCAGGGCATCACCGGGCCGGGGCGTTCCACGTCGGCGGCGCGGGCGGCGATGATGCAGTTGCCGCCCTTGATGATGGGCACCGCGTCGCTGGCCAGGGCAAAACCCATCATGGGGCCACCCATGATCAGCCGCTCCACGTCGTCGGTGTAGCCCCCGGCCAGGGCGATCAGGTCCGCCACCGGGGTGCCCAGGTAGACCTGGAGATTGCGGGGGCGGCTGACACCGCTGCCGGTCACCGTCACCAGGCGGGAAATCAGGGGTTCACCCAGGACCACCGCCCGGTAGATGGCGGCCAGGGTGCCCACGTTGTGGCAGACCACGCCGACATCGGCGGGCAGCCCCTCGCTGGGGACTTCGCGGCCGGTGAGCACACGCACGAGCTGGCGTTCGCCGCCGGTGGGGTAGATGCTGGGGATGGCGACAATGCGGATGTTGTCCCGTTCCTCGCCGCCCAGGGCCTCGGTCATGGCGCGGATGGCCTCCGGCTTGTTGTCCTCAATGCCGATCAGGCAGCGTTCGGGCTTCAGGGCACGGCGCACCAGATGCATGCCGGCGATCACTGCTTCCGCCTGGGTGCGCATGAGCATGTCATCGCAGGTGATGTAGGGTTCGCACTCGGCGCCGTTGATCACCAGGGTGTCGATCTTCTGATGGGGACGGGGGTTGAGCTTCACCGCCGAAGGGAAGGCGGCTCCCCCCAGGCCCACGATGCCGGCATCGCGTACCCGGTTGCGCAGCTTGACCGGATCGATGTTGCGGTAATCCTCGATGGGCGGCATCCGGCTATCGCCCCAGTCATCCTCGCCGTCGGCCTCGATGACGATGCAGGGGGCGGACAGGCCGGAAGGGTGGGGCACCGGCTGATCGCCCACGAGGGCGATGCGGCCGGAGGTGGGGGCGTGCAGGTGGGCACCCACATAGGTATCCGAACGGGCGATGAGCTGCCCCTTCTTGACGTGCTCGCCGCGCTTGACCACCGGCACGGCGGCCTCGCCGATGTGCTGCCGCAGCGGCAGGATCAGCCGCTGCGGCAGGGGCGCGGCGGCCACCGGCTCGGTGGTGCTTTCCGCCTTGTGGTCGGGCAGCTTGACGCCGCCATGGAATCGCCAGAGTTTGTGGGAACTTGCGGTCATGGGTTGTCGTGGTCAGCGGGGTCCCGGGCGCCTCAGGCGCCGGAACCCGCGGACGCCGGCCGGGCCAGATCCACCAGACAGAGGCGATCGGCGGCGGTGTCCATGGGGAAGGGCCATTTCCAGGTATTCAGATCCTGGGCAATGGGCACCATGCGGATGCAGTCCACCGGGCAGGGCATCAGACACAGCTCGCAGCCGGTGCACTGGCTCTCGATGACGGCGTGCAGCTGCTTGGCCGCACCGACGATGGCGTCCACCGGACAGGCCTGCACGCACAGGGTGCAGCCGATGCAGCTGTTTTCGTCGATGCGGGCCAGGGCCTTTTCCTTGACCTTGCCCTCGATGGGCTTGGCGTCGCGTCCGAGCATGTCGGCCAGGGCCATGAGCAGGCCGGTGCCTCCCGGAGGGCAGAGATTGATGTCTGCCTTGCCCTCGGCGATGGCGGCGGCATAGGGACGGCAACCGGCAAAGCCGCACTGCCCGCATTGGGTCTGGGGCAGCATGTTGTCGATCTTTTCCACCACCGGATCGCTTTCCACGCGAAAGCGGATGGCGGAATACCCCAGGATCATGCCGAACAGGGCGGACAGCGAACTGATGACTAGAACGGCGGCAAGCATAGGCGGCTACATCTCGTGGCTCGTCGGTTGCGGCATCCGGGTCAGGGGGCCAGTCCCAGAAAACCCATGAATGCCAGTGACATGAG
This sequence comes from Ectothiorhodospira shaposhnikovii, assembly GCF_016584105.1. Lineage (GTDB taxonomy): Bacteria > Pseudomonadota > Gammaproteobacteria > Ectothiorhodospirales > Ectothiorhodospiraceae > Ectothiorhodospira > Ectothiorhodospira shaposhnikovii. The sequence goes on along the minus strand of NZ_NRSM01000002.1, from coordinate 85,530 downwards.
GCCCGCGGTGACCAGAGCGATGGCGCTGCCGCGGAACGGTACCGGCACATCCGCGGCGGCGACCCGCTCGCGCATGGCGGCAAACAGGATCATGACCAGGGAGAAACCGGCGGCGGCACCCAGGCCGTACATCACCGATTCCAGGAAGCCATGGCTTTCCTGCACATTCAGCAGGGCCACCCCCAGCACAGCACAGTTAGTGGTGATCAGGGGCAGAAAGATCCCCAATACGTTATAAAGCAGCGGGCTGGTCTTGTGTACCACCATCTCGGTGAACTGCACCACGGCGGCGATCACCAGGATGAATGCAATGGTGCGCAGGTACTCCAGACCGAAGGGTGCCAGCAAGTACTCGTTCACCAGGTAGCTGCAGACCGAGGACAGGGTCAGCACGAAGGTGGTGGCCAGACTCATGCCGATGGCCGTTTCCACCTTTTTGGAAACCCCCATGAACGGGCACAGGCCCAGGAACTTCACCAGGACGAAATTGTTGACCAGAACAGTGCTGACCAGGATCAGTAGGTACTCGGACATGGAACTCCCGCTCTGAGGATTGAGTATCCGCTACCGGACGCGCTGCCTGCAACCGGGCGGGTCGTGGGGAAATCGCATGGAATCAGGGCTCCAGCCGGATCTGGTGAAAATCCGTCACCACTGGATGGGAACCGCCGGTGGTGGCAGTGCCCTGTCGCTGTACCAGGGTGGTCCGCAGGCCGGCTGCCGCTGCGGCATCCAGTTCCCGCGTGTCGTCGCAGAGGAACAGGGCCTCGCCCGGGGGGCACTGGATGCGTTCGGTGATGAGCTTGTAGGCGGCAATATGGGTCTTGCCACCGATGCGGGTGTCGAAGTTGCTGCTGAACAGGGGGCGCAGGTCGCCCGCCTCGCTGTGGGCCAGGAAGTCCTCCTGGGCGCGTACGGAACCCGACGAAAACACATGCAGGGAGATTCCCTGCTCATGCCAGGCCCGCAGGCAGGCCACGGCGTCCGGATAGACATGCCCCTTGAAATCCCCCCGGCGATAGCCTTCTTCCCAGATCAGGCCCTGCAGGGCCTTGAGGGGTGTGATCTTCTGATCCGCCGACATCCAGGCCACCATGCGCTGCATCAGGGCCTCGTCATCCAGGGAGCCACCGGCATAGGCCCGGATGTCGGCCAAAAGGCGTTTCACCTCCGGTACCGTCCGGTGGGTGCGAACGAACTCGGGCAGGTGTTTGACCGCATGGGGGAGCAGGACTTCCCGGGTGAAGGATACTCCGGACAGGGTGCCTTCGATATCGGTGATGATGGCCCTGATCATGGCCGTGATTTCCGGGTCTGGATGGGTGTCATCATGGCTTGAGGCTGCGCAGTTGCAGTTCACAGTCAAAGAGGAATTCAAAAGCTTCCACATGATGCCGGGCCTCGGCCACATCCCGGCCCCAGGCATAGAACCCATGGCCTTCGATGAGGTAGCCGGGGGTGTCCGGGTGACGGTTCATGTGATCATCCACCTGCGCCGCCAGTTGGGGGATGTCCTGATCATTGCCGAAGATGGGCAGGGTGATCGAGGCGTCCCGGCAGGCGATGCCCGGCAGGGTACGGAGGACTTCGCAATCGGTGAGGGTCAGTTCAGTGCCTTCCACGATGCGGGACAGCACGGTGGCGCTGACGGAATGGGTATGTATCACGGCACCGATCCGTGGGGAACGGCGATAGAGGATGATGTGCAGGAAGGTCTCCGCCGAGGGCTGCTTGCCGGGGGACAGGACATTGCCGTCCAGATCCACCATCATCAGGCCGTCGTGCCCGAGTTCCCCCTTGTTGCGGCCGGACTCGGTGATCACCATGCGGTGATCGTCCAGGCGCGCGGACAGATTGCCGGCGGTGGCCGGCATCCAGCCCCGATGATAGAAGAAGCTTCCTGCCGAGATGAGTTGGGCGGCACGTGCCTCAAAGTGCTCGTGTGTCTCTTCCATACCTGCCTGATCGAAGGGAAAAACAGCGGGTTAATGTACGCGACCCATGCGGCCGCGTCCATCCCGCCGTCCCATCCGTCAGGCGCAGTGAGAGATACCTTCCGGGACTTCCATGCCTCGGCACAGGGCTTCCAGGTTTTCCGGGTCCGGATTCTGGGCCGCCCTTGCCACATGCTCATGGGTGAGGTGGGGTGCCAGCAGCGTGATGAAGTCATACATGTAGCCGCGTAGCCACGCCCCCCGGCGAAAGCCGATCCGGGTGACGTTTTCCGACAGTCCGGGTTCCGTGTCCAGGGCCACCAGGTCATCGTCATGGCCCTTTTCCAGGGCGATGCGGGCAATGATGCCCACCCCCATGCCGTGGCGCACATAGGTCTTGATGACATCCGCGTCCGCCGCCGTCAGCACCACGTCCGGAGTGAGGCCGGCGCGGCGGAAGTCCGCGTCCAGTTTGGTGCGGCCGCTGAAACCGTCCAGGTAGGTGACGATGGGGTAGTCCGCCAGCCGTTCCAGGGGAATGGCCTTGGTGCCGGCCAGTTCGTGATTCCTGGGCACTACCACGCAGTGAGACCAGCGATAGGCGGGCAGCATCACGACCTGGCCGCCGGTGGGGATGGGCTCGGTGCCGACGATGAAGTCCACTTCGTCGTGGGAGAGCATGTCGGCAATCTGCCGCGGTGTGCCCTGGTGGATCTGTACCCTGACACGGGGGAAACGATGCCGGAAGGCGTCCACGATGGGGGGCAGGATATAGCGGGCCTGGGCATGGGTGGTGGCAATCCGCAGGTCCCCCGCCTGTTCGTCCCGGGCTTCTTCCGCCGCCGCACGGATGTTTTCCACCTCCCTGAGGATGACTTCGCTGTATTCCAGCACCCGGCGTCCGACGGCGGTCATGCCGGACAGATGCTTGCCGTTGCGCTGGAACAGGGGCACGCCCAGTTCTTCCTCCAGCAGGCGGATCTGCTTGCTGATGCCCGGCTGCGAGGTCGCCAGGCGGTCCGCGGCTTCGGAGATGTTGAGGTTGTAGCGTGCAATGGCCTGCAAATAGCGGAGTTGCTGGAGTTTCATGTCGAGATTATCCTGTGATCAAGGGCGGACGGCCCCGGATCAATCGGCTCCCAAATGGAGCGTTGTCTGTGCCAGGTTGAGTATACATATATAATCTTGCGTTATGTATCCGCTCCCCCCGGGAAACACTAAAGAAGTTTGCTGCCGTCATTCCGGGTTCTTTGCCGTCGCTCCCGCGAAAGCGGGAGTCGGAGGGTATCGTCCCTTGACTGGATTCCCGCTTGCGCGGGAATGACCCGTTTATGATATTTCCCACCTGCGGGAATGGTCCATTCATGGCGTTTGCCACCCGCGGGAATGACCCATTCATGACATTTTCCTGCCCGCGGGAGTCGGCCTGTCGGCGAATTCAATGCTCCGGCAGGTCAATCCCCTCGAAGATCCGATCCACGCTCTCCTGTGTCCGGGCATTCAGGGCCTCCTGGATCCTGTCTTCGCCCGCGTGGGGTGCGATCAGCTCCATGAAGTGGCACATGAAACGACGCAGGTATACCCCCGTGCGGAACCCGACCCGGGTGACGTTGCCGGTGAACAGCGCCTTGGCATCCAGATAGGTCAGATCCGTATCCTGACCGGGTTCATAGGCCATGTGGGCGATGATGCCGATCCCCAGCCCCAGTCTGACATAGGTCTTGATGACGTCCGAGTCCGCCGCGCTGAGCACGATCTCCGGCGCGACGCCCGCGTTGGCAAAGTCCTGCTCCAGCCGTCCGCGGCCGGAAAAACCATGCACATAGGTGACGATGGGGTGACGAGCCACCTCATCCAGGGTGAGAGGAATGGTCCGGGTGAGCGGATGTCTCTTGTCAACCACCACGCAATGGTGCCAGCGATAGGCGGGGATCATGAGCATTTCCCGGTTCAGGGCAATCGCCTCCGTGGCGATGGCAAAGTCCACCTCTCCCGAGGCGGCCATCTGGGAGATCTGTGCCGGCGTGCCCTGATGGATGAGCAGGTGTACCTGGGGATACCGGCGCCGGAACTGGGTGATCAGGGGGGGCAGGAAGTAGCGGGCCTGGGTATGGGTGGTGGCGATGCGCAGGGTGCCCCGTTCCTCGTCCCTGAAGTCCTCGGCCAGGGCGCGGATGTTCTGTACTTCGCTGAGGATGTTTTCGGCCCGGGCCAGGATCTGTCGGCCGGCCGGGGTGACATGGGTGAAATGCTTGCCGCTGCGGTGAAAGATTTCCAGTCCCAGTTCTTCTTCCAGCAGTTTCACCTGCTTGCTGACCCCGGGCTGGGAGGTGAACAGGCGCTCGGCGGCCTCCGTCACGTTGAGGTTGTTTTCTACGATCGCCTTCAGGTAGCGCAACTGCTGGAGCTTCATGGGGACCCGGTTATGTATTGCTAACGCTGATGCACCTTGATGGCGATGCATCCGCGATGATGAAAGACAAGATGCACCCGTGATGATGAACAGGGGGCTGTGCCAGGCCCTTCTTCCCCGAGGGGGAGGGCGTATCCGCGGCTAAACCCGGGCTGTTTCACGTTAATGCCATTGGGTAATTACAACACAAATTTATATTCTTTCAACCCGGCGGTGAGGATTGCTAGATTTGATTTCAATCAAACGAGGAGGACCCGTCATGGCCCAGCACAGCATCCACACCCCCGCCCAGGCCCATCATCGGGAAGTTGTGCTCAGACGTCGCATGGTGGCGCTGGAGCGGGAACTGCGTCACCTGGAAGAGGAATTGAACCGGGTACACCAAGCCACCGGAGCGCGGGGCTTGCCGGGTCGTCAGCCCCACAACCCCGGGTTCAGCCATCCGATTCCCGTCGCCGCCGGTTGACGGGCGGCCTATTTCACCCGCATGCCCGGCTGGGCACCCGTATCCGGTGACAGGATGAACAGATCCTTGCCGCCGGGGCCGGCGGCCAGCACCATGCCTTCGGACAGGCCGAACTTCATCTTGCGCGGCGCCAGATTGGCCACCATCACCGTCAGGCGTCCCTCCAGATCGGCCGGATCATAGGCCGACTTGATCCCGGCGAAGACCTGCCGGGTCTCGCCGCCCAGGTCCAGGGTCAGGCGCAGCAGCTTGTCGGCGCCTTCCACATGCTCGGCCCGGCTGATGCGGGCGATGCGCAGATCCACCTTGGCAAAGTCGTCATAGGTGATCTCTTCCCGGATCGGGTCCAGGGCCAGCGGCCCCTGGGTCTGGGTTGGCGTGGGTGCCAGACTTTCCTTCGACGCTTCCAGCATGGTCTGCACCGCCTGTGGGTCCACCCGGGTCATCAGGGGTTCGTAGGTGTTGATGCGGGTCCCCACCAGGGGCTGTTGCACCGCCTCCCAGGTGAGGGCGGGAACGCCCAGAAACCCTTCCGCCTTTTCCGCCATGGCCGGCAGCACCGGCCGCAGATAGGTGAGAATGGCCCGGAACAGGTTGATGCCCTGGGTGCAGACGGCCTGGACATGGGCCTGACCGTCTTCCTGCTTGGCCAGCACCCAGGGTTTTTGTTCGTCCACATACTGGTTGGCCACGTCCGCCAGGGCCATGATCTCCCGCATGGCCTGACCGAATTCCCGCCGTTCATAGAGCCCGGCGATTTCCTCGCCGGCCCGCACATAGCGGTCATACAGATCCGGATCCGGCAGGGTGTCGGCCAGGCGGCCGGCAAAGCCCTTGTGGATGAATCCGGCGCAGCGGGAGGCGATGTTCACCGCCTTGCCCACCAGATCGCTGTTCACCCGGGCGATGAAGTCGTCCAGGGACAGGTCGATGTCATCCACGCCGGGGCCGAGCTTGGCGGCGAAGTAGTAGCGCAGATATTCCGGCTGCAGGTGGTCCAGATAGGTGCGGGCCTTGATGAAGGTGCCCCGGGACTTGGACATCTTCTGGCCATTGACGGTGAGAAAACCGTGGCAGTGCACCGCCGTGGGGGTGCGAAAGCCCGCGCCGCTGAGCATGGCGGGCCAGAACAGGGTATGGAAGTAGGCGATGTCCTTGCCGATGAAGTGATGCAGTTCCGCCGTGCTGTCGGCGCGCCACCAGGCATCGAAGTCCAGGCCCTGCTGCTCGCAGTAGTGCTTGAAGCTGGCCATGTAGCCGATGGGGGCATCCAGCCAGACGTAGAAGTACTTGCCCGGCGCATCCGGGATCTCGAAGCCCCAGTAGGGGGCGTCCCGGGAGATGTCCCAGTCGTTTAGGCCTGCCTCGAACCACTCCCGCAGCTTGTTGCGGATCTCCCCCTGCAGGCTGCCGGAGCCGGTCCATTCCCGCAGCATGGCGTGGAAGTCGCCCAGCTTGAAGAAGTAGTGTTCGGACTCCTTTTCCACCGGCGTGGCGCCGGAGATGGCGGAGACCGGGTTTTTCAGGTCCGTGGGGGCGTAGGTGGCGCCGCAGGCCTCGCAGGAGTCTCCGTACTGGTCCGCCGCGCCGCAGCGGGGGCATTCCCCCTTGATGAAGCGATCCGGCAGGAACATCTTCGCTTCCGGGTCGTAGGCCTGGCGGATGGTGCGCCGGGCGATATGTCCAGCATCCCGCAACCGGGTGTAGATCAGTTCGGCAAAGTGGCGGTTTTCTTCCGAATGGGTGCTGTGGTAGTGGTCGAAATCCACCAGGAAGCCGGCAAAGTCCTCCCGGTGTTCCCGGCCGATGCGCTCGATCAGGACTTCCGGGGTGATGCCCTCGCTTTGCGCCTTGAGCATGATGGGGGTGCCGTGGGCGTCGTCGGCGCAGACATAGATACACTGGTGGCCGCGCATCTTCTGGAAACGCACCCAGATGTCGGTCTGGATGTATTCCACCAGATGGCCCAGGTGGATGGGGCCGTTGGCGTAGGGCAGGGCGCTGGTGACCAGGATGTTGCGGGTGTCGGATGTCATGATCTTGGCGGGGGCAGGGAAATGATTAAAGGTATCAGTTCGGACGGATCGGGGCCAGTTTGTCGGCCTTTTTCAGCCTTCCCCTGTAGGGTTTTGAGGTTTTTTCGGGTTAGATTGGATGTCGGACCGTCTGCTGTTTGCAGATGTCGATAAACCCAAGGATCCATTGCCATGACACGCCATTTCACCACATTACCCCGACACCTGGTCTGGTTCGGTGCCGTGCTGCTCCTGACCGCGTGCGTCACCATCAACATCTATTTCCCCGCCGCCGCCGCCGAGGATGCCGCCCGCACCATCGTGCGGGACGTGCTGGGCGAGACACCCCGGCCCGCCGAGGATGGTCCCGAGGCCACGCCAACGCCCCCGGATGCCCGTCTGGACGCCGTGCCCAAACGCGTGCTGGCGGTGATCATGGACACATTCATCCCGCCCGCCCAGGCCCAGCAGGCCAACATCAACATTCGCACCGCCACCATCGACGGTCTGCGGTCCTCCATGCGGGCACGCACGCCGGCTCTGCAGCCCCACTTTGCCTCCGGGGCCGTTGGTTTCACCCGGGACGGGCTGGTGACCATTCGTGACCTCAATGCCGTGCCCCTGCGGGATCGGGCCACGGTACAGCGCCTGGTGACGGAGGAAAATGCCGACCGCAACGCCCTGTACCGGGAGATCGCCCGGGCCAATGACCGTCCCGAATGGGAGTCGGACATCCGCGCCACCTTCGCCCGGGTCTGGGTGCAGGAGGCCCCGCGGGGATACTGGTACCAGGATGAGCGGGGACAGTGGCGGCAGAAGTAGCCGTCCGGGGTGAACGACTGCGTCGGCTACAATCCTTTCCATGTCGGACCGATATCGCCGCTTTGCCCCATCTCCCCCGCGCCGTTTCCTGGTCACCCTGGCGGCGACTCTGGCCCTGTGGTGGATCCTGACCGGCGGTGCCCCCGGTGCCTGGGCCATCGGTATCCCGGTGGCCCTGCTGGCCGCCGCCTCGGTCTTTGTCCTGCCGCCGGGGCGGCGCTACCGGCTGTCCTTGCGGGGTCTGGTGGTGTTCATGGGCTTCTTCCTCTGGCAGTCCTTTGTCGGCGGCCTGGATGTTTCCCGCCGGGCGCTGTCGCCAAGGATGTCCCTGGCTCCTGGGTTCATCGATTACCCGGTCCGGTTGCCGCGGGGGCCGGCACTGACCTTTTTCATGAACGTGATCGGCCTGCTGCCGGGCACCCTGAGCGTGGGGCTGCATCGCCGCCGCCTTCAGCTCCATGTGCTGGATGTGGGGATGCCGCTGCATGCCTCCCTGTCCCGGCTGGAAGATCGGGTGGCGGCGCTCTTTGGTCTGCGGCTGGAGGCTTTGTGACATGACCGCGTTCTGGCTTTTCTGCGCTCTGTTCCTGCTTTTCACTGTCGCCGTGGGCATGGTGCGGGTACTGTCCGGTCCCACGCCGGGGGACCGGATGCTGGCGGCCCAGCTCTTCGGCACCGCCGGGGTGGCCATCCTGCTGCTGCTGTCCCTGGCCATGGAACAGCCGGCGCTGGTGGATGTGGCCCTGGTCTTCGCCCTGCTGGCGGCGGTGGCCACGGTGGCCTTCGTCAGACAGCGGGGTTTGCCACGGCGGGGGGGGGATCAGGCATGATGGGTCAGGTCATGGATGCCTTCAGCATGGGACTGGTGCTCATGGGGCTTGTGTTCTTTGCCGCCGGCAGCATCGGCATGCTGCGGTTTCCGGACGTCTATACCCGGCTCCATGCCCTGACCAAGGCCGACAATCTGGGGCTGGGTCTGGTGGTCGCGGGGGTGGCCCTGCAGGCCGGCAGCCTGTCCCTGGTGTTCAAGCTGATCCTGATTTGGGGCCTGGTGCTGGCGGCCGGCGCGGCCGGATGCCATCTGGTGGCCCAGCGGGCCCGCCGGCGGGAATCCCGTCGGCTCTGATTTCCCTGTCCATTCATGCAACCACGCGATGCCTGAAGAGATCACCACCTGGTTTTTGATCGGTTTTGATGCCCTGCTGGCCCTCACCCTGCTGGGGGTGGCCTGGCGTCTGCTGGCGGGCGGGGATCTGTTCCGGTCCGTGGTTCTGTTCATTGCCTTCGGTTTGCTGCTGTCCCTGGCCTGGGTGCGTCTGTCCGCCCCCGACGTGGCCCTGGCGGAGGCCGCCATCGGTGCCGGTGTCACCGGTGCCCTGCTGCTGGTGGCCCTGGGGCGGTTGCGGCGCCTGGAAAACCGGTTCTTCCGTCGGGAAGGAGGGAATACTTGATCCGGCGGCGATTCACATCCCCTCTGGTGCTGCTGATGAGCCTGACCCTGGCCGGCCTGCTCATCGTCGTGGTGCTGGATCTGCCGCCGCAACCGGGTTTGGCCGCCCCGGTGGCCGACGCCATGGATCGCTCCGGCGTCAGACATCCGGTCACGGCGGTACTGCTCAACTTCCGTGGCTATGACACCTTTCTGGAGTTGGCGGTACTGATGCTGGCGGTGCTGTCGATCTGGTCCCTGGGGCTTCGTGATCCGATTCCGGCCCGGCCGGTGCAGGGGCCGGTGCTGCACGGGACCCTGCGTCATCTGATCCCGGTGGCGGTGGTCACCGGCGGTTATCTGGTCTGGGTGGGCAGCAGCGACAGTGGGGGCGCCTTTCAGGGTGGCGCGGTGCTGGGGGCCGCCGGGGTGATGCTGATGCTGTCGCTGCCCCGGGAAATGCCCATGCCTTCCGCGCTGGTACAACGCCTGGGGCTGTCCCTGGGCGCGTTTGCCTTCCTGGCGGTGGGGACGGCGGGTTTGCTGACCGGCCACGGCTTCATGGGTTATCCCCCCGCCTGGGCCTATCACCTGATCCTGGGCATCGAGCTGGCCGCGTCCGTGTCCATTGCCCTGACCCTGGTGCTGCTGTTCCTGGGTGGTCGATCCCGCAGGGTGCGGCATGGCCGCTGACGTCCTGACTCCCCAGATCTACCTGCTGTGCGGCGTGTTGCTGTTCGTGCTCGGACTGCACGCCCTGGTGGTGCGTCGCCATCTGCTGTTGAAGATCCTCGCCGTCAACGTCATGGGTTCCGGTGTCTTCATGGTCCTGCTGGGCGTGGCCGCCGGAGGCGAGGGGGGTGTGGATCCGGTGCCCCATGCCCTGGTCATCACCGGCATCGTGGTGGCTGTCAGTGCCACCGCCGTGGCTCTGGTGCTCATGCTCAGGGTGAAGGCGGCCACCGGCCTTGCGCGCCTGCCCCGGTCCGGGCCGGAGGACTGAAGATGCCGTGGATGGATGTCATGGCGGACATGGCCCTGGCCCCCTGGCTGGTGATCCTGCCTCTGGCGGGTGCCTTGCTGGCGGGACTGTGGCCTGCCGCGGCCCGATGGTGGGGGCTGCTGACGGCGCTGCTCACTCTGGTCATGGCCCTGCTGCTGGCCCTGCAGGTGCATGCCCACGGTCCCATGATCCTGGATCTGGGGGGCTGGGCACCGCCCCTGGGCATCACCCTGGTGGCGGACGGCCTGGCGAGCCTGATGCTGCTGATGACCGCCGTGGTGGGGCTGGCCATCAGTCTCCATGCCCTGGGTTATCTGGCCGGGGAGGGGCGCGGGCACTGGTTCTGGATCCTCTGGTTGTGGCTGTGGGCGGCCATGAATGCCCTGTACCTGTCCGGGGATGTGTTCAATCTCTATGTCACCCTGGAGCTGGTGGTGCTGGCGTCGGTGGCCCTGGTGGCCCTGGCCGGTGGCGCCGCCCCGCTGGTGGCGGCCATGCGTTACCTGCTGGTGAGCCTGCTCGGTTCCATGGCCTACCTGATGGGGGTGGCCCTGCTCTACGGGGCTTACGGCGTGCTGGGTCTGCAGGCGCTGGGTGCCCAGGTGGCCCTGTCGGCGGCCCCCATGCTGGCGGCGGTGCTGATGACCGTGGGGTTGCTGGCCAAGTCCGCCCTGTTCCCGCTGCATGTCTGGTTGCCCCCCGCCCATGGCAGTGCCCCGGCGCCGGTCAGCGCGGCGCTTTCGGCCCTGGTGGTCAAGGTGTCCTTCTATCTCATTCTGCGGCTTTGGCTGACGGTCTTCCCGGCGTTGCCTCTGTCGGGGCTGGACGTGCTGATGGGGGTGCTGGCCGCCGGGGCGGTGCTCTGGGGCGGCCTCATGGCGTTGCGGGCCCCCCGGCTCAAGCAGGTGGTGGCCTATTCCACCGTGGCCCAGGTGGGCTATCTGTTCCTGCTGTTTCCGTTTCTCCGGGCGCATCCGGAGGGGTGGAAGGCGGTGGTCTTTTTCGCGGTCGCCCATGGGGTGGCCAAGGCCGCCGTGTTCCTGGCCGCCGGCACCCTGCAGCGGGCGGCGGGCCATGACCGGCTGGCGGATTTGGGGGCGGTGATGCGGGGGCGGCTCAAGACCAGTTTTGCCCTGGGGATTGCCGGTGCCGGTCTGGTGGGGTTGCCCTTCACCGGCGGTTTCATCGCCAAATGGCTGCTGGTGCAGACCGCCCTGGAGGCCGGGTTGTGGATCTGGGCCCTGGTGGTGCTGGGTGGCGGGCTCCTGGCCGGCGCCTATGTGTTCCGTCTGCTGGGGCCGGCCTTTGAGCCGGGCCCCGCGGATCGGGGGCGACCCTTGCCCGCGGTGATGGAATGGGTGCCCCTGGCCCTGGCCCTGCTGACCATCGGCCTGGGGTTTGCCGGCACCCCGGCCCTGTCGTTGCTGGCCCGAACCCTGGCCGGGGGAGGGGGCTGAGATGGCGACGGGGGGATACATGCTGCTGCTGATTCTCCTGAGCTCCCTGCTGCCCGGGGTGGCCATCTTCTTCCTGCGGGAGCAGCAGTTCGCCCTGCGCACGGCCCTCAACCTGGGGGGCGCCACCCTCAAGTTCCTGCTGATCATCGCCCTGCTGGTGGGAGTGTACCGGGACGGCAAGACCTACAGCCTCAGCGTGAACCTGTTGCCGGGAATTGATCTGGTGCTGGCGGCGGATGCCCTGTCCCTGCTGTTTGCCACCCTCTCGGCGGTGCTCTGGCTGGTCACCACCATCTACGCCATCGGCTATCTGGAGGATTCCCCCAACCGCAGCCGCTTCTTCGGTTTCTTCAGTCTGTGCGTGAGCGCCACGGTGGGGATCGCCTTCTCCGGCAACCTCATCACCCTGCTGATCTTCTACGAGATCCTGACCCTGGCCACCTGGCCCCTGGTGGTGCACCGGGGCACGGCGGAATCCTTCCGGGCCGGGCGTATCTATCTGGCCTACACCCTCCTCGGGGGCGCGGTGCTGCTGGGGGCCGTGGTCTGGCTGACCCTGCTGGCCGGTTCCGAGCCCTTTACCGCCGGCGGTTATCTGCACCATCTGAGTGCCGACCAGGGGCCGGTCCTGATCATGATCTTTGCCATGCTGATGGCCGGGTTCGGGGTCAAGGCGGCCCTGCTGCCCCTGCATAGCTGGCTGCCCCGGGCCATGGTGGCCCCGGCCCCGGTGAGTGCCCTGCTGCACGCGGTGGCCGTGGTCAAGGCCGGGGCCTTCGGCATCGTGCGGGTGCTCAATGATGTTTACGGGGTGGAACTGGCGGCGGATCTGGGGGTGACCCTGCCGCTGCTGCTGCTGGCCATCATGACCATTGTCTATGGTTCGGTGCGTGCGGTGTTCGCCGATGATCTCAAGCAGCGGCTGGCCTTTTCCACCGTCAGCCAGGTGTCCTACATCATCCTCGGCGTGGCCCTGGCCGGACCCATCGGTGCCGTGGGTGGGCTGGTGCATCTGGTCCATCAGGGGGTGATGAAGATCACCCTGTTCTTCTGCGCCGGCAATTTCGCCGAGACCCTGGGCATCCATCGGGTGGATGAGATGCGCGGGGTGGGCCGGCGCATGCCCTGGACCATGACCGCCTTCACCCTGGCGGCCCTGGGCATGATCGGCATTCCCCCGCTGGCCGGGTTCATCAGTAAATGGTATCTGGGCCTGGGTGCCCTGGAGGCGGGGCTTGCCTGGGTGACCGTCGTGCTGGTGGTCAGCAGTCTGCTCAATGCCCTGTATTTCCTGCCGCCGATCCTGCGGGGCTGGTTCAGCCGCCGGGAGGGCCCCTGGCCCGACGAGCGCCATGGGGGAGGGCGACTGGAGACCCACTGGATGCTGCTGCTGCCCACGATGGCGGTCGCCGCCATGGCCCTGGGCATGGGGCTGCTGGCCTCCCTGACCATCAGTCCCCTGTACTGGGTGACCTTTATCGTGGAATTCGAGTACGGCTACGACCATATCTGGCGCGCCATCTTCGAATGGGAGACGCCATGACCCCGGATCTGTGGCTGCTTCTGATTCCCCTGACCCCGTTGCTGCTGGTGTCTGCCCTGGCGTTGCCGGTGGTGGGTCGTCATCTCTGGCGCCTGACCCCGCTGGCGGTGCTGCCGGCCCTGGCGGGTGCGCTGTGGCTGCCGGAAGGGGCGTGGGCCTTCTACCCCTGGCTGTTGCTGGGGACGGAACTGGCCCTGGATCCGGTGGGACGCGGTTTTCTGCTGCTCACCGCATTGCTGTGGGGGGCGGCCGCCGTTTACGCCCAGGGGTATCTGGGGGCAGACCCTTCCCGGGTGCGTTTCCATGCCTTTTTCCTGCTGGCCATGGCGGGCAACCTGGGGCTGGTGGTGGCGGCGGATGTGGTGTTTTTCTACACCAGCTTCGCCCTCATGAGCCTGGCTTCCATGGGGCTGGTGGTGCATGAGCAGCACTTTGAGTCCTGGCGGGCCGGATGGGTTTATCTGGGCATGGCCCTGGTGGGCGAGGTGGCCCTGTTCACCGGTTTGATCCTGCTGGTCCATGATGCCGGCGGGCATGGTCTGGTCCGGGTCTGGGAACAGCCACCGGGGATGGCGGCCGTGATCCTGTTGCTGGGTGGCCTGGGGGTGAAGGCCGGGCTGGTGCCCCTGCATCTGTGGCTGCCCCTGGCCCACCCGGCCGCTCCCACCCCGGCCAGCGCCGTCCTGTCGGGGGCCATGATCAAGGCGGGCCTGCTGGGCTGGATGCGCCTGCTGCCGCCGGGCAGTGTGCCGGAAGCCCTGGGCACGGTCCTGGTGGTGCTGGGTCTGGTGGGCGCCGGTTACGGGGTGCTGGCCGGGGTGTTCCAGCATCGGGTCAAGACCGTGCTGGCCTATTCCAGCATCAGTCAGATGGGCCTGATGACGGCGGGTCTGGGGGTGGCCATGATGCACCCGGCCCTGGCGCCCGCCCTGATCTCGGCCCTGGTGCTCTATGCCCTGCACCACGGCATCGCCAAGGCCGCCCTGTTCCTGGGGGTGGGCATTGCCCAGCGGGTGGGGCGAACGGCGGCGCTGGCCTGGCTGCTGTTGCCGGGGCTGGCGCTGGCGGGGATGCCCCTGACCAGCGGGGCCGTGGCCAAGACCCTGCTCAAGGCGCCCATGTACGATGCGCCCGTGGATCTGTCCCTGGTGACCCTGTTGCTGTCCACGGCCGCGGCCGGCACCTTCCTGCTGATGCTGCGGTTCTGGGTGCTGGCCGCCGGTGGTTCGCGGGAACCCCGCCCGGTGCCGGTGTCCCTGTGGTTGCCCTGTCTGGCGCTGGTACTGGGCACGGTGGTCCTGCCCTGGGTGCTGGCGCCGGAGGATGCCTTCAAGGCCCTGGCCGTCGAGCCTGCGCTGGCGCTGCTCTGGCCCATGGGGCTGGGCCTGTTGATCGGCGGCATTGCCCTGTTGCTGGCCCGTTTCCGGGGCTGGACCCTGCCCCGATGGATCCCCGAGGGGGACCTCTGGGTGCCGCTGGAGCGGGGTGGTCAGGGGGTGCTGGGATGGGTTTCCCGTACCCCCGGGTTCTGGCACATGCCGGGCGGCGGGTTCACCCTGGCCCTGGTCCATGGGGTGCCCCGGCTCTGGGCGGCATGGCTGGACCGGGTGGCCCGGGGCGAGCGAATGCTGCTGCGCTGGGAGACCCTGGGGCTGTTGTTCATCGGTCTGGTGCTGTCGATGCTGGTGGCGGTCTATCTGGGGGCGGTCATGGTCATGTCATGAATGGCCGTTAGTCTGTCGGGGTTTTTGACAGTTTCCTCCGTCATGCCCAAGCTCCGTTCCTGGTGATCCATGAAAATCACGATCCGATTGATGGCCGGAGCCACCGTGCTCACCGGCCTGGCCGTGCTGTTGTCCGCCGTCACCACGAGCCATGTGGCCGACCGCAGTGCCACCCAGGTGATCGAACATGCCATCGGTCAGCAATTCCAGACGGTGGCGGACGGTCGTCAGGCGCGATTGCTGGACGAGATGCAGGGGCTGGAAAATCTGTTGCAGACCCTGGCCCATGGCCGCCTGGTGCAGGATGCGGTCTACGGCTTCATCCGCCCCTTTGCTTCCTACCGCTACGAGGTCGAGGGTGGGTCCACGGAACAGCTGCGGCAACAGGTGGGTCGGTGGTATGAGGATCGCTATGCGCCCCTGTACGCGGCCCGTACCGGGGGCCTGACCGCGCCCCTGGGAGATTGGCTGGGGGCCATGTCCCACGAGGCCCTGCTGATCCAGAGCTATTATGTGGCCGACAATCCCCATGACCCGGAAGACCTGAAGGCCCTGGTGGACCGCCGTGACGGCAGCATCTACGGGCAGCAGCATCTACGTTATCACCAGAGCTTGCGGGATACCCTTGAACGCCTGGGGTTCAATGACCTCATGCTCATTGATGCCCAGTCCCTGGCGGTGGTCTATTCGGTGACCAAGGGCCCCGTCTTCGGTACCTCCCTGCGACAGGGGCCTTTTTCTGACAGTGCCCTGGGGGCGTTGGCCCGGGGGATGATGGAGAACCGGGGGGTGGACGGGTTTCGCATGACCTCCTTCGAAGACTTCGCGGGACGTTTCAATGAACCGGTGGTCTTCATCGGCGTGCCGGTCTTTCATGCCGTCTACAGTCCTGAGCGTCCCCTGGGCATGCTGGTGGCCGAGATCCCCGCGGCGCGTTTCACCCAGATCATGACCAATGCCGGTGGTTGGGTACAGGCGGGGCTAGGGGCCACGGGAGAGTCCTATCTGGTGGATGAACGCCATCGTCTGGTGACCGAGTTGCGGCCCATGCTGGAGAATCGCACGGAATTCCTGCGCCGGTTGCAGGCGGTTCGTCCCGACGCCCTGTCTCCGGATTTTCAGCGTGCCGCCGGCCAGGGCCGGATTGCCGGGCACCTGACCCTGGATACCGGCGCGGTCCGCGCCGCGCTGGCGGGGCATGGCGGCATGGGCCTTGAAAAGGATTATCTGGGACGGGACATGTTCATGGCCTGGACTCCCCTGGAGATCGCGGGCCATCGTTTTGCCCTGGTGACCCAGCAGGATCCCCTGGAGATCATGGCGCCATTGACGCAGATGCGGCGGGATCTGAGTGTCGGCGCCGTTTCCGGAGTGATTGTCCTGTCCCTGCTGGCGGCACTGGCTTCCTGGTGGTTCGCCCGTCTCATCAGCCGCCCGTTGCGGGATCTGGCCCGCAACATTGGCGAAGCCGCCTCCCATCAGGATCTGACCCGGCGTTTTTCCAATGGTCGCCGGGACGAGATCGGCATGATTGCCACCGCCCTGGATGGCCTGTTCCGCGAGTTGGAGTCCTTCGTGGGCGGTATCGTCACCCGATCGGGGCGTACCGCCGCCCTGGCGGACGGCAATGCCGCCACCAGTGAGCAGTGCCTGTCCTCCGTACACGACCAGCGGGCCGCCCTGGATGCGCTGGATGCAGAGGCGACCGCCATGGAATCCGCGACTGATCGCATCGTCGAGCAGATGCAGCGGGTTGCCGAGACCGCCTCGTCGGCCACCCGGCTGGCGGAGGGTGGTCAGGTCCAGGTGCGGGACGTGGCCGGACTGACGGATGAACTGGCCCGGCAGGTCACCGAGTCCAGCGCACATCTTCAGTCACTGCAGGTGGCTGCCGGGGATATCGATTCCGTGCTCACCACCATCCGCAAGATTGCCGAACAGACCAATCTGCTGGCCCTGAACGCGGCCATCGAGGCGGCCCGGGCGGGAGAGCAGGGGCGTGGCTTTGCCGTGGTGGCGGAACAGGTGCGTGGCCTGGCCGCCGATACCCGCGAGGCCACGGGGCGCATCCAGGGCATGGTGGAGCGTTTGCACGGCAACATGCGGGAGGTGGTGGATGCCATGGAAAACGAGCGGCAGACCGCCGAGCGCTGTGTGACCGAGACCGGCGAGGCGGTGACGGCGCTGGTATCCATCGGGCAGGCGGTGGAGGCCATCCGCCATGTGACTGAACAGGTCTCCGGGGATACCGACGTGCAGCGCGGCAAGACCCTGAGCATGCGCAGGCGTCTGGAGGTTTTGCTGCGGGAGGCCAACCAGACCGAGCTGGCCATGGCGGAGCAGGCCGCGGCTGCCCGGGAGCAGAAGCAGGTGGCGGCGGAGCTGGATCAGGCGGCGGGGTGTTTCAGGATTTCATCACCCCACGGGACGTCGCCCCAGGCATCGTCCGCCCCGCCGGTGGCGGCGCCGATCCCTCAGTCCCGGCCGAGGGCCTTGAGGACGGCATCGGCGGCACTTTCCACCACCTGACGGGGCTTGTCCACGCCGATCCACTCCAGCCGGCCGTTGTCGATGATCATGGCATAGCGCCGGGAACGGACCCCCATCTGACTGCCGGTGGCATCGGATTCCAGTCCCACGGCCCGGGTGAAGTCCCCATTGCCGTCGGAGACCATCATGATCCGGTCGCCCACTGCGTGGATGTCGGCCCAGGCATCGAGGACGAAGATATCGTTCACCGCCAGGCACAAGAGGCGCTCGATGCCGGCGGCCCGCAGCTGCTCCGCCTTGTGGATGAAGCCGGGCAGATGAACACCGGAGCAGGCGGGCGTGAAGGCGCCGGGAACGGCGAACAGGGCGCTACGGTAGCCACTGAAGAGTTCCGTGGTGGTGATGGGGTGGTCACCTGCCGGTGTCATCACGCGCAGGGTGATCTCGGGGATCTGATCGCCGACCTGAATGGGCATGACGGGCGCTCCTTGAATCAATCCGGGTGAGGCAGTGTAGCGGCTCGCCGCGCAAATGGATAAGTATTCATTGGATTGTGCTACAACCTGATCATGTCCACTGTATGTAAAGTTGGTCGGAATGAGCCGTTCCCTTGCCGGTGGAAATCCGGTTCCAGGCTGAAAGGTCCTTGACTCCCGCGTTCGCGGGAATCCAGTCCCGGCTGTAAACGCTTTTGACCCCCGCGTTTGTGGGGTGACGATGGGCGACTTGTCGAGTATTTCCTTGAGGCCTGCAACAACCCCTGTTGTTCCATGATCATGCGCGAGCGGGATGGTTTATGTCGGTAATGCGGCAGCAGATTGTCAGCCTGGCGGAACTGGCCCTGTTCGGGCTCTGGGCACTGATCACTTTTCTGTTTGCCCTGGCCGCATGGCTGCGTGAAGCCGATGTCTGGACACCGCTCCTTGACATGCTGCACTGGATTTCCGCCTTTGCCCTGTCTCTGACCCTGGCATGGCGGGGTATGCGTCTGGCATCCAGAAACGATGCGGATGTGCTGTTCTGGATCGTCCTGGGGGCCGGGCTGATGCTGATTGCCGAACTGGTCTGGCATCTCCAGACGGTTGTCGGCCTGGATTCCTTCCCCGCTCCGGCCGATGCCCTGTTCCTGGCGGTAGGTCCCCTCTGGATGATCGGGCTGATGCGGGCATTGAAGCTGCATCTGCCAGCGGATCGCTTCCATTCCGCGATGCTGGACATCTGCAGCATGGTTCTTGCCCTGCTGGCGCTGGTGCTCACGCTCTATGTTCCCCATGGGGAGCAGATATCCCTGATCTCCCTGCTGGTGCTGGTGTTTTATCCGGTCAGTTTTTTCAGCGCCGCCTTTTTTGCCCTGCTCATGATCCCCGGCATGGCCTTGCGCATCACGCCGGCACACCTGCTGTTGACCGCAGGTATTGCCGCCCATGGGCTGACATGGATGCAATGGAATTTGATGGTGTTGGATGACTCGCTGGAAGCCGGCGGGGCGTTCAACATGGCCTTTGGGTTCAGTGCCCTGCTGCTGGGTGTGGGGGCCCGTTTCTGGCGTACTGAAATCCGGCGAGAGCCGGGGTATCTCAACGCCTGTGAACGGATCATGAACCATGTGCCGCTGTTTTCCATGTTACTGGCTCTGGCGTTGCTGTTTCATTTTTTCCATGTCCTGGAAGAGGCGGGGTTTGAGCGTGGCATCATCTTCGTGTGCTGTCTGCTGGCATTGCTGCTGGTGGGTGTGCGCCAGACCCACATGCTGGAAGTGCTGGAACGTTTGCGTCAGGCGGAAACGGCCATTTTGCACAACAAGGATCAGATGTTCCGGCTGGCCCATTTTGATGCCTTGACGCATCTGCCCAATCGACTGTTCTTCGAAAACCAGATGGAGCACGCCCTGCAGATAGCTGCCCGACGTCGCGACCGGGTGGCCTTCATGCTGGTGGATCTGGATCATTTCAATCAGATCAACGACATCTATGGCCACCATACCGGGGATAGGTTGTTGTGCGAAGTATCCGCCAGGATCGGACGATCCCTGGATGGTCGGTGCACTCTGGCGCGCATGGGTGGAGACGAGTTCATGGTGCTGGTGGAACAGTGTCGCTCCAGGACGGAGGTCGCGCGGCTGGCCGAGGGCATCCTGCAATCCTTTTCCCTTCCCTGGCTGGGAAGCGGGATCGATCCGCATTTTGCCACTGCAAGCATCGGCATCAGCCTGTACCCGGATGATGCCACCACCGTGGTGGAACTGATCCGCAACGCGGATCTGGCGCTGAATCAGGTGAAATCCAGCGGTCGCAACGGGTATCGCTTCTATCTGGAAGAGTACACGCTCATCGCCCGCAAGCGGCTGGAATTGAGCACTTTGCTCCATCGCGCCCTGCCGGAAGGGCAGTTCCATGTCCTGTATCAGCCGCAGATGGATGCGTCCGGACGGCTTGTGGGGGCCGAGGCGTTGTTGCGCTGGACCGTGGATGATCAGTCTGTCTCCCCCGAGGATTTCATTCCCCTGGCGGAATCCAATGGACTGATCGTGCCCATCGGGGCGTGGATCTTCCGGTCCGTCTGCCGTCAGTTGAGTCAGTGGCGGCGGGATGGGGCGGAGATCCATGCCGTGTCCATCAATATTTCAGCGGTACAGCTGCGCCGGCCGGATCTTGCCCGTCAACTGCTGGACATCGCGCGGGAGGAGGATGTATCCCCGGATGCCATCATGCTGGAGGTGACCGAATCGGAAATGCTTGATGACGAGGTTATCCCCACCGTGGTGGCCTTGCGGTCGGCCGGCTTTGGTCTGTCCATCGATGATTTCGGCACCGGGCAGTCGTCCCTGGTCAAGCTCAAGAAACTGCCGGTGAGCGAATTGAAGATCGACAAGGCCTTCGTGCGTGACATTGCCCATGACGAAGGCGATCGTCAGATCTGCGCCATGATTCTGGCCCTGTCCCACGCGCTGGGGCTGACGGTGGTGGCGGAAGGAGTGGAAACACCGGAGCAGTTTCGCCTGCTCCGTGACATGGGCTGTCATCGTTTTCAGGGATGGTTGTTTTCGCCGGCGGTGGAGGCCGATGAGCTGGTGATGGCAATGCCCGATCTGATGGCTATGTTCTCCAGGGGTCATGCTTGAGATGATGAAAACAAGATCAATCCAGTCCTTTATTGCGACATTGGTAGCGGTCTGCGTTTTGGTATTGGTTTCCGGCTACCTGTTCTATTCACTCCACTCCGGCGCCCGTACCCAGTCCTTGCTGGAGGAGCGGACCGCGGAAGAATGGGAGGCTTTGATTCAATCCCACCTGCTGGCCCTGGTGCAGACGCAGACTCTGGAGTTGCAACGGGTGTTGCAGCGCCCCGTTGCCGTGGTGCGCACCTTGGCCGAGGTCAACCTGCAAATGGGGCGTACCTATCCTGGAGGACTGCGCCAGTCAGCCATGGGCCGGGAGGAACTGACGTCTTTGGCACGATCGATCCTGGTTGCGAATCCAGGTCTTTTGAGCGTCTTCATTGGCTGGGAACCCGATGCCTTTGATGGTAGTGATGCCCTCCATGCCGGGATCACTTCTGAAGGTTATGACGATACCGGTCGTTTCATGCCCTGGTGGTACCGCGATGCCCAGGGTGCATACGTGCTGGAACCCTTGGTGGCCACTGTCATGGAAAGCACCTCCTTGCTGCCCACCGGGGTGCGGGAAGGTGAGTACTATCTATGCCCCAAGGAAACGGGCAGGCTGTGTATTATCGACCCCGCTCCCTATGAAATCAGCGGTCGGACGATGCTCATGACCTCGTTCAACGTGCCGCTCATTCTGGATGGGCGCTTCCTGGGTATTGTGGGCACCGACATCTCTCTGGATTTCATTCAATCTCTGCTTACGGCCACCAACGAGGGGCTATATGGCGGTGCGGGTGAAATGGCGCTGATCTCGGGCAACGGCCATCTGGTGGCTTCCACGGTTGCGCCCGAGGGACTGGGTGAGGAAGCCGGCCGCTGGCTGCGCCGGGACGATCTCAAGGACATTCAGCGGCGCCCGCTGGATGAAGCCCTTTACACGGTCAGGGAAGGGGGGGCGTCATCACCTGCAAGAATCGAGTTGTTCCTGAATTTTAAACTGGACAAAGAAGCGGATAGCGTCTGGACCTACATGCTCTCCCTGCCCATGGAGACGGTCATGGCGGATCTGCGTGTATTGCACCGGGATCTGCAGGAGCAGCGGCGTGCCGATACCCTGGGCATGGTCTTGATGGGCTGTTTCATGGCCGGCCTGGGATTGCTGGCTGCCTGGCTGCTGGGTCGTCGCATTGCCGAGCCATTAAGGGAAATGGTGAGCATGCTGGATGATATCGCGCGTGGCGAGGGCGATCTGACCCGGCGCCTGCAGGTGGAGCGCCGCGATGAACTGGGGGCCATGGCTTCTGGATTCAATGCCTTTCTGGAGAAACTCCAGATCATGATTCAGGCCGTTGTTGTTTCAGTGCGTCATGTCGGGGATGCCGCGGGCGATAATGTCCGTATTGCCGTGGAAACCGATGAGGCTGTACGACGGCAGCAGTCGGAAATCGATCAGGTGGCCACGGCGATGAACGAGATGACCGCCACGGCCCATGATGTGGCAGGCAACGCGGCCCATGCCGCCGAGGCCGCGCGTGATGCCAGGCAGACAGCCGGATTGGGCCGTACCCTGGTCAAGGATACCGTCGGTGCGGTTGGTGAATTGTCCACTGAAATGTCCAGGGCGGTCGACGTGATCGAGAGTCTTTCCCGGGACAGTGAAAATATCACTGCCATCCTGGTGGCCATCCGTGGTATTGCCGAGCAAACGAATCTGCTGGCCCTGAACGCCGCCATTGAGGCCGCCCGTGCCGGCGAGCAGGGCAGAGGGTTTGCGGTGGTGGCCGATGAAGTGCGTAATCTGGCGCAAAAGACGCAGCAATCCACTGGCGAGATACAGGCCATGATCGAACTACTGCAGCAGGGGAGTCGTAATGCGGTTGCGGTCATGGCGGACAGCCGCGAACGGGTGGAAGGTACGGTTCGCCAGGCCGCCGAGGCCGCCGAGGCGCTGGAGCGTATCGATCAGGCCATCATCGCCATCAATGACCTCAATGCCCAGATTGCCAGTGCAGCAGAGGAGCAAAGTGCCGTGGCGGAAGAAATCAACCGTAACGTGGTCAACATCGGCGACATGGCCCAGCGGGTTGCCGAAGGGGCCGAGCAGACTCGGGCCGGCAGTGAGCAACTGGCCCGGGAGGCGGAAGAGCAACAGCGTCTTGTGAAGCAGTTCAAGGTTTCATAAGGGGTTTGCACACATGTGACAGCCTGCTCCCGCGGGGCCTATCATGGTGCCATGCGTATTCTGCAAAGGAGCCGATAGGTGAAGATCGCGGACTATCCCGAGCACCTGAGAAAACTGGTGAAACAGGGTGACCTGAGGCGCATGCCCCGGTCCCAGGCCTGGGCGGTGGGCACGGCCCGGGCGGTCATGAGCATCGGCCGGGAGGTTTCCGCCGGTCAGCTCAACCTGCATGCCATGAGTCTGGTCTATACCAGCCTGCTGTCGGTGGTGCCGTTGCTGGCCCTGTCCTTTTCCGTGCTCAAGGGCTTTGGCGCCCATAACGCGGTGGAACCGTTTATGCTGACAGTGCTGGAGCCCCTGGGCGAGCAGGGAGAAGAGATCACCGCCAACGTGGTGGGCTTCGTGGATAACATGCGGGTCGGGGTGCTGGGCTTCATCGGCCTGATCTTCCTCTTTTTCACCGTGGTCGGCCTGATCCAGAAGGTGGAGACGGCCTTCAATTACATCTGGCATGTGACCTGCCCGCGCGGTTTTGCCCAGCGCTTCGCCAGTTATCTCAGCGTGATCCTGGTGGGGCCTGTGCTGATCTTCTCCGCCCTTGGCATCACGGCCTCGGTGATGGCCACGGATGTCGTACAGAGGGCCATGGACTATGGCCTGGTGGGGGAGTCAGTGGCGTTGTTGAGTCGCCTGGTGCCGTATCTGCTGGTGACGATGGCTTTCGCCTTCATTTATGTCTTCGTGCCCAATACCCGCGTGAAACCGCTGCCCGCGCTGGCGGGGGCGCTCCTGGCCGCGCTGCTCTGGCAGACCACAGGCTGGGGCTTTGCCTCCATGATGGCCGGGTCCACCCGGTACGATGCCATCTATTCCGGCTTTGCCATCGTCATCATGGCGCTGTTCTGGCTGTATCTGAACTGGCTGATCCTGTTGGTGGGCTCCCATGTGGCCTTCTATGTGCAGAATCCCGGCTATCTGCATGTGGCCCAGGGGGGGCCGGTCAGACTTTCGGGGGATCTGCAGGAGCGTCTGGCGTTGAGGGTGATGCGGCTTGCCGCGGAACGCTTTTATCGGGGCGAGGGACCGACACCCAGGGCACGGATGGCCCGCGCGTTCAATTTGCCGGAAGAGGCCCTGATGCCGGTGCTGGAGGCCCTGAAGCAGGCCGGTCTGCTGGTGGCGGCGGGGAAGGAGGAGGCAGCCTATGTGCCCGGGCGGGATCTGGAACGAATCAATCTGAAAGAGGTTCTGGATTCGGTGCGGGGCTATGGCAGTTCGTTGCTGGATGACGGGCTGCCTGGTGAGGATCGGCATGTGGACCGCGTGTTGCTGGAGCGGGATGAGATGCTGCGGGAGCACCTGGGGGGCATGACCCTGAAGGCACTGGTGACCGACGAGAGACCAGCAAGGGGTACTGCCAACGGGGATAGTTCCGGCGGGGCGGATGCCTGAGCCATCGGTGCCGTGCCGGTTCACTGGCCGGCTCCCGCCTGTCCGGGCGGGCTGTCACCAAAATGTCATGACCCCTTCACAAACCTGACACCGCGGATTCTCATACTGCCCCAAGTCAAGACCGTAGCCCTTGCGGGCTTAATGACACACGCACACCCCTGTCCAGAGGAAATCAATGATGAACCTGAAGAAGGCCCTTGTCGCCGGCGTGGCCGCGGCCCTGATGGTCTCCGCGCCCGCCATGGCTGATCGCGTCGACCCCAACCTGCCCGACTACCAGCGCGTCTCCGGCATCTCGGGCAATCTGTCCTCCATCGGCTCGGATACACTGAACAACCTCATGACCCTCTGGGCCGAGGAATTCAGCCGTTTCTATCCTAACGTCAACATTCAGATCCAGGGTGCCGGTTCCGGTACCGCCCCGCCGGCCATCACCCAGGGCACCGCCAACTTCGGCCCCATGAGCCGCGCCATGCGCTCATCCGAGATCCAGGCTTTCGAGCAGGCCCATGGCTATCCCCCCACTGAAGTAGGCGTGGCCATCGACATGGTGGCGGTGTTCGTGAACAAGGATAACCCCATTCAGGGCATGTCCATTCCCCAGGTGGACGCGGTGTTCTCCGCCACCCGCCGCTGCGGCCATCCCGAAGACATCACCCGCTGGGGCCAGCTGGGTCTGACCGGTGCCTGGGCCAACCGCGACTTCACCCTCTACAGCCGTAACGCCGTCTCCGGCACCTATGGCTTCTTCCGTGAATTCGCCCTTTGCGGTGGTGACTTCAAGCCCAGCATCAACGAGCAGCCCGGTTCCGCCTCCGTGGTTCAGGGTGTGACCGAGTCCATCAACGGCATCGGCTATTCCGGCATCGGCTATCAGACCGCCGGTGTGCGCGCCATTGCCATCGGCAAGGATGAGTCCCAGCTCTTCGAGCCCACGGCGGAAAATGCCGCCACCGGTGACTATCCGCTGGCCCGTCAGTTGCTGGTCTACGTGAACGCCCACCCCAATCGGGGCATGGCGCCGCTGGAAAACGAGTTCATCAAGCTCATTCTGTCCAAGCAGGGGCAGGAAATCGTATTCCGTGACGGCTTCATCCCCCTGCCGGCCTCCGTGGTTGCCCAGGTGCGTGAGCGCGTCGGCGTGAAGTAATCGATCCTTGCGATCGACTGTAAGCCGGCCCCGGCGAGGTATCGCCGGGGCCGGTTTTTTTGTGTCCCACTTCCGTCACTTCCGTCACTTCCGTCACTTCCGCGAAAGCGGGAGCCCAGGCCTTTCAGTCCATCACTGGATTCCCGCTTTCGCGGGAATGACGGCATGCATGCACGGTAACCCATGAAATATGACAGTCCGTAACCGTACTGTCACTTTCATGGGTTACCGTGCGCGCATTGAGCAATCCGGATCGGTCCAGTCCATCCGCTCCCCAGAATCCCCTTCGGACGGCGATTACCCATGACTGATGTATCCATCACAGCCCCGGGCAAGGACGGCAGGTCGTCAGACTTGACCTCGCTGCTCCCCAGCGGTGAAAAACGTGCACGTCTGCGCAAGTGGCGCTATTTCAAGGACGGAGTGTCCCGTTATGGCGTGGGTGCCGGCGGGATCGGAGTGGTCTTTGCCCTGGGCCTGATCTTTGTTTATCTCTTTTACGAGGTGTTTCCGTTGCTGGTGCCGGCGGATGTCTCCGTTGAAAGCACCTACCAGCTTCCCGGTGATGCCGATGCCGATACCCTGTTTCTGACCCTGGAGCGCTATCAGGAACTGGGGGTGCGCTTTTCCGACCGCGGTATCGCCACCTTCTTTGAAACCGGAGATGGCCGCGTCCGCGACCAGGTGCCCATGCCCATCCCCGAAGGGGTGGCTGTCACCAGCTTTGCCCATGGCGAGGCTCGCCAGCGACTGGTGGCCTACGGTCTGTCGGACGGCAGCGCCATCGTCGGCCGCCATGCCTATGACCTGAGCTATCCGGATGACATCCGTTATATCACGCCCAAGGTGGATTTCCCCCTGGGGGATGAGCCGGTGGTGGTGGACCCGCAGGGCAGGGCCCTGATGCAGATCGCCCTTCAGGAAGGCCCCCAGGGCTTCGTGCTGGCGGCGCTCACCGAAGACAACCGTTTGCTTATGAGCCGGGTACGCAGCACCACCAACCTCTTCACCGGGGCCGTGGACGTGCGGAGGGATTCTTTCCAGTTGCCGTCTCCGCCCGGCAACACCCGGCAGATCCTGGTGTCCGGGGATCATCGCAGTGTCTTTGTCGCCGATGACCTGGGGCAACTCCATTACTACGACATCTCCGTGCCGGCTAATGCCCGTCTGGCCGATTCCGGCCGGGTGGTTCCCCAAGGACATCAGATTACCGCCATGGACTTCCTGGTGGGTACCCTGTCCATCATCGTCGGTGGTTCCGATGGTTCGGTGTCCCAGTGGTTCCTGGTGCGGGATGAACAGAATCTTCACCACCTGACCCTGGTGCGTGAATTCGAGCGCCACGGCGCCCCCATCACCGCTATCGCCACCGAACTGGCTCGCAAGGGGTTCTACGTGGGGGATGCCTCCGGCGTATTGGGCATCCATTACGCCACCTCGCACCGGACCCTGCTCAAGCGTCAGCTGATCGATGGCCCCATTCGTGGCATCGGCCTGTCGCCGGTGAACCGGGCCATGCTGATCGAGGGTGATGACGGTCGGCTGTTGCATATGAATCTGCGCAATCCTCACCCCCAGGCCTCCCTGCAGGCCCTGTGGGGGCGGGTCTGGTATGAGGGGCGTGCCGAAAAAGACTATATCTGGCAGTCTTCCGGCGCCACCGATGACTTCGAGCCCAAGTTCAGCCTCATTCCTGTGACCCTGGGTACCCTGAAGGCGGCTTTCTTTGCCATGCTGTTCGCCACCCCGCTGGCCATCATGGGTGCCATTTATACCGCCTACTTCATGCAGCGGCATCTGCGCACCGTGGTCAAGCCCACGGTGGAGATCATGGAGGCGTTGCCCACCGTGATCCTGGGTTTCCTGGCGGGCCTGTGGCTGGCGCCGTTCATCGAGTCCCACCTGCCGGCCGTGTTCAGCATTCTCATCCTCATGCCGTTGGCCATGCTGGTGGCCGGTTTTGCCTGGATGCGAATGCCGATGAACGTACGCCAGTACGTCCCCCTGGGGATGGAGATCCTGGTGCTGGTGCCGGTGATCCTGCTGGTGGGCTGGCTGTGCGTCGCCGCCAGTCCCCTGATGGAAGTGCTGTTCTTTAGCGGCAGCATGCGTCAGTGGTTGACCGACGTGGGCATCACCTACGACCAGCGCAATGCCCTGGTGGTGGGGATCGCCATGGGCTTTGCCGTCATCCCCACCATCTTCTCCATTGCCGAGGATGCGGTGTTCAACGTGCCCAAGCATCTGACTCAGGGTTCCCTGGCCCTTGGGGCCACCCCCTGGCAGACGGTGGTGGGGGTGGTGCTGCCCACCGCCAGCCCCGGCATTTTCGCCGCCGTGATGATGGGCTTCGGCCGGGCCGTGGGCGAGACCATGATTGTGCTGATGGCCACCGGCAACAGTCCGGTGATCAACTTCAACATCTTTGAGGGCATGCGCACCCTCTCGGCCAACATCGCCGTGGAACTGACCGAGACCGCCGTGGGCAGCACCCACTATCGCATCCTGTTCTTCTCAGCCCTGGTGCTGCTGATCCTCACCTTCGTGGTGAATACGGCGGCCGAGATCATCCGCCAGCGCCTGCGTCAGCGCTACAGCAACCTGTAGGCCGGGAAGGGATAAATATGATGTTTTATCTGGAATTTGACCGGAACGTGCCGGGAACAAGCAAATGACTCTGAATAACTGGATCAAGAGCGGCAGCCCCTGGATCTGGCTCAATGCCGGCGCCATCGCCATCAGCATGATCATGGTGGTGGGTCTTCTGGCCCTCATCCTGGTACGCGGCTTCTCCCACTTCTGGCCCTCGCCGATCCTGATGACGGATCTGACCACCCAGGACGGTCGCGAGATACGCATTGTCGGTGAACTGTCCCGTTCCCAGGTGCTGCCGGCCCAGGTGCTGCGGGATGCGGGAGTCCCCATTGATGATGATATCCAACTGGTCACCCGTCACCTGATCAAGCAGGGCAACCGGGATGTCTGGGGCCGGGACTTTGTCTGGTATCCGGAAACCGGCATGGGCGAGTGGTCGTATCCCAGGAATGCCATGCGTCTGGAACGGCGTGAATGGGGCGATTTCTACGGCTTCCCCGTGCGCATCCTGGAGCAGGGCCGCACCGTGGCGGAAGGGGACTCCCTGTGGCCGGAACTGCAGCAACGCATTCGCCGCGCCAATGGCATCTTCGATGAGATCCGCCGCATCGAGCGCCGGGAGATCGGTAACGTCAATTTCCGCATGGAGCGTGTGCGTCTGAACGAGCGGCGCCTGGACCTGCAATTCCGTGAAGGCCGCATCGGCGTGGCCGAGCGGGACCAGGGCATGGCGGCGCTGGCCGCCCAGCGTCTTGAACTGGATCAGGAATACGCCGTACTGCAGGAGCGCCTGGACGCGCTTTACAAGGATGTGCGCAGGGACACCCTGGTGGCCCAGGTGATGGATGGTCGGGAATGGGAAATCCCCATGGCCCAGATCATCCGCGCCGTGCAACCCAACAGCATGTCCGTCTTCAGCAAGACCGGGCTCTATATCACCCAGTTCTGGGAGTTCATGAGCGGTTATCCCCGGGAGGCCAACACCGAGGGCGGCATCTTCCCGGCCATCTTCGGTACCGTGACCATGGTGTTCGTCATGTCCATCATCGTCACGCCTTTCGGCGTGCTGGCCGCCATCTACCTGCGGGAATATGCCCGTCAGGGGCCGTTGCTGCGGGTGATCCGCATCTCCGTGTACAACCTGGCGGGGGTGCCCTCCATCGTCTTCGGGGTGTTCGGCCTGGGGTTCTTCGTCTACTTCATGGGGGGGGCCATTGACCGCAACTTCTACCCGGAGGCCCTGCCGTCACCCACCTTCGGCACGCCGGGCCTGATGTGGGCCTCTTTCACCCTGGCCCTGCTGACCTTGCCGGTGGTGATCGTGGCCACGGAGGAAGGGTTGTCGCGGATTCCGAGCACCATTCGCCACGGCAGTCTGGCCCTGGGGGCCACCAAGGCGGAGACCCTCTGGAAGGTGGTGGTACCCCTGGCCACGCCGGCGATGATGACCGGCCTGATCCTGGCCATCGCCCGGGCCGCGGGGGAGGTGGCGCCGCTGATGCTGGTGGGGGTGGTGAAGCTGGCCCCGACCCTGCCCATCGACGGCAATTTCCCCTTCATCCACCTGGAGCGCAAGATCATGCACCTGGGCTTCCACATCTATGATGTGGGTTTCCAGAGCCCCAACGTGGAGGCGGCCCAGCCCCTGGTCTATGCGACGGCCCTCACCCTGGTGGCCCTGATCGTGATGCTCAACCTGACCGCCATCAGCATTCGTAACCATCTGCGCGAGAAATATCGCGGCGAGTCGGATTGATCCCGGTCGAAGAGATTCAAGATTATGGACGGTATGACAACCATGACAGAGCAGAACACCATGACCCACGGCGTCACCGCCGGTCTCTTCGAGAACACCGAGCGCAAGCGTCTGCGCCTGGCCGACGAGACCATTGCCCTGGAGGTGCAGAACCTCAACCTCTACTATGGCGAGGCCCAGGCACTGAAGAGCATCTCCATGAAGGTGGCCGCGAAGCGGGTCACCGCCTTCATCGGTCCCAGCGGCTGCGGCAAGTCCACCCTGCTGCGCTGTTTCAACCGCATGAACGATCTGGTGGATGCCTGCCGTATTGATGGCAAGATCCTGCTGGAAGGTGACGACATCTACGACCGCAAGGTGGACGTGGCCGAGCTGCGTCGCCGGGTGGGCATGGTGTTTCAGAAGCCCAACCCCTTTCCCAAGTCCATTTATGAGAACGTGGCCTACGGCCTGCGTTTGCAGGGTGTGAGGGACCGCAAGGTGCTGGACGAGGTGGTGGAGCGGTCCCTGCGGGGCGCGGCCCTGTGGGACGAGGTCAAGGACCGTCTGCATCAGAATGCATTCGGGCTGTCGGGCGGTCAGCAGCAGCGTCTGGTGATCGCCCGGGCCATCGCCATCGAGCCGGAGGTGATCCTGCTGGATGAACCGGCCTCGGCCCTGGACCCGATCTCCACCGCCAAGATCGAAGAGTTGATCTATGAGCTGAAGAAGGAATACACCATCCTCATCGTCACCCACAACATGCAGCAGGCGGCGCGGGTGTCCGATTACACCGCCTACATGTATCTTGGCGAGATGATCGAATACGGTGACACCATGACCCTGTTCACCAATCCCAGGAAGAAGGCCACCGAGGACTACATCACGGGTCGTTACGGCTGATCGACCTGCATCAGGAGTACTGAACAAGTCATTCCCGCTTAAGCGGGAATCCGGGACACCACTACGGCCGTGTACGTGGGCGTTGTCATTCCCGCGCAAGCGGGAATCCGGTCACGGGCTTGAAATTCCGCCACTCCCGTCGTTTCGGGAGTGGCGGACTGGTTCAGGTTTCCTGAAACGCTTCACCGACATTCTTAGAGGCAACAGCGATGGACAAGAACAAACTGGGTGGCCACTACCTGGAGAAATACAACGAGGAGTTGGAGACCCTGCGCAACCGCGTCCTGGCCATGGGCGGCCTGGTGGAGTCCCAGGTCATTGACGCCGTGAACGCACTGGTGGCGGCCGATGTGCGCCTGGCGGATCAGGTCATCAAGAACGATGCCCGGGTCAACAGCCTGGAGGTCATCATCGACGAACAGTGCGCCGAGATCCTGGCCCGCCATCAGCCGGCGGCCAGCGACCTCCGCTTCATCATCTCCATTGTCAAGACCATCACCGACCTGGAGCGTATCGGCGACCAGGCGGAGAAGGTGGCCCGCATGGCGGTGCACCTGGCGGAGAAGGACAGACCCAAGAATCAGTACGCGGATGTTCAGTCCCTTGGGGAGCGGGTGGCGCGTCTGGTGCATGAGGCCCTGGATGCCTTTGCCCGCATGGACGTGGAGGTGGCCCTGGCGGTGGCCAGGGAAGATGCCCATGTGGATCGGGAATATGAATCCGTGATGCGTCAGCACATCACCTACATGATGGAAGACCCCCGCACCATCACCCGCGCCCTGGACGTGATCTGGGCCCTGCGGGCACTGGAGCGCATCGGTGATCATGCCCGCAACATGTGCGAATACGTCATCTACCTGGTGAAGGGCAAGGACGTGCGCCATGTCAGCCTGGAGGAGATGGAACTGGCTGCCCGGGGGGAGACACCCGGGGCGGAATAAGCCGCACTGGGGGGCTTTCCCATCGGCAGGTCCGGTTGCCGGCGTCGGACCTGTCGTAGCCGCACCGCTATCGTATGCGGTGGTCAGTAGAGCCGGCCGCCTGTGGCCAGATACTGATTGAGCACGACCACGGCTTCTTCCCGCATCACGCCACCGGTAACCTCTATTCCACGTCGTTCCAGGGCCTGTTGCCAGGCCGTCGGCTTATCCCCTTCGTCAAACCCGATGGCCCGCACATCCGCGTCCAGGGCTGCATAGACCAGTTCCCGGATGCCGGACCAGGGCAGGGCACCCAGGCACATGGCACAGGGCTCCGCCGATACCGCCAGCCGATATCGATGATGCCCGCCGTCACTCAGGTCGTGCCGCCCCACCACCTGCTGGGCCATGGCCAGTGCCACCATTTCCCCATGCAGGATGGAACAGCCTTGGCTCACCACCAGATTCACCCCCGGTGCCACCAGGGTCCCGTCCTCGTCGAAGACGGCGGCCCCGAAAGGCCCGCCGGTGCCGTGGATCACATTCTGCCGGGACAGCTCGATGGCGAACCGGACCTGTTCCTCCGGTGTTTTCAGCACCGGAACCGGCCCCTGAAGTTGCGCCTGCATCCAGTCGGGCAGGCGGAGTGTCAGCTCGGGTAACTCCATGATGTCTCCAGGTGGTCATCGGAAATGTCTCACCCATGCGGGAGTGGGCCTGCCCGCGAATGGCCATGGCGGTGGCAGGCACGGCCGTTCCCACACAGGGCATTATCCCCAGGGGGACGGTGTTTCCCGCGGGGGCACCGTCCCGGATTCATTGTAGGACTTGCGGGGCATTCCTGAACTTGCCGGTCAATCCCGTTGATCTGTCTCATATTCCATGAGGGAATCAATAGATGATTACAAATTCTTTTTGATTTTCATCAATTCAAGTAACCTCCTGTAAAGCTCAAGAATGCAGGAGACGGCAGACAATGTACCAACAGGATGAGTGGGACCAGGCCCTGCTGCGGGAGCGGGTGGCGGAATTCCGTGACCAGACCCGGCGTTTTCTGGCCGGCCAGCTTTCGGAAGATGCCTATCGCCCCCTGCGCCTCATGAACGGGCTCTATGTGCAGCGTCACGCCCCCATGTTGCGCGTGGCCATCCCCTATGGTGCGCTGTCATCGGACCAGTTGCGGGGGTTGGCCCATGTGGCCGATCACCATGATCGCGGTTATGGTCACTTCACCACCCGCCAGAACATCCAGTTCAACTGGCTCAAGCTGGAGTCGGTACCCGATGTGCTGGCTGATCTGGCCGAGGTGGGATTGCATGCCATCCAGACCAGCGGCAACTGCATCCGCAACGTCACCACCGATCCCCTGGCGGGGTTGCTGCCGGGGAAGGTGGATGACCCCCGGCCCTGGTGCGAGCTGATCCGGCAATGGGCCACCCTGAACCCCGAGTTCACCTTTCTGCCGCGCAAGTTCAAGATCGCCGTCAGCGGGCGTTCCCACGATCGCGCCGCCTGCCGGATTCATGATCTGGGGCTGGAGCTTCGGCAGGATGACCAGGGCGGGCCGGGATTTCGGGTCTGGGTCGGCGGTGGTCTGGGACGTGATCCCCATCTGGCCCAGTGCCTGCGGGAGTTCCTGCCCGCCGATGATCTCATCGACTATCTCACGGCGGTGTTGCGGGTCTATAACCAGGCCGGGCGCAGGGATCATCTCTACAAGTCCCGCATCAAGATCCTGGTCAAGAGCCTGGGGATCGACAACTTCTCGGAACGGGTGGAGGCGGCCTGGAAGACCATTCGCGAGACCGGCTCGATCCCGGCGCTGGCGGCCCTGGAAAGGATCAAGGCCCGCTTCACGACACCGGAGCATGACCCCTCGCTGGCCGATGATCAGCTGGACCCCGTGCCCACGGGGGCTTTCGCACGCTGGCTTCGGCTCAATACCCGCGAACACCGGGTATCCGGGTACCGGGTGGTCTTCATCCTGCTCAAGGGGCTGGAGCGGGCGCCGGGTGACCTGACGGCGGTGGAGATGCGCGTGTTGGCCGACCTGGCGGATCAGCATGGGTTCGGCATGCTGCAGACCACCCATGACCAGAACCTGTTGCTGCCCCATATTCCGGTGCGGGCCCTGCATGAGGTCTGGCAGACCCTGGACATCCTGGGATTGGCCAATCCGGGCATCGGCACGGTGAACGATGTGACCGCCTGCCCGGGGCTGGATTACTGCAACCTGGCCAATGCGGCCACCCTGCCGCTGGCGCAGCAGATCCAGCAGCGTTTCCAGGATCTGGATTATCTCCATGACCTGGGGGAGGTCCATCTGAAGATCTCCGGCTGCATGAACGGATGTGCCCACCATCACGTGGCGGACATCGGTCTGTTGGGTGTGGAAAAGCAGGGCGGTTCCTGGTTCCAGCTGCTGCTGGGAGGCAGTGCCGGGACCGAGAGTCGGCTGGGGCGCGTGCTCGGGCCTGCCTTGCAGGCGGAGCAGGTTCCGGACGCCATTGAAACAATACTCGCCTTCTACGCCGCCCGGCGGCTACCGGAGGAGCCTTTTGCGGAGACGGTGCAGCGCATCGGCCTCAAGACTTTCAAGGAAACGGTTTATGAAAAACATGATCATTCTCGACGGACAAGTCATCACGGATCACTGGCGCACAGTGCAGGATGATGAATCCCTGCCGCCGGACGGAGATCTGCTGTTCGGGTATGAGCGCTTCGTCGCCAACGCCCTGTTCTACTCCCAACGCCCCGGCGGACTGGGTGTGGTCCTGCAGCCGGAGGACAGTCTGGAGCCGATCCTGCCGTGGCTCGACCGGTTGAACCTGATCAGCCTGCACTTTCCCCGGGTGGCGGATGGGCGCCACTACAGCACCGCCCGGTTGCTGCGTACCCGCCATGGCTACCAGGGAGAGCTCAGGGCAACCGGCGAGGTCTACCGGGACCAGCTGGACTTCATGCGCCGGGTGGGTTTCAACGCCTTTCACCTGCCGGAGAGTGAAGATCCGCAGGCGGTATTGAATGGGGTGGCGAGTCCGAGGGCCTATCCGGATCTTCAATACGATCTGCTCAAGACGGCCTGAACCGACGCCGCACCCTTCTTGGCAGGGTGATGCCGTGCCGTGCGAACCTTGACAGGTTTCCCGGACCGTCATTCAGGAACCTGGCGGGACAAGGATGTTCCAACGTGTATCGAGCCTTGGTCAGGCCCCGTTCAGGTGGTTTGTTCTATCCTCCTGCTGGAACCTGAACCTATCTGGACAAGATCCCGGGAGCATCATCATGTCAACTCTGAGCAAGATCAGCGTGGCCGCCCTTCTGGGCATGGCCGTTATCTCCAGTGGCTGCGCGACGGGACCCACTCAGGAGCAGACCGGTACCGTCGTGGGTGGAGCTCTGGGTGGTATTCTGGGCAGTCAGATCGGTGCCGGCAGTGGTCGTACTGCTGCCATCATCGCCGGTACGCTGGCGGGCGCGGTTATCGGTGGTTCCGTGGGGCGGACCATGGATGACGTGGACCGCATGAACGTCTCCCGCGCCCTGGAAACCTCCCCGGATCATCGCCCGGTGGCCTGGCGAAACCCGAATACCGGCCACAGTTTCCAGGCCACGCCTACCCGCACTTACCAGGCCTCGGGCCAGGACTGCCGGGAATATACCGTTGTCGGCAACATCGACGGTTCACGGGAAACCATCACCGGCGTGGCCTGCAGGGATGCCCAGGGGCGCTGGATCAATCAGTAATCCGTTCAGTCGATGGACCGTAGCCGGTCCGGAGCCAACCATGTCTCTTGCGAAGGATGTTCCGAATACGCCATTCCCGCACGGTCCGACATCCGGACAAACGGGATCTCCCGGGCTTTTCATGTCCGCGTCATTCCCGCGCAGGCGGGAATCCAGTCGCGGACCGCAAACCCGGGACTTCCGCCTGCGTCGGCGCGGGAATGAACGCACTGGCCATGTTCCGTATTTCCT
This sequence comes from Ectothiorhodospira shaposhnikovii, assembly GCF_016584105.1. Lineage (GTDB taxonomy): Bacteria > Pseudomonadota > Gammaproteobacteria > Ectothiorhodospirales > Ectothiorhodospiraceae > Ectothiorhodospira > Ectothiorhodospira shaposhnikovii. The sequence continues at coordinate 50,213 of NZ_NRSM01000002.1, read as the reverse complement.
GAAGCGCGTTCTGATGCTGTCCCTGTTGACCGGTTCCCTGTCCATGGGCTGGGCACTGGCGGAGGGTCTGGACATCACCGTCTACAAGGACCCGGACTGTGGTTGTTGCACCCTGTGGGAGCAGCATCTGGAGGACAACGGCTTCCGGGTGGACAGCCGGGAAACCCGCGCCATGGGGATGGTCAAGGCGCAGGTGGGCCTGCCCCGTGACATGGCTTCGTGCCATACCGCCATTGTGGATGGAGTGATCGTGGAGGGGCACGTCCCGGCCGACGTGGTGCATCGTTTCCTGGCCGAGCGTCCGGCAGGGGCGGTGGGTATTGCCGTGCCGGGGATGCCGCTGGGTTCACCCGGGATGGAAATGCCCGATGGCCGGACCCAGCCCTATGACGTCAGGGCTTTCGATGCCGATGGGCACAGCTGGGTCTACAGTTCCCATAACCGGGGCGATTAAGGTGTTGATCCCCCCGCCCCTCGGTGAACCCGGCCGACATGCTCATACATGCTCATGCAGCCCGCACTCGCGCTTCAGTCCAAAGAAACGCATCTGCGAGGGGTCATCGATCTCATGCACCGAGCGCGTGGTGTGGACATCACCAATGGACAGGTAGCCTTCGTGCCAGAGCGGGTGATAGGGCAGCTCATGGCGGGTGAGATAGCGATGCACATCCCGATCGCTCCATTCGATGATGGGGTGAATCTTCAGGCGTCCATTTTGTGAGGCCACGACATCCAGGTTTGCCCGGGATGCCGACTGCTGCCGCCGCAGTCCGGCAAACCAGGCCTGCGCCCCCAGTTCAGCGAGTGCGCGCTGCATGGGTTCCACCTTGTTCATCCGGTTGTAGCGCTCGATTCCCTCCAGTCCCTGTTCCCATAGCTTGCCGTAGCGGGCCTCCTGCCAGTGGGGGGAAAGGGCAGACCGGTACACATGCAGGTTCAGCTTGAGGCGCGAGGACAGCTCATCCACGAACCGGTAGGTTTCCGGAAAGAGATAACCCGTATCCACAAGGATCACGGGGATGTCCGGCTGCTCACGGGTCACCAGATGCAACATCACCGCGGCCTGGGCCCCGAAACTGGAACTGAGCACGATCTGCTCTCCGAAGTGTTCCAACCCCCAGCGTACCCGGGCCTGCGCATCCTGGGATGCCAGCCTGCGGTTGATGCCTTCCAGGGTTTCGAGGTCGTGCCGTTCAATGGCCTGTGGTGACATGCGGTGTTCCTCCATTCATCGTTGGAGGTACCTTAGCAAGGATTGCGCATGGTCAAAAAAGAATAAAATGTAAGCTATCAATTCATTTTTGGTATTTGTGCGACCTAGCCCGCCAGACGCAGGGCCCTGAGTTGGGAACTCTTCTTGTGCTGATGAGACTGCATGCGCACCAGGATGCCGTTCAGGGTATGGAGGGCATCAAGGATATAGGGCCCCTTGTTCAGCATGACGCATTCGGCCCTTCCCGCCATGGCGGCATCCGTCATTTCCGGGCGGGAGATCAGGCCTTCCCTGGCGAGGCTCTCCAGTACCTGGGTGGCCCATATCACCGGTACATGGGCCGCCTCGCAGAGCCAGAGGATCTCCTCCTGGATTTCCGCCAGACGCTCGCCGCCGATCTCCACCGCAAGATCTCCCCGGGCGATCATGATGCCCAGGCGGTGGTGTCCCAGGGTGGAGAGGATGATTTCCGGCAGGTTCTCGACCGCCCGGCAGGTCTCGATCTTGGCCACGATGCCAAGGGCCTTTCCCCCGCGTCGCGAGAGTTCATTCATGAGCATGATCATGTCTTCCCGGGACTCGACGAAGGAGTAGCCCACCAGATCCGCATGGGCCACCACGAAATCCAGATATTCGAGATCCCGCGGGCTCAGGCTCGGGAGATTCAGCGGGGCGCCGGGGAAGTTGATGCCCTTGTCCGCGCGCAGACGACTTCCCTGGGGGCGGCAATGGGTGACATGGAGCATCACGCCATCGGCATCCACGGCTTCCACCACGGTGCCGATTTTCCCGTCGTCAATCCAGACCGTCTGACCTGAGGCGAGGGCATCCAGTGCTTCGGGGGTTGTGCAGGCAATGTGGGCCGGCGCCAGACATTGGCCCTTTTCATCGACTGTCGCTGCCTGTCCGGGAATCTGACGTCGGGTCAGGTACAGCCGATCGTCCTTGAAAAGCCGGATGTTCACGGGTTCCAGCGAGGGCCAGCCCAGATGCAGGCTCTGAAGTGACTGCCATTTGCCCTGCTCATGGCGCCGTTCGTGGACGAAAAGCGTGCTGCCGGTGAAATAGGCGCTACGGTCCATGGTCGCCAGCCAGCAGCCATGATCCAGCGCCTGTACGATGTTCATCCGCCGTTGCTTGCCCCGGGTATCCTCGAATGCCAGCCGGTCTCCTGCCTGCATGGCCTCCAGGCAGGGGGCGGGTAGCAGATATTGATAGTCGCTTTCTCCGGTGGTGGTTACGGCTCCCCCGTCGGGGCAGAGGACCACCCGGGCAGGCTGAACCACCCGTCCGAAGAGGTTGCGCCGGGGTTTGACATGGGAAAGGGGAGGGCGCGTGCCCAGGGGGCCGGTACGGAGCTTGTGGCCCGCCAGATCCATCAGGATCGTGCATCGGGTATTCAGGCGTTTCTCTGCCGAGCGGATGTGACGGAGCATGGCGGACCAGGCCTCCGGATCGTCATGGGCGCAGTTGATCCGCGCACAGTCCATGCCGGTTTCCATCAGTTTGACCACCAGGTCTTCATGCACCGCGGCTTCCGTGGGCAGGGTGACCATGATGCGCACATTGCGCCCCGCGGGTGGGATTCCAAACAGATGGTCGGCGTTTTCCTTCAGTGTGTGATGCCCTGTGTCAAACCCGATGCAGGCCGGTTCCGGTTCCGCCTCCGGTACCCGCTGGGTGATTTGGGTCAGTACCCGCAAGACCTGATTGATGCTGGCCATCACATGGGCCTCGGTGCGCCCCAGGGAGGAGAGTCCCTGTCTTGCCAGCCGTGACTGCAAGGGGCGCAGGTCCATCGCCCTCAATGCCAGATACTGGGCCAGATTGCGGGCGGAAAAGGGGATGATGTCCGGACAATCGGGATGAAATTTTTTCAGCCGCTGTTCAGCGCCGGAAACCACTTCGCTCCTGAGCTTGAGCATGGCATCCGTCAACGCATTCAGGTCTGCCAGTGATGTCTCCGGAATTGCCGGGGCGGGACGCTGAGTCATGGGGTGGAGAACCTGTATCGCGCGTGGCCATTTCCACGCATTTCTCCGTGAATACCATGCGGGCGTGACAGGCTTGTGAACTTCCTCTGGGTCATGGCCTTGTCAGCAAACTGTCATCGTGGGTGCATAGCATGGACGCGTTTTGCTCATCGAATTTCATCCTGACTATTGTTGACATTGAGGAATGATTGCCATGAAACCAAAATTTCCCCTCCTGCTGACGGGCCTTGTACTGGTGCTGGGCGTTGCCGGTTGCCAGACCGCCCCCGAAAAGTCCCCGACCGCTCAGGCCCCGGCGCAACAGGCCGAAACGAAAGGCCCCTTTGATCGTCCTGGATTCAGGGTGGAGGAGTCGGACGGTCGTTTGTGGGTGCTCAAGCCGGGCCAGGAAAAAAGCGGTGAGCATGTGGCCCTGATCGGCGCGGGTCCCCGGGGGATGACGGTGCGCGCCGTGGACCGGGATACCGCATTGGAATACCTGGCCGCCAGGCCCGGATTCCAGGTGGAGGCGAAGGATGGGCGTCTGTGGGTGTTGAAGCCTGGACAGGAAAAGAGTGGCAATCATGTGGCACGGATCGGTGTCGGCCCGTTGGGCAGCACCGTCCGTGCGGTAGATGCGGAAACCATGGAAGCGTATCTGGCCGCCCAGCCTTGATCCTGCTGTCAGCGCGGGTTGATTCTCGTGCATCCTGATGGCGATGCATCAAAGGGAAGCACTCTGAAGCGAATGTCGGAGTGCTTCTGGATCGTCGCGCGGACTTCAACAAGCCCTCCCACCATCCGGTGCCGGAAGGCCTCATGCAGTGCACCGACTGCCATAACCCCCATGGCACCCCCGGCCCCCGGAAACTGATCGGCCATACGGTGAACGAGACCTGCTACAACTGCCACGCCGAAAAGCGGGGGCCCTTCCTGTGGGAGCACAACCCGGCCCGCGAGGCCTGCATCACCTGTCACGATCCCCATGGCTCCATCCATCGACCGATGCTGGTCAGCCGTCCCCCCATGCTGTGTCAGCAGTGTCATCTGGGCACCCACTCCGATGTGGCACTCACCGGCGCGCGCATGGATTTCCGGGTGCAGGGCCGCAGTTGCCTGAACTGCCATAGCCAGATCCACGGTTCCAATCATCCCCGTGGCTTCGTGTTCAAGGAATGAGGCCAACCGCTACCGGCGGCTGCCGGTGGATGAGGTGCGAGGAGAGAATCATGAGCAGAATGTCGAAATCACTCTTGACGACCACCACGGTCTGCGCCGTGGGTCTGGCCACGCCGCTGACCCTGAGCGCCCAGGAGGGATCAAGTCAGATCGTGAGAAAGGAGATCCGGGCCGGTGTCGGCTATCTGAGCGATGACTCCTTCCGGCTGGGACGCTTTACCGGCGTTGATCAGGCCGGAGTGTTTCTGGATCTGGGGTTTCTGCTGCGGGGGCTTGACCCCCATGATTCGGACACCACCCGCTACTGGCGGCTGGAAGGCCGCAACCTCGGGCTGGATTCCCGCAGCCTGAAACTGGATGCCGGCGAGCGGGGGCGTTACAGCACTTTCCTGTATTACCAGCAAATGCCCAGCTACCAGTACCGGGACGTGGGTACGCCTTACCGGGGCACCGGCTCGGGGAATCTGAGCCTGCCGGCCGGTGGCGGGGCTGCGACTGCCGATGAATTTCTGCGGGATGTGGATCTTGGCGCCAATCGGGAGCGCCTGAGCGTGGGGGGGCGGGTCAACCTGGATACCCGCTGGCGGGCCAGTACGGCGGTGCATTACGACCGCAAGGATGGCCTGATGGCCCGGGGTGTGAACAACGACCACTTCTGGGCGTTGCAACGCTCCGCCGTGGTACCGGTACCGGTGGATTACGAGACCACGCGCTTCGAGGCCGATGTCACCTACGACGGTGAACAGTTGCAGGGGCGGCTGGGCTACCACCTTTCCGTCTTCTCCCAGCGGGACGGCCAGAGTCTGGATGTTCCCGATGCCACGGTGGCCAACTGGGACAACGCCCCAAGCCGTACGGTGGCATTGGAGCCGGACAATCAGTTTCATCAAATCACGGGCTCCATCGGTTACACCTTCACTGAAAGCACTGCCCGGGTCGGGGCCGATGTGGCCCTGGGCAGGATGACCCAGGATGAGCGGTTTGTGGAGGAGTTCGCGGGGTTGCCGTCATCCCTGGACGGGCAGATCAACACCACACTGGTGAATCTTCGGGCCAGTGGCCGCCCCCATGAGCGACTGAATCTGCGGGCGGGTTACCGCTATGACGACCGTGACAACCGCACTTCCGCCTATGACGTGGAACACAATGGCCGGACCTGGTCTTCACGCCCGGTCAGTTCCACCCAGAACCGCTATCACGTGGATGCCAGCTACCGGATGCAGGATCGTACCTACCTGAATCTGGGCGTGGTCAGGGACGAGCGGGAACGGACCTTCGATGACCGGGAACGCACGGATGAAACCGCCTACAAGGCCGGCATTCGCACCCGGGCAATTCCGCGCACCACCCTCAGTGCCGAGTTCCAGTATGCCGAGCAGCGGGGCTCCAACTGGGAGCGGGATACCGCGCCGGAAACCCTGCGCAAGTACTACCTGGCGGATCGTGACCGCAAGAGCATCACCCTGCTGGCCACCTTCCAGGCCAATGGCCGGCTGCAGTTCACGCCTCGGGTGCAATGGATCGACGATGACTATTCACGTTCGGAGCTGGGACTGCAGTCCGCCGAGCGCCAGATCTGGGCCATGGATGTCTCCTATGTGCCCAGCGATCGGCTGACCGCCTTTGCCTTCTATGCCTACGAGAACATCAAGGCGGATCAGGATGGCTTCCGGGCACCGACTCCGACCCGTCCCGGCGGCGAATTCTGGCGTTCGCAGCGGGATGAGGACTCCCTGACCATGGGCCTGGGCGGCGAATACGTGGTCCGCCCGGGCAAGCTGACCCTGGGGACCGAGTTGATTCACATCGAAAGCTCGGGCCGCGCACGGGTGAGATCCGAGCTGGGCAACGGTGTCTATCCCAGCCTGGAGTCACGCCTGACCCAGTTCAGCCTCTATGGGGATTACCGACTGCGTCAGAACCTGGATTTTCGTCTGCGATACATGGTGGAGCGTTACCAGGAAAAGGACTGGGGTCTGGATGGCGTGGGCGTGACCGGTGTCGGCAACCTCATCCTGCTGGATCAGGACAGCCCGGATTATACCTCGCACCTGATTGCCGGCACATTGCGGTATAGGTTCTAGCGTATTGATTTGAAAATAATTAATTCGATGGGTTGGGCGATATGGATGAGCGATCCCCGGTTTGCCGCCGGGATGGCTGCGAGCGTCCACGGCGAATCAACCTGGAGGTGGGGAGCATGGCACGAATCACACGATCGAGATTGGATCAGTTCACCGGGGGGGGATCTTCACCCTTGGTCACCATCCGTGAGCCGGGACAGGGCCGGGATCATGGCTGCATGAATGCCGTCTTGAGGAACGGCAGGCATGTGGGCCTGATCATGCTGCTGGCCCTGGTGCTGACGGGCTGTCTGGCCAGTGATAGCGGCTTTGACGATACCACCACCGGCGGTGGTGGCGGTCTGCCGGCACTGCCCGATGACACGGCCGCCGGCCCGGATCTGCGGATCACCGGTGCGCAGGTCAATAATGACGGTCATCCGATGGTGGAATTCACCCTGCTGGATGGACGGGGCGCCCCCATCACGGACCTGTCCGCGGCCAGTTTCACCTTTGCCAAGCTGGCGCCCAGAAGCCGGTATGGCCAGGGCTATGACTGGGTGAATTACATCACCCGGGAGCGGCCCGTGGCTGACTCGGGCTGGATGCTGGCGGTATCCGGGAACAACCCCACCGGGGCGCCCATGTTCGGCAATGCCATTCAGGGAAATATCGAGAATAACGGTACCCTGGAGAACCTGGGTAACGGCGAGTATCGGTACACCTACAATCTCAATGTGAATCAGGCCAGCCGGACCATCACCGGCAACAACGTGGGCCAGTTGTGGCGCTGTGTGGAGGATGGCTCCCATGACAGCCATGAATTCTCCGATCGTCGCCAGGCTGCCGCCACGCTGGGCGAGGCGCTGCGTTGCTCCTGGGCGGATGGCACCACGCTGCCCCGGGGGGTTCGCGTCGAGGGCAGCGGTAACACGCTGACCTACACCGTGGAATACAACAGCGACTGGACCCACCGGGTGGGCATGCAGCTGGGCGGCGGCCTGGTGGCCAACGCCTGGTATGACTTCATCCCGGCCACCGGAGAGCGGCCCACCCATGGGGTGGATGCCACCCGGGACATGATCTCCCTCGACAGCTGCAACACCTGCCACGACGGCACCCTGCGCAAGCATGGCGGCAACCGGGTGGAGCCCCAGTACTGCGTCACCTGCCACAACCCGGGCAGCGTGGACCCGGTCAGCGGCCGCAGCATCGACTTCAAGCAGATGGTGCACAAGATCCACCGGGGGCAGTCCCTGCCCAGCGTGCGTGCCGGTGTGCCCTATTTCATCCGCAACAACGACTTCAGCAAGCTGCGATTCCCTCAGGCCGTGCATGACAATGGGAACATCGGTCATGTGGGTAATTATGCCTCCCACGGCGTGCTGCCGAACGGAAACCCCATTCCCCGTCAGGCCTCCTTCGGCATCGACAACTGCGTGAAGTGCCACATGGGCCAGGAAACCCGGGACGAGCTGGTGCTGATCGCCGGTGGCGAGGATGTGCTGGCCCGGCAGAAACTGGCTCGGGTGACCCCGGATGGCGACAACTGGTGGGGTCCAACCCGTACCGTCGAGGCCTGTGCCGCCTGCCACGACAACGTGTTCTGGTACAACTTCTCCGATGCCGACGTGGCGCTGCCCGGTGGCGTTCATCCTGACGAGACCCTGCCGGCCCGGTTGGCCCAGCGCTTTGGCGCCTCAACCGCCGGACCCAGGGGGGACTGGCGTAGCGGCCACCGGACCGGGTTCAATCCGGATACCGGATGGCAGGGTGACGGCACCCTGGCCGGCGCCTTGGGTAATTCCCTGTTCGTCAGCGGCCAGGCCTGCGGCGGCTGCCATAACGAAAGTCCCGTCGGCGATGCCGCCAATATCGGGTTGCGTGGGATCGAGCAGGGCGGCAACAACCGGGTTCGCGTGACCCGGGCGCATCTAAGCTTCACCCGTGCCGGTATTCGCCAGGATCAGCTCCGGATCGAACTGGAGCCGGCCACCCTGGATCCGGCCGCCGAGTCCGTGACCTTCCGCCTGCGTGTTAGGGATGACGCCAGGGGCGTGTATCTGCGTCACGGTGACAATGCCACCTTCTCCCTTGGCTTCGTCATGGGCTGGCGCGAGGAGGGCTTTGCCGACTTCACTCACTCCAGCGACATCAACAACAACTGGCCGGGACGTACCACGGACTATGCCTGCAGCGCCGATTGCTGGAGCAGCGGCGCGGGCAACAACATTGCCATCAGCGGGCCGGGGCCGAACGGGTATTACACGGTGATCCTGGATGTGTCCTCCATCATTGACACCATGCCTGAGAACGGCACCGGCTCCATTGCGGTGCAGCATCAGGTGGTGCCGCTGGATGCCCTGGGTGCGGTGGATAGCGTCTGGGATGACAGTCGCACGCCCATCGTCAATGCCCTGCATCGGGTGACCACCTTTGGCATCGGCAATACCGTCCCGATACCCCGGCGCCAGGTGGTGGACGTGGAAGAGACCTGCCGGTCCTGCCATATCCGCTTTGCCAAGCATGGCGGCAACCGTCGTAACAACCCCGAACTGTGCGTCCATTGCCACAACCCCAACAACACGGATGTTTCCCATGCAGCGCGCCGGGGCGTGGAGGGGCAGTTCGATGGCAAGCTTGAGGAGTCCAAGGACTTCAAGCGCATGATCCATCACATCCACAGGGCCAACATGGGGGCGGACGGCATCCAGCTGCGTGCCCTGGTGTTTGGCGGTCCGGCCCCGCAGGGGGATCCCGATGGGCAGTGGGATAGGGCCCATCGCTTCCCGGGCAGTATTGCCAACTGCAACACCTGTCATGTCAACGACAGCTACAAGCTGCCGCTGGCCCCGGGCGTGATCGGTTCCACCCATCGCAGCTTCGACTGGGAGACCGGTAACTTCACCAATGCCGGTGCGGTGGCCTTCGGTGCCGACAACGGATTGAACGATCTGGAACAGCACCGGAAGTTCAGTCCGATCGCCTCGGTCTGCACCTCCTGCCACACCAATCCAGACTGGTTCGAGAACCATATCCGGCCCCGTGGCGGTTCCATGTCGGCCACCATCAACAACCTGGATCCGGGTAATGAAAACTGCCTGACCTGTCACGGTCCCGGCGGTGACGCGGACATCAGTCAGGTCCACGACATCCGGCCCCGGTGATGCGGTATCCGGGGGACTGACTGTCCCCCCGAGCATGATGACGGGTATTCGTCCTTACGACCCCTCCCCATGATGATTTCAGGGAGGGGTTTTTTGTGGATTTTCCTCGGGATGTCCTGTTTCCAGAGGTGGCACCCCGGGCAGGTATAAAGACCCTGAAACTTGACAGTCATTTTATTTGTGGTTATATGTCCATCACATTTGACAATAATCAAAGGCCGAAAGAGTGCCGGGCCATGTACCCGGCGCCTTGAGAAAAACGGCCGGCATGCGACCCGGGGCGAGGAGAGAAGAGTGGATACCATGAGCGGCAACGTCATTCTGATCGGCTGGGACGGTAGTGTTCAAGGCAAGGCTGTGGAGCGGCTTCTCAAGACCCAGGGACTGGCTTGTGAACATCGTTCCGCGCAGGAGGCGGTCAATCCCGTGGGTGCGTCCGCGGAGGTGCTGCTGGTGCGGGAAAGCGGTGCCCAGGCCCCGCGGCTGCCGGTGCTGCAGGCCCTGCATGACAGCGGCAATCACCGGTCCGTGATCCTGGTGGGGGACTGCCTGCTGCCGGAACAGGTGGTGCAGGCCACCCGGATGGGGGCGCTGGATGTACTGCCCGAACCCCTGGATAATGAACGGTTGATGGCCGCCTTGCAGCGGGCCCGCCTCAGCAGTCTGAGCACCCATGTGGACGAGGTCATCCGGGAGGACTGTCCCTCGATCCTCGGCTCGTCTCCCAAGATGGTGGAGGTTTTCAAGCAGCTCGGGGTGGCGGCCTCCAATGACCTGAACGTGCTGCTTACCGGCGAGACCGGGGTGGGGAAGGAGGTCTCCGCCTACTGCATCCATCGTCACTCCGCCCGGGCCGGCGGCCCCTACGTGGCCATCAACTGCACCGCCATCCCCGAAGGCCTGCTGGAGGCGGAACTGTTCGGTCATGCCCGGGGGGCCTATACCAACGCCGTCAGTGACGGCATCGGCAAGATCGAGGCGGCGCAAGGGGGCACTTTGCTGCTGGACGAGATCGGCGACATGTCGCCCACCTTTCAGGCCAAGCTGCTGCGCTTTCTGGAGGACAAACAATTCCACCGGCTGGGGGATGCGTCCGTCCGTTCCGCGGATGTGCGCATCATCGCCGCCACCAACCGGAACCTGCTGGCGGAGGTGGAGGCTGGCCGGTTCCGGCGCGACCTGTACTATCGCCTGGCCCAGTTCCCCATCAGTATCCCACCCCTGCGCGAGCGACCCGATGACATCCGCTCCCTGGTGCGCGCCTTCGTGGCGGAGGCCAACCTGCGCCTGGGCCTCAAGATCACCGAAGTCTCCGAGGAAGCGGAGGCGGCCGCCCTGGGCTATCACTGGCCGGGGAACGTGCGGGAACTGAAGAATCTGGTCTACCAGGCGGCGGTACGCACCCGGGTCGGGAGTATCGCCGGGTTCCCCTTTGCCGTCGGGGCGGAGGGCGAGTGCCCGTCCAGCCAGGGCATCAAGGCGGGGGGACTGGAGTCACTGGTGAAGCGGGCGGTGGCCGGGGGGCGGGTGCGCCACTTGCTGGAGGAGTTCGAGGCCCTGACCCTGCGCAGCCTGATGGAAGCCTTCGAGGGTAACCGCAGCCGGATCTCCGAGGAACTGGGGATATCCCGCAATACCCTCAGGGCGAAGCTCAAGGTTCACGGGCTTTAATCCAGCAGCTCCAGACCGCGTGTGCGCCAGTTCACCACCGCCGTGTGGGGCACCATGCGGCGGGCCAGCTCCGGGAAATCCCTGCGGATCACCTCCCGGGCAAAGTCCGTCAGAAAACGGGATTCCAGCGTGGCGCGCGCCCGGTCCGGGCCGATGTCCTCATAGGGGGCCGAGGCCAGCAACATGAAGCCGTCATCGGGGATCCGGCCCGCGGCCATGTTGTGCTCGATGATCCCCGCGGCCTTGTGCACGGGGGTGGACAGATCCGGACTGTAGGGGCCGATGATCAGGGCCGTGTTGGGCACATGCAGGAAGTCGAAGCCCCGGCCAACGCAGATGGCCCATTCCCGATGCTGGATGTCCAACTCCCTGGCCACGCCCCGCAGGGCATGCACATGGGTCAGGTTGCCTTCCAGCAGGGGCAGCAGATCCCTCCGCACTTCCGCCGGCATGTCGGGGCATACGGTCATCAGGTGGCTTTCCAGATCTGGGGCATCTCCCGCATCCAGTTGGCTGATATCCAGCACCTCGTCCCGGTCGCCGTGGATGATCAGGGCATCGGTGTCGGTCTCGAAGCCGCAGACCAGCGGGTACACCTGCTGGCGGTCGCGGCCGAACAGGGCTTCCGCCTGGGCGCGGATCTGGTGAGTGTGGGCGATGGCCGCTCCGGTGTCGTAGTCGAAGCCGGCACAGCCTCGGGAGCAGTCACCCCGGGACAGATGATAGGTGATCATCAGCAGCGCCCGGTGTCCGGCGGAGGCGGCGTCCTGCGCCATGTCCGAAATCAGCTTGCCCAGAAACGGCCAGCCCAGATCAAAGCGTCCGCCCAGGTTGCGGAACGGACGGATGATACCCAGCGGGGTGCGGGTGGCATGGGGGATATGAATGCGCCCATCCATGCACTTGAGCACGGCGATGCGGGTGGAATGCCGTGCCAGATAGCGATCCCGGGCGAGAGAGGCCGCCGGGCTGCAGAACAGTTCCGAATGCTTGCGGGACAGGTTGATCAGCCACTGGATGCGTTCCTCGATGGGGTAGGTATGCACCTGCATGTTCTGGGCCGCCGGTCTTGATTTTCCGCATGATAACACCGCTGGTGCCAGGGTTCTTGAGCCAAGGACACACCGGTCGGGGCGACCGGCGTAACGCTGGCGGCGCCGGGGCTCAGGCGGACGGACTGGAGAGACGCAGGGCCGCATGGGTTTGGTCCAGCGAGGCCTGAATCTCGGCCTCCCGATCCACGGCAAAGGCCAGGAAGGCCCGTGCGATCAGTGACAGGTCCCGTCCCTTGGGGTGCACCAGGTACCAGGCACGCTGAATGGGGAAGCCTTCCACGTCCAGCATGGTGAGTCGTCCGGCACCGCCGTCCAGATTCAGGGAATGCAGGGAGAGGGCGGAGATCCCCAGGCCGGCGATGATGGCGTGCTTGATGGCCTCGTTGCTGCCCAGTTCCATGCGCACGTTGGGCTTGAGGCCGTGCTTGCCGAACAGTCGGGTTACCGCATCCCGGATGCCCGAGCCCGGCTCGCGCAGGATGAAACGTTCCTGAATGATCCGCTCCAGCGGGATGTTCTTCACGCCGGCAAGGGGATGGTCGGCGCGAGCGACGATGATCAGGGGGTTGGGCGCCAGATAGGTGGCCTCCACGGACAGCCCGATGGAGTCCGGTTCTCCGAAGATGTACAGGTCATCCTCCTGGTTGAGCATCCGTTCGATGATGCGGTCACGATTGCTGACCTTGAGGGAGACGTCGATGCCGGGGTAGGCCTCGCAGAAGGCCCCCAGGATCTCCGGGGCGAAATACTTTGCCGTGGTGATGACCCCCAGCCGGAAACGGCCCCGCTTGAGGCCCTTGAGATCCGCCAGGCGTATTTCCAGGTCTGCCAGGGTGTCCAGAATGACCCTGACGGCCTGGTAGACCTCCCGGCCTGCCTCGGTGGGCTCCACATTGCGCCCCGACGGCATGAACAGGGGTGCGCCCACGGTCTCGGAGAGCTTCTTGATCTGCATGGAGACGGTGGGTTGGGTCAGGAACAGCTCTTCCGCGGCCCGGGTGAAGCTGCCCAGCCGGACGATGGCCTCCAGGATCTGCAACTGCCGCAGGCTGGCGTGGCGGATGAACCGGTTGGGCATGTCCGGCTGGCGCGATTCATCCTGGGATCCCGCATCCTCCGTGCCAGTGTCGTGTCGCTCGTCCATGTTGGTGGCTCAGTCGGGCCAGACCCGGCGGCCCGGGAGGTATCCGGTGTCGGCGGTTCGGGGTTGTGGCTTGCGGGTGCCCGGGCTCCGGCGGCGCCGGGTCGTGGCCGTGGCCGGAGTGCCCTGCGCCGCGGGTGTGCGGGTGGCTTCCGGGTTGGCCTGGGTCGTGTCGGCGGATGAGGCGGGGAGCGGGGATTTTGCGCCGGACGCGGGCGGTGACGGCTCGTGCTTGGGTTCGGTCATGGGTGCGCCTCGGTGGTTTCCGTGGGCTGGAAGGCATCCAGGGCGTCGACGAAACGGCGTTGTTCGTCGCTCAGTTCGGTGGCATTGTCGTCGGCATGCAGGGTGATGTTGACATAGGTGCGTCCGAAACTGATGTCGGGATACACCCCTTCCTGTTCCGACACTGCCCCGGCCTGTTCCAGAAAGCGGCGTGTGGCTTCGTAGTCCGGAAAAGCCAGACGGCGTTCCAGTCGCAACGGGCGTTCACGGCGGGTCCAGTCGGGATGCATGGGCGGTTCTCCTTCAGAAATAGACACGATCCCCGAAATCATGATGCCGTTCCGGGGCCAGTGATGCCAGCCACTGTTCCAGGCCATGAAATCCGTGGATCTCTTCTTCCAGCAGGGCGGCAAAGAAAGCTTCGTGGCCGGCGTCACCCAGACGTCGGCAATACAGCGCGGCATCCTGGTAAAGCGCGATGATCTCCCGTTCCAGGCGTAGGTCTTCCCGCAGCAGGTCCGCCAGATGGCCACCGGCGCGGGCCGGATGCAGCTGGGAGGCGGCGGGGGCAAACCCCAGCGCCAGCATGCGCTGGGTGAGACGGTCGGCGTGGTGCATTTCCTCCACCATCTCCCGGCGCAGTCGGGCCGCGGCTTCCGGCAGGCCCCAGGCCTCCACCAGCGAGGCCTGGGTCATGTACTGCTGGACCGCCGAAAACTCAAGGCTCAGGGCGCGACCGAGATAGCCGGGGATGCGGGGATGAATGCGGCCGGATGACACCGGACGTCCCATCATCGTCAGGCGGCGCTACCGCCGGTCTTGCCCAGGATCGGCTCCACCTCCCGGTGGGGACGGGCGATGATGTGGGCGGCCACCAGGCCGTCACCCACCCGCTCGCAGGCATCGGCGCCGGCCCGCACGGCGGCGTTCACCGCGCCGGTCTCGCCGCGCACCAGCACGGTCACATAGCCGCCGCCGACGAACTCCCGTCCGATCAGTCGCACCTCGGCGGCCTTGGTCATGGCGTCCGCCGCCTCGATGGCGGGCACCAGGCCTCGGGTCTCGATCATCCCCAGCGCGATACCGTAGTTGTCATTGGCCATCTTCGTCTCTCCGATCATTCACTTTGATGTGTGTTCATCCCGGATGCCGGGTCATTCGGTGCTGGGGCCGCCCACGGGCAGGATGGGCTCCACCTCCCGGTGGGGGCGGGCGATGATATGGGCGGCCACCAGGCCGTCACCCACCCGCTCGCAGGCATCGGCGCCGGCCCGCACGGCGGCGTTCACCGCGCCGGTCTCGCCGCGCACCAGCACGGTCACATAGCCGCCGCCGACGAACTCCCGCCCGATCAGCCGCACCTCGGCGGCCTTGGTCATGGCATCGGCCGCCTCGATGGCGGGGACCAGGCCGCGGGTCTCGATCATCCCCAGGGCAATGCCGTATTTGTCGCCACTCATGGTGTCTCTCCTGTGTTGTTTCGGATCATCGTTGTCAAAATCCCCGTCATGCCGGTTCCCACTGGTCGATCACACCGCCCACGGTCAGGTCGGTGAGGATGTCCACGTTGCCCATGGCATAGCGGGCCGCGGAACCACTGACCAGGAACACCCAGTCACCCGGGCGGGCACCCACCGGATCGGTGGCCACGGTCTGGTGGCCCTGGGGGTCCCGCACCAGACGCAGATCCACATGGGCCAGCCCCGGGATGCGCTGTGTACAGACCACCGACCCCACCACTTGCCGGACTTCCATCAGCTCGACTCCCCGCCGCCGGCTTCGTTTTCCGGCGGCCAGCGGTCGATGATGCCGACGATGGTCAGGTCGCTGGGAAACTCCTTGCTGCCGGCGGCCTCCCGGGCCGCCGAGCTGCCCACGCAGATCACCCAGTCACCGGGGATGCAGCCCACGGAATCCACCGCCACCTGACGGGAGCTGCCGTCGCGCACCACCAGCAGGTGCTTGTGTTCAAAGCCGGGTATCCGGTTGGTGGATACCAGCGGGCGCTCCACCTGACAGATCTTCATCAGTGTCCTCCTTGTCCGCTTGGATCCGTGGACGCGGCCACCCGCTCCAGACCGCTGCGGGTGTCACAGTCCCGCACCACCAGCAGACGGTGCAGCAGGCCGTCCCGGACGAGGGGGGCGTAGCGTTCGGTCATGGCCCGGTCCACCTGCAGGCAGCGGGCGATGGCCCGCTCCCGGGCGCCGGGCACCTGGCCGTGGTAGTCGAATCGGATCACCACCGGGATGGGCAGGCCGTGGGGGTGATTGAGTCCCCCCAGGATGCGGCATCCCACATCCAGGTCGGCGGCACCTTCCTCCACCGTGTGCAGGTAGGCGAAGAAGGTGAGGTTGCGCAACTGGATCTCCTCGAAACCGATGCCCACGCCCATGAAGCGCTCCGCGTGGCCCTGGTCCGGGTAGGCACCGCCGTGACGGCGGTCCACGTAGTCCAGTTGGGACAGGTTGTGTTCCACCAGATGGGCGATCAGCTTCACCATGCCTTCGTCGGGTGCGGCGGGGGCGTGTCGGCGAACCTGCTCCAGAATGTGGCCGCGGGCGGCCTCCGGCGTCATGGACAGGGTCTGACGGTAGATGTCACGGGTATCCAGGCCCGATTGCAGGTCCATGTGCCCACCGGCGTCGGGGACATGGATGCGCAGGGCATCGGTATCCGTGTCCAGACCGATGAGCAGCAGGGCGACGGAGGCGCCGCAGCAGAATCCGTTTTCCACCGCCTGGCGGAAGGCCTGCAAACGTTCCAGACCGGCCCGGGCCGCCGCCGTATCGTCGGAGCCGTGGGCGGCGCAGCCCTCGTGGGCGGGATGACGGGAGCTGAAGTGGTAGATCACCGTCTTCAGATATCGGGTCGGGGCATCGGCGGTGTTGGGCGTGCCGGCCCGGTAGCGGGCATGTTCCACCTCCACCCATTTGCTCACCGTGTCCTCCACGTCGAACAGGGCGCCGGCGGATGAGCGCCGTCGGACCGCGCCGAAGGGCAGGCGCAGTACATAGCTGATGGCGTGGGCCAGACGACCGTCGGCACAGGGCGTGACGTCCATCAGGTGAAAGCCACAGCCTTGCAGGAAGGTATTGAATGCCCGGGTGTCATGGCCCTTGAGCGGGTCGTGGGCAAAGAAACCATCGGCCATGCGGCAGTAGGTCTCGAACAGGCAGGCGGCGTGGAGGCGGGGCAGATCCAGTCCCTTGATCCAGGCATCCGCCAGCAGATGATCCGGCAGCCGGAATCCCAGGGTCTGTTCCGCCAGGGCCTGGGCCTTGCCGACAAAGCCCTTTTCCCGCTGCAGTCCGGCCAGTTCCCGCAGCAGCGGCAGGATCCGGTCGAAGGATGATTTCACCGCGGTCTCGTAGGCCTGGAGCCGGTGGTTGGCTGCCTTGTCGGTGAGCGGATGCAGCGGGGCCTGGGACCGACCGTTCCGGGCCGGGGATGAAACCCGGTGCACATGCCGGGGATGCACTTCCTGTACCGGTGTCGCCTCGGACGGCTGCGCCGTCCGGGCGATCGGCGAGGGCTGGGCGGCCGCCGCGCCGCGGCCATGACGACGAACCGTCGGGGCGGTGGCCCAGATCAGACTGTCACGGTGTGAGCGGCGGCGGGTGAGCATGGTGTGTCGGTCTCTGGTACGTGTGGGTCGGTTTCAGTGGTGTTTTCAGTGGTTTTGAAGGGACAGGGTCCGTGCGGGTCAGCCCCGGGCGCCGCCTGAGTAGGTAACCAGTGATCCTTTTTCCGTATTGCCGCTGCTGCCGGTCACGCGACTCACCGGCGGCGGCACATCCTGGTTACGCTTGTGGGTGACGGCTGGCATGGCGCCCATCAGACCGGGCCGGGTGGGATTGCGGCGGCGGGCGGAACTGCCCTCGGTGCCGGTCACCCGGTCGCCCCGTTCCCAGTCATCGCCGGTGATCTTTTTGCCGCTGGACTGGCCTTCCCCGGTGATGCGGGTGCGGCGGGGCGTTTCCGGCTGAGGATCAAAGTCGATTGGTGCGATCTCCGGCAACCCCGTGTCCAACTCCGGCGGCACGGCGGGCAGCCGTTCCGGGCGGGCCTGGTCGGTACCGGTGACCTTGTCCGTCGCCATGTCGAAGGGGCCGGTCACGCGACCACCTTGCTGCTCATAGCGGGTACCGGTCACGCCCACGGTGCGCCGTTCACGCTCTACCTGACGGGCCGGCGAGGTGACGGTGAAACCCTGTCCCGGCATCGTTTCCAGGGGTTGCGGGAAATCCGGCTGACCGGGTTGGGCGGCCAGGGAAGTGCGTTGCTCGATCCGGGCCTGGGCCTCGGGCGGGCAATAGTCGCTGATCTGTTCCGGGCTGGTGTAGGGGGTGCCCGTCACCGCCTGACAGGTACCCGGCTCGTCGCCGGTGACCTTACGGGAACGACCGGGCATGTTGCCGGAAACGGTGTGCCCCCGGGCGGTGGTGGCATGGGTCACCTTGGGCGGCTGGGTCGGTCCCGGTGGCGGCGTATCGCAGAACTGTTCGTACTGCTCCTGGCCCACGTACTCGTTTCCGGTCACCCGGCGGCAGGTACCCGGTTCGTTACCCGTCACCCGGGCGCCCCGGCCCAGTTCGTTGCCGGTTACCCGACTGCCCTGACCCGTGCGGGTGACATGCACCTTTTCCGGTCGGCTGGGGGGGGTGGTCTGACAGAATTCGTGAAAGATCTCCGCACCCAGGTATTCCGTGCCGGTGATGGCGCGGCAGGTGCCCGAGTCATCACCGGTAACCCCCTGACTACGGCCCACCCGGGTGCCGGTCACCGCCTGTCCGGCGGCGGTTTCCGACAGCCCCACCTTCCAGGGCTGATCTTGGGCCGGTCCGGGGCGGGTGCGTCCGGTGGGAGGCGTGCGGCGGGTGCCCATGGCGCCGCCCTGACTGCGCTGGGCACGCACGCTGCGGGCCAGTTCCCGCCCGGACAGGCGCGGATTGGCCTGCCGGGCCAGACTGGCCGCCGAGGTGGGGGTGTTGGCGGCCGATTTGCCCCGGCTGGCTAGGGCGGCACGCCGGGCCTGGGACTGCAGGCGGCCCGTCGGCAGGGTGTTGGGGGTGTTGCGACGGGGGGTATTCCGACGTCGATCCTGCCCGTTGCCGGGCCGATCATTGCCCCGACGGGACAGGGAATGGCTACGGGTCACGGTCCGCTCCGGCTTGGCCGGTGAGGCGGCGGATTCCGTATGACGGCCACATTTCCCACCGCACTGGCAACCGGCAGTGGCAGATGGCAGGGTCGGCTCAGAAGCCGCCACCGCGGGGGCCTGCCGCACCCGGTCACGGGAGGTGTCGGCCCGCTTGCCGCCCCGGGACAGGGCGGCACGACGGGCCTGGGCCTGGGCGCGACCGGAAGCTTCGGTCACCACGGCACGGGGGGCCGTGGTCCGACCACGGGCGGGGGCGGTCACCATGGGTACAGATCGGCGGGCAGTGGGCGCCGGCCGGCTTACGGTCGGTTCCGGTGCCGGCCTGGGGGCCGCCGGTCGAGGGGCGACACCGGTGCTGCCCTTGCCCCGGTTGGAGAGGGCCTGCCGGCGCGCCAGGGCGGCCTGGCGCCCGCTGGAACTGCTGGATGGTCTGTTAGCCATGGTCTTTCCCCGCTCGTGGTCTGCCTGGGTCCGTGATCAGCGCCGCCCCTCGAACACCACGAAGGACGCGCCCTGGCACTGGGTGTAGTTGTCGTAGCCCGTGAGCCGCACATGGTGATCCGGGTAGGTCCGATGGCAGGCCTCCAGCTCGGCGGCCACATGGTCCAGGTTCACCTCGCCGAAGAAGGGCAGCTTCCACATGGTCCAGTAGTGGTTCATGGAAAAGTCCGGATGCACATGTTCGATGCCCGGCGTCCAGCCCTGGGCAATGATGTAGGCGATCTGATCAAAGACCTCTTCCTGGGTCAGCGGGGGCAGGAAACCGAAGGTTTCCAGGGTCTGTCGGGTCTGGTAGTCACCCATGGTGTTCTGGAAAGGCATGTCTGCAGGTCCTCATGTTCGGAAGGGGGAATGATCCGGCCCGGTGCGTGGGATCAGCCCGCGTCCAGCTTGTCCACGGTGTCGAACTCGAACTTGATCTCTTTCCATGTTTCCATGGCGCTGGCCAGTTCGGGGCTGTGACGGGCGGCGTCGGTGAGGATCTCGCGGGACTCCCGCTCCAGATCACGGCCTTCGTTGCGGGCCTTGATACAGGCCTCCAGGGCCACCCGGTTGGCGGCGGCGCCGGCGGCATTGCCCCAGGGATGGCCCTGGGTGCCGCCACCGAATTGCAGCACGGAGTCGTCGCCGAAGATGGTGACCAGGGCGGGCATGTGCCAGACGTGGATACCGCCGGAGGCGACGGCGAACACTCCGGGCATGGAGCCCCAGTCCTGGTCGAAGAAGATCCCGCGGGAGCGGTCTTCGGGGATGAAGGACTCCCGCAGCAGATCCACATAGCCCAGGGTGGAGGCCCGGTCACCTTCCAGCTTGCCCACCACGGTGCCGGTGTGCAGATGGTCGCCACCGGAGAGGCGCAGGCACTTGGCCAGCACGCGGAAGTGGATGCCGTGTTTGGGATGGCGGTCGATGACCGCGTGCATGGCCCGGTGGATGTGCAGCAACATGCCGTTCTTGCGGCACCACTTGGCCAGGCCGGTATTGGCGCAGAAGCCGCCGGTGATGTAGTCGTGCATGATGATGGGTTGGCCCAGTTCCTTGGCGAACTCGGCCCGCTCGTACATCTGTTCCGGGTCCGGCGCGGTCACGTTGAGGTAGTGGCCCTTGCGCTCGCCGGTTTCCGCCTGGGAAGCGGCCACGGCCTCGGCCACGAACTCGAAGCGGTTCTGCCAGCGCATGAAGGGCTGGGAGTTGACGTTCTCGTCGTCCTTGGTGAAGTCCAGGCCGCCGCGCAGACATTCATAGACGGCGCGGCCGTAGTTCTTGGCCGACAGGCCCAGCTTGGGCTTGATGGTGCAGCCCAGCAGGGGGCGGCCGTACTTGTTGAGCTTGTCCCGTTCCACCTGGATGCCGTTGGGCGGACCCATGCAGGTCTTCACGTAGGCCAGGGGGAAGCGGATGTCTTCCAGGCGCAGATGGCGCAGGGCCTTGAAACCGAACACGTTGCCCACCAGGGAGGTGAGCACGTTGACGATGGAGCCTTCCTCGAACAGGTCGATGGGGTAGGCGATGAAGGTGTAGAAGGATTCCTTGTCGCCGGGCACGTCCTCGATGCGGTAGGCCCGTCCCTTGTAGAATTCCATGTCGGTGAGCAGTTCGGACCACACCGTACTCCAGGTCCCGGTGGAGGACTCGGCGGCCACGGCGGCGGCCACCTCTTCCCTCGGCACCCCCGGCTGTCCGGTGACCTTGAAGCAGGCCAGCAGGTCGGAATCCAGGGGGACGTAGTCCGGGGTCCAATAGAGTTCGCGGTACTCTTTCACACCCGCGTCGTAGGTTTTCACGCTCATGGTCATCAGCTCCTGTGGTCTGTGCCCCGCCTCGGACGGGAAGGCGACGTTTGCTCTATGGGAAAGCTACATGAACAGTGGGTATATCTATAAATCGATTGTTTCTATTTGATGGATTGGCAGGGGTCTATGTATGGGTGGGAAGGTCGTGATGACCACAGGCATGGTGATGCCCGAATCCGCAGCACTCATAGATTTAATGATATGAGTCCATTCACGAACTTCGATTATTGTTGAACTGAATCCCCTTCGATAATGGGGCCACTCAATGAGGAAGCCCAGATGCGAGTCTTCAACGAGATCCGGTTCAACAATCTGAAGGGAGACCTGTTCGGCGGCGTGACGGCGGCGGTGATCGCCCTGCCCATGGCCCTGGCCTTCGGCGTGGCCTCCGGCGCCGGTGCGGAGGCGGGGCTCTACGGCGCCATCCTGATCGGCCTGTTCACCGCCCTGTTCGGCGGCACGCCCACCCTGATCTCCGAACCCACCGGCCCCATGACGGTGGTGTTCACGGCGGTGATCGCCTCCCTGATCGCCGCCAATCCGGAGCAGGGCATGGCCATGGCCTTCACCGTGGTGATGCTCACCGGCGTGTTCCAGATGGCCTTCGGGGCCATGAAGCTGGGACGCTACGTCACCATGATGCCCTACACCGTGATCTCCGGGTTCATGACCGGCATCGGCATCATCCTCATCATCCTGCAGTTGCCCGGCCTGCTCGGGCATGCCACCCCGGCGGGGGGGGTGATCGGCACCCTGCAGGGGTTGCCCGGCCTGCTGGCGGCCATTGATCCGCTGGAACTGCTTCTGGGTGGCGCCACCCTGGCCATCCTGCTGTTCATGCCGGCCCGCCTGAAACGCTACCTGCCACCCCAACTCATTGTGCTGGTGCTGGGAACGCTGGCGGTCATGTACTGGCTGGGCGGTGAGCAGGTACGGGTGATCGGCCCCATCAATTCCGGGCTGCCCTCCCTGCAACTGCCGGTGTTCACGGCGGAACAGTGGCTGATCATCGTGGTGGACGCTTTGGTGCTGGCCCTGTTGGGGTCCGTGGATGCCCTGCTGTCCTCTGTCATCGCCTCCAGCATGACCCGCCATGAATCGAACTCGGACAAGGAGCTGGTGGGGCAGGGCATGGGCAACCTGGCCTCGGGCCTGTTCGGTGGCCTGCCGGGGGCGGGGGCCACCATGGGAACGGTGGTGAACATCCAGGCCGGCGGGCGTTCGGCCCTGTCCGGTATCGTGCGTGCCCTGATCCTGGCCGTGGTGGTGATCTGGGCCGCCGGACTCACCGCCAACATCCCCCTGGCGGTGCTGGCCGGGATCGCGGTGAAGGTGGGGCTGGACATCATCGACTGGCGCTTTCTGCGCCGTGCCCACCGGGTGTCTCCCAAGGGCGCCCTGATCCTCTACGGGGTGATCGCCATGACCGTGTTCGTGGATCTGATCACTGCCGTGGCCATCGGCCTGTTCGTGGCCAACGTGATGACCATCCGGCGCTTGGCGGACGTGCAGGCGGAGTCGGTCTGCATCCTGCCGCCCCGGCGGCCCGAGGACGACGACACCAACGGTCGCTGCGCCGATCTGTCACCGGAGGAACGGGCGCTGCTGGCCCAGGGCAAGGGTCGCTTGAAGATCCTGCATCTGAGCGGCCCCCTGGTGTTCGGTGCGGCGGAGGCGATCACCCGCCAGGAACCCAAACTGGAAGGGGCTGGTGTGCTGGTGGTGGATCTGGCGCGGGTGCCCCACCTGGGCGTGACCACGGCGGTGGCCCTGGAGGCCGCCATCCGGGGTGCCCTGGACGGCGGTGTACAGGTGATCATGTCCGGGGTGCAGGACCAGCCCCGGGCGCGGCTGGCCCAGCTGGGGCTGGACACCCTGCTTGGCCCGGATGCCTGGATCCCGGAGCGGCACCAGGCGCTGGCGCAGGGCGTGCAGCGTCTGGCGGGGCAGTCACCGGCCTGATCTTCGGATTATCTGAACCGCAGATCCACCAGCAGCATGTTTTCCCCTTGGTTGGGCGAGCGGATGCCGGCGTTGCTCAGGTGCCGGAATACCAGTCGTAACTGTTTGCCCAGACGCAGGGATGCCCCGGCATGGATGTTGATTTGACTGCCCATGGAGCCGGTGGTCCTGTCCAGTAACGCGCCACCCAGCAACAGGTTCAGATGTCCGGTGGCGGGAAAGACCAAGGACTGACTCAGGAAGGTGGCCGGATAGGCATGTGCCATGTAGCCGAGGGCAGTTTCCCAGCGGCGGTTGCCGTTCATCTCCGCGGCATAGTCGCAACTGCCCACCCAGACAGGTTGCTGAAAATCCAGGCGGCCCAGATTGCTGCCGGTGGCGATGATCCCCGCTCCCACGTGGCAGCGGGTTTCCTGAGCCATGGCGCCGGAAGCAGCCAGGAATAGCCCGAGGGCCAGTGCCGAATGACGGACGGCATGAGAGTACTTGGTGGAATGCATGTGCGACTGAAGTGATCGGGAAAACTGAGGTAATCGGAAAAAGGTGACTGGGCCGAGCAGAGGATTCATCGGCTCGCCGGTGTCCGGTCCCCGTCTCTCTGGCTTGAGAGACGGGGGTTCGGGGCGTGTTACCGGCTTTCCAGCGGGGGCTGGTCGCGACGGGCCTTCCACCAGTCGGCCATGTCCTCCAGCAGTTTATAGAACAGCGGCACGAACAGGAGGGCCAGGGTACTGGCCGCCAGCATGCCGCCCACCACCACGGTGCCGATCTCCTGACGGCTGGCCGCCCCGGCACCGCTGGCATACACCAGCGGCAGGCTGCCGACGATGAAGGTGAAGGCGGTCATCACGATGGCACGGAAACGCTGCCGTGCCGCGGCCGTGGCGGCCTCGGTGGTGGACATCCCCTCGCGCCGGTTCTGGGCTGCAAACTCCACGATCAGGATGGCGTTCTTCGCCGCCAGACCGATCAGCACCAGCAGACCCACCTGGAAATAGATGTCGTTGGGGAAGCCCCGGCCGAAGGAGGCGATCACCGCCCCCAGCACCCCGAAGGGCACCGCCGAAGCCACGGCCAGCGGCAGGGTCAGGCGCTCGTACTGGGCCGCCAGGATCAGGAATACCATCAGCATCCCCATGGCGAAGGCGGCGCCGCCGGCACCGGCACCGGCGTCCAGCTGGTAGGCCTCGCCGATCCAGCCCAGCAGGGTGTCCGCCTCCTGGTTCAGCCCCGCCGCCACCGCCTCAAGGGCCGCCTTGGCCTGGCCGGAGGTGTAGCCGGGGGCCGGGTCCGCCAGGATCTTGGCCGCCGGGAAGATGTTGAAGCGGTTGATGAGGTCCGCGCCACTGGTGCGTTCCAGGGTCACCAGGGAACTGAGCGGAATCATGTCGCCGTTGCTGGACCTTACGAAGACCCGGCGCAGGTCGTCGGCCTGACTGCGGAATTCACCTTCGGACTGCAGGTTCACCTGCCACAGGCGTCCCGAATAGGTGAAGTCATTCACGTACAGGGAGCCGAAGGTGCTCTGCATGGCATCGAAGACCTCGGTGATGGGCACGCCAGCGGCCATGGCCTTCTCCCGGTCCACCTCGGCATGGTATCGGGGGATGCCCGTGGCCAGGGTCGTGCGCACGTTGGTCAGCTCCGGCCGCTCGTTGCCCAGGGCTGCCAGCTTCTGCGCCAGGGCCTCGACCTGCGCCGGGGTGGTGTCTCCCCGCACCTGCAGATAGCCCTCCACGCCACCGGTCAGGGACAGACCCATGATCGGGGGCGGGATGAAGGCAAACACGTTGGCCTCCTGAATCCCCATGCCCATGCCCATGACCCGGCGGGCGATGGAGGCGGCATCCTGCCCTTCGCCCTGACGATCATTCCAGTCGGTCAGGTTGGCAAAGCCTGCGACGGCATTGGTGCGCAGGGAGCCGGCGATGATGTCGAAGCCGGCGAAGGAAGTGAAGTCCTGGATCTCCTCCTGAACAATGAGCCGGGCGGACAGGGCGTCCCGCACCTGTTCGGTGCGTCCCAGGGCCGACACCGGCGGCAACTGCGCCACCACCAGGGAGACCCCCTGGTCTTCCTGGGGCACCAGTCCCGAGGGCATGCGGTCCAGCAGCCACACGGCACTGCCGGTGAAGCCGGCGAACAGCACCACACCCAGTATCCAGCGGCGCAGCAGGAAGGCCACCGTCGCCACGAAGGCGTCGGTGATGCGGTCAAACAGCCGGTTGAACAGGCGGAACGGCGCGCTGGGCGCGTGGGGTTGCTTGTCCAGCAACAGGGCACACATGGCCGGGGTGAGGGTGAGGGCGACGATGCCCGAGACCACCACCGAGACCGCGATGGTCACCGCGAACTGGCGGTATAACTCGCCGGTCAGCCCGCCGAGGAAGGCCACCGGCGTGAACACCGCCACCAGGACCAGGGTGGAGGCCACCACGGCGCCCGCCACCTGCTGCATGGTCTGGATCGAGGCCTCGCGGGCCTTGAGGCCCTTTTCCGCCATCAGGCGTTCCACGTTTTCCATCACGATGATGGCGTTGTCCACCACGATGCCGATGGCCAGCACCAGTCCGAACAGGGTCAGCAGGTTGACGGAAAACCCCAGTGCCTGCATGCCGGCGAAGGTGCCGATCAGGGATACGGGGATCGCCGCCACCGGGATCAGGGTGGCGCGCAGGTGCTGCAGGAACAGGAAGGTGACCAGGATCACCAGACCCACGGCAATGAACAGGGTGATGAACACCTCGCGGATGGAGATCTCCACGAACTCGGTGGTGTCGTAGGGGATGTGATAGGCCAGCCCTTCCGGGAAACGATCAGAAAGCTCATCCAGCGCGGCACGCACCGCCCGGGCCGTGTCCAGGGCGTTGGCGCCGGGCTGCAGGTAGATGCCCATGGGCACCGTGGGGCGACCGTTATGGGTGGCGGAGAAGGCGTAGTTTTGTGCCCCCAGCTCCGCCCGGGCCACATCCCCCAGTCGCAGGGTGCTGCCGTCGGGCTGGGCACGCAGAATGATGCGCTCGAATTCCGCCGGGTCCGCCAGCTGGCCGCGGGTGGTCACGGTGAAGGTGAAGGCCTGATCCACCGGGGCGGGTTCGGCCCCCAGACGCCCGGCGGCGAACTGGGCATTCTGCTGCCGGATGGCGTTGGCCACGTCGGAAGGGGTGAGATCGAACTGGGCCAGCTTGTCCGGGCGCAGCCAGATGCGCATGGAGTAGTCCTGGGCCCCGAACAGGGAGGCATCGCCCACGCCGGGCAGGCGCACCAGCTCGTCCAGCACGTTGAGCAGGGCATAGTTGCTGATGAAGATGGTGTCGTAGCGTCCGTCGGGTGCGCTGAGCACCGTCACCATGAGGATGTTGGTGGAACGGGCTTGTACCCGAACCCCTTGGTCACGCACCTGCTGGGGCAGGCGGGGCAGGGCGGCCTGGACCCGGTTGTTGACGTTGATGGCCGCCTGGTCCGGGTCCGTGCCCATCTCGAAGGTCACGGTGATCTGGATGGTGCCGGCGTCGGTACTGGAGGACTCCATGTAGATCATGTTGTCCACCCCGTTGATCTCCTGCTCCAGCGGTGCCGCCACCGACTCCGACAGCACCTGGGCGCTGGCGCCGGGGTAGCTGGCCTGGACCACGATCTGGGGCGGCACCACGTCCGGATACTGTTCGATGGGCAGGGCCCGCAGCGAGGCCAGCCCCGCGACGATGATGATGATGGAGATGACGGATGAAAAGATCGGGCGATCGATGAAGAAACGCAGCATCACTGATCCCGTCCCTGAGCGTTCACGGGAGAGACCTTCATGCCGTCACGCAGGCCCACGTGGCCGTTGATCACCAGGCGTTCACCGGCCGAGAGCCCGTCCAGGATTACCTGCCGGCCATCCACCAGTGGTCCCAGACGCACGTGCCGGGCATGGGCGGTGTCCTCGTTATCCACCAGGAAGACCCGGGGGCCGTCCCGGTCCTGGCTCACCGCGGTCGGATCAATCAGGAACACGTCCTTGAGTTCCTGCACCATGATGCGCACCCGCACGAACTGACCGGGGACCACCAGACGGTCCGGGTTGGGAAACACGGCGCGGGCGGAGACGGTGCCGGTGCGGGGGTCGATGCTGCTGTCGGTGAAGTCCACCTGGCCCATGTGTTCATACTGGCTGCCGTCGGGCAGCAGCAACTGGACCTCGTGGCTCTGGATTTCTTCACGCCCCATCATGGCCTGACGAGCGGTGCGCTGGATGGCGGCATCCTGCTCCGGCAGGGAAAAACGGACGTGGACGGGGTTATGCTGGGTCAGGGAGGTGAGCAGGGTGCCCTGACTGATGAGGCTCCCCTCGGGCAGGCTTTCCAGGTCCGTGGTGCCTTCGATGGGTGCCACCACCGTGGTATAGCGCAGGTTGCGCTGGGCATCGGCCACCGAGGCTCGGGCCAGATCCAGGCGGGCGCGGGTCAGTTCCAGTTCCGACAGGGCCTGGTCCCGGTCCCTGGTGCTGACCACGTTACGCTGATACAGGTCGGAGATCCGGTTCCACTCCCGCTCTGCCTGATTCAGTCCGGCCTGGGCGTTGGCCTGTTCCGCCTCGGCCATCTTCAGGGCGATCTCGTAGGGTTCCGGGTCGATGCGGAACAGCGGAGCGCCCTGGCCGACGGCCTGGCCTTCCACGTAGAGCCGTTGTTCCAGAATCCCGTCCACCCGGGCACGCACTTCCACTTCCCGGGAGCCCCGTACCCGCCCGGCGTAGTCGCCGCGGACCTTCACATCCTCTGCTGCCAGGGTGCTCAGGGTCACGGGCGGCGGCGGCATGCCGCCGGCTCCGGGTCCGGCGGCCTCGTCGCCACTGCCGCAGGCGGACAGCCAGAAGGCGGCAAACAGGGTCGCGATCAGGCCGGCGGCGGGCAGCGCCCGGCGGGTATGGGAGGGGGTGGACATGGAGCGGGTCTCCGGAGCGGGGGAGTTTACAAAAACATACAGACGTGCATGTATAATAGGTCCAAAATTTTCACTGTCAAGCGCGGAAACCATGCGACGCACCAAAGAAGAAGCCGAACAGACACGTGCCCTGCTGCTGGATGCGGCGGAAAAAGTATTTCTGGAACAAGGGGTTTCCAGGGCCAGCCTGGAGGCTATCGCGCGCGAGGCAGGCATGACCCGGGGGGCCATCTACTGGCATTTCCGTGACAAGGCGGCGCTCTACGGGGCCATGCTGGACCGGGTACGTCTGCCGCTGGAACGGCTGCGTGACGAATTCGTCCGGGAACCTGACGCGGACCCTGTCGAGGTCATCGAACGGCTCTGTCTTGCGGCCCTGGAAACGCTGGCCGGTGATGCCCAGGTGCAGCGGGTGTATACCATTGTGTTTCACCGTAGGGAGCGGGAGGCGGACAACCAGGTCTGGCGGGATGCGGAACTGGAAGGGCGGCGTCGCGCGGCCCGGGTCATGCTGGAGTGTTTCCAGGAAGCCCAGGCGGCGGGGCGGCTGCGCCCCGGCGTGACGCCGGAAATGGGTCAGCTCACCCTGGAACTTTATTTCACCGGCCTGTTCTACGCCTGGTTGCTGGAGCCGGAATACTTTGATCTGTTGAAGGATGCGCCCGCCATGATCCGTCGCATCCTCGACGGTTTGCTGCTCCCGCCTGGATAGGTTGCGCTTGCGCTACCTTGCCCCCCCTCTGGATGGACCCACACACAGTCACCCGACCGAGACGCAATCCATGGAAACACCCCTCAAGGATCTCTGGCACCACCTGCACCCTGACGAGGTGCTGGAAACCCTTGAAACCCATGAACAGCAGGGTCTCACGAGCCGGCAGGCCAGCGAGCGTCTGGCCACCCATGGCCCCAACACCCTGACGGCGGCCCCCCGGTCTTACTGGCTGAAACGCCTGCTGCTGCAGTTTCACAACCCCCTGATCTACATCCTGCTCATCGCCACGGCCGTGACCCTGGCGCTTGGGGAATATATCGATTCCGCGGTCATCTTCGGTGTCGTCCTCATCAATGCCATCATCGGCTTTGTCCAGGAATCCAGGGCCGAGGATGCGATTCAGGCCCTCAAGGGCATGCTCTCCTCATCCGCCGCCGTGATCCGGGACGGCAACCGGGTCACTATTGCCGCCGCCGATCTGGTGCCCGGCGACATTGTCCTGCTGGCTTCCGGCGACAAGGTACCGGCCGATCTGCGCCTGTTGTCCTGCCGGGATCTGCAGATCGACGAGTCCACCCTCACCGGGGAGTCCGTGCCGGTGGACAAGCAGTCCGGCAAGCTGGCCCGGGACACGGTGCTGGCGGATCGTGGCAATATGGGATTTGCTGGCACCCTGGTGACCTACGGAACCGGCCGGGGCGTGGTCATCGGCACCGGCGACCGTACCGAGACCGGCAAGATCGCCGGCATGATCAATGACGCCGTTACCCTGGAAACCCCGCTGACCCGCAGGATCAACGCCTTCAGCAGGGTCCTGCTGTGGGTGATCCTGGTGCTGGCCGGCATCACTTTCGGCGTGGGCCTGCTCCATGGTCAGGACTGGGTGGATACCTTCATCGCTGCCGTGGCCCTGGCGGTGGCCGCCATCCCGGAGGGATTGCCGGCGGTGATCACCATCACCCTGGCCATCGGGGTACGCCGCATGGCCCTGCGCAACGCCATCATCCGCAAGCTGCCGGCAGTGGAGACCCTGGGCTCCACCACCGTGATCTGCTCCGACAAGACCGGCACTCTCACCGAGAACCAGATGACGGTGCAGCGGATCGTCGCCGCCGACACGGAATTCGAACTCACCGGGAGCGGTTATAACCCCGAAGGCCGGATCCTGCGGGACGGTAGCCCGGTCGAGGCTCCCGCTGTCCACCATCAGGCCCTCTACCATTGTCTGCTGGCCGGCCTGCTGAGCAATGACAGTGAATTGGTGGAACAGGAGGGTCGCTGGAGCGTCCACGGTGATCCCACCGAAGGGGCACTGATCGCCAGCGCCCTCAAGGCCGGGTTTGACCGTCATGACATGCGCCGCCGGTTGCACCGGGTCGATGCCATCCCCTTCGAGTCGGATCGACAGTACATGGCCACCCTTCACCGCCACGACGAGGGCCACCGGGTCTACATGAAGGGGTCGGCGGAGCAGGTGATTGCCCATTGCGACCGGGCCATGAATGCCGAGGGCGACCGGGTGCCGATGGACCGGGAGCGTCTGCGGGAACAGGCGGAGGCACTGGCGGCCCAGGGGTTGCGGGTACTGGCTTTTGCCATGCGTGAGACCGATGCCGGCCGGCTGGATGTTCCCGACCCGGACAAGGACGAAGATCGTCTGATCTTCCTGGGCCTTCAGGCCATGATCGATCCCCCCAGGCAGGAAGTGATCCACTCCGTGGCGTTGTGCCGCAAGGCCGGCATCCGGGTGAAGATGATCACCGGAGACCATGCCCTCACCGCCCGCGCCATTGCCGAACGCATCGGCATCATCCGGGATGAAGACAAGGACCAACGGCGCGCGTTGACCGGGCGCCAGCTGGCGGAGATGTCGCCGGATGAATTGAGCAAGGCCGCCGACGGGGTGTCGGTGTTTGCCCGGGTGGCCCCGGAGCAGAAGCTGCGGCTGGTGGAGGCCCTGCAGGCCCGGGGCCATGTGGTGGCCATGACCGGTGATGGGGTCAATGATGCGCCAGCCCTCAAGCGTGCCGACATCGGCATCGCCATGGGGATCAACGGCACTGAAGTGTCCCGGGATGCCTCGGATATGGTGCTGGCGGACGACAATT
The DNA here is from genome assembly GCF_016584105.1 of Ectothiorhodospira shaposhnikovii. Taxonomy (GTDB): domain Bacteria; phylum Pseudomonadota; class Gammaproteobacteria; order Ectothiorhodospirales; family Ectothiorhodospiraceae; genus Ectothiorhodospira; species Ectothiorhodospira shaposhnikovii. The sequence goes on along the minus strand of NZ_NRSM01000002.1, from coordinate 19,354 downwards.
TCAGCTCCATCGAGGCGGCGGTGGAGGAGGGGCGCAACGTCTTCGACAACCTGATCAAGTTCATCACCTGGATCCTGCCCACCAATCTGGGGCAGGGTCTGGTGATCATGGTGGCCATCCTGCTGGGTCTGACCTTGCCGGTGCTGCCGGTGCAGGCCCTGTGGCTGAACATGACCACGGCGGTGTTCCTGGGCCTGATGCTGGCCTTCGAACCCCGGGAGCCGGGAATCATGGCCCGGGCGCCCCGTCGGCCCGATGCGCCGATCCTCAACGGCGAGATCATCGGCCGCATCTTCTCGGTCAGTGCCCTGTTGCTGCTGGGGGCCTTCGGCCTGTTCCAGTGGTCACTGGCCCAGGGCGCGAGCCTGGAGGAGGCCCGCACCCTGGCGGTGAGCCTGTTTGTGGTGGTACAGAGCTTCTTCCTGCTCAACTGCCGTTCCCTCACCCGCAGTGTGTTTCGCACGAATCCGTTCTCCAATCCCTGGATCTGGCGGGGGATCGCGGCGATGTGGCTGGCCCAGCTTTTGTTCGTCTACACCCCGTGGATGAACCTGCTGTTCCAGAGCGCGCCGCTGTCGTTGCAGTACTGGGGCCTGATCCTGGGCTACGGCGTGTTCGTGCTGCTGCTGGTGGAACTGGAAAAGGGACTCTGGCGGCGCTGGAAAGGGCGGAGTCAGCCGGTCAGCGCGGGGTCTTGAGCCACTCTCCGAACCGCCGCAGTACCCGGCTGCTCTCCGGGGTCGGCCGGATGTTGGCCAGCAGGCCGTCGATCTGCCGCCCCTGTTCCGCCAGCCGGTCCCGGTAGTACATGACGTAATGGGGGGTGATGCGCTCATCGAACTCCGGATGAAACTGCACTCCCCAGGCGCATCCGTTCACCACGAACCCTTGGTGGGCCTCCATGTCGCTTTCGCCCAGGGCCCTCGCCCCGGGCGGCAACGCCACCACCGACTGGCTGTGGCTGACCTGGCCGTAGAACCGGCCCGGCAGCACCGAGAACAGGGGGTCTTCGGCGGCCTCGCCGTGGAGCCGGACCTCCACTGTGCCCACCTCGATCCCCCGGGGATTCCAGTCCACCCGGCCGCCCAGGGCGTGGGCCAGGATCTGGTGGCCGAAGCAGATCCCCAGGATCGGCACACCGGCCGATACCGCGCGTGCCAGCCAGTCGGCGGTCTGCTGGATCCAGGGGGCCTCCTCCGTGACCATGGATCCGGAGCCGGTAATGACCACGCCGACAACGTCCCCCGGTGCCGGCAGCGGATCACCGGCCTGTATATCCACCACCTTCGTCTGGGTTTGGGGCCAGTCCATGCTGGCGGCGATCCAGTCTTCGTAATCCCCGGGAAAGTCCTGAAGGCTGTCGATCTTGGTGCCGGTCTTGATGATGAGCAGTGTGTCCATGGGATCTCTCGCGATGCGTCCGCAATGCAGGAAGCCAAGAGATTACTCCAGAAAGCTGCAGTGCATCAAAACCACGATCTGCCAATGAGCCAGCGGGGTCTGGCCGGGATCTGCTCCAGGATCGGGCGCGGGTCATAGGCCACGGCCGGCAGGGGCAGGGGGCCATGGGGCAGTGTCTGGTCCAGTTGCCGAAGGCGGTCGATCCGGTCGCGGGTGGCGGGATGGGTGCGCAGCCAGGAGGGTTCCGGGGCACGGCGGCCCGGCAGCAGCACCTGTTCCAGCAGGCCGCCCTGCACCCGTTCCAGCTTGTCCAGGGCCATGGCCAGACCGACCGGATCGCCGGTGAGGCGGGCCGCGCCCAGGTCCGCCTCATATTCCCGGCTACGGGAGAGTGCCAGCTGGAACAGGGTGGTCAGGCTGGGGGCGAAGATCAGCAGCAGGATGGCGCCCCAGTGAATGGTGGCATGGCCCATGATCAGCAAGGGCAGATTGATGATCAGCAGGACCTGGCCGAACAGGGACAAAAGGACCGTGAGCCGGGAGGACAGATCGGCAAAGGTCATGGTGCGCAGGTCATTGTGGGCCACATGGCTGATTTCGTGGGCCAGTACGGCGGTCAGCTCGCGCAGGCTCAGGCGCCGCAGAAGGCCGTCGGAGACGGCCACGGCGGCCTGCCGGTGGTCGCCCACGGCGAAGGCATTCATCATCTGGGTGGGGACATAGTGCAGGGTGGGAGCCCGGGGCAGGCCGGCGCGGTCGGCGAGCTGGTCCATGATCTCCAGCAGCACCGGGGCGTACCGGGGATCAAGCCGGTAACCCTGATACATGCGCATCACCAGGCCGGGCGAGGCCATGGGGTTGAGAAAATAGAGCACCACCACCGCGGTCACCACCCCGGTACTGTGAACCGGGCCGCCGATGAGCCAGGCGATGGTCCCCAGCAACAGCACCATGGCCCCCACCAGGGCGAGGGATTGCAGGCGGTTGTGCAGATGGTGGGCTGTGTGGGGCATGGTGGGGCAGGGTTCGGGTGATATACCCATTGACCCGGTCACCCGCCTTTCGTTCTGCGCTCTCCGCCGTCCTTTACGCCCGATCCAGGCTCTTGCGCAGGTCCTCCAGCCGCTTCACCGACACCTTCTCCACCGTCCCCAGTTCCTGGGCGAACAGGGACACCCGCAGCTCCTCGATCAGCCAGCGGTAGCGCGACCACTCGCCGCCGGTGCGTCCGGCCGCCTGGCGGGCCTTGCAGTCCTCCCACAGGGGTTCCACGTCCACCCGGGCGCGCCGGTCCTTGTCCGGCGCATGGTCCAGCCGTTCCATGCGCCGCTCGATGGCCGTCAGATAACGGGGATACTGGGCCAGCCGGTCCGGCGGCGTTTCCAGCAGGCAGTGGGGATGGATCAGGTGTTCCAGCTGGTCCCGGATGTCTCCCGCCGCCTCCACCCAGGACAGGGGCAGGGCGCCCTTGAGGCGGGCGCGGACGCGCTGGTAGGCGGTCAGGATCTCCCCCGCCAGGGCGCACAGGGCATTGGTTGCGTCCACCAGTTCGCCCCGACCCGCCTCCAGGCGCTGCCGAAACCCTTCCGCGTCCACGGGCCAGGGATCGGCCATGAATACCCGCTCCACCGCCGCAAACACCAGGTCATCCTTGAGGACTTCGCAGCGATCCACGGGGTTGTACTGCAGGCACAGGCGCTGAATGTCCGGCAGGTTCCGGTACAGGTACTTCACCGGCTCCCTCGCCCCCAGCATGAACAAGCGTCGCAGGCCGGCACGATGAATCTGTCCGGCCCGGGCCGGACTGTCCGCCAGGATCAGGGCCACGCTGTCGCCCCGGTCCTCCAGGGCCGGATAGCCCCGCAGGGTGGCGCCGTGCTGACGGAATTCCACGTATTCCGTCAGGGGGCCGAAATCCCAGTCGGTAAGGCCTTCCCGCTCCATGTCCTCGGGCCGGTGGGCCTCGAAGCTCTCCACCGCCCGTCCGGACAGGCTGTCCTTGAGGGCCTGCGGGTCCCGGCCGGTCACCAGGGTCTTGCCCTGGGCGTCCACCACCTGGTAGCGCAGTTGCAGATGGGGTTCCAGGCGCTCCGGCTGCCATTGGTCCAGGGGGACGTCGGTGCCGGTGATCTGGCGCAAGGCCCGGGTCAGGGCCGGGATCAGCCCGCCCTCGGGTTCTCCCAGCCGGGCCAGGGCCGCCCGGGCGAACTCCGGGGCCGGCACGAAATGGCGGCGCAGGGATTTGGGCAGGGTCTTGATCAGGGCGGCGAGCTTTTCCTCCAGCAGACCCGGCACCAGCCAGTCTCCCCGATCAGGGTCCAGGGCATTGAGGGCCGCCAGGGGCAGGGTGAGGGTGACGCCGTCCGCCTCGTGGCCCGGTTCGAAACGGTAACTCAGGGGCAGCCTCAGGCCACCGCTCTCCAGCAGGTCCGGGAAGCGCTCCCCGCCCAGGTCCGGGGCCTCGCGCTGCAGCAGGGTGTCCCGGTCCAGACGCAGCAACGAGGGATCATCCCGCTCTGCCTGCTTGCGCCAGCGTTCAAAGCCGGCGCCGTCATGGACTGTGGCAGGCAGACGGCCATCGTAAAAATCGTAGAGTACCTGCTCGTCCGCCAGCAGGTCACGGCGCCGTCCGCGGGCTTCCAGGTCCTCGATCTCCCGGATCAGGGCCTGGTTGTGGGCCAGGGCAGGGGCACGGCTGCGCAGCCGACCCGCCACCAGACCCTCGCGGATGAACACCCGGCGGGCATCCGCCGGGTCCACCCGGCCATAGTTCACCTTGCGCCGTGGATTGACGATCAGCCCGAACAGGGTCACCCGGTCCCAGGCCGCCACGGTGCCCTGGCGGGGTTCGAAATGGGGTTCATGGTAGTGGTGCTTGAGCAGATGACCCGCCACCGTTTCCAGCCACTCCGGACGGATGGCGGCGCATTCCCGGGCATAGACCCGGGAGGTCTCGGCGATCTCGGCGGCCATGACCCAGGCCGGGGCGCCCTTGAACAGCCCGGAAGACGGATGGAGGTGAAAGCGCCGGTTGCGGGCGCCCAGATAGTCGTGCTTTTCCGTCTTCACCCCGACCTGGGTCACCAGCCCGGTGAGCAGGGCCCGGTGGATGGCCGCCGGATCGGCCGGTTCCTGGTTCTCCTTCAGGTCCATCTCCCGCAGACTCTGGCGCAACTGGCCGTGCAGGTCCTGCCATTCCCGCATGCGGATGAAGGACAGGAAATGCTCCCGGCACCAGGCCCGCAGCTTGGCCTTGGACAGATGGCGGGACTGTTCCCGCCAGGCGGCCCACAGCTTCAGGTAACCCAGGAAGTCCGAACCCGGTTCCCGGAACCGGGCGTGGGCCTCGTCGGCGGCCTGACGTTTCTCGGCGGGGCGTTCCCGCGGGTCCTGGAGCGCCAGAAAGGCCACGATCAGGGTCACTTCCGCCAGGGCCTGTTCCCGGGCCGCCGCCAGCAGCATGGCCCCCAGGGTCGGGTCCACCGGCAGCCGGGCCAGTTGCCGGCCCGTGGCGGTGATGCCGTGGGCATCGTCCACCGCCCGCAGGGTCTGCAGCAGCTTGAAGCCGTCCCGGATCAGACGGGAGTCCGGCGGCTCCACGAAGGGAAAATCCTCCGGATCGCCCAGGTTCAGGTGGGCCATCTGCAGGATCACCGAGGCCAGGTTGGAGCGCAGGATTTCCGGGTCGGTGTACGCCGGGCGAAGCTGGAAGTCCTCCTCGCCGTAGAGGCGGATGCAGATCCCCGGCCCCAGGCGCCCGCAGCGCCCCGCCCGCTGGTTGGCGGAGGCCTGGGAGACCGGCTCCAGGGACAGGCGCTGAATGCGGGAGCGCCAGGCATAGCGGGCGATGCGCACCAGCCCCGAATCGATCACATAGCGGATGCCCGGCACGGTGAGGGCGGTTTCGGCCACGTTGGTGGCCAGTACCACCCGCCGGCCGGTGTGGGGGGCAAAGACCTGGTTCTGTTCCGCCGCCGACAGCCGGGCGTAGAGGGGCAGGATCTCCGTATGCCGGGGATGGTGCTTGCGCAGGGCCTCGGCGGCTTCGCGGATCTCCCGCTCTCCGGGCAGGAACACCAGAATGTCGCCGGGACCGGCCTGGGCCAGTTCATCCACCGCCGCCAGCAGGGCCTCGTTCAGATCCCGCTCGGTGTCGGCGTCATCCTCGCCGGTGACCGGGCGGTAGCGGATCTCCACCGGGTAGGTGCGGCCGGGGACTTCGTAGACGGGGGCATCGGCGAAGTGGCGGGCGATGCGTTCCGGGTCCAGGGTGGCGGAGGTGATGATGAGCTTGAGGTCCGGCCGCCGGGGCAGCAGGCGCTTGAGATAGCCCAGCAGGAAGTCGATGTTGAGGCTGCGCTCGTGGGCCTCGTCGATGATGAGGGTGTCGTAGGCGCTCAGCAGCGGGTCCGAGCGCAGTTCCGCCAGCAGGATGCCGTCGGTCATGAGCTTGACCAGGGTGCGGGGGCCGGCATGATCGGAGAAGCGCACCTTGAAACCCACCTGTTCGCCCAGGGGGCTTTTCAGCTCCTCGGCGATGCGGTTGGCCACCGAGCGGGCGGCGATGCGCCGGGGCTGGGTGTGGCCGATGAGGCCGTCGGCCCCCCGGCCCAGGGACAGGCAGATCTTGGGCAGCTGGGTGGTCTTGCCCGAGCCGGTCTCGCCGCAGATCACCACCACCTGATGGGCCTGGATCAGGCGAGCGATCTCCTCCCGGTGGGCGCTGACGGGCAGATCGTCGGGGAATTCCGGCGAGGGCAGGGTCTGGCGGCGTTGTTCACGGGCCAGAACCGAGGCTTCGATCCGGTCGTTCAGGCGTTCCAGGAGGCGGTCGGCGGGTTTGCCGGCCCGGAGCCGGCGGCGGGCGCGGTCCAGCTCCTTGCGAAGGGCGTCATGGTCCCGTGCCAGGCAAAGGGGGATGCGTGCGGCGAGCTGATCGGGTTCCGGGTGAGGCATGGACGCGTGTGGGACATGGAGCACTGACGCCGTCAGGCGTCAGGCACCCGCACCATGATGGTCTGGACCTGGTTGGCGTGCAGCCGTTCACGCATCCGGTTCAGGTTGTCCAGGTCCGTGAACGGCCCCACCTGCACCCGATGCCAGGTATCGCCGTTTACGTTGACTTGCTGGATGCGGGCCTCCACCCCCATCAGGGCAAGGCTGGCACGCAGGCGATCCGCTTCCTGATGGGCCCTGAATGAACCGGCCTGCAACAGATAACGGCCGGGCTGCTGGACCGGGGACGGCGGCGGCGGTGGACCGCCGGGGGCGGTACGGGGCTGGACCTGGGGTTCCGGGACCACCACTTCCAGTTCCGGCAGCAGGGTGTAGAAATCAAACCGGGGCCGGGGCACGTCCTCCGCCGGCTTCTGGGCGGGGGCCTGTGCCGGACGGGCGGGCTGTTGGGCCGGTTGTTGCTGGATCTGGGGCGCCGCCACCGTCGTGGTGGTGGTCGGTGCGTCGCGCTGGGTCTGCAGATAGACCACCGCGGCGGCGAACAGACCCACCGCCAGACCGGCCACGCCCCAGATCCAGCCGGGCAGCGGTGGCCTCTCTTCCGCCTGACGGCGGCGGCTGGCCTGGCGCCGTGAGTTGCGGGCCATTACATCTCCTCGGGCGCGGAGACGCCCAACAGCGTGAGACCGTTGGCCAGTACCTGGCGTACGGCCAGGATCAGGTTGAGGCGGGCATCCCGCAGGTCGGCATCGTCCACCAGGAACTGGTGGGCGTTGTAGTAGGTGTGGAAGTCATTGGCCAGATCCCGCAGGTAGTTGGCCACCTGATGGGGTTCTTCCGCCAGGGCCGCCGTCTCCACCAGTTCGGGGAAGTGGGCCAGGCTGCCGAGCAGGGCGGATTCATGATCCTCCGTCAGCCGGGCCAGGTGGGCGTGGCCGTTGGCCGGATCATGGCTCAGACCCTTGGCCTGCATCTGTCGCAGCACGCTGCACACCCGGGCATGGGCATACTGGATGTAGTAGACCGGGTTGTCGGCGGACTGGGACTTGGCCAGATCCAGGTCGAAGTCCAGGTGCTGTTCGCAGCGGCGCATGACGTAGAAGAACCGGGCGGCGTCGTTGCCCACTTCCTCGCGCAGTTCCCGCAGGGTGACGAAGCTGCCGGAGCGGGTGGACATCTGCACCCGCTCACCGCCCCGGTAGAGGATGGCGAACTGCACCAGCAGCACGTCCAGACGGGCATCGTCCCGGCCCATGGCATGGAGTGCCGCCTTCACCCGGGGCACATAGCCGTGGTGATCGGCGCCCCAGACATCGATCACCCGGTCATAGCCCCGGTCGAACTTGTCCATGTGGTAGGCGATGTCGGAGGCAAAGTAGGTGGTCTGGCCGTTGTCCCGCTGGACCACGCGATCCTTCTCGTCGCCGTATTCGGTGGAACGGAACCACAGGGCGCCGTCCTTTTCATACAGGGCGCCCTTGTCCCGCAACTGTTCCAGGGCCTTGTTGACGGACCCCTTGTCGGTGAGGGAGCGTTCCGAGTACCAGGTCTCGTAGGTGACGCCGAATTCCGCCAGGTCGTCACGGATGTCATCCAGGATGACATTGAGGCCCAGTTCGAATACGTAACGGTAGCGGTTGTCGCCCAGCAGTGCCTTGGCCCGCTGGATGACCGCGTCGATGTATTCCTCCTTGTCGCCGCCGTCCGGCTCGTCCGGCGGCAGGTCGTCCATCAGGGCCTCGGTGGTGACGGCGTAGTCCTGGCCGTGTTCCTGGAACAGGGTGTCGGCGATGTCCCGCACGTATTCGCCCCGGTAGGCGTTGGTGGGGAAGTGGAGCTTCACCCCGCAGCGTTCCAGGTAGCGCAGCCAGACGCTGGTGCCCAGGATGTCCATCTGTCGGCCGGCGTCGTTGACGTAGTATTCCCGGTGCACATCGAAGCCCACCGACTCCAGCAGGTCCGCCACCGCCGCGCCGTAGGCGGCGCCGCGACCATGACCCACGTGCAGGGGGCCGGTGGGATTGGCGGAGACGAATTCCACCTGCACCTTCTTGCCGGCGCCCAGACGGCTGCGGCCGTAGGCTTCTCCGGCTTCCAGCACCTGGGTGATCACCGCCAGACGGGCATTACGGCTGATGAACAGGTTGATGAAGCCGGGGCCGGCGATCTCCACCTTGTCCAGGATGTCCGATTCGGGCAGATGGTCGATGATCAGCTGCGCCACGTCCCGGGGTTTGCGGCCCAGGGGCTTGGCCAGTTGCAGGGCCAGGTTGGTGGCGAAATCACCGTGGGCCTTGTCCCGGGTGCGCGTCAATTGAACCTCCACCGACCGGTCGGCGGGCAGGGTGCCGTTGCCGGTGAGGGTGTGGAGGGATTGTTCGAGCAGGGCCTGTAATTGAGGTTTCAAGGTTTCGGTATCCGAAGAAGAGCAAACGGCGGGGAATATCTCAACGAGGGCAGATTCTATCGGGAATGGCAAGGGGGGTGAATACCCTTGCCGGGATGGGGAGCCCGGAAAACGGGCCGTGGCGGCGTGGAATGCCCGCGGTTTACTGCAGATCCACCGGGTCCACGTCCACGGACCACCTGACCTTTCTGGCCCCGGGTAGCCGGGGAAGACCGGGGAGCCAGACCGCCAGGGCCTTTTGCAGGTCCTGCCGCCGCCCTGCCTGCAGCAGCAGATGGGCCCGATACCGTCCCGCCTTGCGTTCCATGGGGGCAGGGGCCGGTCCCCAGGCCTGCACCCCCCGGGGGGTGTCCGACTCCAGGGCGTGACGGGCGCCTTCCAGAAACAGCCGGGGCGCCTCGGCCGCCGTGGCCTCCGCCCTGAGCAGCGCCAGTGCCGCGTAGGGGGGCAGGCGGGCCTCCCGGCGCTCTGCCAGCGCTGCCCGGGCAAAGGCCCCGTAGCCGGCGCCCAGCAGGGTCAGCAGCAGGGGATGCTCCGGGTGATGGGTCTGGATCAGCACTTCTCCGGGGCGGGTGCCGCGCCCGGCCCGCCCGGCCACCTGCACGATGGTCTGGGCCAGCCGCTCCACCGCCCGGAAATCGGCGCTGAACAGCCCTTGATCCGCCTCCAGGATGGCCGCCAGGGTCACGTTGGGAAAGTCATGGCCCTTGGCCAGCATCTGTGTCCCCACCAGGATCCGGTGCCGGCCGCTGCGCACCCCTTCCAGGGCGGATGCCAGGGCGCCCTTGCGTCGGGTGCTGTCCCGGTCGATGCGCACCACCGGCCAGGCGGGGAAGTGCCGTCGCAGGGCCTGTTCCACCCGCTCGGTGCCCTGGCCCCGGCCGGCCAGGGGGCGGCCGCAGTCCGGACACTGATCGGGCACGCCGCTTTCATGGCCGCAGTGGTGGCAGCGCAGGCGGCGGACACCCGCATGCCAGGTCATGCGGGCGTCGCAGCGGTGACAGTCGGCCACCCAGCCGCATTCATGGCAGATCAGGGCCGGGGCATAGCCGCGCCGGTTAAGGAACAGCAGGACCTGACCGTCGTCCTCCAGGTGTTGCTGCATGCGGTCCAGCAGGGGGACGGACAGTCCTTCATCCATGAACTGGCTGCGCACGTCCAGCAACTTAAGGCGCGGCGCCGAAGCTCCGCCGGCCCGGCCCGGCAGGGACAGGTGCCGGTACTGCCCCCGCTCCACGTTGGCCAGGCTCTCCAGGGCCGGGGTGGCCGACCCCAGCACCACCGGCACCTGTTCCCGGTGGGCGCGCATCACCGCCAGATCCCGGGCGTGATAGCGGAAGCCGTCCTGCTGCTTCAGGGAAGGATCATGCTCCTCATCGACGATGATCAGGCCCGGCCGAGCCCAGGGCGCGAAGACCGCCGAACGGGTGCCGATGACCACACCGGCCTCGCCGCCGCGGGCACAGAGCCAGGCGCAGTGACGCTCGCCGTCGCCGAGGCCGGAGTGGAGCACGGCAATGGGGGTATCCAGGCGCGCCCGGAAGCGGCCCAGCAACTGGGGGGTGAGGGCGATCTCCGGCACCAGTACCAGGCATTGACGTCCGCTTGCCAGCACCTGCCGGATCAGCTGCAGATAGACCTCGGTCTTGCCGCTGCCGGTGACGCCTTCCAGCAGATGACAGGTGAATCCGCCCAGGGTCGCCGCGATGGCGTCCACCGCCTGTTGCTGGGCGGCGTTGAGTTCGGGGGGCGGAGCCGGGGGCGTATCCGCCGGGGTCAGGCAGGGGCGGGCGTATATCCGTACCAGTCCCTTGTCCACCAGTGCCTTGAGGGACTGGCGGGGATCGGTGTCCTGTTGCTCCCTGAGTCGTTCCAGGGCCAGGTCTTCCTTCGCGTCCCGCAACAGGCACAGCAGGGCGGCCTGGCGGGGGGCGCGGGTGAGGGTGGCCGGGTCGGTGCGGCGGCCTGCCTCGGTCAGGGTGCAATACTCGATGCCCCGGGCCTCGGCCGGTTTGCCCTGGCGCAGGGTCACGGGCAGGGCGGCGGCCACCACCTCGCCCAGGGGATGCTGATAGTAGTCGGCGGCCCAGGTCAGCAGGTTCAGCAGGGGCGTGTTCAGCAGCGGCGCGGTATCCAGGGTGGCTCCGATGGGCCGTAGCCGGTGGCTCGGCACACTGGATGCATCACCGTGGCCGATGACCACGCCCACCACCTGACGCCGTCCGAAGGGCACCCGCACACGGGCACCGATGGCGGGTATGTCGGCCTCATCCGGGGCGGGCAGGTAGTCGAAATACCCGTGCACGGGGGTGGGGACGGCGACACGGAGGATGGTGGGCGCGGAGGACTGAGGCATGGTGGCAAATGATGCCACATCCGCCCGGTGATAAAGCCCCTCTCCCCTGGCGGGAGAATGGGTGGGGTGAGGGGGGTAAAACGAAAAAAGCCCGGCGATGACGCCGGGCCTTGTCACTTTCCGTCGCGGGATCGGGATTAACCGATTTCCTTGATGCTGGAGATCAGCGCGCTGGCGGCCTTCTGGCCATCGCCGTACAGCATGCGGGTGTTGTCGGCGAAGAACAGGTGGTTTTCCACGCCGGAGAAGCCGGCACCCTTGCCACGCTTGATGACGATGACATTCTTGGCCTGGTCGGCGTTCAGGATCGGCATGCCGTAGATCGGGCTTTCCGGGTTGGAGCGGGCCACCGGGTTCACCACGTCGTTGGCACCGATGACGATGGCCACGTCGGCGGTCTTGAACTCGCTGTTGATCTCATCCAGGTCGTAGATGATGTCGTAGGGCACGCCGGCCTCGGCCAGCAGCACGTTCATGTGACCGGGCATGCGGCCCGCCACCGGGTGAATGGCGAACTTCACCGTCACGCCCCGCTCCTGCAGCAGCTGGGTCAGTTCCCAGATCTTGTGCTGGGCCTGGGCCACGGCCATGCCGTAACCGGGGACGATGATCACCTTGTCGGCAAATGCCATCATCACGCCGGCGTCGGAGGCCTCGATCTCCTTCATGGTGCCGGTCACTTCGGACTGGTCACCACCGCTGCTCTCGCCGAAGTGGCTGAACAGCACGTTGGAGATGGGACGGTTCATGGCCTTGGCCATCAGCTGGGTCAGCAGGGTACCGGCGGCACCCACCACGATACCGGCGATCATCAGCGCGGCATTGTCCAGCACCAGACCCTTCAGGCCCACGGCCAGACCGGTGAGGGCGTTGTACAGGGAGATCACCACCGGCATGTCCGCGCCGCCGATGGGCAGGGTCATGAGGATGCCGAAGGCCAGGGCCAGCAGCAGGAACACGGTCAGCAGGGCGCCGTTCACCTGGGCACCGCTGAAGCTGATGATGATACCCAGCAGCACGGTGGCACCAAGCACGCCCAGGTTGATCTTCTGCTGCATGTCAAAGCGCAGGGACTTGGTGATCAGGCCCTGCAGCTTGGCAAAGGCGATCAGGGAGCCGGAGAAGGCCACGGCGCCGATGATCACACCCACCACGGCGATGAACTGGATGGTCCAGCTCAGCTCGTAGGAACCCATCAGGGCCACGATGCCGATACCGGCGGCCGCGCCGCCGCCCATGCCGTTGTACAGGGCGATCATCTGTGGCATGTCCGTCATGGCGACGCGCTTGCCGGTGTACCAGGCCAGACCGCCACCGATACCGATGCCCAGGATGATCAGCAGGTAGTTGATGAAGCCGCGGACTTCAGGGTGCAGGAAGGTGACCACCGTGGCGATGACCATGCCCCAGCCGGCCCAGATGATCCCGCGACGGGCGGTGACCGGCGAGGCCATCTGCTTGAGGCCGACGATGAACAGCACCGCCGCCGCAAAGTAGGCTACGTTGATGATGAAACCCATTTACTTGGCCCCCTTGCTGGACTTGAACATCTCGAGCATGCGCTCGGTCACCACGTAACCACCCACGGCGTTACCGGCGGCCAGGATCACGGCGATGAAGCCCACCCACATCTGGGCCGTGGTTTCTGCGTGGCCCAGGGCCACCATGGTACCCACCAGCACGATGCCGTGGACGAAGTTGGAGCCGGACATCAGCGGCGTGTGCAGGATCACCGGCACCTTGGAAATGACCTCGTAGCCGGTGAAGGCGGCGAGCATGAAGATATAGAGTGCAACAAAACCCTCGATCACTTTTGATCTCCTTCCACAAGGCTGCGGGTTGCGTCGTGCTTGATCTCACCGTCGTGGGTCAGACAGCTCTTGGCGATGATCTCGTCGTTCCAGTCCAGGTTCAGCTGGCCGTCGGCGAGCATGGGAGACAGGAAGTTGAGCAGGTTCTTGGCGTACATTTCGCTGGCGTGCAGCGGCACCTGGCTGGGTACGTTCAGGGGGCCGTGAATGGTCACGTTGCCCTTGGTGACGGTCTTGCCGGGCTTGGTCAGCTCGCAGTTTCCGCCGCCTTCGGCGGCCAGGTCGATGATGACCGCGCCGGGCTTCATGCCGTCCACCATCTTCTGGGGAATCAGCATGGGGGAGGGGCGGCCGGGGATGGCGGCGGTGGTGATCAGCACGTCGCACTGGCTGATGAACCTGGCCAGGGCTTCCTGCTGTTTTGCCTTTTCCTCGTCGGTCAGTTCGCGGGCATAGCCGCCTTCGCCTTCCGCCTTCACGCCCAGGTCCAGGAACTTGGCGCCCAGGGATTCCACCTGCTCCTTGGTGGCGGAGCGCACGTCATAGGCCTCGACGATGGCGCCCAGGCGGCGGGCGGTGGCGATGGCCTGCAGGCCGGCCACGCCGGCACCGATCACCAGCACCTTGGACGGACGGATGGTGCCGGCCGCGGTGGTGAGCATGGGGAAGAAGCGGCAGGACAGGTCCGAACCCATGATGGCGGCCTTGTATCCGGCCACGGCGGCCTGGGAGGACAGGGCATCCATGCTCTGGGCACGGGAGATGCGGGGGATCAGCTCCATGGCGAAGCTGGTGATCTTCTTCTTCTGCAGCGCCTTGACCACATCCGTGTTCTTGTGGGCATGGAAGAAGCCGATGAGGGTGGCTCCATCCTTCATCATGTTCACTTCTTCCTGGGTGGGCGGGGCCACCTTGACCACGATGTCGGCTTCGGACATCAGGGCCTTGGCATCGTCCACCACGCGGGTGTCCGCGTAGGCGTCATCGGGGAACTGGGCATTTTGCCCGGCACCCTTCTGGATCATCACTTCAAGGCCCAGCTTGGTGAAGCGCGCGGCGACCGTGGGGTCCAGTGCGACGCGCCGCTCGCCCTGGGCGGTCTCTTTGGGTACGGCTATCTTGATCGGCATGGCTTGACTCCGTCTGCCCGTGCAGGGGTAATGGCCGGATGACGACCGATCCTGACGATGAGGACTGCAACGGTTGTTGGGGTGGATGCGAACCAGTTGGGCGCTATCCCCAGGGGGGGTATGCCCAAAAACAGGGCATGGTAGCGGAATTTTTCCGGGCTTTGAACATCAAAAGTCGATCGAGTTGGTGTGCGGGTACGAAAAATCGTGGCAAGCCCTGCCGAACAAGGGGACGCAGGTCAACGAATCAACGGCTTGATAATTGCTTTCTGGGTCCGATTACGGCAGAGTCGGGCGGTGCCGGTATAACCTCCCGAGGGTGCAGAGGTGTACGAGTTCAGTCAGCAGGTACTGCGAACTGACGCATCGGGCATGCCGATGGAATGGATCGATTATCAGCATGCGGTGCGGCTCTACCACGCTGGGCAGGTGGCCTACACCTGTGGCTCCCTGTTGTACCGGATTCGCGGCGGCATCAACGCCCGGACCGGCCGGCGCAGTCTGGTGGAGGTGAACTCCATCATTGCCACCCACGGCACCAACAAGGCCGTCAGTCAGGCCTATTCACCGCCACTCAACAATGCGGCCTTGTTCAAGCGTGATGCTCACTTATGTCTTTACTGCGGCAATCACTTCCAGCACCGCGACCTGTCGCGGGACCATGTCACCCCCATCAGCCAGGGGGGGCAAGATCTATGGTGCAACGTGGTGACCGCCTGCAAACGCTGCAACAACCACAAGGCCGGCCGCACGCCCGAGCAGGCCGGCATGCAGTTGCTGGCGGTGCCGTTCATCCCGACCCATGCGGAATACATCTATCTTCAGGGGCGCCGTGTGCTGGCGGACCAGATGGAGTTTCTGCAGGCTCATTTTCCAAGAACCAGTCCCCTGCGGCTGCGTCTGCGGCAGTAGTGCGCCACTTGCCAGGCATCATCGGCGGCGTGACCCTGTCCGGGAACTGGTTTCCTTCGGCCTGCCTTGAGGGGGCAGGCTGTCCGTCCGCGGGGCCGTACCCCGGCGCTGGTGCATCCTTGCCGGCCGGTTTACAGTCGCGCCTCATGTCCTGGGGGGAAGGGTCCAGATGGCTCTTGAAGTAGGGAGGAGTACACTCGGCCTTCGCGGCCCCGCACTGCGGGGAGAGGGTGATTCCGTCGCTTCAGCGGCCGATCACGCCGCCCGAGGGTTGTCGTCAAACCATAAAGCAGAACAAGCCATGACCTATATTGGCGAGCCGAATTACCGACACGGGAGTCTCCACAGTCTGGGAGTGCTGATCACCAATCTGGGGACACCCGATGCGCCCACGCCGCAGGCGTTGAGGCGCTATCTCAAGGAATTTCTCTGGGATTCCCGTGTGGTGGAGGTGCCGCGCCCCGTGTGGTGGCTGCTGCTCAACGGCCTGATTCTCAATACCCGGCCGCGCCAGAGCGCGGCCAAGTATGCCCGTATCTGGGGCAAGGACGGTTCTCCGCTTCTCACCATCACCAAGGCCCAGGGGCAGGCGGTGGGCCAGCGAATCGCCGAACGGCTCTACGGACCGGTCAAGGTGGCGGTGGCCATGCGTTACGGCAATCCTTCCATTCGTGCCGGTCTGGAGGAACTGCGCCGTGCCGGTGCCCGGCGCATCCTGGTGCTGCCTCTGTATCCCCAGTATGCCGCCTCCACCACCGGCTCCACCTTTGATGCCGTCACCCGTGCCCTGAGCGAATGGCGCTGGGTACCCGAGACCCGGTTCGTCATGGGGTATCACGATGACAACGCCTACATCGATGCCGTGGCCGCCAGCATCCGCGAGCACTGGGCGACCCATGGTCAGGGTGAGCGCCTGCTGTTCTCCTTCCACGGTATTCCCCTCGATTATCTGGACCAGGGTGACCCCTACCATTGCTACTGCCAGACCACGGCCCGCCTGGTGGCGGAGCGTCTGGAGCTGCCGGAAGATCGCTGGCTGGTTTCCTTTCAGTCCCGTTTCGGCAAGGCCCAGTGGCTGACGCCCTATACCCTGGAGACCATCGTCGGTCTGCCTGGGCAGGGCGTGAAATCCCTGGATGTGGTCTGCCCCGGCTTTTCCGCCGACTGCCTGGAGACCCTGGAAGAGATCGCCGACGAGAGCCGCGAGGCCTTCATTGAGGCAGGTGGCGAGCGGTTCAGCTATATTCCCTCCCTCAACACCCGTCAGGATCATACGGACGCCCTGGCCGACCTGATCTGCCGTCATGTGCAGGGTTGGCCCGAGGCGGACGAGAACTACGATCGCGAGGCGCAGCGGGAGGCGGGTGAGCTGATTCGTGCCCGGGCACTGGCCATGGGCGCAAAGAACTGAAGCGTGACCGTCAGAGGATGTGACAGGAATGCAGATCGGTGGCCTGATCATCGGTGATGAACTGCTGTCCGGCAAGCGTCGGGACAAGCACATGGACTTTCTCATCTCGGTACTGGCCCGGCGCGGGCTGGAGTTGTCCTTTGTCCGTTTCGTGGGAGATGATCCCGGCCTGCTGACCGAGAGCCTGCGCCAGACGCTGGATTCCCAGGCCCTGATCTTCAGCTTCGGCGGCATCGGTGCAACCCCCGATGACCGCACCCGGCAGTGCTTTGCCCAGGCCGCCAGCGTCGAGCTTGCCCCGCATCCCGAGGCCGTGGCCATACTGGAGGCTCGTTTTGGCGAGCAGGCCTATCCCCACCGGATCCGGATGGCGGAGCTGCCTGTGGGGAGCAGACTCATTCCCAACCCGGTGAATCAGATTCCGGGTTTCAGCATGCGCCACCACCACTGTGTTCCCGGATTCCCCAACATGGCCTGGCCCATGGTGGAGTGGGTGCTGGACACCCATTACAACCATCTGTTTTCCCGGGTTCCGGTCATCGAGCGTCTGATCCTGGTGAGCAATACCCCGGAAAGCGAGCTGGTGCCGGTGATGGAGGCGGTGCTGGAGCGGTTTCCGGGGATCCGTGTGTCCAGTCTGCCTTCATCGAATGGTTGCCGGGAAGTGGAACTGGGCATCAAGGGGCTGGCCGATCAGGTGGCCGAAGCGGTCATGCTGGTCATCGAGTTCCTCAACCAGGGGGCCATGCCCTGGGTGGAAAAGCCTCAGTTGTCGCAGATCCCGTTGTAGGGCAGGGGATAGGTCCCACAAACAAAAAGGCCGGGCACATTCTGCCCGGCCTTTTTGTTTGTGGCGTTTTGAGTCCGGCGTTAGTTGAACAGGCTGATACGGGTGGTCACCCAGTCTCTGCGCACGCGGGCGTGATAAATGGCGGCCGCCACATGAATCACGATCAGCGCGATGATGCACAGGGCCACCACGGTATGGGCCTGGAACAGGGTTTTGGACAGCTCGGGGTCCTGGCCGATGAAGCCTGGCAGCTCATAGGTGCCGAAATTCACCGGATGCCCGGCGGCGGCGGTGGCCAGCCAGCCGATGATGGGCATGGCAATGACCAGTACGTACAGCAGGAAATGTACCAGGCCGGCAAGGAAATGCTGGGCGCGGGACAGGTCGATGGCATAGTCGGGGGTGCCCTGGCTGACCCGTACCAGCAGGCGCAGGACCATCAAGCCCAGAATCGTGATGCCCAGGGTCTTGTGCCCCATGTAGGCATAGCCGGCCATCTCTGCCCCGACCAGTTCCACGAGACGTTCATAGCCCAGCGTGCCCAGGGTCATCCCGCCGATCAGGGCCATGATGAGCAGGACGGCGATCACCCAGTGCAGCAGGCGCAGCAGATAGGAATAGCGTGGTAGCCCGGAGGCCACACCAACAGTCGGATAGGCAGTGCTCATGTTTGCTCCCTTGTGGGTTGTCATCAGCTTGAGTGCGGGCCGACAGGCCTGTTCTCCCCCTGAACCCGTCTGCGGGTGTGTGTCGTGCAGACGCGATCAATGCCGACCCTGCAGAAAACCACAATCTAGCTTAGCAGTATCGACGGCTCTTGTTCGGGGTGTCCACGATCTGGGACAAAAATTGCCCTGAAAATCGTCGGGATTTTCTCTGCCCCCCCGGGGATATTTGCCTATCCAGGCCTGGCCGGGGTGTTGTCCATCCAGGCTTGGCCGGGATACTGCGAGGCTTAACGGTGTGTCCGCTACAGTTGAACCACTTCATCGTGATGCGATGACGGAAACTCGGCGCATCAATGATGAATGGGTGCAGGGTGACCGAAGTGAGCGAATTTCTGATACTGGCCCGATTCTCACCGCATACGGTGAGCCAGGAAAATCAGGCTATCCCGCTGTGGCTCGCTGCAAGATTGACGTTGGCTTTGCTATCCCTGCAACGGAACTGGACAAACGCACCCGGTTCGACAGGGCGTGTTATGACCTGCTGCCTCCCCCACACCGGGAGAGCATCTATAAAGCAGACCAGCGGGTTCCGGGTAGTGGTGCCACCATCGTGATAATCATCGACTGACTGACCGAACTTCAATTCCCGGCAACCGGGCGTGGGCCTTGTACTTGTGGGATACATCGTCCGGGTCGCCTTCCACTACAACGTCACCGGGTCTGACGTGCAGATATTCGCGGGTATCGGCTACGAGCTTTTCCTGACTCGCAACGGCAAGACGCTCCCATTCGTCCAGCGGCAGGATGGGCGGCCATGCCGCCATCGGCTTTTGCGCCGACCGTTGTTGTTCCAGTGCAGCCAGTCGGCGCAGTGTGGTAGCAGTGAGCCTCCTCATTAGTGGATAGCCTGTACCAGCTCAAAGGCGCGGAACTGAGCCATTTCTTGCTCCAGCTCTGTACGCTGCTCCGGTGGCAGTGCGTGCCTGATGCGCTCGCCCAGCGCCATTGCCGCCTCAGCCCGCACTGCCATAGGGCGCGTTTCGTCGGCGCAAATATTGCGCAGCTCGTCGGTTGACCAAGTAACGTCCATCATGAGTTTTTCCCCTCCAAGGCCGAAAGCCTTTCTTCCAGTTCGTCAATCTGACGGATCGAACTGAGCGAACCGATTGCCTCAATGATCTGCTTGCCCACATCGGGCGACACCAGACCATCAGCTATTGCCTGCAACACAGCTTCTGCCTGCTCGGTGGCGGTAGCCTTAGCGTCAAAGTCAAACTCCACCTTTTCAGCCTGCGCCCGCAGTGCTGGCATGACGCGGGCGAGGATGAGACTTGCAGCGTGTGAATCACCTTCCAGCGCTTGGTCAATCATCTTGTCAACGATCCCCTGTGTGTTCTGGTCAAGTCGCAGCGGACACGGATTAAGCAGCAACCGCTAAAAAATGTTGCTGAGGGGTGATGTACCCCAGGGACGAGTGGAGCCGGTCGCTGTTGTACTCCATCTCGATGTACT
>NZ_NRSM01000001.1 GCF_016584105.1 Ectothiorhodospira shaposhnikovii | reverse complement strand
AGCTTCTTGAGCACTGCTTCCCGGCGTTCTTCGGAGTACTTCATCGGAACCCTCTCGTCGCCCCCTTCAGGGTTTAAGATTCTAACAGCAGGTCAGGTTCCAACTACTTTGCCAGCGGGGGAGGCGTATCGCCAGGGCAATGAGCGTTTCCTGGCCGCGGGCGCGAATCCCGCCGTCGGCGATGCCGCCGTGCAGGGCATTGACCGGGCAGCTTCCGAGCAGATGACCGCGCTGGTGGAGACCCTGCATCGGCGGGCCGCCCAGGAGTCCGGGAGGATCAGCGATGCCGCCAGCCGGACCCTGACGCTGGGCTGGATCATTCTGATCGCGGCCATTGCCGGGGTGGGCGCTTTCAGCCTGTGGATGGTGAACCGGGCCATCGTCCTGCCCATCAATCGCCTCGTCGATCATATCGCCGAACTCAGTCAGGGGCGGGTGGCCCGACAGGTGGAGATCAGACGCAAGGACGAACTCGGGCGTCTGGCCAAGGCCGCCAATCTGCTGCGGGATTTTCTGGCCGAGACCTTTCAGAGCCTCAAAGAAAGCACCAGTGCCCTGGACAGCGCCAGCTCCGAACTCAATACCATTGCCGGCCGCATGGCCCAGGGCACCCGGGATCAGTTTGATCGTACCGACCAGGTGGCCACTGCCATGCACGAAATGTCCGCCACCGCCCAGGAGGTGGCCCGCCATGCGGCCGAGGCCGCGGAGGCCGCTGATGAGGCCGACCGGGCCGCCGGCGAGGGGCGCCGGGTGATGCAGACCACCATTGAACGAATCACCACCATGAGCGGGGAGATCGGCAACACCGCCGAGGTGATCTGCCGCCTGCAGGAGGACAGCGCCCGTATCAGCAAGGTGCTGGAAGTGATCAGGGGTATCGCCGAACAGACCAACCTGCTGGCGCTCAATGCCGCCATCGAGGCGGCCCGGGCCGGTGAACAGGGCCGGGGTTTTGCGGTGGTGGCCGACGAGGTCCGCACTCTGGCCCGGCGTACGGCGGACTCCACCGCCGAGATCCATCAGATCATCAATACGGTGCAGAACGGTGCCCTGGATGCCGTGAGTGCCATTGATACCGGTCAGCGCAGCAGTGCCGCGGGCCTGGAGCAGGTGCATGCGGCGGGGGCGATGCTGGAGCGGATCACCACCGCCGTGGAAGCCATCCGGGACATGAATCGGCAGATCGCCACGGCGGCCGAGGAACAGACTTCTGTGGCGGAGGATATCTCCCGCAACCTGGTGGAGATCACCGACATCGCCACCACCAACCAGGACAGCGTGCAGCGTACCGCGCAGGCCAGCCAGCATCTGCATACCCTCTCCGGGCGTCTTGGACAGGTGTCGTCAAAACTGTCGGCCTGAGGCGCCTTGCCGAAGCGGGTATTTCAGGAGGGCGCCACCCTGGTCATGCGGGGGCGGGCGGGGGGCATACCCCCCAACACACATTTGCCCTCCGCCCGCGGCAATGCCGAGTTGATTCATCCCGGACACCAGGGACCTGACGCGCGATGACACAGGATCAATGGCTCATTCTGACCATCCTGACCGCAACGGTTGCCATGTTCCTGTGGGGACGCTGGCGCCACGACATGGTGGCGGCCGGTGCCCTGCTGGCCTGCGTGGTGGTGGGCCTGGTGCCCGCCCGCGAGGCTTTCGCCGGGTTCGGCCACCCGGCGGTGGTCACGGTTGCCTGCGTGCTGGTGCTCAGTCGCGGCCTGCAGACTTCGGGGGCCGTGGACGTGCTGGCGCGCACCGTGTTGCCGGCCCAGTCCGGACGCATGCTCAGCCTCATGGCGCTGATGGGCCTGGGGGCCTTCCTGTCGGGGTTCATGAATAATGTGGGGGCCATGGCCTTGCTCATGCCGGTGGCGATCCATCTGTCCCAGCGGCTCGAACTCACCCCCGGTCAGGTACTCATGCCGTTGGCCTTCGGCACCATTCTCGGCGGCATGACCACGCTGATCGGCACCCCGCCCAATCTCATCGTCTCCGGTTTTCGCGCCGAAACCGGGCTGGGCAGTTTTGCCATGTTCGACTTCACTCCGATCGGTCTGGCCGTCGCGCTGGCGGGTGTGCTGTTCGTCGCCCTGATCGGCTGGCGACTGGTGCCGGCACGCAAGCAGTCGGGCATCGAGGGCTTCGAATCCGGCGCCTATATCACCGAGGTGCGCATCATGGAAGACAGCAAGGCCGCGGGCATGCGGCTGCGGGAGATCGAGGATGCGCTCGCCGATGTCGATGCCCAGATCATCGGTCTGGTGCAGAGGGAGGTACGCATCATCGCCGCCAATTCGTGGCGCAAGGTGCATGCCGGCGACATCCTGATGATCGAGGCCGAGGCCGACGCGCTGACCGATGTGCTGTCCATCCTCGGCCTGAAGCTGGAAGAGGAGGTCAAGCCCGAGAAGGACGAGATCCCTGAAGCGGATGCAAAGGCCGATGCCGCCGCGGCCAAGGACAAAAAAGGCAAGGATGCGGACACGCCCCGGAAACAGAACGACGGCAATACCGATGGCAAGGACGCCGAGACCCCGGCGAGGTCCGACGATATCGTGCTGATGGAGCTGGCGGTACTGCCCAACTCGCCCCTGTCCGGACGCTCGGCCAGCGATATCCTCCTGCGCACGCGCTACGGAGTGAACCTGCTGGCCTTGTCCCGGGAGGGCAAGCGTTCGATGAAGCGGCTGCGTTCAATGGCGATCCAGTCGGGCGACCTGCTGCTGATGCAGGGTCCGCCCGAGTCCATCTCGGAGTTTGCCTCCGACAATGCCTGTGTGCCCCTGGCCCAGCGGGAGCTGCGCATCCCCAACAAGCGCAAGATCTGGGAGGCCAGCCTGATCATGCTGTTCGCGGTCGGCGGTGCCGCCTTCGGGCTGCTGCCGGCGGCAGTGTCCTTTGCCATCGGGGTGCTGGCTTCCATGGCCCTGCGCACCGTACCGCCGCGAGCGGTGTACGATGCCATCGACTGGCCGGTGATCGTGTTGCTGGGTGCCCTGATCCCGGTGGCGGGGGCGATGGAGGCCACCGGCACGGCGGACCTGATTGCCCGCCTTCTGATCGAGAACGTGGCGCAGGGTCATGCCGTTGTCGGGCTGGCGCTGATCCTGGTGGTCACCATGTTCCTGTCCGACCTGATGAACAATGCCGCCACCGCCGCCGTGATGTGTCCCATTGCCATCGGCACCGCCGCCGCGCTGGGCGTGAGCCCCGACGCCTTCCTGATGGCGGTGGCCATCGGTGCCTCCTGCGCCTTCCTCACCCCGATCGGCCATCAGAACAACACTCTGATCCTCGGTCCGGGCGGTTTTCGCTTCAGCGACTACTGGAAGCTGGGCCTGCCCCTGGAGATCATCGTGGTGGCGGTCTCGATACCCCTGCTGCTGGTGGTGTGGCCGCTGTGAGGGATCGCCCTACACCAGCCGCATAGCCTGGCGGAACAGTCCCTTCAACGGGGGTTCCAGAAAGGATCTGGCCTCGCCGGGCGCAATCTTCCTGTCGCGGCAGAAACAGGCCAGGGCATAGGCGATCTCCGGGCGCCCCAGCGAGGCGGACCGGTCGATGGCCGGGCCGGCGCATTTGCCACAGCCACCCACCCGGCTGATGAAGGCGGTGTTGGCCAGGAAGATCCCGAATCCCATCCAGACCGCGACCAGCTCTGCCACGTGGGCCTCGTTGCCCTCCTGGGCCGGTGCCGGTCGGGAGCGCGTGTACATCCACCATCCGGCCAGATCCCGGGCCAACTGGGCCACCAGGGCCTGACGGTTCGTCCACAGCAACGGGTCGTACTCAAGCACCAGCGGCTCCGCCTCGCTGGGTATCGCCGGAAACCGTGTACCGTCACCGGCCGGCACCAGCCGCATCGGCACCGCTTCAAGCCCGGCATGGCGGCGAATGGCGGCAAAGGTGGCCACGGCGGCCTCGTGGGGTGACTGTACCTGGGCCGGGAAATGTTCGCGGATGGGCATGACCAGGTGGGCCTGGTCCAGGGGACGCAGGTCATCCTGCTGCGCCATGGCCCACGCGTGAACGTCCCGGATCCAGGCACGGGTGGTGTCGTCGACGACGGGGGCGCGGCGAAACAGGTTCAGCCAGGCGGGAACGGCGGGATTCAGGATTGAACTCATGGGAGGAACCGGGTGCGGGCATGATCTTCAGATCGTACACTGACTGCTGTGTCTGCGGCGCCATTTGGCCCACTGGTTGTAGGCAAAGTCACCGCAATGGAAAAGCCCCGGCAGACTCAACAGGGCGGCGGTCCTGCCCATGCCCGCCGCGCGCCAGTAACCCAGGGTGGCGGCAAAGCCCACCCGCATCCGTTCACCGTCGAAATAATGGATGCGGGTCAGCAGGGCTTCCAGTGAATAGCCCTCGGGCGGCCGGAAATCGGCGGCACTGATGTCGATCAGCCGGACCCGTGGCTCCAGACGGGGACGCAGTTTGTTGATTTCCTTCCGGCACAACCCGCAGGAGGCGTCATAGTAAAGGCAAGGTTGCGATTCGGTCGACACGGTCACCTCCGGGATTCATTCATTTGCGGAAATCGTGTAGAACCATTCTAACCCTCATGCATCCTGATGGCGATGTACCCTTAATATGAAGAAGACAACAGGGCCGCACCAAACCCCTCGGGAAAGAGGCGCGTATCTGCGATGAAATCCGGGTTCTTTCGCGTTGACTCTCATGCATCTTGATGGTTGACGGAACGGGAGCTTGATTATGATGGCAGCAAGGGTTGGCTATCACCTGGGCGTCACGTCCCAGGGCCGGGAGGTGGACCAGGACGCCCTGCCCCTGCGCGGGCACCTGCCCGACTGGCTGGAGGGGGTGCTGCTGCGCAACGGTCCAGGCCTGTTCGAGACCGGCGACTACCACTGCCGTCACTGGTTCGACGGGCTGGCCATGCTGCAGTCCTTCACCCTGCGAGGCGGGCGCGTGGGGTTCCGCAACCGGCATCTGGTCACTCGCACCCTGGAACAGGCCCGGCACAACGGACGTATCCAGGGTTCAGGATTCGCCACCGACACCCATCGTTCCCTGCTCAAACGCCTGCGAGGGCTGGCGCATCCCGTCCTCACGGACAATACCAATGTGAACATTGCCCTCATGGCCGGTCAGGCCGTATGCCTGACCGAAACCCCCGTCCCGACGGCCTTCGATCCGGACACTCTGGAGACACGGGGCCCCCTGCCCTTTACCGACACCACCGAGCTGCACCTGAGCACGGCCCACCCCATGGCAGACAGCCACAGCGGGGATCTCTACGGCTTCGGGATACGGTTCGCCCTCAACAGCGAATACCTGCTGTTCCGTATCCCCGCCGGCACGCGTCGGCGCCGGATCATCGCCCGGTTACCGGTGAAGACCCCCGCCTACATGCACAGCTTCGCCCTCACCCGTCACCATCTGGTCTTGAGCGAATTTCCGCTGGTGGTCACGCCCCTGGACATGCTGGTCACGGGCCGGCCGTTCATCGAAAACTTCCGCTGGCTACCGGAGCTTGGCACCCGCTTCCAGGTCTTCGACCGGCAGCGCGGCACCCACCTGGCCACCTGCGTGGGTGAGCCCTGCTTTGCCTTTCATCACATCAACGCCTTCGAGGACCAGGCCGGTCGGCTGCAGGTGGATCTGGCCGCCTATCCGGATGCCGACGTCATCCGCCGCCTGTACCTGGAACCCCTGCGCCGGGGCTGGACGGAGCCGGCCTGCGGCGAGGCCTGGCGCTTCACGCTGGATGTCCGCCGGGGCACCGCGACCCGCACCGTGCTCGGTGAACGCGGCCTGGAGTTACCCCGCATCCATGCCACCCGATGCAGTGGACGGGACTATCGTTACGTCTACGGAACCGGCAACCATGTCCCCGGGGCGCTGATGGATGAACTGGTGAAGCTGGATGTCGGATGCGGCACGCACCTGACCTGGAGCGAGGCCGACTGCTACCCCGGCGAACCGGTGTTCGTGCCCAGGCCCGGCGCCACCGAGGAGGACGATGGCGTGCTGCTGAGCGTGATCCTGGACGCCGCCGCCGGCACCAGTCACCTGCTGATCCTGGATGCCCGCACCCTGGAGGAACGGGCGCGGGCCACCCTGCCCATCCCCCTGCCCTTCGGCTTTCACGGAGAGTTCCTGCCCGATCACGCCGGGTAGGTGGCTGGTTTTGCAAACCATCAATGACAACGCCGTCAAATCGGGTAGAATCAGCGCGAACGGGAACGCTTATCAATTGCCACCCGGATGGCGCCGACACAATCCGCCAAGCCAGCCATCCGCCTCCTTTGGCAAAGCCAGCCAGGCCATCCACTACCCGAACCCGACCCCGGTTCCAGGCCTGGAGAATCCTGCATGCAAGACAGCACGCCCCGCCACGGCAAGCGTACCGCCGACACCCAGGCGGATCACTTCCGTCAAGCCTCCCGTCGGCTGCCCCTGATCGGTGCCTCTGTCACCCTCTCACTGCTGGCTGGCGGCGGGGCGCAGGCCCAGGATACCGGCGAGATCGTGACCCTGGAGACCGTCACGGTCACCGCCGGCACCCGCACCGAACGCAGCCTGGAACGGAGTCCCGGCACCGTGGAGGTGATCACCCGGGAAGACATCCAGCGCAGCGGTTCGGTCCTGCTGGCCGACATCCTGCGCAGCCATTCCGCCCTGTTCGTCAGTGCCGACGGCCTGGAGGTATCCATTCGAGGTTCCACCCGGGAGGACACGGTGTTCCTGATCAACGGCCGCCGCGTGCTGGGGGAACCCAGCCGCCGCTATGAACTCAACCGCCTCACCGCCGGCCAGATCGACCGCATCGAGATCGTCAAGGGGCCGGGCAGCGTGTTGTACGGTTCCGATGCCATGGGGGGCGTGATCAACATCATCACCCATCAGCCGGGCGAGGGCTTCGGCGGCAGCGTGGACGTGCAAGCGGGTGTCCGGGACGGAGGCGGCGCGGAACGCTACACCGCCGCCGCGAATCTGTACGGGGGCGATGAGTTGACCCAATTCAGCCTTTTTGCCAACGCCACGACCCGCAACGCCTACGAGGTGGGAACCACCGCCGATGTACGGGTCACCGGCAACCGGGTGCCCCCCTCCACCCACGGCAATGCCAATTCCCCGCTGCGCAATATCCAGGACCAGTACCGGTTCGACGAACAGCGTCTGGACGAGGCGGACGTCTACAACCTGGGCGTCATCCTCAACCGCCGCCTGACGGACACCCTGGAGGCGGAACTGGAACTGGGCAGGATGGAGGAAAACCGTACCCGGGACTACGTGAACACGGGGCGAACCAATACCAACTACACCAACAACGCCAACGGTCAGATCTTCCCCGCCTTCAACGTACCCACCCGCTGGACCGACGACAACCAGCGCACCGATCTGGCCGCCGCCCTGAACTGGCAGCCGGACGGGCATTTCAACGTCAATTACCGGATTCACCACAGTCGCTACGAAAAATCCCGCTCGGTGACCGCCCTGCCCTGGGAAGACCTGGGGTTTGCGGCCCGGGGGGACTCCAATACGGCAGAACGCAATACCACCACCAAGGTCCTGACCAACGAACTGCTGGGGACCTGGCGCCCGGACGACCGGCACACCCTGCTGGCCGGCGCCGAATATCGGGACCTGGATGGACGCTGGGACGGCGGCCTGTTCGCCCAGCACGAATGGCAGGCCACCGAACGCCTGGATCTGGTCTATGGCCTTCGCTACGACGAGGCCTCCGTGGGCGAGGACAACACCTCCGCCAAGGTGGGCGGCGTACTGGCCCTGACCGGTGATACCCGGCTGCGCTTCAACTATGCCCAGGGCTTCAAGGTGGCCGAATCCCGCAGTTATGACGTCATACAGGTCAACCCCAACGGCACCCTGATGCTGGGCGCCCATGTGGAGGACGCGGACGTGGGCAAGACCCGCCACGACCTGAAACCCGAACGCAGCGAAACCTTCGAGATCGGCCTGCTGGGTCGCCTGGGTCCGGGGCGTTATACCCTCACGGCGTTCCACACCGATTTCCGGGACCGGGTGGAGCGTGTGACGGAACAGCCCGCCGATGTGCAATACATCACCTTCCGCAACGTGGGCGAGGCGCGGATCAAGGGTATTGAAGCCAGCCTGAGCATGCCCCTGGGCCAGCAGCTGGATCTGGCCCTGTCGGCCACCTGGCTGGATGCGGAAAACCGGGATACGGGCCTGACCCTGAGCGGCACCCCGGAAAACGTGGCCGTCGCCGGACTGAACTGGACCCCGAACAATGCCCAGATGTGGCAACTGCGGGTACGCCACGTGGGTGAACGCTATCTGGATGCCGCCAACACCGACAAGGACGAGGCCTACACCGTGGCCGACCTGAACGCCAGCTTCCATCCCGCCAGCTGGCGCAAGCTGGAGCTTTACGGCGGTATCGACAACCTGTTTGACCGACGCAACGACACCAGCCTGTTCTCCGATCCGGGCCGCTATTACCGGATCGGCCTGCGGTATTTCCTCTGAGGACACACACAACATGCCGGATACACGCCATCCCCGCATCCCGCGCCCTCGCCTGAAGGGCGCGACGGCCACCGTCTTCCTGGCGCTGCTGCTCCAGACCGGGACGGCCTGGTCGGACACCCGCCAGGAAATCATCCTGCCGCCGGCGGATCGGGATCATCTGCTGGAACACATGCGGGAGTTTCTGCAGGCCTCCAACGGCGTGCTGCGGGGCGTGCTGGACGAGGACATGGACAAGGTGGTGGAGATGGCTCGCCTGACCCTGCCCATGAGGATAAGGGACCCAGAGGCCCACGATGTGGAACTCACCCGGGACCATACGGGCCGAACCCGGCCCGAGAGGATGCAGGCGGTGATGCCGCCCCACTGGGGGAGCATGATGCGCCAGATGCGCCAGGAGTTCATGCAGATCGCGGAGGATGCCCGTCAGGGCGCGGACGGCACCCGCATCCTGCAGCGCCTGCACGGCGCCCAGGAAGTCTGTATCGCCTGCCACGAAGCCTTCCGGCTGACACCGTCGGAAGGCTGAACAGGCCTGGCAGCGGCTGTGCCAGGTCTCGGGCAAGTTCGCAGCGGTTCCACAAAGCAGCGGTTTATCCCGTGCACTTGGGAAGGCCCAGCAGGCGGTCTGGCTTTAGGCCGTAGCCGACCTCACCATCAGCGGTGTCTTCTCCCTCCAAACTACCGACAGCGCCCTGCAAAGCCTGGCCGCCAGCCTGCCGGTGACGCTCAACTACCGCCCCGATTACTGGGTGAAGGTAGTAGCGACCCGCTGAATTCCTATGACAAAAGAGCGTTTGACACGTGTCACGTGACGAATTACTGTTTCCCCATGATCAAATCCTTCGCTGATAGACAAACTCAAGAGCTTTACTCCAAAGGTAAGTCAAAGAAGTTCCCTGCGGATGTTGCACCGAGAGCCGCCAGAAAACTTGAATACGTGAATCTGGCCATCCAGCTTGAGGATTTGAAAGTGCCGCCTGGCAATCGCCTTCACCCGCTGTCGGGAAACAGGCAGGGGCAGCACGCAATTTCAATAAATGATCAGTGGCGTATCTGTTTTCGTTTTGAAGATGGCGATGCGTACGAAGTTGAAGTATGTGACTACCACTGACTGAGGTGAAGACTATGGCGATTCTCAATACTGCCGGCATGCAGCGCAAACCGACACATCCTGGCGAAATGCTGAGGGAGGATTTTCTTCCAGACTATGGTTTGACCGTTTCCGGGCTGGCTGAATCTCTGGGTGTCTCTCGCCAGTCAGTTAATGAATTACTGCGCGAGCGGCGTGCTGTCAGCCCTGAAATGGCGCTCCGGCTTGCCCGTTTGTTCGGCAACTCTCCGGAATTCTGGCTGAACGCGCAGCGATCCGTTGATCTTTGGGCGGCAGCTCAGTCGATCAAGGAAGAAATCAATCAGATCAAGCCGTTACATGCTGCATAACCAAGCAATGCAACCGATGCCAGCTGCAGGCGTCCGGTAGGGACCGAAGATGCCGGCCCCGCCCCCTACTCCACTGTGACTGACTTGGCCAGGTTACGGGGCTGGTCCACGTCGGTGCCCTTGAGCACGGCGGTGTGATAGGCCAGCAGTTGCAGGGGTATGGTGTGGATGATGGGGGAAAGCCAGTCGTCCACCGGCGGCACCGCCAGGCTCTGGATGGCGCCGTCGTGGCCCAGGGCTTCCACGTCGTCGGTGAAGACCAGCAGATGCCCACCCCTGGCCCGGACTTCTTCCAGGTTGGACTTGAGCTTTTCCAGCAGGGGGTTGTTGGGGGCGACCACCACCACGGGCATGTCCGCGTCCACCAGGGCCAGGGGGCCATGCTTGAGTTCGCCGGCGGGATAGGCCTCGGCGTGGATGTAGGAGATTTCCTTGAGCTTGAGGGCCCCTTCCAGGGCAATGGGGTAATGGCAACCCCGCCCCAGGAACAGGGCGTGCTGCTTTTCCACCAGACTCATGGCCAGGCGTTCGATGGGCGCGTCCAGATGAAGCACCTTTTCCATCACCGCCGGCAGGGCGCGGAGCTGTTCCACGAAATGCCGGATGCGGGCGGCATCCAGGCCATGATGACGGCCCAGGGCCAGGGTCAGCAGGAACAGGGCCACCAGCTGGGTGGTGAAGGCCTTGGTGGAGGCCACGCCGATCTCCGGCCCGGCATGGGTCATGAGGACCATGTCGGACTCTCGCACCAGGGAGCTTTCCGGCACGTTGCAGATGGCCAGGGAGCCCAGGTAGTCATCTTCCCGTGCCTGCCGCAGGGCGGCCAGGGAGTCGGCGGTCTCGCCGGACTGGGAGATGGTCAGCAACAGGCAGTCGGGCAGTACGGCATGGCGGCGATAGCGGAATTCGCTGGCCACTTCCACCCGGCAGGGCAGACCCAGCAGACCCTCGATCCAGTAGCCGGCCACCATGCCCGCATGGTAGCTGGTGCCGCAGGCCAGGATCTGGACCGACTTCACCCGCTTGAGCAGGGCCTCGGAGTCAGGGCCCAGGATGCCTTCCAGCACCCCGTCACCGGACAGGCGGCCCTCCAGGGTTTCGGCCACGGCCCGGGGCTGTTCGTGGATCTCCTTGAGCATGAAGTGCCGATAGCGGCCCCGGTCGGCGGCCCCGGCGGTGAGGCTGCTTTCGGTGAGCGGTCGCTCCACCGGCTGCAGTTCAGCGTTGAAAAGTCGCACCTGATCCCGGCGCAGTTCCGCCAGATCACCGTTTTCCAGATAGATGAAGCGCTGGGTCACCGGCAGCATGGCCTGGATGTCGGAGGCGATGAAGTGCTCGCCGATGCCCACGCCGATGATGAGCGGGCTGCCCTGGCGCACGGCGATGAGGCGGTCAGGCTGGTCGCGGGCGATCACGCCCAGGGCGTAGGCGCCGGTGAAGTGGGTCACCGCCCGTTGCACTGATTCCAGCAGGTCCATCCCCTGGCGGCAGTAATCCATGATCTGGTGGGCGATCACTTCGGTGTCGGTGTCCGAGGTGAAGTCATAGCCCTTGGCCTTGAGTTCGCCGCGGATCTCGGCGTAGTTCTCGATGATGCCGTTGTGGACCACGGCAATGTAGTCACGGCTCATGTGAGGGTGGGCGTTGTATTCGGTGGGGCTGCCGTGGGTGGCCCAGCGGGTGTGGGCGATGCCCAGGGTGCCGCGCAGGCCGTCACCGGCCAGGCGCTGGGCGAGGGCTTCCACCTTGCCCACGGCCCGTTCCCGCTGCAGGCCGGCATCCGGGTTCAGGACCACCAGGCCGGCGGAGTCGTAGCCGCGGTATTCCAGGCGGCGCAGGCCTTCGATCAGGATGGGTTCTACGTCACGCTGGGCGATGGCGCCGATGATTCCGCACATGGTGGGTCTATCCCTCTGCTGGTCTTCGGGTCCCTCTCCGAGCCGGAGGGGTCGGAGCGAGGGGGTGGGTTTGACGGGGTGGCCGATTTTTTGTGTACGGCTACCGTCCACTCGGGAAAAAGGGCGTTTTCTGTCTCAGCGCTTCTTCACCGGCCGCTGCCAATCCGGGCGGGTTTCCTGGGGGGCGCGGGTCAGGGTGAGCTGGCCCGGCGGGGCCGGCTGGTTGATGGTGGAGCCGGCGCCGATGGTGGCACCCTCACCGATGGTGACCGGAGCCACCAAGGCGGTGTTGGAGCCTATGAAGGCGTGGTCGCCGATCACCGTCTGGTGCTTGTTCACCCCGTCGTAGTTGCAGGTGATGGTGCCGGCACCGATGTTGACCTGGCGGCCTACCCGGGTGTCGCCCACGTAGCTCAAGTGGTTGATCTTGCTGCCCTGCCCCACCCGGCTCTTCTTGATCTCGACAAAATTGCCCACATGCACCCCGTCGTCCAGTTCGGTGCCGGGCCGCAGACGGGCGAAGGGACCGATGGTGCAACCGGGGCCGATGCGGGCGTCCTCGATCACGCTGTGGGCGCGGATCACCGCGCCGGGACCCACGTGGGCATGGGTCAGCACGCAGTGAGGACCGATATGCGCCCCCTCGCCCAGCACCACATGGCCTTCCAGAATCACGTTGACGTCCAGGGTGACATCCCGGGCGGCGGTGACGGTACCGCGAATGTCCAGCCGGGCGGGGTCCATGACGGTGACGCCGGCGCGCATCAGGGCCTCGGCCTGACGCCGCTGATACAGGCGCTCCATGGCCGCCAGTTGCACCCGATCGTTGATGCCCATGAACTCATCGGCATCCGTGGCCGGTATCACGGTCACCGGGGCGCCTTCGGCCACCGCCAGACCGATGCAGTCGGTGAGATACAGCTCGCCCTGGGCATTGTCCGGCGAGAGCTGATCCAGCCAGCCCGTCAGGGCGGCGCGACGGGCCGCCATGAAACCGGTGTTGACCTCGTTCACGGCCTGCTCGCCGGCATCGGCATCCTTCTGTTCGACGATGCGCAGGGGTCTACCCCGGTCATCGCGGATGATGCGACCATAGCCGGTGGGATCCGGCAGGATCATGGACTGCACCGCCAGGGCGTGGTCGTCCAGGCCGTCCAGCAAGGCCTGAAGACTGGCGGCACCCACCAGGGGGACATCGCCGTAGAGGATCAGCACCCGGTCATCGGGACCGGCCACCGGCAGGGCCTGGGCCACGGCGTGGCCGGTGCCTCGCTGTTCCCGCTGTTCCACCCAGGTGACGGGGACATCGGCCAGCCGCTCACGGACCTGATCGCCGCCATGGCCATAGACCACCGCAAGCCGCTCGGGCCTGAGTGAGAGCGCGGTTTCGATGACATGGGAAAGGAGTGGGCGTCCGCCCAGAGGATGCAGCACCTTGGGCAGTGCCGATCGCATGCGTGTGCCTTGCCCTGCGGCAAGGATGATGATGGTGGTTTCCATAGTCACCCGTGGATCCTGCCCTGGGTCATGCGTGGAAACGGAAACCCGGCCATGGGAACCATGACCGGGTCTTCCTGGTACTGCTTACTGGTTGGTGCTCTTGCGCAGCTTCTGGATCATGCGCAGGCGCGCCGCGGCCTCGATCAGCTCCGACTGTGCCTTGGCATAGTCGAAGTCGGCCCTGCGGTTGACCAGGGCATCTTCCGCCCGCTGCTTGGCCTCCAGGGCCTCGGCCTCGTCCAGGTCCTTGGCACGGATGGCCGTGTCCGCCAGCACAGTCACCACATGGGGCTGCACTTCCAGCAGACCGCCGGAGATGAAGATGTGATGCTCTTCTCCGGACTCGGACACCTTCACCCGGATCTCGCCGGGCTTGAGCAATGCCACGAACTGGGAGTGACGAGGCAGGATACCCACCTCGCCCTGTTCTGCCGGCGCCACCAGCATGTGAGCCGTACCGGAGTAGATGGACTCCTCCGCGCTCACAATGTCGACGTGAAACGTCATAGCCATGGGTGCCCCCGATTACTTGTTGAGCTTCTCCGCCTTCTCGACGGCCTCTTCGATGCTGCCCACCATGTAGAAGGCCTGCTCGGGGAGATGATCGTACTCACCGTTGACGATGGCCTGGAAGCCGTGAATGGTGTCCTTGAGGGACACGTACTTGCCCGGTGCGCCGGTGAACACTTCCGCGACGAAGAAGGGCTGGGACAGGAAGCGCTGAATCTTGCGAGCGCGAGCCACCACCAGCTTGTCTTCTTCGGACAGTTCGTCCATGCCCAGGATGGCGATGATGTCCTTGAGCTCCTTGTAGCGCTGCAGGGTGTTCTGCACGGCACGGGCGGTGTCGTAATGCTCCTGGCCGATGACCAGCGGGTCCAGCTGACGGCTGGTGGAGTCCAGCGGATCCACGGCCGGGTAGATGCCCAGCTCGGCGATCTGACGGGACAGCACCACGGTGGCGTCCAGGTGAGCAAAGGTGGTGGCCGGAGAGGGGTCGGTCAGGTCGTCCGCAGGCACGTACACGGCCTGGATGGAGGTGATGGAACCCTTCTTGGTGGAGGTGATGCGCTCCTGCAGCACACCCATTTCCTCGGCCAGCGTCGGCTGGTAACCCACCGCGGAAGGCATGCGGCCCAGCAGTGCGGACACCTCGGTACCGGCCAGGGTGTAACGGTAGATGTTGTCGATGAACATCAGCACGTCACGGCCTTCGTCACGGAAGAATTCGGCCATGGTCAGACCGGTCAGGGCCACGCGCAGACGGTTGCCCGGCGGCTCGTTCATCTGGCCGTACACCAGGGCCACCTTGTCGAGCACGTTGGAGTCTTTCATTTCGTGGTAGAAGTCGTTCCCTTCACGGGTACGCTCACCCACGCCGGCGAACACGGAGTAGCCGGAGTGCTCGATGGCGATGTTGCGGATCAGCTCCATCATGTTCACGGTCTTGCCCACGCCGGCGCCGCCGAACAGGCCCACCTTGCCGCCCTTGGCGAAGGGGCACAGCAGATCGATCACCTTGATGCCGGTTTCCAGCAGCTCGGTGGAGCCTGCCTGCTCTTCGTAGCTGGGGGCTGCACGGTGGATGGACCAGTGCTCATCGGCCTTGACGTCACCGGCGTTGTCCACCGGCTGGCCCAGCACGTCCATGATGCGGCCCAGGGTGGCCTTGCCCACGGGCACGGAGATGGGCTTGCCGCTGTTGGTCACCTTGATGCCGCGGCGCAGGCCGTCGGAAGAACCCATGGCGATGGTACGCACGATACCGTCACCCAGCTGCTGCTGCACTTCCAGGGTCAGGCCGACCTCCTCCACCATGAGGGCATCGTAGACCTTGGGCACGGCGTCACGGGGGAACTCAACGTCCACCACCGCGCCGATAATTTCAACGATGTTTCCAGCACTCATGTTGATAATCCTCTAGTCTCTCAAATCTTGAACCGGGGTCGGCCTCAGACCGCTGCGGCGCCGCCGACGATCTCGGAGATCTCTTGGGTGATGGCTGCCTGGCGGGCCTTGTTATAGACCAGCTGCAGCTCATGGATGAGATCACCTGCGTTGTCGGTGGCGGACTTCATGGCCACCATGCGGGCAGCCATCTCACAGGCAACGTTCTCGACCACCGCCTGGTAGATCACCGACTCGATGTACCGGGTCAGCAGCGTATCCAGCACCGGCACGGTGTCCGGTTCGTAGATGTAATCCCAGTGATGCTTTAGCTCCTGCTCGCCGGTCGGCACGATGGGCAGCAGGGTGGTGGCCTTGGGCTGCTGGCTCATGGTGTTGACGAACTCGTTTTCCATCAGGATCAGCCGGTCGATACGACCTTCGTCGTAGTGATTCAGCATGACCTTGACGCTGCCGATGAGGTCATTCAACCGGGGCCGGTCGCCCAGGTTGCCCACATTGGCCACGACTTCGCCGCCAAGGCGCCGGAAGAATCCGAGCGCCTTGTTGCCGATCAGGCACAACTCGATCTCCGCGCCCTTGTTGCGCCATTCGGTCATGGTCTGCACGGTCTTCTTGAACAGGTTGATGTTCAAGCCGCCGCACAGGCCGCGATCGGTGGAGACGACGATGATACCCACCCGCTTGACCTCGCGTTCCTCCAGGTAGGGGTGCCGGTATTCGGCATGGGCCATCGCCACGTGCCCCATCACCTGACGGATCTTGTCGGCATAGGGGCGGGTCGCCAGCATGCGGTCCTGCGCCTTGCGCATCTTGCTGGCGGCCACCATCTCCATGGCCTTGGTGATCTTCTGAGTATTCTTGATACTCTTGATCTGGCCGCGGATCTCTTTTGCGCCTGCCATAAGTCAGCTCCCGGTTACCAGCTGTGGTTTGCCTTGAAGTCTTCCAGGGCAGCCTTCATGCCGGCCTGGATCTCATCGCTGTAGTCGCCCTTCTCATTGATCTTGGCGAGCAGTTCCGCCTGGCTGGAGCGCAGGTAGTCGTGCAGGGCGTGTTCGAAGTCCACGACCTTCTTCACTTCCACATCGTCCAGGTAGCCTTGTTCAGCGGCATACAGGGAGAAGCCCATCTCGGCAATGGAGAGCGGGGCGTACTGCTTCTGCTTCATGAGTTCCATGACGCGCTGGCCACGCTCCAGCTGTCTGCGGGTGGCCTCGTCCAGGTCGGAGGCGAACTGCGAGAACGCAGCCAGCTCGCGATACTGGGCCAGGGCCAGACGCACACCACCACCCAGCTTCTTGATGATCTTGGTCTGGGCCGCGCCACCCACACGGGACACGGACAGACCGGCGTTGATGGCCGGACGGATACCCGAGTTGAAGAGGTCGGTTTCCAGGAAGATCTGGCCGTCGGTGATGGAGATCACGTTGGTGGGCACGAAGGCCGACACGTCACCCGCCTGGGTCTCGATGATGGGCAGGGCGGTCAGGGAGCCGGTCTTGCCTTTCACTTCGCCATTGGTGAAGGCTTCCACGTACTCGGCGTTGACGCGGGAGGCACGCTCCAGCAGACGGGAGTGCAGGTAGAAGACGTCACCCGGATAGGCTTCACGGCCCGGCGGACGGCGCAGCAGCAGGGAGACCTGACGGTAGGCCCAGGCCTGCTTGGTGAGGTCGTCATAAATGATCAGGGCATCTTCACCGCGGTCACGGAAGTACTCGCCCATGGCGCAACCGGCGTAGGGGGCGATGTACTGCATGGCGGCGGAGTCGGAGGCGGTGGCGGCGACGATGATGGTGTGATCCATCGCGCCATGCTCTTCCAGCTTGCGCACCACGTTGGCAATGGAGGAGGCCTTCTGGCCCACTGCCACGTAGATACACTTGATGCCGGTACCCTTCTGGTTGATGATCGCGTCGACGGCCACGGCGGTCTTGCCGGTCTGGCGGTCGCCGATGATCAGCTCACGCTGACCGCGGCCGATCGGCACCATGGCGTCAATGGCCTTCAGACCGGTCTGCACCGGCTGGTCCACGGACTTGCGGTCGATCACGCCCGGGGCGATCTTTTCGATGGGGGAGCTGTGCTTGGTCTCGATGGCGCCCTTGCCGTCGATGGCCAGACCCAGGGAGTTCACCACGCGGCCCAGCAGGGCCTCGCCCACCGGGACTTCCAGGATGCGGCCGGTGCAGCGGGCGGTGTCGCCTTCCTTGATGTGCTTGTAGTCACCCAGCACCACGGCGCCCACGGAGTCGCGCTCCAGGTTCAGGGCCATGCCGAAGGTGTTGCCGGGGAACTCGATCATTTCGCCCTGCATGACATCGGCCAGACCGTGCAGGCGGACGATACCATCGGACAGGCTGACCACGGTGCCCTCGGTGCGTGCTTCCGCCGCGGACTCGTAGCTCTTGATGCGCTGGCTGATCAGTTCACTGATTTCAGACGGGTTGAGTTGCATATTTCGAATCCTCTTAGCGGCTCAGATTGGTGGCCAGGCGCGCCAGGCGCCCACGGACTGAGCCATCGATGACCAGATCTCCCGCGCGGATGATGGCGCCGCCGATGAGGCTGTCGTCCACTTCGCAGACCAGCTCCACTTCCCTGCCGAGCCGCTTTTTCAGGGCTGCGGCGATGGACTTCTGCTGTTCCGCATCCACCGCCTGGGCGGAGATCACGGTGGCTTCCACCTTGTTCTCGGCGTCGGCACGCATCACCTCGAACAGGGCGGTGATCTCCGGCAGCAGCGCAAGCCGGCCATTCTCCGCCAGCAGACGAATGAAGTTGCGTCCGGCGTCATCCACCTTGCCCTCACACACTTCGATGAAGGCCTTGGCGATCGTCTCGCGGGTGAGTTTGGGGCTGTCGAGTAAGGCACGCATGTTCGGATCGTGCGCAACTGCCGACATGAAGGCCAGCTGGTCAGACCAGCCGGCCAGATTGCTGGCATCACGAGCGACTTCGAACACCGCCTTGGCATAAGGCCTTGCGGCCGTCGTGTTTTCAGACATGGCGGCTCACCTAGATCTGGCTCACCAGGTCTTTGATCACCTGATTGTGGGCCTTGGCGTCGATTTCCTTCTTCAGGATGCGTTCAGCACCGGAGATGGCCAGGGTACCCACCTGCTTGCGCAGTTCTTCGCGCGCACGGATGACTTCCTGCTCGATCTCGGACTGGGCCGCCGCCTTGATGCGGTCGCCTTCCTGACACGCGGTGTCCTTGGAGGACTCCACGATCTCGTTGGCCCGCTTCTGGGCCATGGCGACGATATCCGCGGCCTGCTGCTTGGCCTCCTGAAGAACCTTTTTGGCTCTTTCCTCGGCAAGCTGCTGCTCATGCTTGCCACGCTCGGCAGCGGCGAGGCCATCGGCAATCTGCTTCTGACGCTCCTGCATCGCCTTGATGATGGGGGGCCACACATATTTCATGGTGACCCACACCAGCAGGGCGAAGGTGATCATCTGGCCGAGCAGCGTGAGATTGATATTCACGTTGCTACCTCCCCTTGAGACGGTTTAACGGATGGCATGTGCGGGAAAGATCCGCGCCTTAACCGGTCACCGCGCCCAGGAAGGGGTTCGCAAAGGTGAAGAACAGGGCCAGACCCACACCGATCATGGTCACGGCGTCGAGCAGACCGGCAACGATGAACATCTTGACCTGCAGCATCGGCACCATTTCCGGCTGACGGGCTGCGCCTTCCAGGAAACGACCACCCAGCAGACCGAAGCCGATGGCGGTACCCAGAGCACCCATACCCAGGATCAGGCCAACAGCGATGGCGGTCATACCCTGAACGTTAGCGACAGCAAGTGCGAGTTCCATAACTTCCTCCAAATGTGAAAGGTCAAAACAATGCAAGAACAACTTGGTTTGAATGAACCCCGGCCGGTGCATCACCGGCCGGGAAGACATCATTCATCAGTGGTCTTCGTGGGCCATGCTCAGATAGACGATGGTCAGCACCATGAAGATGAAGGCCTGCAGGGTGATGATCAGCAGCTTGAACAGGGACCAGGACAGCCCCAGGGTCCACTGGATGTACCAGGGCAACAGGGCGATCAGGGTGAAGATCAGGCCGCCGGCGTACATGTTCCCGAACAGTCGCAGGGACAGGGAGACGGGCTTGGCAATCTCTTCGACCACCTTGAGGACCAGGTTGAAGGGCAACAGCCACTTGCCGAAGGGATGGAACATCATCTCCTTGGCGAAGCCGACACCGCCCTTGATCTTGATGCTGTAGAAAATGATCAGGAAGAACACCGCGATGGACATGCCGAAGGTGGCGTTGATGTCCGACGTGGGGTTGATGCGCAGGTATTCGATGCCGATGGCATGCGCAATGTAGGGAAGCAGGTCGTAGGGCAGCAGCTTGAGCGAGTTCATGAGGAATATCCACACGAACAGGGTCAGCGCCAGCGGGGCGATCAGGTCGGAACGGCCGTGGAAGGTGTCCTTCACCTGCTGGTCCACGAAGCCGACAATGATTTCAACGAAGTTCTGCAGGCCGCCGGGGACGCCGGTGGTGACGCTCTTGGCCACCTGCATGAAGATGTAGAGGAACACCCCGCCTGCAAGCAGGGAGAAAAGCATGGTATCCACGTGGATCGACCAGAACGACTCGGGATTACCCAGCGTCAGGTGCCCCAGATGGTGCTTGATGTAATCCCCAGCAGATTCGTATTCCATTGACATGGTGTTCGCTCGCTTTTACTCGTTTGCACCGGACAGCATCGGCAGCAGCGCCAGCCAGAAAGCCATGAAACCGGCCATGTAGGTCAGGAACATGGGCAGGAAGTCCACTTTCAGCCACACGATTGCAACCACAAACAGGATGACGGTCAGGAGGATCTTCTGCGCCTCCCCGACATAAAAACTTCTCACGATGACCTTGGCCGGCTTCCCTCTCCGACCGGAAAAGACGCGCAGGGCAAAATAGGCCGTCGAGATGAAACTGATCATGCCCCCCGTCAATGCAGACCAGGCGGCCTGTGGTCCGGCCAGCCCGAAGGCGATCAGCCATCCGGCAATCGCCACGCCCATCTGCAGCCCAAGGACCCATCCAGCAGTCCGATTAATCATGACCGCCCCGGGCGAACTGGTTGTCTGACTCGTTGTTGACGATGAGGTTCACCCATTCTTCCCGGCGCCAGAATGACGCCCACGGTCGACGGCAGCCGCGGATTATAAGAGTCCATGGACGGGGGGTCAATGTATCAGTGACTGTTAATGCTCCCATGGGAAGGCACGGAGTCAGCGGATATGCCCCAGAATCCCGTCCAGTTCGTCCAGACTGTTGTACTGAATCACCAGCCGCCCCTTGCCTCTGGTGTTGTACTGGATGTTCACTTTCGCCCCCAGCCGGTCGGAAAGCTCGCTCTCCAGCCGCGTCACGTCGGGATTGCGCGGCGGCGGAGGGGCTGCCTCCTGTCCAGCGTTCTTCAGCAGCGACTGCACCAGGCGCTCCGTCTCCCGGACCGACAGCTGCTTTTCCGCCACCTGGCGGGCCGCCGCCACCTGCTCTCCCTCGACCAGGGCCAGTAACGCCCTGGCGTGCCCCATTTCCAGACGCCCCTCGTCCAGCAACACCTTTACCGGCCCTTCAAGGTCCAGCAGGCGCAGCAGGTTGGTGACCCCGGCACGGGAACGCCCCACCGCCTCGGCGGCCTGCTGGTGGGTCATGCCGAATTCGTGAATCAGCCGCTGCAGGGCATTGGCCTCTTCCAGGGGATTAAGGTCCTCCCGCTGGATGTTCTCGATCAGTGCCATGGCCGCCGCGGCCTGATCCGGCACTTCCCGCACCACCGCCGGGATCTCCCGCAACCCGGCCATCTGGGCCGCCCGCCAGCGGCGCTCACCGGCCACCAGTTCGTAGCCGCCGGACACCGAGCGCACCACCACCGGCTGTACCACGCCCTGGGCGCGGATGGAATCGGCCAGCGCTTCCAGGGCCTCGGGACGCATGTTCACCCGGGGCTGATAGCGTCCACGACTGATCTGTTCCACCGGGATATGACGCAGGCCGGCGCCATCCGCACCGCCCGCCTCCGGCTCGGGCCGGCCGCTGGCGGCCCCGGACAGCAGGGCATCCAGACCACGTCCCAGTCCCGTCTTTCGTTTTGTCATGACTTACTGCTCTCCAGAAACGGATTCTGCCTCAACCGCGCCATCCGGTGCGGCCTCGCGGCCTTCGCGGCGCAGGATCTCTCCCGCCAGCGCCAGATAGGCCAGGGCACCGCGGGAGGACTTGTCATACAGGATCACCGGCAGGCCGTGACTGGGGGCCTCGGCCAGGCGGATGTTCCGGGGAATGACGGTGCGATAGACCTTGTCACCAAAATGACGGGCAAGCTGCTCGGATACCTCGTTGGCGAGGTTGTTGCGCGGATCGTACATGGTGCGCAACAGGCCGTGGATGTGCAGGTCGGCATTCACCGACTCGCGGATGCTGTCGATGGTCTGCACCAGGGAAGACAGCCCCTCCAGGGCGTAGTACTCGCACTGCATCGGGATGATCACCCCGTGGGCGGCCACCAGGGCATTCACCGTGAGCATGTTCAGGGAGGGGGGGCAGTCGATGATGATGAAGTCGTACCGATCCTGGATCGGCGCCAGCGCCTCCTGCAACCGGTATTCGCGCCGCAGAGCGGTCATCAGGCTCACCTCGGCCACCGTCAGATCCCCGTTGGCGGGCATCAGGCTGTAGCCCACCGGGTCCAGACGCATGATGGCCTGCTCGGCGCTGACGCGCTTCATGAGCACCTCACAGGCGCTGTGGGTGAGATCGTACTTGTCGGCACCGCTGCCCATGGTGGCGTTTCCCTGGGGATCCAGGTCGATCAGCAGGATGCGGCGCCGGGTGGCGGCCAGGGAAGCGGCCAGATTGATGCTGGTGGTGGTCTTGCCCACCCCGCCCTTCTGGTTGGCCACGGCGATGATTCTGACCATGTGTGCTAGTCCTTGGTGATCTCGACGAGATGCCGCACGGCCTCAAGGCCCGGCACCCGGAGCGAATGGGTGGCCACCACGCGCCAGCCGACGGGCAGCGCCTCGGGATCATCATCCGCATCCCGGCCCTTCATGGCCAGCAGCCGTCCCTCGGGAGCGCACAGATGTCCGGCCAGACGGGTGAAGGTGGTGGTGGCGGCGAAGGCACGGCTGATGACTGTATCAAAGCCCTTGTCGGGACGATAGTTTTCCACCCGGTCCTGCACCACGGCGACATTGGCAATCCCCAGTTCCATCACTGCCTGGCGCAGAAAGCGGGCCTTCTTGCCGCCGGAGTCCAGCAACACCAGCTGCCAGTCGGGACGGGCCAGGGCCAGGGGAACCCCCGGCAGACCGGGGCCGGTGCCGATATCGGCGATGCGCGGCCCCCGCACCCAGGGCAGGACCGCCAGACTGTCCAGCAGATGCAGCCGGACCATGTCCTCGAAATCCCGTACCGCGGTGAGATTGTAGGCCCGGTTCCAGCGCTCCATCAGGCGCAGATAGCACGCCAGGGGGTCGGCCAGGGCCGGTGACAGGGAGAGCTCGCTCAGGCCGCGACGAAGCAGCTCGTCCGCGGCGGGCGTCAGGGCATGGGACATGGCGTCGGACATCCGGGAATCAGGCACTGCGCTTCAGGCCCTGGGCCTGCTTCTTCAGGTGCACCAGCAGCAGGGAGACGGCGGCGGGGGTCACGCCGGGAATGCGCGAGGCCTGACCCACGGTATGGGGGCGATGATCCGCCAGTTTCTGACGCACTTCGTGGGACAGGCCGCTGACGGCGCCGTAGTCCAGGTCATCGGGCAGGGCCGTGTCTTCCAGGCGCCGGGTCCGGTCCACCTCGTCCTTCTGGCGCTGGATATAGCCGGCGTACTTGGCCTGAATTTCCACCTGCTCCGCCACCCGGGCATCCGTCACGGCCGGCCCCGCGCCGGGCAGGGACATCAGGTCCTCATAGGCCACCCCGGGGCGCCGCAGCAGGTCCATCAGGGAATATTCCCGACTCAGGGGGC
Organism: Ectothiorhodospira shaposhnikovii; assembly: GCF_016584105.1. GTDB lineage: Bacteria > Pseudomonadota > Gammaproteobacteria > Ectothiorhodospirales > Ectothiorhodospiraceae > Ectothiorhodospira > Ectothiorhodospira shaposhnikovii. The sequence continues at coordinate 272,708 of NZ_NRSM01000001.1, read as the reverse complement.
CGCCGAACAGGCGCTCGCCGTCCTCCGGCAACAGATCCCCCGGGCGCATCACCGCGACCTCCAGCCGCCGGGACTCCTGTTCGATGGCCTCCCGCTTGCGCTCGAAGACCGCCCAGCGTGCATCATCCACCACGCCCAGTTCGCGGCCCACGGGGGTGAGGCGCAGGTCGGCATTGTCTTCCCGCAGGGTGAGGCGGTACTCGGCCCGGCTGGTGAACATGCGGTAAGGCTCTCCGGTGCCCCGGGTGATGAGATCATCGATCATCACGCCCATGTAGGAGGTTTCCCGGCGCGGGTGCCAGGGCTCCCGCTCCCGCACCCGCAGGGCGGCATTGATGCCTGCCACCAGACCCTGGGCCGCGGCCTCCTCATAGCCGGTGGTACCGTTGATCTGACCGGCGAAGAACAAGCCCTGCAACGGGCGGGTCTCCAGGCTGGGGCGCAGGTCCCGGGGGTCGAAGAAGTCGTATTCGATGGCGTAGCCGGGACGGGTGATGTGGGCCTGCCCGAAGCCCTCGATGGAACGCACCACTTCCACCTGCACGTCGAAGGGCAGACTGGTGGAGATGCCGTTGGGGTACACCTCATGGGTGCTGAGTCCCTCCGGCTCGATGAAGATCTGGTGGCGTTCCTTGTCGGCAAAGCGCACCACCTTGTCCTCGATGGAGGGGCAGTAGCGCGGCCCCACCCCTTCGATCACGCCGCTGTACATGGGAGAGCGGTGCAGGTTGGCGCGGATCACCTCCAGGGTGCGGGGGGTGGTCCAGGTGATGTGACAGCTCACCTGGGGCGGGTGATCGGAAGGCTGTCCCAGGAAGGAGAACACCGGCACGGGGGTATCCCCGGGCTGCTCGGTCAGGCGGGAATAATCAATGCTGCGGGCATCGATGCGGGGCGGCGTGCCGGTCTTCAGACGCCCTACCCGCAAGGGCAGCTCCCGCAACCGCTGGGCCAAGCGGATGGCCGGCGGATCACCGGCACGGCCACCGGCGTAGTTGGCCTCGCCCACATGGATGAGACCACCCAGGAAGGTGCCCACGGTCAGCACCACGCAGGGGGCATCAAAGCGCAGACCGGCCTGGGTGATAACCCCGGTGACCCGATCCCCCGCCACGATCAGATCGTCCACCGCCTGCTGGAACAGCGCAAGGCCCGGCTGGTTTTCCACCGCCCGGCGCACGGCAGCCTTGTAGAGGGCACGATCCGCCTGGGCGCGGGTGGCGCGCACGGCAGGCCCCTTGCGGCTGTTGAGGGTGCGGAACTGGATGCCACCCAGATCGGCGGCACGGGCCATGAGGCCGCCCAGGGCGTCGATCTCCTTGACCAGATGCCCCTTGCCGATGCCGCCGATGGCGGGATTGCAGCTCATCTGGCCGATGGTGTCGATGTTATGGGTCAGGAGCAGGGTCCTGCAGCCCATGCGGGCCGCCGCCAGGGCGGCCTCGGTGCCGGCGTGGCCGCCGCCCACGACGATGACGTCGTATTGTGCCTGGTATTGCATAGTCAAGAGCCGGGCCGGAAGTGGGGAAAATCGCGATAGTTTAGCGCGTCCGGGCGACGGATACATGCCCATCTCCGCTCGCCCCTCATCCCGGCCCTTCTCCCCATCAGGGCAAGGGGCTCGCCGAAAGCAGACCTTCGGGGCGCGGATCAGTCCTCGTCCGGCACCACCAGTGCGGCGTCCAGCCCGTCCAAGCCCTGCCGCCCCACCTTGTAACCCGCCAGGCGGGTGGCCGTGGCCAGGGCCTCGGGCACGGGACTGCCCGTGGCCAGGGCATGGATCAGACCGGCGTTGAACACGTCCCCTGCCCCCAGGGTGTCCACCACCCGGGGCGGGCGCCAGGCCGGCGCATGGAACAGGCCGTCGCGACTGGCCCAGGCCCAGGAGCCCTCGTCGCCCCAGGTGCAGATCAGTACGGCGCCGGGCACGCGCTTGTGCACGCTGCGCAGAAACGGCTCCGGCTCCTCGAAGCCCCGACCCAGCACGAAGGGACGGGAAAAGATGATCACATCCGGCTGTCCGAACAGCATGTCCACCCCGTCCCGGTCCTTCTCCACTTCCAGGGAGATGGGCTGGTGGGATTTCTGCTGGCTGCGCAACGCCTGGAGCATACGGCTGGTGGTGTGGGTATCCCGGGCCTGCACATGCACCCATTGGTACTTGTCCAGGTTCAGCTTGGCCACATGGGGGGCATCCAGTTCCGGCAGGTTGCGGAAGTGGACGATGGTGCGGGAACCGTTGGCGGCATTGAGGGTGATGTAGGAACAGGGGGTGCGCCCGGTGCGGCGGCGACAGGTTTCCACGTTGATCCCCCGTTCGGCCAGCAGGGACAGGAGGTGTTCACCGTCCGGGTCATCGGCCACCACGGCGGCCAGATCGCATTGATGACCCAGTTGCTGCAGCACATACAGGCTGTTGGCGGTATTGCCGCCGGGACAGGCACGCTGTTCCCGGGCGCGGATCTCCTCGTCTTCCACCGGATAGTGGTCAACGATGTTGATGATGTCCAGGGTGGCGACGCCGATGCCGAGAATATGGGCCATGGTGGATGATGCCCCGAGGGCCTGTGAGGGTGTTGCACACAGGATAGTGAAAGGGGGGCTGCGGGGTAAAGATATTGCGGCGCGAAAGAGTGACCGGCCGGCCTCCCCATGACGGGGGAAGCCGGCCGGTAAAACCCGTCAGAAATTGAAACGCATGCCGGCGGCGAAAACCTGGCCACCCTCCGCGGCCCAGGCAGTCTCTTCAAGTCCGCCCCGTTTCTCCGTGATCGCCGCGGTTTCCTGCTCATAGTAATACTCGGCAAACAGCGTCAGGCTGGTGTTGAACTGATGGTCCACCCCCACGTGAACGACGGTCTCACCATAGTTCTCCACCTCGGCCAGCATCAGCTTGAAGGTGTTCTTGCCCAGCGTATAACCGGCATAGAGGTTCATGGCCATGTCGCCATCGTTGCCGTAAACATCACTGTCATTGATATCGCTGTAGAAACGCTCCAGTTTGGCGCCCAGATAGAGATTGCCCATGGAATGGGCGGCGGAGATACCCACGATACGCAGGTTGTTCTCTCCATTGAGATCATCCATGCCGATGGACAGGGTGGTATCGCCGAAGCTGTAGCTGCCGGTCAGCTGAACGCGGTTATCCCCATCCTCGCCGTTGTCCTCGCTCCAGGCAAAGGCAAAGGACAGGCCGTTCATGTCCGGGCTGTAGTAGCTGATGGTGTCGCCGCGACGAAAGGCCGTGTAGGTGGCAAACCCGCTGTAGTAGGTGCTGAACATATCCACCGGTGCGGCGATGGCATTGTAGTAGGGCAGCCACATCTGGCCATAGAGCAGGGTACCCATCTCGCCCTGGAGACCGATCTGGGCCACGCGCACATCCTGCTCCTGGTCCCACGGATCCTGAACGGCCTTGTTGGCGATATCCAGCGGCAGTTCCAGCTGACCGATCAGGGTCAGGCCTTCCATCAGGGGATAATCCGCGTTGAAGCCGATGTTGGAATAGGCATCCCGCACGCCGGTATATGAGTCCAGCTGGTCGCGGTTATCGGGACGCACGGATTCCACCTGCACCCGGGCGGAACCATAGAAATCAAAGTTAAGCTCGCTCGCGTGCACGGCGGCCGGCACGGCCAGGGCCGCGGCGACGGATGAGGCGATCAGGGTCTTTCTGTTCATTGGTCAGTTTCCAGTCAAGTACATCTTTAGGGGTAAGCAGATGGCGGGGGCCGGAAAACGACGACCACCCGCCAAAAAGAACGATCAGGGCAACCAGGTATCCACCAGATCCCGGTTTTGTTGCACCCAGCGTCGGGCGTTTTCGTAAGGATCACCCCCTTCCTCGTTCATCATCATCAACTCGGCCATTTGTGCGGGCGTCCAGTTGAAGTTGTCGAGGATGGCGTAGGCCTCGGGCATGTCGTCCTTCAGGCCGGCACGCACGATGGTGTGAATGGCTTCCTCACCGCCATAGATACCCTTGGGGTCATCCAGATATTTCAGCTCCCAGCGGCTTTCCTTCCAGTGGGGGGTCCAGCCGGTGATCACCACCCAGTCATCGTTGCGGACGGCGTTGGCCAGCACGCCGGTCATGGTGGCGTCGGACCCTTCAATCAGGCGCAGTCTCAAGCCGTATTCTTCAATCACCCGTTCGGTGCTGCTCATCAAGCCCGCACCGGGGTCGATGCCGATGATGCGACGGTCAAAACGACGGGCATGATCATTCAAATCCTCGATGGAATCGATCTCCACATAGGTCGGGACCATCAGGCCAATGCGGGTGCCCACCAGGTTGGGACCCAGGTCTTCCACCCGGTCACTGACCCGCTCCAGATAATGTTCATGGGTGGTGGGCAACCAGGCGGCCACGAAGGCATCCTGGTCGCCGGTGCCGACGGACTGCCACATGGCGGCGGCGCTGACGGATGTCAGCCGCACATCGTAACCGGCCTCTTCCAGCACCACCCGGATCACGTTGGTACTGGCCACTTCACTGGCCCACTCCACATAGGGGATGTTGATCCGTCCCTTGTCGCCGGCCAGGGCCGACAGAGGGGCAAATACCAGGGTTGCCGCCAGGATCAGACTGGCGATCACCGGGATTCCCGGCCTTGTCATTGAAGTCATCATCTTCCTCCAGAAAATTGCATGGATACTACGAAAGTCCTGAAAAGCCTCCTGCCGTCACTCCCAACCACCCCCAGGCCGTCACTCCCGATACCCTGGGTGGTCACTCCCGATACTCTCAGGCCGTCATTCCCGCGAAAGCGGGAATGACGTGGCCGGCTACGATCCACGTTGCTGACCGATGCGCTGGGTCACCCGGTCCAGGATCATCGCCAGGATGACGATGGCGATGCCGGCCTCAAAGCCATTGCCCGGCTGCAGGCGCTGGATCGCACGCCATACCTCGCCCCCCAGGCCTCCGGCGCCGATCATGGCGGCAATCACCACCATGGACAGGGCCAGCATGATGGTCTGGTTGATGCCCGCCATGATGGTGGGCACCGCCAACGGCAGCTGGACCTTGAACAGTTTCTGCCGCCGGCTGGCGCCAAAGGCATCCGCGGCCTCCACCAGTTCCCGGGGCACCTGACGGATACCCAGGATGGTGAGACGGATGGCCGGCGGCATGGAAAAGATCACCGTGGCGAACATGGCCGACACCTGCCCCAGACCGAAAAAGGGAATCGCCGGGATCAGATAGACGAAGGCTGGCATGGTCTGCATGAAGTCCAGTACCGGCATGGTGGCCCGGTGGAAGCGCTCCGACAGCCCGCCCAGGATGCCGATGGGCAATGCGATGGCCACCGCCACCGCCGTGGCGAACAGGACCAGGGTGAGGGTCTCGATGGTGGCCTGCCAAAGCTGCAGGTTCCACAAAAACAGCAGGCCCGCCACGGTACCGATGGCCACCCGGCGCCCCGCCGCCAGCCAGGCAATGCCTGCAAATATCAGGATCACCACCCAGGGCGGTGGAAAGCTCAGCAGCATCACCACGCCGTCCACACCGTCACCCAGCACGTTGCTGATGGCCCGGGTCAGTCCGGAGAAGGTGTCGGTCAGCCAGTCCAGGCCGTCGTCGATGTAGTCCGACAGGGGAAACTTGCCGAAGAAAGGGAAATCATGATTCATGAGAGTGCTTCACTGGTTCTGTCCGCGGCGGTTTCCGCCGTCGTCGCTGCCTGATCCTGATCCGGCTGACCGGCCGCCAGGGCCGCCAGCACGTTGCTCTTGACGATGGTGCCCAGCAGACGCCCGGCCTCATCCACCACCGCCACCGGAATGCGGCTGTCCGCCAGCATGCCGATCAAGGTACTGACCGGCTCATCCGGCGCCACCGTCTGATGATCCCGCTGGAGATGGGACGCAATCTGCCTGTCCCCCTGCTCGATGGCCCTGCCCATGTCATCCGCCCACACGTAACCCTCCAGCGTGCCGTCCCGCTGCACCACGAACAGACTGTAGAAACTTTCCTTCTCCATCTTGTGCAGGGCGGTGCGGGGGCCATCCGACAGAAGGGCCAGCACCCGCGCATCTCGCATGATCCCGCCGGCGGTGAGGATCTGGGTCTTGTCCACATCCTCGACAAAGCGCTCCACATAGCGACTGGCGGGCGAACTCAGAATCTCTTCCGGAGTGCCGATCTGGACCACCCGTCCATCCTTCATCAGGACAATGCGATCACCGAGCCTGAGGGCCTCGTCCAGGTCATGGGTGATGAACACGATGGTCTTCTTCACCCGTGCCTGCAGGTTGATCAGTTCCTGCTGCATGTCCCGCCGTATCAACGGGTCCAGCGCGCTGAAGGCCTCGTCCATGAGCAGGATGTCCGGATCCACGGCCAGCGCCCGGGCCAGGCCCACCCGCTGCTGCATGCCCCCGGAGAGCTGGGACGGAAAAGCCTGCTCCCAACCGTCCAGACCCACCAGTTGCAGGGCCTGGGCCGCCCGCTGCTCCCGCTCTTCCTGGTCCATGCCGCAGATCTCCAGCCCGAAGGCCACGTTCTGCAGGATGGTGCGGTGGGGGAACAGGGCAAAATTCTGGAACACCATGCCGAACTTGCGGCGCCGCAGTGCGAGCAGGTCCTTGTTGCCCAAGGTGGTAATGTCTTCCCCATCGATCAGCACCTGCCCCGCCGTCGGCTCGATCAGCCGGTTGAGGCAGCGGATCAGGGTGGATTTGCCACATCCGCTCAGACCCATGACCACCAGGATCTCCCCTTGCGCCACATCGAAACTGACGTCGGCAATGCCCAGGGTGAGTCCGGTACGCTGCTGGATCTCCTTGCGGTCGTGTCCTTCATCCATGAGTTTCAAGGCCGGGGCCGGCGGGTCGCCGAAGACCTTGGTAAGGTTTTTGATTGTGATTTTGGGTTGCTGCAAGGCTACTGTCCTGTCTTCACCCCATAGGGGGCTGGTCGGTGTCAGTGTCTGACGACGGGGAAAAAGAAGGGCCGGGGATCAGACCGATCCACGGCCCTCTACAATCCATTCCAGGGATCAGCGCACGGCACTCAGGAAGTGCATGTGACGCTCATAGTGTTCCAGTACATCATTGATGATGGCGTCCCGACTCCAGCCCATGACGTCATAGTCCTGACCGCCCTCGCTCAGATGCACTTCCGCGTGGAAATACTTGAGCGCCTCGGCACGCTGGCTGCGGGTATCGCGCATCACGAAGGTAGGGGGTTCATAGGCACGGGGCCGCACGGAATAAAAGAAGTCGATCTCCTCGCCATGGCGGACCTCCACCCAGCAGCGGCCATCCTCGCCCACCCCGGTCTGGGCATCCAGGCTCTGCTTACGCAGTTCCTCGGCCACCGCCTCCAGGGCCGGCCTGACCGTTTCCCGGATATAGCGCAGCACCTCGTTGCGCTTGGGCTGATGCACAATGGTCCGCAGACGATGCTGCCAGCTCACCGGGGCATGGGGACCGATGGGGGCCACCCGTGCCTCGCGCAGGCTGATCCGCTTCATGGTGTCGATGCGCAGGGCCCTGAGCAGCCCCCAGCACATGAAGCACATGATGATGGCGAACGGCAGGGCACTGGCGATGGTGGCGGTCTGCAGGGCCGCCAGACCACCGGCAATGAGCAGGGCTGCCGCCACGATGCCCTCGATCACGGCCCAGAAGATGCGTTGCCAGGTGGGGGATTCCTCCTTGCCGCCGGAGGTGAGGATGTCCACCACCAGGGAGCCGGAGTCCGAGGAAGTGACGAAGAAGGTCACCACCAGCAGGGTCGCCACCAGGGCCATGATGGAGGACAGGGGCAGATGTTCGAAGAACTGGAACAGGGCCACCGAGGTATCCGCCGCCACCGCGTCCGACAGCTCGGTGATGCCCTGTACCATGATCATGTGCAGGGCGGTATTGCCGAAGAAGGTCATCCACATGATGGTGAAGCCCACCGGCACCAGCAGCACGCCGAAGGTGAATTCACGGATGGTGCGCCCCCGGGAGACCCGGGCAATGAACATGCCCACGAAGGGCGCCCAGGCGATCCACCAGCCCCAGTAGAACAGGGTCCAGCCGCCGATCCACGAGGTGGGCTCGTAGGCGTACAGATTGAAGGTCATGGAGAACAGGTTGGAGACATAGTTCCCCGTGTTCTGCACCAGGGTCTGCAGCAAGAAGACGGTGGGGCCGGCCACCAGCACGAAGGCCAGCAGGCCCGCGGCCAGGATCATGTTCAGCACCGAGATCCGGCGGATGCCGCCATCCAGACCCAGGCCCACGGACAGGGTGGCGATAGCGGTGATGACCACGATCAGGATGACCTGCACCGAGAGAGTATTGGGAACATCGAACAGGTAATTCAGGCCCGAGTTGATCTGCATGACGCCGAACCCCAGGGAGGTGGCGACGCCGAAGATGGTGCCCAACACGGCAAAGGTATCCACCGTGTGGCCGATGCCTCCGTGGATGCGGTCACCGATCAACGGATACAGGGAAGAGCGGATGGTCAGCGGCAGATCATGCCGGAAGGCGAAGTAGGCCAGGGACAGTGCCACCACGGCATAGATGGCCCAGGCATGAACCCCCCAGTGGAAGAAGGTGATGCGCATGGACTGGCGGGCGGCCTCGACGGTTTCCGGATCGCCCACCGGCGGGGTGACATAGTGCATGACCGGTTCGGCCACGCCGAAAAACATGAGGCCGATACCCATGCCGGCGGAGAACAGCATGGCGAACCAGGAGGTATAGCTGTAATCGGGCTGACTATGGTCCGGGCCCAGCTTGATATTGCCGTAGCTGGACACCGCCACCCCGACCATGAAGACCACGAATCCGGCCACCGCCAGCACATAGAACCAGCCGGCGGACTCGGAGATCCAGCCCTGCACGGCGCTGAAGACGGTGCCGGCCGTCTCGGTGAAGATGGCGGCGAACAGCACGAAGACCAGGGTAAGTACCGCGGAGGTGATGAACACTGGCGGGTTCATCAGGATGCGTGGAGCACGGGCTGGAGACGCACTCTGTTCGGTCATGTAACCTCCCTTCGTGGGCTGGATCGCCGGAATTCAGCGGAAAGCAGACCTTCCGCAGCCTTTTTTTACGCTAACATGAACCTTTGACATAATGCGAACTGGTTAAAAAACAGCCAGCACGACCGGCCCTTTCCTGGATTTCCGCCTGCGCGGGAATGACGGGGCAGAAATGGTCTGCCAGGGATATCCCTATGGGAACGACCAGTCGTAGTCGGTGATGACCGGGGCATGATCCGAGAACCGTTCATCCTTGTAGATGCTCACCCCACGAGCCGTCGCCGCCACGCCCGGCGTGGCAATCTGGTAGTCCAGACGCCACCCCACGTTCTTCGCCCAGGCCTGCCCCCGGTTGGCCCACCAGGTGTACTGCTCAGGGGCCTGATTCAGACGCCGGAAGGTGTCCACCCAACCCACTTCATTAAATAGCACATCCAGCCAGACCCGTTCCTCGGGTAAAAAACCGGAATTCTTCTGGTTGCTGCGCCAGTTGCGCAGGTCAATGGGCTTGTGGGCGATGTTCCAGTCCCCGCACAGAACGTATTCGCGATCATCGGCCTGCTTCCGTCGCAATTGCTCCATGAACGTGTCCATGAAGCGGTACTTGGCCGCCTGGCGCAACTCGCCGGAAGATCCGGAGGGCACATAGACGGACGCAACGCATAAATTACCGAAACGCGCCTCGATATAGCGGCCTTCAGGATCGAACTCCTCGGAATCCATCCCCATGACAACGTCATCGGGTTTGCGCCTGGCATACAGGGCCACCCCGCTGTAACCCTTTTTCCGGGCGTCCAGATAGCAGGTAAAATAGCCGGCGGGATGAAAGGCCTCATCGGTGAGCTGGTGGATCTGCGCCTTGGTCTCCTGGATGCAGACCACATCCGCATCCTGGGCCTTGAGCCATTCATAAAACCCCTTGCGGGCGGCGGCGCGAATGCCGTTGGCATTGAGCGTGATGATTCGCATCAGATATCGAGAGCAGTGATCACGGGTTGTCGGTAAAATCCGTATTACAGCTAAAACCTAACACAATCGTCCGACAGACGGTCTACACACATGCTTGTACCCTCCCAACAGAACTTGTAATTTCTCAATCTATGAACAGCTATCGCACCCAATTCCTGAAATTCTGTATGGAACGAGGCATCCTGCGCTTCGGATCCTTCAAGCTGAAATCCGGTCGTACCAGCCCATATTTTTTCAATGCCGGTCTGTTCAATACCGGTCGCGACCTGGCAAGGCTGGGCGGCTTTTACGCCCGCACCCTGGTGGAATCGGATTCCCGGGTGGACATGCTGTTTGGCCCCGCCTACAAGGGCATTCCCCTGGTGGCGGCCACCGCGGTGGCCCTGGCCCAGGAGCACGACCGTGACTACCCTTACTGTTTCAACCGCAAGGAAGCCAAGGATCATGGCGAGGGCGGCATCCTGGTAGGGGCTCCGCTGTCGGGCCGCGTCATGATCGTGGATGACGTCATCACTGCCGGCACGGCCATCCGTGAATCCGTGGAGATCATCAAGGCCGCCGGCGCTGAACCGGCAGGCGTGCTGATAGCCCTGGATCGCCAGGAGCGAGGACGTGGCGAGCTGTCCGCCATTCAGGAAGTGGAACGGGATTACGGTCTGACCGTTCATGCCATCGCATCCCTGTCCGACCTGATCGCTTATCTGGAAGACCAGCCGGACATGGCTGAGCACCGAGTTGCAATGGAAAACTATCGCCGGGAATTCGGCATCTGATAACGTGAGGCGGCTCACGTGCGACGGCACCTCACCGCCAACGGGAGCCAAGCATGCCCAGATCACCATCAATCGCAATCACTGGCCTGGCGCTGGGGTGGTTCACGATCGCAGCATTGGATGGCACTGCTTCCGGACAGGTGTATCGCTGGGTGGATGAGTCAGGCCAGACACACATGAGTGACTCCCCGCCCCCGAACACCACCCGCTATGACCGGGAAGTCCTGGATCACAGAGGCTTGGTCATCCGACGCCTGGAGCGTGCCCGGACGCCGGAGGAGCTGGCCGCCGAACAGGCGGAAAGGGAACGGCTGGAGGCGCTGGAGCAGGAACGGGCGGCCCAGGAGCGAACCGACCGCATACTGCTGCAATCCTTCGGCTCCGAACGGGAATTGCTGCACGCGCGTGATGACAGGCTTGCCCTCATTGATGCCAACATGAACATCACCCGGGACAAGCTCGCCAGTCTGCGGGCCCAACTGGAGCAGATCCGGCGACGGATCGCCGATCTGGAGGCATCCGACCGCCCGGTACAGGATGGACTCAGGGAGCAGGCGAAATCACTCAAGCGTCAGATCCTGGCCCAGGAGGCCTATCTGGAAGATCGGGAGCAGGAGCGGGACGCGGTGCTTGGGCAATTTACCCAGTATCTGGAGCGGTTCCGGGAGCTGCGTCGACAGCAACTGGAGCAGAGGCAGTCCCTGCGCCAGTAACGCTCGTTCAGCCCCGGATCAGGGTGCCGACCCCCTTGTCCGTGAGCAATTCCAGCATCACCGCGTGGGGCACGCGCCCATCAATGATATGGGCGGTCTTGACGCCGGATTTCACCGCGTCCAGGGCACACTGGATCTTGGGGATCATGCCGCCGTGGATCACCCCGGTGGCAATCAGGTCATCCACCTGACGGGCCGTCAGGCCGGTGAGCAGGTTGCCCTCCCCATCCAGGACGCCGGTGGTGTTGGTGAGCAGGATCAGCTTCTCCGCCCCCAGCACCGTGGCCATCTTGCCGGCCACCAGGTCGGCATTGATGTTGTAGGCCGCGCCGTCCTCGCCCACGCCCACGGGCGCGATCACCGGGATGAAGGCCCCCGAGTCCAGCATGTGCACCACGGCGGGATCAATGGAAGCCACCTCGCCCACGTGGCCCAGGTCGATGATCTCGGAGGCTTCCGGGTCGTCGCCGACCCGGCGATGGCTCAGGCGCCGGGCCCGGATCAGACCACCGTCCTTGCCCGTCAGCCCCACCGCGCGACCGCCGAACTGGTTGATGAGATTGACGATCTCCTTGTTGACCAGACCGCCCAGCACCATCTGCACCACGTCCATGGTTTCCCGGTCCGTCACCCGCAGACCGTCCACGAATCGGGATTCCTTGCCCAGCTGACTGAGCATTCTGCCGATCTGGGGGCCACCGCCGTGGACCACCACGGGATTCAGGCCCACCTGCTTGAGCAGAACGATGTCCCGGGCAAAGCCGCGCTTGAGCTCTTCGTCCACCATGGCGTTGCCGCCGTATTTGATGACCAGTGTCTTGCCGGAAAAGCGCTGGATATAGGGCAGCGCCTCGGTCAGGACCCGGGCGATGGTCTGGGGACTGGTGTGGTCCATGGCGGTGTGTTCGGACATTCGGGGAGTCTCCGGTTTCAGACCGGGCTGGTGTTGAAGAAATTCTGAAATGATCCCTTGCCGTCATTCCCGCGCAGGCGGGAGTTCAGGGTTTTCAATATGCTACTGGATTCCCGCCTGCGCGGGAATGACGGCCATGAGATCACCCGGGTGGTACCGGCCTTATGGATCCCCCGCCTGCGCGGGCATGACCTGTTCAGAGGGCTCGTCGTGCAGGCAAGGCACTCTTGCGGGCTTAAAGCACACCCTTGGCAGAGCGGCAAGGGGATCAGAAAGGCAGTTCCAGTTCCGGGTCCACCGCCAGCAGACGCTCACGGAACAGGGCCTGGATCCGTGCCAAGGCCTCGGGGCTGCTCCCCTCGAAGCGCAGCGTCAGGCAGGGGGTGGTGTTGGAAGCCCTTACCAGGCCCCAGCCATCATCAAAATCCGCCCGCAGACCATCGATGCGATTCACCCTGGCACCTTCGGGATCCGGCTCGGACAGGAAACGTGCCATGAAGGCGCCGTGCCCTTCTTCCCCACCCGGCGCCACCAGCAATTCCGGCGTGCAGCAAGCCCGGGGCAAGTCGTCGAATACCCTGGCCGGCGACCGGGGATCCCGGGCCAGGGACTCCAGCAACCTCGCCCCGGCGTAGATCGCGTCATCCACCCCAAGCCAGCGATCCCGAAAAAAGACATGGCCGCTCATCTCGCCCGCCAGCAGGGCACCGGTCTCTTCCATGCGCGCCTTGAGCAGGGAGTGGCCGGTACGCCACATGTCGGGCACACCACCCAATTCCCGCACCCGCTCGGCCAGGTGGTGAGAACATTTCACATCGAACACCACCGTGCTGCCGGGGTGATGGGCCAGCACGTCGGCGGCAAAGCACATCATCAGGCGGTCCGGCCACTGGATGCGCCCCCGGCCGTCGACGACACCCAGCCGATCCCCGTCACCGTCGAAGGCCAGCCCCAGATCCAGCCCACCGGACTCCACGGCCCGCCGCAGGTCTTCCAGGTTCTCAGGACGTGATGGATCGGGATGATGATGGGGAAAATGTCCATCCACCTCGCAGTAAAGCGGCACCACCTCGCAGCCCAGACGCCGAAACACCTCCGGCGCCACCACGGCGGCAGCCCCGTTGCCGCAATCCACCGCCACCCGCAGGGGGCGATCCAGGCGAATGTCGGCACAGAGTTCGTCCAGGTAACGACCGCAGACCTCCGCAGTCTCCAGGGTACCCCCGGGGGCGCCGGGGAGGCGTCCCTCGTCAATGCGGCGACGCAGACGCTGCACCGTTTCCTGGTGCAGGGTGCGCCCCGCCAGCATGAGCTTGAAGCCGTTATAGGACGGGGGATTGTGACTGCCGGTGACCATGATGCCGTTGCCGCCAGCCTCCCTGAGCGCGGCGTAATAGGTCACCGGCGTGGGCAGGCAGCCCAGCCGGATCACCCGCAGCCCCGCTGCCAGCAGCCCTTCGATCAGGGCGGATTCCAGTTCGGGGCTCGACAACCGGCCGTCACGGCCGACCGCTACCCGGGCCACCTCCAGCTCGCGGGCCTCGGCACCGTAGGCACGGCCAATGGCCCGGGCGGTATCCGGATTGAGGCGTTCACCTACCACGCCGCGGATGTCATAGGCCCGGAAGATGGCCGGGTCAACCTGCACGCTCATGTTCCTCGACCTCCACCGGTGCCATCACTCGTTGATCCTGCCCTTGTCCCGCTAACCCCTGCCCGAAGACCCGAACCCGCCGGTGCCCCGGTGAGTCGCCTCGAAATCATCAACCACCTGGAAACGGGCCTGCACCACCGGCACCACCACCAACTGGGCAATACGCTCGCCGGGCTGAACGACGAACGGCTCCGCCCCACGGTTCCAGCAGGAGACCATGAGCGGCCCCTGATAGTCGGAGTCGATGAGGCCGACGAGATTCCCCAGAACGATGCCGTGTTTATGGCCCAGCCCGGACCGGGGCAGGATCATGGCCGCCAGACCAGGGTCCGCCAGGTGCATGGCGATGCCGGTGGGAATGAGATGGGTCTCCCCGGGCTGCAGGGTCAGGGGCGCGTCCAGGCAGGCCCTCAGGTCCATGCCGGCGGAACCCGGCGTGGCCGGTTCCGGCGGGGGGAAATCCGTGCCGACACGGGGGTCAAGAATCTTGATCTGGATGGCATGCATGATGTTGATGATCGATTGTCGGATGGAAACAGGAATTGGAAGGGAGACAGCACGCACGGGCGGCTCGCGACCGCGGCAGCCGACCTGCCGACGAACCGCGGCGCCGGGCAACACTTCGCGGCCAGGGGCCGCTCCCACACGGGTCAGCCGTCCCCATGATGTCGGGCAATCAGCGCCACCAGCTCACGAGCCAGTTGCGACTTGGACTGCTGCGGCAGGGACAGGGAGCCGTCCCGCCAGAACACCGTCAGGGCATTGTCCGCCACATCAAACCCGCGCCCACCGGAAACATCATTGGCGGCGATCATGTCCAGCCCCTTGGCTTCGAGCTTGCCCCGGGCATAGGTTTCCAGATCATCGGTTTCCGCCGCGAATCCCACCGTGAACGGACCGTCCGGCAAGGCCGCTACCGCCGCCAGGATATCCGGGTTCTTCACCAGGGTCAGATGCAGTTCATCTGCCTGCTTCTTGATCTTGCGCTCCGCCGGCTGGGCCATGCGGTAATCCGCCACCGCTGCCGTGGCAATGAACAGATCCGTCCCGGCGGCCCTGGCCATGACGGCCTCGTACATCTGCAGGGCCGTTTCCACATCCACACGGGTCACACCGCGAGGGGTATCCAGGTGTACCGGGCCACTCACCAGACAAACCTGCGCCCCGGCCTCGGCCGCCGCCGCCGCCACCGCAAACCCCATGCGCCCGGAGCTTCGGTTAGTGAGATAACGCACCGGGTCCAGAGGCTCCCGGGTGGGACCGGCGGTGACCATCACCCGTACCCCTGCCAGCGCACCGCTGGCAAACAGGCCTTCCACCGCCGTGACGATCTGCCCCGGGTCCAGCATGCGCCCCTCCCCCACCTCGCCGCAGGCCTGATAACCGGCACCGGGGCCGAACAGACGGACACCCCGCTCCAGCAGGGTGCGCACGTTGGCCTGAGTCGCGGCGTTGGCCCACATGACCCGGTTCATGGCCGGGGCCAGGCAGACGGGGGCCTCGGCGGCCAGACAGAGGGTGGTCAACAGGTCATCGGCCATGCCCTGGGCCAGTCGGGCCATGACATTGGCGGTGGCCGGGGCAATGAGCACGGCATCGGCCCAGCGGGCCAGGCTGATGTGATCCATGCCCGCCTCGGCCTCGGCGTCGAACAGGACCGTGCGCACGGGATGGCCGGAAAGGGCCTGGAAGGTGAGCGGGGCCACGAACTCGGTGGCGTGGGGGGTCATCACCACCCGGACCTCGGCACCGGCATCCATCAGCCGCCGGGTGAGCTCGCAGGCCTTGTAAGCGGCAATGCCGCCGGAAACGCCCAGAAGGATATGTTTGCCTGTCAGTGACATGGGAAGAGTCTACGGAAAAACCGGAGAATCCAGAAGCATTTTGCCGTGCTCTGGTGGCATGGCTTTGCATCCCAGCGTGGGTTGCCCTGCACTGTGCCAGCGTTGCTGGTGTTTGTTTCCAAGAGATCGCGCGACAATACGGGTACCGGGCGAAACATCTCCCAGTCCACCACCCGATTCAGCTTCGGCAGCGTCACGGCGGAGGCCTGCCTGTCTCATGACCGGGTAGAGCGTATTTTTCGAGCCCCCTTCAGAGGGTGTTTACAAAAAATCAATGCTCTGGTTCGCGGTACTAATATTCAGTACCATTAGAGCATGAAGCGAAAGCATGCCAAGACGCTGGCCGCCATCTTCAGTCGACCCACGCCTGGATCGCTCCCTTGGAGCGACATTGAATCGCTGTTCAGGGCGCTGGGTGCTGACATCCAGGAACGGGAGGGCTCGCGTATCGCCGTCGTGCTGTTTGGCGAGGTGCGAGTGTTCCATCGCCCCCATCCCTCACCGGATACCGACAAGGGTGCGGTGGCCAGCATCCGCAAGTGGTTGGAAGAAAACGGAGAGACCCCGTGAACAACATCATGATCATCGACGGCTATCGTGCCGTCATCCAGTACGACCCGGATATCGAGATGTTCCGCGGCGAGTTCACCGGCCTGAACGGCGGCGCAGACTTCTACGCCGACAGCGTGGCCAAGCTGCGCGAGGAAGGCCTGGTGTCGCTGCGGGTCTTTCTCGAGGAGTGCCGGGAGCGAGGCATCAAGCCGACCAAGTCCTATTCCGGCAAGTTCCAGGTGCGCCTGCCTGAGGAACTGCACAAAAAAGCCGTCAACGCCGCCATGGCCAAGGGGCAGAGCCTCAACCAGTTCGTGGCCACGGCTATTGAGCACGAGCTGTCGGCATAACGCTCCCTCGGACTGCCACGCATCAGAGGCTTGGGTCTGGCTGACACAAGCACGCATGCTGTTGCGGCGCCTCACACATTAGATTTTTTGTAAACACCCTCTCAATCAGGGTTGATGAGAAAATGACCCGGCTGCGAATGTTTCCACCGATGGATAGCATTAGCTTCTGACGAACGAATAGCCGGCGGCACGGATCATCCCCCCGCCATGCCCTTTCGGCTGGACGAGTCGTAAACCAGCGGGCCCGAATTGGCACTCCTGTATCCGGTGGGGGGCGGATGCTGCAAAACCATCATCGTTTCGTTCAGGCCCAGATCATCGTCCAAGCGTTACTGGCCAGGACTCATACCGAGTCAAGTTGACAGACACATGGCAAACGTCGGCCAGGATTTTGCCTCCTGCCCCGATTGATGCCTACAGTAGGGCACCCCCCTTGCCACGGAGCGCGACCTGATGCCCCCCGACACCCGCCTGGATTCTGCCTCCTACCACGAAAACATCACGCCCATTCTGACGGTACTGCGGGAGGCCTTCCGGGACCTGGAAGGTCGCGCCCTGGAAGTGGGTAGCGGGACCGGTCAGCATGTGGTTGACTTTGCCCGTGAATTCCCCGGGATCACTTGGTGGCCCACCGATGTTGACCCGCATCACCTGAAGAGCATCGAGGCCTGGCGGCAGTATGTCTCCCTGCCCAACCTGAATGCACCGGTGCGGCTGGATGCGAGTCAGACTGACTGGGAGCTGGGACAATCCGATCGGCCACCCAGCGATGGCTTTACAGCCATGGTTTGCATCAACGTGGCGCACATCTCCCCATGGGCCACCACGGCGGGCCTGCTCAAGAATGCCGGCAAATATTTGATGCCGGGTGGCCTGCTCTACCTCTACGGCCCCTACTCCCGCGATGGGAGACATACCGCGCCCAGCAACCAGCGGTTTGACCAGTATCTCCGGGCCCAGAACCCGGCCTGGGGGGTGCGGGACATCGCCAGCATCGAAACTGCGGGGCGGGAACATGGGCTTTCCCTGCAATCCGTGATCGACATGCCGGTGAACAATTTCTCCATCATCCTGGAACGGGTGTCTGACGGAGGACCGTAAAATCCATCTTTCGGCTTTATCGCAAGAGCCGGGATCAGGGCGCGCAGTTCTGCTACCAGAGCCACACCCTGATGGAGAACTGCAACGGCCTGATCATGGATCACGAACTGCCCCCAGTCAGCGGCGTGAGAAGACGCACGGCTGCGGTGGACATGGTCACAACGTAGCGTGGCCAAAATCGATCATCTGTGGCTGCTTACCTGCGCAGCCTACAACCTGGCCCGAAAACAACCTCCAAGCGACCCATTTCGCACCCCGATCAAGCGAAATGACGCCGGGCCGCTGATCCTTTCACCTGCATGAAACGACCCGTTGTCATGAGAATTTCAACGGCCTGTTAGGTGGCCGCCCCCACTTGATCATGGTTCTGGTTCCTGCACCGTGATCAATACTCCAAATGATAATTCATTTTTTAAATACTCTCTTGATGGCATTTACATCTCCACTCGCGGAAAAACCTGATAGTAAACTTCGTTCATGCATTCTAAATAGGATCTAATAAGATATGAATTATGCAAGCCCTGGTCATGACAAAAACAATAGGAAACGGGAGTTTGTGGAAAAAAGGGCTTGATGCAGAGAGATGTTTTACGCCAGTAGGCTGATGCCGGATGAACCATCCCCACACCAAAGCCAGATTCGACCAGATTGATGACCAGAGAAGCTGTTGTGGCATCTATGGTCAGCTTTGGGTTGCAACCAAATTGATCAAATAGCTTGCTTTGTACTGCACTACTCAGGTCATTCGGATTGTAGTCTATAAATTCTATCTGATGCAGATCCTGCGCATGAATCATCTCTCTGTCCGCCAGCTGGTGGTCTTGAGGAAGAATACACACCAATGATGACTTCAGCACCGGCTCTGAAACAAAGTCAGGATGATTGATCGGTGTTGAAACAATACCGACATCCAGCTTTCTACTGATCAAAAGATCTTTGATCATGGCGCTATTACCAACAATTAGTGAAAGATGGATGTTTGGATGTTTTTCACGAAAAACCTTGCACACTTCAGCTGAGTACTGGCTTGCCAGAGCCGGCAGAAGCCCTATGGAAAAAATCCTTGGGCAATCGTCTTTTAATAATTTTATTTCTCGGCCCAACTGGGAAAGCTCGGTAAAAATACGATCACTGTGCTCGTAGAGCTTCAACGCGGCTGAAGTCGGCTGCAGACGACCTGAACGCCGTTCAAACAAGGCTAAGCCTGTGTCCTCCTCCAGGGCTGATATCAGCTTGCTGACAGCTGACTGGGTTACAAACAGATAGTTGGCAGCCCTGCTGACCGAACCATGTTTGATGACCGCCCGGAAGGCTTCTATCTGACGGATATTAAATATATCGCACATCTTTTCTCTGCTGACCTTGGTCGGTTTGTTCATTACTGCCTGACTACATTCCATAAAGGAATACTTATTTGATAAAAAATTTATTGATAATCATTATCACAAAGAGCGATGCTATTGTATTTGTTGGATTTTTAGCGTATCCGACACCTCTTTCCGGTAAAAAGCATTCCCTAAAGGAATACTGACCTGATGATAAATCAATTGATAATCATTAGCAAGTAAGAGAATAATGCTGCCTCGCTGGAGCTTTATACGAATACATATCCATTCATGGAGGTATACATGGCCGTTATTTTTTCTCAGCCACTTTCACGATTTTTTCTGATTGCGGGCATCCTGACAGGAGTTCCCAGCCTGGTAATGGGGCAGTCTCTGCCAGAGGCGCTGGATAATTGCGGACATCAACTCAAGTTATCTTCACCTCCTGAGCGTGTGATCACTGTGGGACAGGCAACCACGGAAATGCTCTACAGCCTGGGTTTACATGATCGTGTTGTGGGTACTTCCAACTGGTTTACGGATGTTGCGGAAGAGTTTCGTCAGGTCAATGCCGGTATCGAACGTATAGCTGATAACTTCCCCAGCTTTGAAAGTCTGGTATCCAGAAGACCGGACCTGGTCACAACCGACTTTCTTTTCAGTATTGGTCCGCAGGGAGTGGTAGGCACACGTGAACAGTTTCACTCGCTGGGAATAAACACCTATGTGCTAGCGTCCCAGTGCCTGAATCAGGATTCCAGCCGAGGTGTGGACGGTGTGCGCACAACAATGTTCACGCTGGACAATCTCTACCAGAGCATCAGGGATCTATCGACTCTGTTTGATGTGAAACCAAAGGGAGAAGAGTTGATCAACCAGATCCGCGAGCGTGAGGCTGCTGCCATAGCCAAAGTCGAAAAACTGAATGTGGATGGCTTATCAGCGGTGTTCTGGTATTCAAGTGCAACACTGGAAATGGACCCATGGGTAGCTGGCGGTCTGGCCGTGCCCGGCTGGATGATGTCAACCCTGGGCATACGCAATATTGTCGAATCCAATGAGGTCTGGCCCTACGTTAGCTGGGAATCCATTGCCCGAGCCAACCCCGACATCATTGTTATTGCCGAGATGAGTCGTCGTCGTTTTGAGGCTGATGATTATGAGAAAAAAATCGAATTCCTGCGTACAGACCCCGTCACACGCCACATGGATGCCGTTATTAATGATCGTATTGTGGTCATGGATGCCCATGCGATGGAAGTGACATTGCGCTCAATAGAAGGGCTGGAAAAGCTGGGTGATGCCATCACAATGTTCAGCAAGGCCAGATAACCGAAATATTAACCCGGCAATCATTTATATCTGTATCACATGCTGTAAGTTGATGATTTTTTAAAGATTAAAAACGAAGTAAAGTAATTTTTTTGATTGCCGGGTTAATAGCACTTTGTACTGCGTTAAAGAGGTTTGGTATGTCTGGTTTAATTAAACCTGTTTCCAGCTTCATGTTGCTGGCCTGGGTTCTGGCAGGTGGCGCAACAACGGCCTTTAGTCACCAGCAAAATTTTCCACTAACGGTAGAAAACTGCGGCCAGAATATCAGGGTGAATCTTCCACCTCAGCGTGTTGTGACCATTGGTCAGGCATCCACTGAACTGCTTTATCACCTCGGTTTGCATGATCGTGTTGTGGGTACTTCCAACTGGTTCACTGATGTTAGTGAAGAGTTTGACCAAGTGAATTCAAGGATTGAGCGTCTGGCAGATAATTTTCCAAGCTTTGAGCGTGTTGTCAGCAAAAGACCAGACCTGGTGACAGCAGACTTTATGTTCGCTGTGGGTCCGCAAGGAGTTGTTGGCAAGCGAGAGCAGTTTCACTCTCTTGGTGTAAATACTTACGTGATGGACTCCGAGTGTCCGGAACTGAGGACTGATGGGGCTTCGTCTGGCCCTGTTGTTTTCAGCCTGGACAAGCTATTTCAGAGTATTCGCAATCTTTCCAGGATTTTTGATGTTCAGCACAGAGGTGAAGCGCTGATCAGCGAGATAAAGAATCGTGAATCGGCGGTAATCCTGCAATCAAGCCAGCAGGGTTATGAAAAACTGTCGGCAGTGTTCTGGTTTTCCAGCGCCGATATTCAAATGGACCCCTGGGTTGCAGGCAGCACCGGGGTTCCGGCCTGGATGCTTGCAAGCCTTGGCATCCGAAATGTCATTGACGCAAAGGAAGAATGGCCTTCCGTTGGCTGGGAAAGCATTGCCAGAGCCAACCCGGATATCCTTGTCATTGCTGAAATGACGCGTCGCCGCTTTGATGGTGATGATTATCGAAAAAAACTGGAATTCCTGCGCACAGATTCAGTGACTCGCCATATGGATGCGGTACTGAATGATCGAATTGTGATCATGGATGCCCAAGCGATGCGCGCCACTCTACGTTCAATAGATGGACTGGAAAAGCTCAGTGCGGCTTTAAAAGATATGGACTTTGCAAGGGAATAGCCGCAGATGACTACACTTATTCTTAATAAATCGACAAGCTTATTTATCCGGTCGATAAAAGGCTTTTTGGTTTCTGCCAGTATCTTGCTGCCAACAATCATCCTTGCTGTCATGATTGGTGAAAGCGCAATCAGCCTGGAAACAGTCTACAAAACCTTCTCCAACAAGCTGCTCGGCACAACCTACCTTGTAGATCTGATTGATGCCGGCATTCTCTGGGAATACCGATTGAGCCGCGCAGTGATTGCCTGTTGTTGTGGTGCTGCTTTGGCTGTCAGCGGTGTCATTCTGCAATCCCTACTGAGAAATGTGCTGGTTGATCCGTATATCCTAGGCATTTCTGCCGGTGCTTCTGCTGGTGCGGTTGCTGTTGCGATTGTTGGCATTGGCGCAGGAATCCTGTCCATGTCTGCCGGGGCTTTTCTGGGCGCACTTTTGTCTTTTGGTCTGGTGCTGGCGCTCTCTCGTGTTACCGGGCAAATCATTCTCGCCGGGATTGCCGGTGCACAGTTATTTCATGCCTTGTCAGCCCTGATGATCACCAAATCTGCAAATGCTGAAGCAGCACGAGGCATCATGTTCTGGCTGCTGGGAAATCTCAGTGGAGTGCGCTGGGATGATGCCTGGCTTGCGATACCTGTTGCAGTCATTGGTATGACGGTTGCCTTGTACTATGCAAGGGCTCTGGATGCCTTCACTTTTGGTGCCGAGTCTGCGGCCTCCTTAGGTATTCCTGTGGCGCGGGTTCGCTTGATCCTGATCCTTGTGACGGCGTCAATGACTGCCGTAATGGTATCAATGGTTGGCTCCATTGGCTTTGTGGGGTTGGTGATACCTCATGCTGCCCGCTTTCTTGTGGGTGTGCGTCACTCGATTTTACTTCCTGTCTCGGCCCTGATGGGAGCCGTTTTTCTGGTGATGTCCGATATCCTGTCGCGCATTGTGGTATCGGGACAGGTCTTGCCCATTGGTGTTGTCACTGCGTTGATTGGTGCTCCAGCCTTTGCCCTGATTCTTATTCGGGGAGCCAGAAACAGATGATTTCTGTACAAAATGTCAGTTATCGGCTACGTGGCAAGACTCTGGTCAACCCTCTGTCTTTTGAGGTGAAGAAAGGAGAAATGCTGGGGTTGATTGGCCCCAATGGTTCCGGCAAATCATCACTGCTGCGATTGCTGGCAGGCATTACCCGGCCAAGCACCGGGCAGGTATTGCTGAAAGGACAGGCGATGACTGACCTGCCCCGCGAAAGTATTGCTCGCCAATTAGCATTTGTCACTCAGCAAGCAGAAACTCACGAGCGCATTAGGGTAAGGGATGCCGTTGAACTGGGTCGCACCCCCTGGCTTTCGCTGCTTAATCCCTGGTCGGATCAGGATCAGCACGTTGTTGATCTGGTCATGCATCAGCTCAGTATTCAGCATCTGGGTGATCGTATCTGGCAGACCCTTTCAGGGGGAGAGCAACAACGCGTACATCTAGCTCGTGCGTTGGCGCAGCAACCTGAAATCCTGCTGCTTGATGAGCCGACCAATCACCTCGACATTCAAAATCAGTTGGCTATTTTGCAGTTGGTGGAAGCGCTGAACACCACAATTGTGGTTGCACTTCATGACCTGAATCAGGCCGCTCGTTGTGATCGACTAGCCATCATGAAATCCAGCCATTTGATTGCCATAGGTAAGCCGGATGAAGTCCTGACCCCCGATATCATTTGGCAGGTATTTGGCGTCAAAACCAAGATGATCCACGACACAGAATTACAACGCCCCTTGCTTCACTTTTTCTGACCCTGAGAATCTTCACCATGAAAGTCTTGCTGTTGCTTGCTGGTTTTATCTTTGCACCGCTATTGGCTGCTGAGACACTGCATGAGGTCAAGATGCTCAATACAAATGCAACTGGCCCCATGCCATTTGAACCTGATTATCTAGCCATCAATCCAGGTGACAGCATCCGCTTTATTCCCGTTCACCGAGGACATAATGTCGCCACAATCAGAGGTTTCATGCCAGAGGGCGCTGATTCATTTATCAGCAAGATAGACGAGGATTTCACAATCCGCCTCACTGTTGAAGGCTGGTATGGCCTTCGGTGCCTACCCCACTACACCATGGGAATGGTCATGTTGGTTAAAGTGGGAAACCCACCAGAAGATCAATTGCTACTTCCTGAAGGCATACCTGCACAGGCACTCGATCGCTTTAATCAGATCATTAAACGTAATGTCTATAACACCAAGTGAACCTGTCAAAATGGATACCTCAAAGGGGATCTGGTTAAGACTAATAGCAACTGGTTTATTTGCGTGCATGGCGCTTTGTGTAAAAAAAGCCTCAACCGATGCCCCTGTTGGACAAATCGTATTTTGGCGCAGCAGTATTGCACTGCTCCCAATCATTTTGTATCTGATGTGGCTCAAAGCCTTTCCTATCGCCCTGAAAACAAAAAACTGGAAGGGGCATTTGGAACGTAGTCTTTATGGCTGTATGGCCATGTTTCTGTCTTTCATTTCTTTAGCTTATTTACCCCTTTCTCTAGCTGCCGCACTGGGCTTTCTTGCACCTTTAATGGCAATTCCCATGGCGGCCATTATTCTGGGAGAGAGACCTTCCCGCTATCTAGTCAGCATGGTTTTTTTCGGATTTTTTGGTGTGCTGGTGATTTTATATCCATCGTTTGAATCTCCAGAATTAACCAAAGCTACGCTACTCGGCTGCCTTGCTGGTTTGGCAATGGCTCTAACCAACGCTTTTACCAAAGTGAAAATTAAACAGCTCACTCAGACTGAACATGCCGGAAGTATTGCTTTTTATTTTGCTCTTACATGCAGCCTGCTGGGATTAATGACCAGCGGTTTTGGCTGGGCACCACTAAACACGGAGATGTTCATCTGGTTAATAGGCGCCGGTCTTTTTGGTGGCACCGCACACGTTGTGATGACAGAAGCCATTGCCAGAGCTCCGGTTTCAACTTTAGCCGTCTTTGAATACACCGCCGTTCTTTGGGCGCTGGGTCTGGATTATAGCTTTTTTGGCGGCCTTCCCGACCCCATTGCAATGATTGGCGTGATTATCATCATCTTTTCTGGATTCAGGGTTCTTAAAACAAAATCAGAAAGATGAAAAAAACCCGCCAGCCAGTCAAAAAACAAAAACCCACAGGTAAAAAATGAAAAAAAACCCATCAATAAAGCTATCTGCACTGGTTATTATTGGTTGCCTTCTATCAGTCGATACCAACGCCGCCACAGTATATAAAGATGAAGCCACACGCATTGATTTATGGGGGAGAATCTGGTACGGATTACGTTCCGGCGGCCAGGATAATTATAACTTTGATTTTTCATCGGGAGAGATTAATTATGAAAAAACAAGCAAAACAACAGGCTCCGAGTTTGTTGATCTTGGTTCACGCCTTGGCCTTCGTGTTGATCATAGCCTGAACGAAAACCTCAATGCGTTTCTGCGTCTTGAGTTGCGCGGCCGGACCGATGCACGTCATAGCGACGGATTCAATCAAGTACGCAACACCTATATTGGTTTAAAACACTCAGAGCTGGGCAGCATCCAGATCGGAAATTTTAATAGTGTACTTTATGAACTAGTCAGCTCAGTTTTCGAATTATCACAAGACTGGGTGGCACACACAGCATTGGATACAGGAGTTATTGCATCCAATGGCGACTCTCTGCAATATACATCGCCTAACCTTCATGGTTTAAAGCTTTATGGCGCTGTAAAGCATTTAAGTGGCAATGGCTCCATTGATGCTGAGCATACAGATTACTCTTCAGGCCTATCTTGGCATGCAGGCGCATCTTATACTTCAGGTTCTTTATATCTGGCAGCAGCCTGGA
Organism: Ectothiorhodospira shaposhnikovii; assembly: GCF_016584105.1. Lineage (GTDB taxonomy): Bacteria > Pseudomonadota > Gammaproteobacteria > Ectothiorhodospirales > Ectothiorhodospiraceae > Ectothiorhodospira > Ectothiorhodospira shaposhnikovii. The sequence goes on along the minus strand of NZ_NRSM01000001.1, from coordinate 247,164 downwards.
ACCAATCACGCCATGCAGATAAGCATCAAAGCATGAGCCACGATGGCCGAGGAGCCTATCCTGGAGGAAAGAATCTTTACGGGCTAGCCGTGAAGTATGATTTTACACCAAGCATCAGTGGAAGAATGACCTATCAAAAACTGGGTGATCCTTTACCATCAGAACTTTTCGTCACAAATTTTTCCACAATAGAAGAGCTGTGGGGCTTAGGAGCAACCTGGAGTTATGGTTCAGGAGAAGTTTTTGCGAATATCTTCCGCGCAGGAATGCTCAACCACGCACTTGAAGATCAAAATCACTATGTGCTCGGCGCAACCTACCGGGTTGCTCAGTGGCCTTTATTTACCTTTGCCGAAGTCTACTTTAAAGATACCGCTTCCAGTAACGATGCACGCTACGCTGCTCTAAATGACCTGAGCTTTGACCCCGTTTATACAATAGGGGCGCGCTATAACTTCTAGGTGATAATTTTAACCCGGCAATCAAATAGCACTACACACCGCGCACTTTGATTGCCGGGCTACTCCATCATCATAAGAACAGAAAGCCCGACAAGCTGACGGGCATAAGCTTTGGCAAGCTGATTGCTGTTCCGGACAAGTTGAAGAAAGGTAACGGAGCCCCACTTTTTAAGCGTTGGCGTGCCAGGCGGCACAAATCCGCCATATGGTGCTTTAAACGATAAGGACTGGGTACAAAACTGCTGATAACTATTCCCCGACACCCGCCTGGTTTCTACCTCCTACCACGAAAACATCACGCCCATTCTAGCGGTACTGCGGGACGCCTTCCGGGACCTGGAAGGTCACGTCCTGGAAGTCGGTAGCGGGACCGGTCAGCATGTAAGTGGCCTTGCCCGCGAATTCTCCGGGATCACTTGGTAGCCCACTGATGTTGAACCGCATCTCCTGAAAAGCATCGAGGCCAGATGGCTTGCTCTACCTCTACGGCCTCTACTCCCGAGAAGGGGGACATACCGCGCCCAGCAACCAGCGGTTTGACCAGTATCTCCCGGCCCAGAACCCGGCCTGGGGGGGGCGGGACATCGCCATCATCGAAACTGCGGGGAGGGAACCGGCGTGGTTGAACATCCGGTGGCAATCGTGCATACCTTAATGCCCAAGTCTACAGGAAGCGCCAGCATGCCCCCCCATTACGATCCGGCCCGTTTCGAACGGATCCGCTGGACCATCTACAGCGTCCTCATCGCCGCTTACATGCTGGTGTTCTTCCACCGCTTTGCGCCGGCGATGGTCTCCGGCGAGCTGAGTGCCGCGTTCGGTGTGACGGCGGCGGCCCTGGGCTCGCTGTCGGCCATGTATTTCTACATCTATACCGCCATGCAGATCCCCGCCGGGGTGCTGGCAGACACCCTGGGATCCCGCTATGCCGTCACCCTGGGCAATCTGGTGGCAGGCAGCGGTTCCATCGTCTTCGGGCTGGCGGATACCCTGGCCACCGCCAGCGTGGGCCGTTTCCTGGTGGGCCTGGGGGTCTCGGTGGTCTTCGTCGGTCTCATGAAGAGCAACACCGTCTGGTTCAGCGAGCGCAAGTACGGCAGCATCAGCGGCCTCACCCTGCTGCTGGGCAATCTGGGCGCCATTGCCGCCACCGGCCCCCTGGCCCTGATGCTGCTCTACGTGGAATGGCGCAGCCTGTTCGTGGCTCTGGGGATCGTCGCCATTGTCCTCGCCCTGCTCTCCTGGTGGCTGGTCAGGGATCGTCCCGAACAGCTGGGCTTTCCCTCGGTGCGGGAGATGGAAGGCTTGCCGCCCCATGCCCCCAGAAAACAGCACTGGATCAAGGACCTGCGGGCCGTGCTGGCCAACCGCCGGCTGTGGCCGGGGTTTGTCTATGACTTCGGCATCACCGGCAGCCTGTTCGGCATGCTGGGACTCTGGGCCATCCCCCTGTTGCGGGACGTGCACGGGCTGAGCCGGGGAGATGCCTCGGTCTACACCACCGTGGCCACGGTGGCCTTTGCCGTTGGCTGCCTGCTGGCGGGCAGCTTTTCCGACCGTCTGGGGCGGCGCCGTCCCGTGCTGCAGGCCGGCGCCCTGGTCTACCTGAGCGTCTGCCTGGGGCTGCTGTTCCTGCCCTGGGGTCCGGGAGCCTCCGGACTGACCCTGTTCACCCTCATGGGTCTGAGTGCCGGCTGTTTCGTGGTGGCCTACGCCCATGCCAAGGAAGTGGTGGCCCCTGCCCTCTCGGGCATGGCCATCGCCCTGGTCAATACCGGCCTGTTCCTGGGGGCCGCCCTGTTCCAGCCCCTGTTCGGCTGGGCCATGGACCTGGGCTGGGAAGGCCTCATGAGCGGCGGCGTACCCGTGTACACGGCCGTCGATTACCAGCGCGGGCTGTGGCTGCTGACCGGCTTTGCCGCCCTGGCCGTCATCGCTTCCTGGCGGCTGGTGGAAACCGGTTGCCGGAACATGACCGTGGCCGCGCCACGTGCCTGATCCGGAGGTCGACATTACCAGTGCCCATGGAAATACTGAACGGGTTACCCTCCGTGACTGATTTCCCGCTTGCGCGGGAATAACGTGATAAAACATCTGGAAAAGCTATTTTCGGCAATACACCACCACACCCCAACCAAAGGAAATCAGCATGCTCAAGCGGATTGCAGTCATTGTCAGTGTATTGTTCCTTCTTGCTGGCCAGGCCCTGGCGATGAACATCACATCATCGGACATGGAGCGCTTCATCAATACCTTCGAACAGCTTAAACCCCACGTCGAAGATCATGAATTTGATGACGACGATGACGACGATGACGATCTGAATTTCCTGGAGATCGACACCTTGAAAGACCAGTTCATGGAAGCCCTCGCCGACAACCGGGAGGCAGAGCGCATCATCCGCGACAACGGCTATGGCTCGGTGGCGGCATTTGCGGAAAAATCGGCCTACATCCTGCGGGCCTACATCGCCCATACGGGCATGACCGGTCTTGACGAGTTCCAGACAGCCCTGCAGGACATGCCCGCGGAAGAACGCGAGATGCTCATGGCCATGCCCTTCTTCCAGACCATCCAGGACACCCGGGCACGCTTTGCCGCAGTGCCCGCCGCCCAGGTCCGCGCCATCCTGCCCTACATGGATCAGCTCAACGCGCTGTTTGACATGGAAGAGGACGATATGGACTGAGTTCTGACTTGGCCCCGGACATCAGTCTGCCCACGGAGAATCAGACGTCGACCCAGGAGAGGGTTCTGCCTTTGATGACCCCCACCAATACAAGCCTGGTCCGCGCCCTACCGGGATGTAGTCCGGAACGGCCCATGAGTCTGCATAATCCGCGCACTGAACATAAGGCCGTTTCACCCTGATGAGAGTGGGTGCTAAGCTAACCACTGCAGACCTGTCGATGCTTCGCGCAACGTGGGTAATCTGTGGCGACGTGGAAAACCACTGACACCCTGCCGTGGAAGCCGGGAACCGAACACTGACCGTCAATGACGCATAAAGCTCCGAGAAACCATTCCATGCAAGCTCAACACCACATCCGCAAAACCGGTCTGGCCATAATGGGCCTGGCCATCCTGACCACGCTGACAGGCTGCACCACTCTGCCGCCGCCCAACCAGGCCGAGAACAGATCCCAGCAGGGGCTCGGCATGACAGCCCGCGATGACCGCAACAGCCTGGAAGAATTGAGGGATGCGGAACTTGCCCGGGAGCACGCCGAAGCCCGCGCACGAGAGGCCGAGATAGCCATGGCACGGGCCAGGGCCATGGCGGGCATGGCAAGGGAGCATGCCGAGGCCCGCAGCCGCGAAGCCGAAACTGCCCTCGCCCGAGCCAGGGAACTGGAATCAAGACTTGTAGCGACGAACGAAACGACAGGCAGACAGCAGATCACCCGGAGCCAGCCGGCGGACCGGACACCGCCGGCAGAGATGCAACAGACTGCACGGGGCATGGTCCTCACCCTGGGTGATGTGCTGTTCGACTCAGGCAAGGCTGAACTCAAGCCCGGTGCCGCGCGCACGCTCACCCGAGTGTCCGAATTCCTGGCGGCCCACCCCGGCCATACTGCCCTCATCGAGGGGCATACGGACAATACGGGCGATACGGCCTTCAATCGGCGTCTTTCCCTGCAGCGAGCCGAATCGGTCAGGGATGCGCTGGTACTCAGGGGCGTTGCCGCTCAGCGCATTAACGTCAGGGGACTTGGCTACGATTATCCCATTGCCAGTAATACAACATCCTTGGGACGCCAGAAGAACCGCCGGGTGGAAATCATCATCTCCGACCAATCGGGACGCGTGCCGGAGCCATTCTGACTTGCACAAAATGGTGAGCTGATGAACTCAGGCACGAAAAGGATTTAAGCGGCGCCTGAACAGCAGCTGGACATCCGCTGACGCGGGCCGGATCACCTGACCGACCCGCGTCAGCGCCGCTTAGAAGGAACGCCCCTGCCCCAGGGCCTGTATGGCCCCACCCACCAGTTCCACCGCGCCCAGGGTATCCATGCCGGTCATCTGTCGTACCTCCTTGTCGGCGGCGATGGGATCCATCACCGCCCGGTTCATCGCCCGAGACAAACCCCGGTAAAAATCCAGCGACTCCTGGGCGGCCCGCCGTTGCCCCGCATCGGGCGCTTGCCTCGCCCGTGACTGCAGCAACGGGATCACCTTGGAATCGATATCCTTGGCGGTGCCGCGGTAGATCTCGAAGTTCTGGTTGTCCGTCCCCATGCCGGTGAAACGGCGCATCTCGTGTGCCTTGTGCACGGTCACGCCGCCTGCCTGGGCCGCATGCCGTGGGTTGATGACCGAGTTCGGGTCCACCCCGGAACGCACGATGTCACGCACATGCAGCCATGCCGTGTCCTGGTAGGCCTCGGCATGGGCACTGCTGGTGACCATCTGCCAGGACCCCTGCGCGGTTCGGCCCCCGGCATTGCGGGCGTAGACCCGATTGAAACGGCCCTGCACGAAGGCGTTGGCCTCGGCCAGGCTCAGTTGCCGCGCCTGCCCGGTGGCGGGATCGACCCGCCGCAGATGGCTGGCATCGCCCGTGAAACGCATCGCCAGGTCCAGGTCCATGCCCGGCGAGTGGTTGCCCGCGTTGCGGATGGGACGAAACTGCAGGGCATCGGGGGCAATCCCCTGGGCCTGCAGATCGGTACGCAGATCCCTGACCACCTGGCGGGTGTGCAACCGGTCGGTGAAGTTGTAGTCCCTTTGGGCCAGCGGATCGGCGCCCCGCTTCATCCAGAACTTGGCATGGGGGGAGTGCTTGATGGCGGCGGTGGTGTCCATCAGCGCCCGGTTGGCGTCGGTCCAGGTGCGGGTCCTCCACATCAGGTCACTGCCGTAGCGCACGCCATCCACTTCGATATAGCCCTGCTGCCGCATGCTCCGTTCAAGGCGACGGACTTGCGCGAACTGGGCCTGGTGCTGCTCCGCCAGGGCGCGGCCCGCGGCCCGCTCCTCGCGGAAATTCACCTTGCGCTGGGCCTCGCGCCAGGCCTCCCGGCGGGCCTGCCGATGGGAAGCCTGGATCTGCCCCTGTACGTTCAGGGCGGCCTGGGTGGCGGTCTGGACCACCTTGCGTTGCACATAGGTAGAAGCCACGCGCCGGGCGGCGCCCTCGACGCCACCGGCCTGGTAGCCTTCATAGGCGGTCAGGGCATAGTCCGCCTTGGGCGACCAGTAACGCAGGGAGGTGAGCGCCGCGCCCCGGATGGCGCCGTGAACATCACCCCGTTCCGCATAACCGGCGATGCCGCCGCTGGTGATGCCGTAGGCCACCGACAGCACGCCGCCACCGCTGACGAAGGGGGTGGCATACATGGCGTAGGTGGCCGCCTGCTGATAGTTCTCCAGAATGTCCACCGCCAGTTGAGCCCAGGCCTCATCCTCCTGGGCGGCGGCACGCTGCTGTTCAGCCCGCGCCTGCAGGTTCCTGGCCACCACATGTCCCACCTGCACCTGCCGTTCCAGATCCATCCCGGCGTCCCGCAACTGGCGATCCACCCAGTCCCTCAGGTCGCGGCGTTCTTCCGGCGGCAGGGTATCCACCATGTGCTCGATGCGGTCCAGATTGCGCCGCGACCGCTCCACCCGGGCCGCCATCTCCCGGCCCTGTGCCAGCATCTGCTCCTTGACCAGCTGATCCCAGGCGGTGGGGGTGCGGACGAAATTGCCCGTCTGCACGGTGGTGATGGCATCCCGCTCTCCCTGCAGATCGGCCCGCTTGATGGTGAGTTGGTGGGCCAGAAACCGGCGTTCATCCTCGTTGCCGCTGCCGCGCATGGCCTGTTCCAGGCGCTGGATGTCGCCTTGCAGCCAGCCGATGTTGTTCTCGTGGAAGCGCACCCGGGCCTGCAGCGGATCCTCCTCCGCCGGGGCCGATGATCCCTCCGGCGCCACCGGAATGTCGATGCGCGCCACATCCAGATCACCCACGCCGAAGAGATTGCCCACCGGCAGGCCGTGATCCGTTGGCAACAGGCGCAGACGGCCCGCCGCCACCAGTTCACGCACCGTGAGATATTCGTTCTCGTTGTTCAGGGGAAACCCCGGTATCACTTCCGGCATGAGCACGCGGCAGTCGACACAGGGTGCCAATTCCCCCACTTCCTCAATGGGCTGGGGCAGCAGATCCAGAGGCGCGCCGGGCTCCAGCACGACCCTTGCCGTGGGCAGCCAGGATGCCGGGGCCTGCTCCAGACGGGCATCTCGCAGAGCATATTCACCGTGACTGCCGTAGCCATGCCCGGCCCAGCTCTCGTACAGAGGAGCGGGCGTCCAGCGATATCGCCCGTCCCGCAGGATCTCCATCAGGTCTTGCAACTCGTGCAAGAGGCTCTGCGTGATTCGCCTCGCATCATGGCCGCGCGCGCCTTCTACCAGTCCTCGCTGCGCCTCCACCCGCTCCGCGAGCCATTCCAGGGTCTGCCGCCGATATTCAGTATATTCCAAAGCGATATCCGGAAAGCCCGGCTCGGTGTCCTCCCGGTCCCCGGCGGGACCCAGGCGCAGATGCCCCACCATCGCCTCCAGTTCAAACCCCTGATGGCGCTGGATATGATCCCGCAATCCCCCCGCATTGCCGATCACCGCCCAGTTCGGCACCTGAATCACGAGGATGCGCGGGTCTTCATCCCCCCCCGGCTGGATCAGATAGTTCACCAGCTCGATGCCGTACAACCACGGGTAGGGCCAGCGCAGGGCGGGACGGCCATCCACCGTAGTCTGCGTCAGCCCGGTCATGGCATCGTCATACCTTCCCTGCATCCGGTTGGTCCGGACCCAGTCACCGGCGTCCGGACTCATGAAATGGGGAATCATCCATTCATCGATCCACTGCCATCCGGCCCAGCGTCCCTGCACAATGGCCTCCGCCGGCACGGGATCGTGGATCACGAAGGCCAGCATCAGCGGAGCGGTGATCTGGTCCCGGGAAATGGAACCATCCCAGCGCAAAAGGCGATATTCGAAGGCGTAGTGGAACACCTTGCTCAATTCACCGAAATCCTCGTGACGGGGGCAGCCGCCGGCAAACTCACAGGCCGTCTCCGCCGACCAGCCGGGACGGGGGACGTGATGGATCTCGGCGGGCGGGGCCAGTGATTTCACCAGCTCGACGGCCTGGCGGGTTCTGGCCCGGGCGCGCGCCTGTTCCAGGCGCACGTCGGGTGGATCGCCCAGGGCATCAATGGCCGCCACCAGCTGTTCCATGTGCCGCTTCACGTCACCGATACGGGCATTGAGCAGTCCCACCCGATTCATGGCTGTGGCGATGTCTTCGTCCTCGCCGTAGGCCATGGCCAGTTCCACGGCGAAATCCGCCTCGTCCAGCACCTCCAGCAAGGCGGCCATTTCCTGCTGGGCGGCCAGAAACTCCATCAGCAAGGGGTTGAGGGCCTGCAGCCAGGCCAGCACGGCCTCACTGGGATGCTCGAACAAGGGCGCCCAGAGACGGCTGAAGGCCGCCTCGTCGGCTTCCGACAGGACGCCGTAAAGCATGCGCATGCCCTGCATGGCAAAGATCACCTGCCCTGCCCAGTAGGTATCCCCCAGGGTATTGACACCCTGGGCCAGGTCGGCGCGGATCAACCCCGCGGGCAGGGCTGGCGGGGTGGGAGGCGGGGGCGGCGCGGCAGCGACATCCGGGATGTCCTTCTCCGGTGGGAACAGCAACTCACGGGTGGCCCGGGCATCCAGACGCAGCGGAGGATCAAAACCCTCCGGACGTTCCAGACGAGCCATCATTGCCGCCTCCATGGGGTCCTGGGCGAACAGAACGGCGCCGAACGCCCCGCCTGGCATCAAGGCCGGGGCCTTTTCGAGAGATTCCCAGTCCTCCAGGGTCCAGGTCTGCTCGATATCCAGCGCACCGGCCAGCGCGGAATCGGCGCCGGATGCCTCCATGCTCAGGGTCGTGATGCGACCCATCAGGGCCTGCAGGTCCCTGAGATGGCCCAGTTGATCCGCCGACAAGGACAGGCGCCCACTATCGGCATCCTCAACCCAGCGATCAACCTGCGCCTGATCCGCCGCCAGCAGGTCCAGCGAACGGCCATGCAGCGCCATCACCAAACCCTGATGGGCGTCCGGTAGCAGCCCCCAGGCGCGCAGGGCTCGCACGGTCAGCTTGCCCTGGGCCGCCAGTGCCTGCAGCTCCGGGTCCAGTGATGGAGTGTCCGCCCTTGCGGGCTTGCCGCAGAAAAGGATCAGGGACAAGGCACAAGTGCCGATCAGGCCGGCAATGAGCCATGACATGCCGGGACACATGGGTAACAGCGAGTGTCTGCTACGGGCGCCAGGCCGTGACAGTGCGGTCATATCCATCCTCAACCCCCCTTGCCGACTCGCAACACGGCGATGACCCTTTCCGCCTCTACCTCCTTGTCGGGTGGGACCGGAACCACCACATTCTGCTGGTCACGGTAAAAATACACACCTCGACCACTGCTCACCCCTCGCAAACCGGAGTAGGTCAGCTCGATCCGGGCAGGCCGGCCCTGCTTGCCCCTCTGCAATCGGGCCGACTCAAGCCGTGATCCCAGCCCCGACCAGTGATGGGCCTGATGACCGATACAGACACCTTCCGGCCCCAGCCAGACCTGCGGTAACGCCCGTAACAGGCGTCGACGGGTCCACAGGGGCATGAGCAACACGATCAGTGCAAGCAGCATCACCATGCCCGTCAGCACCCCCGCCACCACCAGACCCGCTCCCCGGTCCGGCGCAAACAGCACAAATCCCAGGCCCACCACCACGGCCATCACCGCCACCATCACCAGCCTGGCCAGCTTCTCCCCCCGGCTGCGCCGCATGTCCCGCTGCACGAAATCCCGCCACTGCTCGGGTGCCAGTTGCCAATGGGCCAGCAAACCCTCACCGGCCATGAGTCGCCTGAGCCAGGCATACTGCCGACCGAAGATCAGGGCCGTGACAAGACCGGTCAATGCCAGCATGCCCCCTATCACGATCAGGGCGTAAACCGCATCCGGCGCCGAACGCTGCGACAGCCACAGGCTTGCCAGGGTCAGCGGCAGGAAAAAACCCAGCAGGACCAATCCAATCCGCATGCCCCGGGCCAGATTGCTGGCCTGGGCCGGCGATTCACAAACAGGCAGCGCGAGCATGACCAGCAGGGTGACGCCCAGGCCGACCCAGAGCAACGAAACACCCCGGAAAGGATGGGCCAGCGCCGGAGGTATGTCACCCAGACGCTGCAACGGGTCCAGCCATTGCAGGCGGTAGAAATCCAGCGCTTCCCCATCCCGCAGGGCCAGGTTCAGCCAGCCGCGCGGGGGATCGGTGACGGGCACCCGGTCCGGTGCCAGCCAGGCACGACCACCTTCAGGACCCGGCAGGTCCCGACTCCAGTCACCGGCCTCGATCTCCAGCATCGCCCCACCGACCTGCCCATGGATGAACTCCGCCATCGGCACGAAGGGACGCGATTGCCGGGACTGCTCGATCACGGAGGAAGACAGAAACGGTGACGACCGATGCTGAGGGTCATATTGCTGCTCGTGCCATTGTCCCCAGGCGACCGGCTCCACCATCACCAGAGTGGCAGCGGGATACCACCAGAGCGTAGCGCCCAGGGCCAGAAGCACGGCAACGATCAGACTGCGAAACACAAGCAACATGTCGACGGCCGGCCTCAGTGTGTGGGGGTGATATCCCGCCAGGTGCCATGCACCCGGTCCAGTTCATGAAGACCGTCAAGGGTACCCAGGTAGACACGGTCTCCCGCGGCGGCCAGTGTGTAGGGCGGAGGCCCCGGCGGCACGTGGGCATCAAGTTCCGCCCAGGTTCCATCCTCCCGACGCAGCAGGCGCACCAGGCGGTTGTCCCCGGTCAACGCCACCTCCGTGCCGTCCGCCAGGGCCACGGCTTCCACATACAGGGGGTGACGGATCGTGTTGTCGCTCCAGCGGTTCTCACCGGGTGCCAGCGAAAACACCGTAACCTGGCGACGAGTCCACAACACCCTGTCGGCATCCAGTCCGGGCGCCCCGCGTTCAAGCTGGGCAAACCAGTTGTGCTGCCATGGCTCGCCGGGACGTTGCCACATCAGGATATTGGGACCCCAGGCCACCCCATGCTCTCCCGGCAGCCGCCGCAGATCCCATACCTGATGTCGCAGACGCGCCTCCCCGACCTCAATCAGCGTCCAGTGATCCCGCTCCGGTTCCAGACGATAGAGCTGACCGGTATCGGCATGTATCCCATACACGACGCCCTCCGGCCCCCGGCGCAGGACGCGGAAACTCCCCGGCTCCGGCAGGCCGGACACCGACACCGGCCACTGTCCACTCTGAATATCCAGGCGCCGGGTCGGATGCCGAGGGCTACCCAGGTAAAGGCGGCCCGCGCCATCCATCGCAAGGGAGATCCACCCATCGGCCAGGGGAAATGGCGTCTCGATCCGCTGCCAGTCCGCCCCAGGGTATGGGCGCCGGTACAATCGCTCTCCGATGAGCGCGAACAACCCGCCACGACCATCCGCCGTCACTTGATGAACGCTCAGATCATCGCCGAACCTGACCCGCATCCACGCCTCACCCTGTCGACGGTACAGTTGCCCCTCCCGTGTCCCGGCCCAGGCCCGGCCCACCTCGTCGAAGGCCAGGCTGAGTACAGGGATGCCCGCCAATTCAGGCACCTCCCGCCAGCTGTCGCCGCCATCCCGCGATTCCCGGACCCCGTCGCCGACACCAGCCAACAGCCAGCTACCATCGGCGGACACCGCCAGGGCCGTCACCCGGGTTGCCTGCAAACCCGACAGACGCTGCCAGCGGTCCTCACCGGGGCGCAGACAGTAAAGGCCGCCTCCATAGGTTCCGACATGGAGGGTGCCGTCATTCGCCAGCGCCAGGGCCAGCACGTTGCCGTTGCCCAGACCGGAGCCGACGGGTTGCCAGGCATCGTCGCCGGGCCTGAGCTGCAGGACACCCGCGCCCATGCCGGCGCCATACAGGACACCCTCTCCGGCAATGACGAACTGTTGCAGGGGCTGATCCGGAAGGCCCCGGACCCGCAGCGGGGAGAGCCGGCCATCCGATAACCGATGCGGCCCCTGGCCGAAGGGCCGGACCACGCAACGGGCGCCGTGACAGGCCAGCGCGCCGGTGGGCTGATCACTGAGCCGTTGCCACCCGGCCTGGTCGGATGAGCGCTGATAAAGGCCGGTGCGTGTGCCGAGGATCAGCGAACGGTTGCTCTCGGTCAGGGCCACCGGCAGTGCTTCGGGCACACCGGCAATGCGCCGGAACCGCCAGTCCGGTCCGCAGGCCCGATACAAACCACCGGCCTGACTGGTCAGCACCGACACGCAGCCGGTGGATTCCGGCAGGATGCTCAGTATCGGCTGTGCCTGAGCGGCACCGGTAAAGAGCAGAAGCATGGACAACACCGCCAGGCGCAGGACGGTGACCAGATACCGGAAGGGCACCGAGGCGGTTGGAAAGACCATGTGCAAACGGGAACTCCCAGGGTCGGAAAATCGTCATGAAAAGTTCGAGGCCATACTGCCCCGCACGGGCAACGTGCGAAAGTCGACTATCTGTCGTCTTTTGGTCCGCGTGGAATGACGTCCCCCTTATCCCGCCAAGGTAGAGCACCTGAGCGACTATACTGGGACCGACGCAACGGGCTCACGACTGGAAGAGGGAAACCCAATGCATTTTCGGCAACTGTTCGAACCGGATTCTTCCACTTTCACCTACCTGCTGGCCTGTCCCGACACCGGTGTCACGGCCCTCATCGACCCGGTGCTGGAAACGGTGGACAGGGACCTGGAGGTCCTGCAGTCCATGGGGCTGACCCTGGATTACGCGGTGGAAACCCACATCCACGCCGATCACATCACCGGGGCGCGGCGACTCAAGCAACTCACCGGCTGCCGGATCGCGGGCCCGGCCCTGGACGCGCTGCCCTGCCGGGATCTGGGACTGCGGGAAGGGGAACCCTTCCAGGTGGGTGGCATCACCCTCAACCCCCTGTTCACCCCCGGACATACCGACACCCATCACGCCTATCTGCTGGATCATCACGGCCTCAAGCTCCTGTTCTCGGGAGATGCCCTGCTGATCGAGAGTTGCGGACGCACCGATTTCCAGTCCGGTGATGCTCATGTGCTGTATCGCAGCATCCACGACAAGTTCTTCAGCCTGCCCGACGAGACCCTGGTCTATCCCGCCCACGACTACGAAGACCGGCGCATCACCACCATCGCCCAGGAAAGGCTGCGCAACCCCCGGCTGGGCAAGGGCCGCACGGAGGCGGAGTTCGTGAAGATCATGCACGAGATGGACCTGCCCTACCCCCGCAAGATCGATTTCGCGCTGCCCGGCAACGAACAGTGCGGCGCCTGCCCGGACAATGTGCCGGAACAGATGCGCGCCCTGTGCGAGGCAAGCCGGCAGGGTTAGAACAAAACCGGCGCCAATCGCGCGGGATGTGAGAATGCGGCAAAACCGCTGCTATCATGTCGGCAGAGTCCTTCCGGCAAGGCCTGCGCGCACATGATCAAACACTGGACATGGTTTCTCCCCCTGCTGCTGCTCCTGGCAGCCGCCACATCCCAGGCCTCCAGCCTGCGTTTCGACGGCGTGCTCATCCGCGAGGGCAGCCCCGCCTGGCTGCTGCTGGAGCACATGGGTGAGCCCCGCTACCGCAGTAGCCAGGAAATCTGCGCGCGACGGGATCGGCGCGGCTGCCTGGAATGGCGGGTCTCGGAGACCTGGTTCTATCGCCACAATGACCTCAACTACACCATCACCGTCAGCGGCGGGCAGATCCTCAAGATCGAGTGGAGCCGGTTCTGACCCGGAGTGAAAGCCGGGCTATGGGAACCCGGCCGATGAACAATGCCCCGTCCGTGGCGCGACCGTTTCCACCTCGAAGCGCACCACGCTGCGGCTTTCCCGGCTGAACTCCACACCGATCAGGTGAATCGGACAACCACGGACCCGGTATTTGTCGGCATAACCCTTGTCCTTGATCTGGGCCAGCGCTGTACCCTCCGGCTCCAGTTCCACCACCTTGAATTCAAACAGGTACACCTGGCGGTTGAACCTGACAGCCATGTCCAGGCGTCCCCCTGCGCTGCTCTCCTCCGGCACGATGTCCAGACCCAGGGCCGCGAAGCAGGCATAGAACACACTGGCGTAATAGCCTTCGTATCGAGCGATGGGATTTCGGCGAAGCCAGTCGGCGGGGATACCGGCAAAAAAACTGGTGAACAGAGCCTCAAGACCGGTAAAGTCATTGGCCATCAGCAGGTCATGCAATTGCGTGATCTGTCCGGCATATTCCGCCGGGTTCGGACGCAGGCGCTGCAGCAGGGCGCCGTTCAGGCTTGACCGCACTTCCAGATTGGGGTAACGCAGGCGGTACTGGGCAAAGCCCCCGATGCGGCGGACCGACTCAATCGTGAGGTAACCGGTCTGGAACATGAGGGCTTCGATGGAAATATCGCCGATCTCGAAGACGGACAGCAGGGACTCAGGCGCACTCAGGCGCTCCAGGGAAGGCGACAGGACATGTCGCTCCATCAGCAGATCCACCAGGAAAGTCGGTGTGCCCGTCTCAAACCAGTAGGGACGCATCTCCCGGTTGCGAAACAACAACAGGGCATCAAAGGGGTTGTAGACAGCGTCACCGGTCCAGTTGTAGCCGTTGTACCACTGCCTGACCTGTTCCCGGTCCAGGCCTTCAAGCTCGGGGGCGAATACCGTATCCAGATCGGACTCGGTGTAGCCGCAGATGGCGGAGTAGCGGGCGTTGACCGTGATGTCTTCCAGGTTGTTCAGACCTGAAAACAGGCTCACCTTGCTGAACCTGGAAACCCCGGTAAGCATGGTGAAGCGGATGTGGGCATCGGAGTCCTTGATCATGGAGTAGAGATTGCGCAGGCCGTCACGGATTTCCATCGCCACTGCCGGGCGGGACAGGTTGTCCAGAATTGGCTTGTCATATTCATCCACCAATACCACAACCCGCCTGCCCGTGGCGGCGTGGGCGTGACGGATCAGTTCGGCAAGACAGCCCGCGGGGTCGGAGGGTGAACTACAGGTCAGGCCCAGTCGCTCCTGGTTGGCAACCAGGATATTGATCATGTTGCGCTCCAGCTCGATACGATCTCGCACCACGCCGCCGCCGAAGCTGAGGCGAATGACCGGGTGACGAACCTGCCAGTCCCAATGATCGTGGACATGCAAGCCGCGGAACAGGGGCTCGTTGGACTCGAACAGTTCGGCCAACGTGTCGATGAAGAGGCTTTTGCCGAAACGGCGGGGGCGGGAAAGGAAGTAGTACTTGCCCTGTTCGATCAGTTGTCGTGCATAAGTGGTCTTGTCGACATAATAGAAGTCCTCTTCGCGGATCTCGCGAAAAGTCTGGATGCCGATGGGCAACTTCTTCCGGGACATGACTTTTCCTCTCCTCCCGCCGCGGGATCGACCACCTCATGACCTGATCCGGAATCCATGGCGTCCCCACGGGGATTCGAACCCCGATAGCGCGGACTCGACCACTGCATGACCTGACTCGGAATCTACCACACCGGGGACCCGCCGACGGAAGGGCATGGCAGAACCTTTGCGCGCCGGCATGGCCCGAACCAAGCTGTATCATGGTGGACACACCGGACTCCCGCCCCCCGCCGTCACTCCCGCGAAGGCGGGAGTCCGGGATGTCCAGGCTGTGAATGGATTCCCGCTGGCGCGGGAATGACGTGTTCAGGGCGTCCGAAACCGATCCATTGAAACCAAGGTACCGCACAAAATGATGAAACGATCACTGACACTCCTTTTCACCCTGCTCATCGTCCTGATGACGGGACTCACCGGATGCTTCTCGGCGTCGGACTCCGACCCGGGCAGCCGGGCCGGGGCGGACACTTCCCTGATCGTGAAGGATGTCCGGGTCCATGACATGGATGGCCGCCTGGCGTTTCAGGGGGATGTGGATCTGGCGCCGGAGCTGGCCCGCATCGAGCGCGGCGAGCGCGACCCCCATCGCAATGACGGCAGTGTGTTCCAGAACCGGGAAGGCAGGCTGCCGGCCAGGGAAAGGGGCTATTACCGGGAATATGTGGTGAGAACCCCAGGTATCCGGCATGCGGGACCCCAGCGCCTGGTGATCGGCCAGGAAGGGGAGGTCTACTATACGGCGGACCATTACCGGACGTTTACAAGGATACGCTGATGCTGCCCGAAGCCATCGTGGAAGCCGTCCTGCACGGCACAAAACCCATCATCGAAGCCCCCCTGGAGGGAGAGCTGGAGGCCTTGATGGAGACCCTTCAGGCCCGCGGCCTCCGGGTGGTGCGGGTGGACCGGGCGCCGGTATTCGACAAGGACACCCTGCTGCACGCCCTCTATCAGAGCTGCGGCCTGCCCGCCTGGTTCGGTTTCAACTGGGATGCCCTGGCCGATACCCTCGGCGATGACGAGATCCATGAGGCAAAGTCGGTGGTCCTGGTGTTCGGGCACTTCTCCCTCCTGCGGCAGAGAAGCCCCGACACCTGCGACACCTTCCTGGACATTCTGGCAGACGCCACCGACCTGCCCCACGGCTGGGTCAGGCAGGCATTGCTGCTGAACTGACCGGCATGCTCACCCCTCCAGCCGGGCTGCCAGGGGCCGGTACTGGAGGGCGTAGAACATCTCCAGGTAGCGCCGGGTCTCCGCCCGCTCCAGGTTGGTGACGTACTTCCAGAAGCCGTAGATCCGCGACAGGGTCATCATGCGCTCGGCATAGCGTTGCCAGGTATAGCGGGCCTCCACCCGGCGCATGCCGGCCTCGGAAATCCGCGCCCAGTGGTTGGGGTCTTCGGCGCAGCGCTGGAAGAACGCCATCAGGGTCCGGGCCGCCTCGTCGCCGTGGTTGGGATCGATGTGGTAGCCGGAACGGCCGTGCTCGATGATCTCCAGGGGACCCCCGTAGAGGGTGGCGAAGGTGGGCAAACCGGACACCATGGCCTCGATCACCGTCAGGCCGAAGGCCTCGAACAGGGCCGGTTGCACGAACACCCCCTTTCGGTCGGCGATGAAGCGGTACAGCTCGCCGGACAGCACCTTGTCCAGACGCACCCCCAGCCAGCGCACCTGCCCATCCAGGCCGTATTCGTCGAACAGATGATGCATGTGGCCGATCTGTTCCTGCTCTTCCCGGTCCGATGAGCGGGAGCCGTCCACATAACCGGCGATCACCACCAGGTTGGCCTGCTCCCGCAACTCGGGGCTGTTGGCATACCAGGACACCAGCCCGGTGATGTTCTTGATGCGATCCAGTCGTGCCATGGTGAAGATCACCGGCTTGTCCGGGTCCGCCAACACCCCTCGCCCTTCCGGATGAGGACCGCCGAAGAGCATCTCCTCCAGTTCCTCATGCAGACCCCGGATGCGTCGATCAGTCTCATGATGGGAGAAATAGACCTCCGAGTCCGCCCCCGGCGAGACGATGTTGAATCGAGGGTCGAAGACATCCACGCCCTTCACCACCCGATACAGGTCTGGCAGGGTGAAGGCGTCATAGCTCTCGTACTGGCCGATGGCGTGGTCGGTACCGGCGATCTCCTGATAGGTGCTGGTGATGATGAAGTCCGCCGCGTTCATGGCGATCAGGTCGGCGGTGAACTGGCAGGAGAAGTGATACTGGTCCTCGTTGTCCTTCCAGTACAGGTCCGAGTAGAGGTACTTGGTCTTTTCCAGGGCGTGGGCGATGTTGCACTGGGTGACCTGCATGCGCGCGGACAGCAGGGTGGCCACCAGGTTGCCGTCGGAGTAGTTGCCCACGATCAGGTCGGGGCGCCCCCCCAGTTCCGCCTTGACCCGGGTCTCCACGTCATCGGCATAGCGCTCCAGATAGGGCCAAATCTCGAAGCGGGAGATCCACTGGGACACCACCTCGCCATCCCGGTTGCGAAAGGGCACCCGCAGGATTTTGGCATTCTGGGTGCCGGAGATGGCCTCCTCCGGCTGGTCGCAGGTGGTGCCCCGGGCCTCCGGAATCAGCCGGGTCATCACCAGGATGCGGGGCTGGATGTCCAGCCCCTGTTCCTCCAGACGGCGGTGCATCTCCCGCTCCAGGGCGCGCACCTGGTCGAGGATGTAGACCACCTGTCCCCCGGTGTCCGGCAGTCCCAGCACGTTGGCCTGGCCGAAAAAGCCATGGGGCGACAGGATCAACATGCTGAAGATCATGGGGATGCGGGCCAGGAACCGCTCCAGGGTCTCCGGTGAAGGCGCTTCCAGCAGGTCCGACAGTAGCCGCAGGCTCTCCAGCACCCGCCCCACGTCCTTGCCCCAACCGGGTTCCAGACCCAGGTCCTGAAGGGCGTGGGCCACATCCGCCCAGGGGGTGTCGTGGCTGTGGGTCCGCAGCCGTTTTTCGGCGGCGCGGATGGTGGAGCGCAGGGCGTCCACGTCCCTCAGACGGTCGTTGATCATCAGTTGCCGGCCGTTGCTGCGGTGCTCGCGCAGGAACAGGAACAGCTTGTGCAGCCCCACCCCATCCCGGTCGAAAAGCTGGCTGGAGAGCTTGCGATTGAGGAATTCCAGACCGCGGCCGATGGAGCGGGATTCGCGCATGCTGGGGAAGTTGCGCTGGAAGGCGCCGATATCGAACTCCAGGGGCTTGTCATGGAGCCGACGGGGACTGACCAGATGCTCCTTGAAGGCGAGGAACTCGCCCACGGTCAGCGGCTCCACGGCCAGTTCGTCGGCATGGATGCGCAGGTACCACCAGCGACCCACCCGCGGGCGCACGGACAGACACACCCAGGGCGAGGCGATGACGGCCTCCTGGACATCCTCCACCAGTTGCACCAGTGGACTGTGTTCCGGCGGCGGCTCGGGGTGCTCCGCGGCCAGTGCCCGGTATTCATCCTGCAGGTCGGAACGCAGGACGAAGGCCCGTCCCATGCCCTGAAACCGCCGCAGCAGCAGGTAGGAAAATTCCCGATGGGTGGTGATGTCGTTGCACAGGGATTCCAGCATGTGTGCCCCCTTTGATTTGTGTCATTCACCGGACTGATGTTATTGTACAAAAACACTTTGTGCAAAAAGATCGCCCATGTCCATGGTGCAAACCGACGCCCCCGCCCCCATTTCCCCGGCCGGCAACGATGACCGGGTGCAGCTGGTGATCCAGCATCTGCGAGTGCTGTTTCGTTCCCTGCAGGCCCATTCCCGGCGCATCAGCACCGACTGCGGCGTGAGTGCCGCCCAGCTCTGGGCCCTGTGGGAAATGCACCTGGAACCGGGCCTGAACGTGAGTGACCTGTCCCAGCGCCTGTCCATCCATGCCTCCACTGCGTCCAATATGCTGGACAAGCTGGAATCCAGGGGACTGATGGAGCGGCGCCGGGCAGACAAGGATCAGCGGGTGGTCAGCCTCTATCTGACCGCCGCCGGACAGGCGTTGCTGGACAATGCCCCGGCCCCGGCCCAGGGCGCCCTGAACCGGGCGCTGCGCGCCATGCCGACGGCGGAACTGGCCCGGCTGGAAGCCGGACTGGGCCTGCTGCTGGACACCATGGAGGCCCGCGACGAGCAGGCCGCCCTGCGCCCCATCGCCGACGACTGATCCCCCGACCCCCTTTCCGGGAGCGCCCATGACCCACGCCCGCATTGATTTCCAGCGTCTGCAACAGGATATCCAGGATCTCTCCGCCATCGGCCGGGATGCCGACCGGGGCATCCATCGCATGGCCTTCAGCGAGGGGGATCTGGCCGGACGACGCTGGTTCAAGGAACGTATCCTGGCCGCCGACCTGGATTTTTATGAGGACGGCGCCGCCAATCTGCACGGTCGCCTGGACTGGGACGGCAGCCGCCCCAGCGTGATGATGGGCTCCCATCTGGACACGGTGCCCGGGGGCGGCCCCCTGGACGGCGCCCTCGGGGTGCTGGTGGGGCTGGAGGTGTTGCGCACGGTCAAGGAATCCGGCATCACCCTGCGTCACCCCCTGGAAGTGGTGAACTTCACCGACGAGGAGGGGCGATTCGGCGGTCTGTTCGGCTCCCAGGCCATGGCGGGGCAGCTCAGTCCGGCCCAGGTCCACAACGCCCGGGATCTGGACGGCATCAGCCTCACCGAGGCCATGGCGGCCTGGGGCCTGGATGCCAATGCCGCCCTGTTCGCCCGCCGTTCCAAGGAATCCATTCACGCCTATCTGGAAATGCACATCGAGCAGGGACCGGTGCTGGATCGGGGCGATATCAGCGTCGGCGTGGTGGAGGCCATCACCGGCCTGTTCAAGTGGGAGGTCCAGCTCAAGGGCCAGACCAACCACGCGGGCACCACCCCCATGGACATGCGCAATGACACCTTCCAGGGCCTGGCCGAGTTTGCCGGCGAGATCGGCCGCATCCTGGAGGAACACGGCAGCCCCCACAGCCGGGCCACCATCGGCCGGGTGGAATTGCGTCCCGGCGCCGCCAACACGGTACCCGGCCATACCACCTTTTCCCTGGATGTGCGGGACACGGACCCGGACACCCTCAAGGGGCTGTCCGATGCCTTCCGCCGCACCCTGTCCACCATGGCCCGTCGCCGGGGGCTGATGTTCGAATTCGAGGTGCTCTCGGAGCTGCCGCCCCAGCGCTGCGATCCGGGCCTGGTGCAATTGCTGTCGGACAAGGCGGACGCCCTCGGCTTCGCCCATCTGCGCATGCCCAGCGGCGCCGCTCACGATGCCCAGATCATGTCCTGCATCGCCCGCACCGGCATGGTGTTCGTCCCCAGCCTGGAAGGACGCAGCCATTCCCCCGCCGAGTGGACCAACTGGGAAGACATCGAACGGGGCGCCAACCTCATGCTGCAGGCGGTGCTGTCGCTGGCGGCCCGTGACACGGAGACACTGCGATGAACGACAAGACCTCCGGCCGTGATCCGGCCTACGACAACATCGACCCGCTGCGGGAGCAGTACCGGGAAACCCTGATTACCAACCGGGCCCTGAACCGGGCCCTGGTCTCCCATCACGCGGCCCTGCTGTGCGTCGACCTGCAGTACCTGGACGCGGCCCGGGGCTGGGGGGTGTTTGCCGATGCCGAGCGCTCCGGCCTGCCGCCGGAAGCCCAGGATTACTACTTCGACCGCCTGGACCGGCTGGTACTGCCCAACGTGCGCCGGCTGCAGGACGGTTTCCGGTCCCTGGGCCTGGAGGTGATCCATACCCGCATCCAGTCCCTGACCCGGGACGGTCGTGACCGCGGGCCGGGACACAAGCGTCTGGGTCTGCATGCGGCGCCCGGCTCCAAGGAGGCGGAGTTCCTGGAGAAGGTGGCGCCCCAGGGGGACGAGATCATCATCAACAAGACCGCCAGCGGTGTGTTCACCTCCACCAACCTGGAGTACGTGCTGCGCAATCTGGAGATCACCGCCCTGTTCGTTGTCGGGGTGTACAGCAACGAGTGCGTTTCAACCGCCATCCGCGATGCCTGCGACCTGGGTTTCTACGTCACCCTCATCGAGGATGCCGTGGCCACCGTGACCCCGGAACTGGAGCGGGCCACGATCCTCACCATGAAGGACCGCTATGCACGGGTGATGAGCACGGAACAGGCACTGGCGGAGATTTCCAAGGTGGAAGGAGCCGCTTGAAACGGATACTTCCTCTCCCCCCTCATCCAGCGGTGAGGGGCTTTCAAGACGCATCAGGAGACACGCAACGATGGTAGTCGACGCCCAGCTGCAAAAGCCGCTCAGGCCCAAGGACGGCACCGCCGGCATCGAGCGCCCCAAGGCGCTCATGGAAAGCATCGCCGAAGACCCCCGCCACCTGGTGGCCCTGTCCAGCCGCCACGTGGTGTCGTCGCGCCAGTTCGACCGGGACACACTCACCCAGCTGTTCCGTCTGGCGGCCCAGTACGAGAGCACCCCGGCGCTGATGCACCTGCCCCTGCAGGGCAAGATCCTCATCAGCGCCTTCTATGAGCCCAGCACCCGTACCCGCCTCTCCTTCGAGAGCGCCTGGCACCGGCTGGGCGGCGACATCATGTCCATCACCGACCCCAAGAGCACGGGCATGGCCAAGGGAGAATCCCTGGCGGACATCGCCGAGATGTTCAACAACTATGGTGACGTGATCGTCCTGCGCAGCAATCAGGACCGGGCAATCTACGAGATGCTCGACACCCTGCGCATCCCCATCGTCAATGCCGGCAACGGCATTGACGAGCATCCCACCCAGGCCATGGCGGACCTGTACACCATCTTCAAGTGGCGGCCGGAACTGCTGGAACCGGACCTGCCGGCGAACCGGCGGGTCCGGGTGGGCATCATCGGCGTCCCCAACCGCATGCGGACCGTGCGCAGCCTGCTGCTGCTCCTGGCCCGTTTCTCCGGTGCCTTCAGCGAAGTGGTGATCGTCACCGACGAAACCCAGCCCTTCGATCCGGGTCAGCAGGAAGAACTGGCCGAACTGGGCCTGTCGGTGCGTGTGGCCCAGGATCTGAACGCCGAGCTGCCCGGCCTGGATGTGGTGTACATCAATGCCATTGCCTGGGTGGGCGACAGCTATGAGGCCATGGGCGCCGACCTCAAGCTTTCCACCACCTCGCCCCTCAAACAGGGGGCCATCATCCTGCATCCCCTGGCGCGGGGGGAGGAGCTGTCCACGGATCTGGACGGCACCCCCCACAACTGGTACTTCGCCCAGGCCCGGGGCGCGGTCTTCATCCGC
The DNA here is from genome assembly GCF_016584105.1 of Ectothiorhodospira shaposhnikovii. GTDB lineage: Bacteria > Pseudomonadota > Gammaproteobacteria > Ectothiorhodospirales > Ectothiorhodospiraceae > Ectothiorhodospira > Ectothiorhodospira shaposhnikovii. The sequence continues at coordinate 224,988 of NZ_NRSM01000001.1, read as the reverse complement.
ATGGCCCTGCTCACCTGCATCGTCCGTCGCATCAGCGAAGTGATGGACACCCCCTGATCCCCCGCCTCGCGGGAGCCGGCCTTGCCGGCGAACTGCCGTGCCCATTGGATCCACGGGCAGGCTCCCGCGCAGATGTCGAATTCACAGCCTCAAGGAGTGCCCTATGTGTGGTATCGCCGGCGTCATTCATGCCGACCCGCAAAAACCCGTTGATCCCATAAACCTGGTGGCCATGGCCGCCATCCAGCACCATCGCGGCCCCGACGGTTTCGGTTACAAGGTACAGGACGACCGCGGGGTGGGCTTTTCCCATGCCCGCCTGACCATCATCGACCTGGACGAGAACCGGGGCCGCCAGCCCTTCCTGTCCGAGGACGGCAACCTGATGCTGGCGGTCAACGGCGAACTCTACGACTACAAGCGCATCCGCACCGACCTCACCTCCCGAGGGGCAAGATTCCGCACCAAAAGCGATTCCGAGATGGTGCTGCACCTGTATCGGGGCCAGGGTCTGGAAGACATGCTGCCCCAACTGCGGGGTGAGTTCGCCATCGCCCTCTATGATCGCCAGCGGGATCGCCTGATGCTGATCCGCGACCGGTTCGGCGTCAAACCCCTGTACTGGACCGAGGTCAACGGCAGCGTGGTGTTCGGTTCCGAACTGAAGGTGCTGTTCGCCCATCCGGACGTGCCGCGCCGGTTCGAGTCCCGGGGCCTGTATCACCAGCTGATGCAGACCATGGTCCCCGGCAGCACCGCCTTCGAGGGCATCCATCAGGTCAAGCCCGGACACGTGGTCACCATCGAGCGTCGTCACGGCAAGTTCCAGATCCGCGACGACCGCTACTGGGACATGGACTTTCCCCTGCTGTCGGAACGGGGCGAGGAAAAGGACGAGGCGTTCTACATCGAGGGCATCCGGGAAAAGCTCATGGAGGCGGTGCAGTTGCGCCTGGAGGCGGACGTGCCGGTGGCCTGCTATCTCTCCGGCGGCATCGACTCCTGCATCACCCTGGGCCTGTCGGCAGCCCACCAGCAGTCGGCGGTCAAAGCCTTCACCATCGGCTTCGACAACGCCGACTACGACGAGACCGCCATTGCCCAGGAGATGGCCCGCAGCGTGGGGGCGGACCAGGACATCATGCGCCTGGATGCCGGCCACCTCTACGACAACCTGGTGGAAACCCTCTGGCACGCGGAACGCACCATCTACAACACCCTGGGAGTGGCCAAGCTCCTGATGAGCCGCCACGTGAACCGGGCCGGCTACCGGGTGGTGGTCACCGGAGAGGGTTCCGACGAGCTGTTTGCCGGCTACCCCTCCTTCCGTCGGGACATGTTCCTGCATGGCCTGGACACCCTGTCTCCGGCGGAGCGGGCCAGCTGGGAACAGCTGCTGGCGGAGAGCAACCAGCTCTTCAAGGGAGCCATGCTGGCGGAAAACGAACTGCATGACCCGGCCCTGGATGCCCTGGTGGGCTTCACCCCTTCCTGCCTGCAGCCCTGGCTGGCCAGCGCCGCCCATGCCCCGGGCCTGATGGCCGTCCATCACCGGGATGCGGTCCGGGGCTACGAGCCGGGCCGCGCCATTGCCGAAGCCCTGGACGGCGACATGATCGAAGGCCGCCATCCCCTGGACAAGGCCCAGTACGTCTGGATCAAGACCATGCTGGAAGGTCAGATCCTCACCTGGGGCGGTGACCGGGTAGACATGGCCAATTCCATGGAAGCCAGACCGCCGTTCCTGGACCACCATCTGGCGGATCTGGCGGTACACCTGCCGCCGTCCATGCGCATCAAGGGCCGGACCGAGAAGTACGTGCTGCGGGAGGCCATGAAGGGACTGCTGCCCAAGGTGCTGTATGAGCGCGAAAAGTTCGCCTTCATGGCCCCGCCGGCCCACACGGACCCGAAGAAGTGGGCGGCGATGAAGGCCCTGGCGGACCAGTACCTGTCGGATCAGGCCATCCAGGATGCGGGCCTGCTGGACCCGGCTGGAGTGAAGGCCCTGTTCGCACTGCATGAGTCGCCGGAGACCTCCGCCTCCACCCAGGTGCAGCTGGATGCGGTGATCAACCACATGATCGGGGTGCAGGTACTGCACAGCCACTTCGTGGCCCAGGACATCCCTGCCCTGGCCCGACGCCGGGCCGAGGCGCTGGGCTGGAGGGTCTGATCAGGGCATCTCCCCCGGGAGAAGGACCGGGGATGAGGCCCCACTGCCGTCACTCCCGCGAAAGCGGGAGTCCGGAACTTCCGGGCCGGGCTGGGACGCATCAAGACCCTGCCCATCAAGCAGTGGGAGGTGGGACGGGAGTTCCTGCGACGGGTGAAACGGGTGAAGCAGACCTTCGATGCCGAGGGGGTGGAGATCCCCTTCCCCCATCGAACCCTGTACTTCGGTGCCGCCAGCCCGCCGGAGCTGGCACAGATGCTCAATGAAGATCACAGCCGCCAGCGCACAGGCAGTTGAGATTTCATGTGCGCCGTCAGGCATTCCACTGACTTGGACCTTAAGCCGGATCGGACCAGCATGAACAGATCCGTGGGCATGATTTCCCAGTCCGCCAGTATCCGGGCCAGTCTGCCGCGCATGATCCCGTGCCTGGGACATTCAGCAACCCAGGCCGGCAACATCCCGACGCCATATCCCCGTGCAATGCCATCGGCCAGGGTCTGCAGGGAATTAACCCGCAGCCGGGCATGGGGATTGATGTGCCGGGAATGGCCGGAATCCCTGTGGCGCAGATGGATGGCATCCGATTCACCGGTCAGCTCTATCCAGGAGCAACGCTCTATCTGATCCGGATCCTCAAGGTGACAGCAGCATGCATCCGGGTCGCTGGCGGCGTAGAGACGACGCTGCCAGCGACCCAGAGGCTGACAGGCCAACCCATGGGCCTGAACCTGGCCGCAGGCCAGCCAGACATCCACCTCGTCAAGCGGCGGTTGAGCGCCCGGTAGCAGCACCCTGGCTTCCAGGGAATATTCCGGATAACGGGCCAGGAAATCGTTCATCACCCAGATCGCCCATCCCCAGGCCATTTCATGGCTGATCCAGACACACAGATTGCGGCGCCTGTCACTGGACAGGGATTGCGCCGCCTCGCGGGCCTCCTCGGACAGCGAAAGAATTCTTTCCCCATAGTCCGCATAGCACTGACCCACCTCGGAAAGGCTCAGCCGGCCCCCTGACTGGCGGGTGAGCCGCAACCCCAGATCCTGTTCCAGCAACGCCAGACGTCGACTCAAGGTGGATTTGGGACGGCCCAAAAACCGTGCGGCCGCGGTGAGATTGCCATGATCCCGCAGTGCAATCAGGGCCTTCAACGCCTCAAAGTCACTCATCTGGTCACACGTTCCATTTTCGGGACAAGTCGTTCACAAAGCCTATCTTCTTTCCACATGGGCCAGGAGATAGCATTCTCCATCAAATGATAAACATACTCATTAACGCCTTCCATGAAAAAACGCCCATGACTCTCAAGTTACCTGCCGCTGTCAGTACTTTACTGTGCATGACGGCCTCCCTGGCCGCCCAAGCCGAAGGCAATGTGACCCAGGTCGACATGCAGCCCATCAGCATCGAGGGCTCACACATTGACAATACGCAAATCATCCCCACGGAACAGATGACACGGAATCTTGCCGCCTCGGTGGCGGATGTCTTCCGGGATCAGAGCGCCATCACCATCGGGGGTGGATCACACAATGCTCAACGCCTCTATCTGAGGGGGATTGATGCCTCCAATCTGAACATCACCATTGACGGCGCCATACAGGGACGCAGCCTGTTCCAGCATCATGGTGGTATCGGCTCACTGGATCCCTACCTGCTGAAACGGGTGGAAGTGCTGGCCGGCCCGGGGGCTGACCGGGGGGCCGGAGCGCTGGGAGGGGCAATACGATTCGAGACCGTCGACGCGCAGGATCTGCTGTCCCCTGATCAGCAGTCAGGTGCAACGATAAGGGCAGGCTATTACACCGCTGACCGCTCCGATCACGGTGCCGCAACCGCGTATACCCGGCTGGGCAGTCACAGTGGATTGATGGCCCATATCAAGGGCGTCAATCGCGAAGACTATGAAACCGGCGGAGGCGACAGGGTACACGGCTCCGCGGGGCGGGATCGCCATTACTTTATCAAGTTCAGCCTTCTGGAAAACGAAGGTCATTCACTCCGGCTGAGTGCTGAAAGAAGCCGAAACAGTGGGCTCTATCGCTGGGCGGCCGGTGATGGTGCATACGACCCGGATGCCCCGCTTGAATATCAGATCAATGACAGGGACACCTACATCGTCAACTACCGCTATCATGCACTACATACCCCCCTGGTCAATCTCTCACTGAACCTGTTCAATAATGAAAACACCTTGAACAATCAGACCAGAAACAATGAAACCACCAGTACCGGAAAAGGTTTTGAACTGAGAAACAATGCCGTTATCGACTGGATTTCAAGCACACACAATCTGGTAACAGGCATCGACTATTACACGGAAGATGGAGAGATCTACAACAATGGCGAACGCCAGGGACACAGAAACAACCTGAACAACCTGGGCTTGTTCATTCAGGACCATGTCTATATCGGCAGACTGACACTCTCCGGCGGAGCAAGGTTTGACCGTTATGAAACCGACTACGGCCGCATCGCAATCAGTGGCAACGAAATCTCCCCCAATGCAGGTATCGAAGTCAACATTGGCAAGGGCTGGAGTACGTTTGCCAACTACGGAGAAGCGGTGCGCAGTACCGGCGTCATACCCATCGGCTGGCTGGCATCAGCCGTGGACACACCCACATTCAATGCACAAACCGGCAAACGCAGTTTCGGTCGAAGTTTCAGACCGGAAAGCTCACAGCAGAAGGAAGCCGGCTTTCGCTATCAGGCACGGGGCCTATTTCACGATGCCGATCGTTTCGATGCCTCCCTGACCTATTTTCATAATGACATTGACAATCTGATCGTTCAGATAGGTGGTAGCCGCGGCCAGCCAGTCACGGGTTTTTATAACGATGACCGGGTCACCAGCAAGGGGTGGGAAGCCAGGACCTCCTGGCAGAGTGGTCGTTATCAGACAACCCTTTCATACCTGCATGCCAAAACGGTGGATCAGAACGGTGACCGGATCACAACCATTCGGCGCGTGGGTAGCAATACCGGCGATCGACTGGTCTGGGATCATGTCTGGCGAATCGAAAAAAATATGACCATGGGGTACACCCTCGTCGCCCAGGCAGGACTGGAAGACGGTGAGATTGACCGTTCCGGCCATACCCTCCATCACGTACAGGCCCAATGGCAACCTGCACGCATACCTGCATTATCACTGTCGCTGGCAGTGAGAAACCTGTTTGATCGCCGCTATAGCGAACAGACCACCATCGGGGATGACGGCGCCACGCTGGAACCGGGGCGAGACATCAGAATGATGGCCCGTTATCAGTTCTGACATTCAGTCCTTCAGGGATGTACTGAATCCTTAATTCCTGCTCAGCAGGATTCCAATGATCAGCCACAAGTCCGTGCCTCCCGCTTTCAAGGGGGGCACGGCCGGGGCTTGCCCCGTAGTTTCCATTCTTTGGTGTTTTCTTATCAATCACGCTCACAACAGGTGGGATTCATCCATGCGTATTTTCAACCGCCCATGCAGAAACCGGCTTTTTGGTGCATCCATCTTCCTGATGATGCTTTGTTCACCCCTGTCTCTCCAGGCACAGACACAGGAAACCGGTGGCGGACTCTTTCTGGTCAGCACAGGTACCGGAGATATCGGGCACATGACACAACGGGCCATGGAAATCATCCAGGGCGCAGATGTCATCTTCACCATGCGGCAATCACGGGAAAAATTTGAACATCTGCTCGATGGCAAGGAGATTCACGACGCCGGACACGGCCTGTTCCAGAGTCTGGCCCGGAGAGATCTGAGTGACGCGGATGTGGATGTCATGGAAAACACCGTTCGGGCCATCATTCGTGACGCCATCGCGCAAGGCAAACGTGTCGTGATTCTGGATAACGGCGATCCCACCCTCTATGGCCCCCATATGGGATACGTTAAGGAATTTCATGACCTGTCGCCGGTCATCATTCCGGGCATGTCCAGCTTCAATGCCGCCAACGCCGCCATGGGACGGAGCGTCATCGGATCCGGGCGGCACGCTTCCATCACCATCACCAGCGCGCGGACTGAAGTGGAAAACCTGCGCAAACTGGCCGATGCCGGGTCAACCCTGGTGATCTTCATGAATCGGAATCTGGACGAATTCACGGACAGGCTCAAGCCCCATTTTGCCCCGGATACCGCCATCTCCATCGTGACTCACGCAGGCGATTCCGGACGTGAACAGGTGACCCACGGCACTTTGAGCAACATCGTCGAGAAGGCGGCAGACCGGATCCAGGGCCCACACATCATCTACATCTGGAGCAGCCTCTGATGTCGGATGGCCACGGCTCCAGGGATGGTCTCGGGCGTGAGATCGGACTCACCACCGCAACTGTCATTGTCATCGCCAACATGATAGGCAGCGGCATTTTCACCACGTCCGGCTTCATGATGGGAGAACTGGGTCATCCCGGCATCGTCATGGCATGCTGGGTCCTCGGCGGGCTGTTTGCCCTGACCGGGGCGCTTTGCTACGGAGAACTGGGGGCCATGATCCCCCGGGCCGGGGGGGAGTACGCCTATTTGCGGGAAGCCTTCGGGCCATTACCTGCATTCCTGTCAGGCTGGATATCCCTGATCGTGGGGTTCTCCGCCCCCATTGCGGCCGCGGCCATCGCCTTCTCCGTCTATTTTCTGGGAGGGGAGGCCATGAAACCCTGGCTGACCCTGGACATCGGGCATCATGCCCTGGTGACCTTCTCCACCGCTTCAGTCGTGGCGTGCAGCGTCATCCTGGTGCTGTCCATGATCCACCTGCATAGCCTGAAGCTGGGAGCCGGCACCCAGAACCTGCTCACCGCCCTGAAAATTCTGTTTGTGGCCACTTTCATCGTTGGAGGACTGGCCTTCGGTGCGGGCAATACAGACCATTTTTCGCAAACGATCGCGGATTTCCAGTTGACCGGAGAAGGTCTGGCCGTCTCTCTGGTATTCGTCCTGTTCGCGTACAGTGGCTGGAATGCTGCCGCCTACCTGGGCGGCGAGATCAGGAATCCGGGGCGTAACCTGCCCCTGTCCCTGGCAATCGGTACCCTGCTGGTCAGTGGTCTGTATCTGCTGATCAATATCGTCTATATCTACGCGCTGCCACCGGAGCACATGAGCGGAGTGCTGGATATCGGGAATGCCGCGGCTACCGCGCTCTTTGGCGATGAAATCGGCACACTGTTCAGCCTGGGCATCGCACTGGGACTGCTGTCCGTCATCAGCGCCATGATCATGGCAGGTCCCAGGGTCTATTTCGCCATGGCGCGAGATGGTGTCTTTTTCAGGCAATGCGGCGAGGTCCACCGAACACACCGCACTCCCGCATGGGCCATTGCCTTTCAGGGCATCCTGGCCACCATCATCATCTTGACGACCAGTTACGATGCCCTGCTCATTTACATCGGCTTTACCCTGTCCATCTCATCCAGCGGGGCGGTACTCGGCCTGATGTATCTTCGGCACAAGCAGCCACAACGCCAGCGGGCCTACAGAACCCTGGCCTACCCTTGGACACCGCTGATCTTCATCGCCGGTAACGGCTGGATCATCGGATACGTTCTCTACAGCAGGCCAAGCGTGGCCCTGTACGGGCTGCTCACCATCATGGCCGGTATCCTGCTGTACTACCTGTTTGCCGGCCGCACCGTGAAATCGGACATGGATACGGAAACCTCATGAGGCCTTCCACGGATTGACGCTTCCCTGATAAAACTCCCGATCCTCCGTGGTGGCCCCGTGCAGGGTACAGACCTTGGCGGCAAAATCCGCCGCGCGGGTCAGGATGGTTTCCCAGTCCCAGCCCTGCAGGATGCCGGTCAGGGTGACGGCACTGAAGGCGTCCCCAGCCCCCACGGTATCCACCAATCCCGCCACCGGCGGCGCCGACCGCTGGTGAAGCTCACCCTCGCGGGTGAGCACCATCGCACCCTCCGACGCCCGGGTGACGATCACCGCCGACAACCCGTACCGTTCCAGGGTAAGACGGGCCTGAGCCACTAGATCCGGCTCATCGGGCGCCGGAGACAGCGCCACCAGTTCATCCTGGTTGAGCTTGACCCAGTGGGCATGGGCCATCCAGCCCTGCACGGTGTCACGATCCCACCATGGGGCGCGCAGGTTCACGTCCATGAACACCGGGGCCGACAGGCGCTCGCGCAGTGCTTCCAGGGCCCGCCGGGACACAGGATCGCGCAGGGCCAGACTGCCGTGGTAGAGCACCCCGGCCCGGGCGGGAGCTGCCGCCAGGGCCAAAGCGGTGTCGATGTGGTCGTAGGCCTGGTCGGGGAGGATGTCATAGCGAGGCTCGCCGCCCTTGAGGGTCACCCTGACCTGACCCGTGGGATGGCCGGGGTCCGTTTGCAATCCCTCCGGACGCATGTCCCAGTGACTCAGGGCCTGCATGACACGACGGCCCAGTTCATCATCCCCCACGGCGCCGACAAAGAGCGGATCCGCCCCCAGTCCCTTGAGATTCCAGGCGACATTGAAGGGCGCGCCGCCCAGGATGGAACGATCATCGAAGCAGTCGAACAGGACTTCGCCGAAGATCACGGGCTGGTTCTGAGGTGTCCGGGTCACAGGAGGCCTCCCGCCGTCGGTGAGTGGCCTTTCAGCTTAGGCAGGGGGATGGCCGTGTGCAACCCGATGCAGGTTTTGGGCGGGAAATATACCGAGGGGCTACGCTGTTCGCGGCCAGGGCCGCTCCCACAGCGGCCCTGGAGGCATTACTGGCAGAACTGTTCGATGCGGGTATGGGCCATCCGCACGGTTTCGGGAATCACCAGCTCCACGCCCACCGGCAGGTGATCGGAGTAGTTCAGGTTGTAGACATGGACCTGCTCCAGCCCCAGCCCGGGGGTCACCAGGATGTGGTCGAAGGCATGCATGGGCCGCCAGCTGGGATAGGTCTTGGCGCTGGCCAGGGGCTCCTGCAGCCGGGTATGACTGACCAGACGCTGCACCTCCTGGGAATGGGCCGGGGTGTTCATGTCTCCCATCACCACCACGTGCTCATGGTCGCGCAGTACCTCGGCGATGTACTGCATCTGCAGCATGCGGGCCTTGCGACCCAGGGACAGGTGCACCAGCATGATGACCAGGGAATCCTCCCCATGGTGGGCGCCGAAATGGGCCTCCAGGGCGCCCCGTCCGGGGATGCGCCCGGGCAGGCGATGCTCCACCACCGAGTGGGGCCGGAAGCGGGACAGCAATCCCAGGCTGTGCTTGGCCAGCTTGCCCAGGTTGCGGTTGGTCTGGCTGTACCAGTAGGGGAAGTCCCCCCGGTGGGCCAGGTATTCGGCCAGGTTGATGAAGTTGCTGCGCAGACTGCCGGCGTCCAGTTCCTGCAACCCCACCAGATCGAACCCGGAAATGAAGCGGGCGATGCTGTTCAGGTTGCCCATGCGCCCCTCGTAGGGCAGCACATGCTTCCAGCTGTTGGTCAGGTAATGGTGGAAGCGCCCCGAGGCAATGCCCACCTGGACGTTGTAGCTGAGAATCCGCAGCCGCTGCCCCCCCGCCACCGGCGGGGTGCTGGGTCCGATGGACAGAGTGTCGGCCAGGGCGGCATGATCATATCCGTTGTTGCCTTGCATGTATCCGGACTCAGAGACTTCCATAGGAATGCAGCCCGCCCAGGAACATGTTCACCCCGACAAAGGCAAACGTGGTGATGAGAAGGCCCAGGATGGCCCACCAGGCCATGGGAACGCCGCGCCATCCCTTGGTGAAGCGCAGGTGCAGCCAGGCGGCATAGTTGAGCCACACGATCAGGGCCCAGGTTTCCTTCGGATCCCATGACCAGTAGGCCCCCCAGGCCTCCGCCGCCCACATGGCGCCCAGCACCGTGGCGATGGTGAAGAAGGCAAAGCCGATGGCGATGGACTTGTACATCACATCGTCCAGCACCTCGCGGCTGGGCAGCCGCCGGGCCAGCAGGCCGTCAGGCCGGCGCCGCTCGCCCCGGGCCCGCATCAGGTAGGCCACCCCCAGCATGGCGGCGATGGCAAAGCCGCCGTAGCCCACGAAGTTGGTGGGGACATGCACCTTCATCCACCAGCTCTGCAGGGCCGGCACCAGCGGCTGTACCACGTGGGCCTCCCGGTCCAGGGTGTACCAGAGCAGGAAGGCCACGGCGGCGCTGACCACCATCATGACAAACCCGCCCATGCCCAGATTGCGGGTACGGCCCTGGTAGTAGAGGTACATCAGCACCGTGATGACACAGAAAAGGACGAAGACCTCCCACAGGTTGCTCACCGGGATGTAACCCCAGGTGGGGTCGTGCAGGTAGGTTTCACGCCAGCGCACCAGCAATCCGGCCAGGCCGAAGGCGGCGGCGCACCAGGCCAGGACACTGCCCACCCGGGCGGCGAAATCGGTGCTGGCAATGGGGCCCAGCAGGGCACCCACCGCCACCAGCAGGACCAGGGGACTGGCCCATTCCAGTCCCGGGACCAGACCACTGCGCCCCATCCACAGCCCCAGCATGCCCACGGCACCGGTCACCGCGGCGGTAACCAGGGCCGGCATCACGCCACGGCCGGCCTCGCGCCGGAACAGCGACGCCAGATAGGCGGTGGTGGACATATACAGCAGCGCGCACATCCACATCACCGCGGCCTCGCCCGAGACCAGGTACTTGAGGAAGAAATTGGTCTGGGCGCTGGCGAGGGTGTCACCATAGCTGAACACCCCCACCAGACTCATGCCGGTCACCGCCAGGGCGTAGCCCTTGAACGATTTCCAGTACCAGCCCAGCCACAGACCGGAAGCGGCGGTAACCACCAGGGTTCCAGACTGGTAGATGTTCATCCGGCTACCGTAGACGGCCAGGACGAAGATCGTGGCCACCACCACGCCGGCGGCCCAAAGCCAGTCCGCCGGGGACAGGCGACGGAAGTAACCGGGATATTCTGCGCTTACGGTGTCTTGGGCGACGGACATGTGCTTACCTCGCAATCAGAATCATGGTCAGGCGCGGGCATCCTGATCCGCGGGCGCGGGCCGTGACTCACCCAGAACGGCCCGGGATATTTCATCGAATTCCCTGTTGAAATCCATCGTGTTGCGGTTACTGGTGCCCGCCAGTACCAGGCCGGCGCCCTCGGGACGGGGTTGCACCCAGAGCCAGCAACGGCGATGGCTCACATACAGGAGCAGGAAGATGCCCAGGATCAGCATCACGCTGCCGGCATAGACCACCGCCTGCCCGGGGGCCCGGGTGATCATCAGGCCGGAGGCCTGGATATGTTCAAAGTCATTCAGGCGCAGGAAGAACGGCGAGCCGTAGAACGGCAGGGCATTAATGGCCCGCAGGGCATCCTCCAGAAACCGTTCATCCTCCTCGCTGACCACCTCGATCCCCTCTTCCGCCAGCACCCGCAGATAGATGGCATCCAGTCCGGAATTGAGGATCCGCAGAAAGATGTCCGCCATCCGGTCCCATTGTCCCTCGGGCGCCTGTTCCTGTACCTGGGCGATCACCTCTTCATAGCCGCCGGCGGCGAATGTTTCCAGCAGACCGCGCATGGTCTCGGCCACCTGGGCTCGGAGCCCTTCATCCACGCCCTCGAACTGGCCGGCGGCGGTTCGGGTGGCCTCGTCCACCACCTCGGCCACCACGGCGGGATCGGTCAATTTGGCCAGAAAGCGCATGAAACGGTCCACGCCATCTCCCTGGGGATCCAGGGGAATGTAGAGGAAACTGAAGGGCTCTGCCGGATTCTGCCGCACACCACTAAGAAGATACCGGCGGCCGTCCCGTTCAATGGGCTGCTGGAAGTTGCGATGAAACCAGCCTGCACCACTGCTGTCCCGGACCACGAACTCGAAGCTCGGCCCCATGTCCATGCGCTCGCGCACGCCGTCTTCCTCGATCAGGGTCGGGTTGGTGTCGCTGAAATCGGTGAATTCCACCCGCAGACGGCTTCCGTCCTCCCCGGTCTGGGAGTAGGTGCCAAAAACACGGGCATCGAATGGCATGGGGCGGTCGGCGCCTCGACCCAGGGGGAACATGTCCAGACTCAGGCGTGAGCCACCATCCCGGAAGCTGGCCTGGTAGATGGTATAGCCCCGATGCACCAGCGGATGGTTCACGCTGATGGTATGCGCCAGGGGTTCATCCAGCAGCGCGTCATGGATGACCAGGTCGGTCTCAAAAGCACGTTCCTGGCCGGTGGCATGACGTTCCACCCGGAACGCCTTCACCTCGATGTGAAACGGCAACTCCTGCACCACGTAACCGTCCCGCATGGTCACGAAGGCCACGTCCACCCGCTGCCCTTCCGGAATCTCCACCGAGCCACGGAATGAGGGATTGGAGATGGAGACACGGCTCTGCTCGGGGATCTCCGAGACGGGGACCTGGCGGGTTTCGATCTCCAGCCGGCCCGTGAACTCCGCCAGCATCAGAGGCAGACGACCGTCCACCAGGCCACCGATGCAGATGACCACGATGGCCACATGGGTGAAGAAATACCCCAGACGGCCCGCACTGCCGCGCATGGCAGACAATACCCGGTGATCGCCATGATCCGCCTGCCGCACCCGGTAGCCGCGGGCCCGGAACACGGCCTCGGCCCGGGACATGAGCGCCGCCGGTGCCTCGGGATGGGCGTCCCGTTGCACATTGTGCTGGAAACTGCGCAGGGACTTGTCCTTCACCCCGAGCCGGAACGCGCGCATGTCGCGGATCATGGCCGGCGTACTGCGATAGACACAGACACTGGTGGAGATCACCAGAAAGACAAGGATGAGCAGATACCATCCGGCGGAGTAGACATGATAAATGCCCAGGGTACGGAACAATTCATGCCAGAAGGGGCCATAGTCCAGCAGATAGGCCTCGTAGGACTGGTTCTGCTGCAGGACGGTACCCACCACCGAGGCCACCGCCAGGGCAACCAGCAGGGTGATGGCCAGGCCCATGGACCCGAGAAAAGCCATCAGGATGGCAAAGGTGGATCGCCGGCCTGGCGGCGTCGGGTCGGTGGACGTGCTGCTCATGTCTCTCGGGTCGGAAAGTGGTTGCCTGTTTGACCCTCAAAGGCAGACTAGTTCTGCCGCGGGGCGCAAACACCACGTGATCAGCAGGTCTTGTTGTCCTGGATCAAATACCTTCGGGACTCAAGACATGCCGGAAGGAATCAAAAAAGGGTGGCCGCGGGGCCACCCTTTCAGAGGTCTTGCCGATCCGGTGTTACTTGGCCGGCAAAGTGGCGATGTACTCCGCCACGGCAGACATTTCCTCGTCGGTCATGCGACCGGCCACATTGCGCATCATGCGGCCGGGGTCATTGGCGCGCAGGCCGCCACGGAATTGCTTGAGCTGATCAAGGGTATACACGCCATGCTGGGCGGACACACTGGGGAACACGGCGGCGGGGTTGCCCTTGCCGTTGGGGCCGTGGCAGGCCACACAGGCGGCCACGCCAGTGGCATTATTACCACCGAAGTAGATCTGCTTGCCCAGGGCCAGCTTTTCCGCACTGGCGGCGGAGCGGCCGGGGGCGGGGGTCTGACTGGCGAAATAGGCGGCCAGATGGGGCAGATCTTCCTCATCCAGCACGGCAACCTGGGGGTTCATCAGGGCGTGGCTGCGACGACCGGCCTTGTAATCCTGCAACTGCTTGAGCAGATAGGCTTCGTCCTTGCCGGCGATCTTCGGCCAGGCAGGGACCACACTGTTGCCGTCGGCCTGGTGGCAGGCCACGCAGGGACTGGAGAGTTCCTTGCCGCGCACCGGATCACCGGGCTCGGCCAACAGCGACGCCGACATGCTCATACCCAGTGTGGCGACGGCGATAAGGACAAGTTTTTTCATCTTGGGTTGACTCCTGAACCTGAAACAATAAGCGCTTCGTTGGTAACCTGACACTGATTCGCGCGCCGGGCGCAGCCTCAAAATAGCCGCAATGTATAGCATACTAACTCCACCGTCGCAAAAGTCGACGACGGTCAACCAGTCATACAACACAGCGAGTCAGATCATCCATGAACCCGGCTTACCACCAGGCGGAATTCCTCACCAGCGCCGCCAGCCTCGGGGGGCTGCCACCGGAACAGGGCCTTGAAGTGGCCTTTGCCGGCCGGTCCAACTCAGGCAAGTCCAGTGCCATCAACACATTGTGCCAGCAACGGGCACTGGCGCGCACCAGCAAGACCCCGGGAAGAACCCAGTTGATCAATTTTTTTGCCCTGGACGGGGAGCACCGGCTGGTGGACCTGCCGGGCTACGGCTATGCCAAGGTACCGGAAGCGATGCGGCGTCGCTGGGGGAAGCTGATGGAAGACTACCTGACCCGGCGCGCCTGCCTGCGAGGACTGGTGCTGGTCATGGACATCCGTCACCCCCTGACGGACCATGACTGGCAGATGATCGGCTGGGCCCATGCCCGGCACCTGCCCCTGCATGTGCTGCTGACCAAGTCAGACAAGCTCAAGCGCGGACCGGTACTGGACACGGTGAGACAGGTGGCGCGGGCACTGGGCAATGAAGGCATCGAGGCAACGGTACAGCCGTTCTCTTCACTGAAGAAACAGGGGGTGGATGACGCCCATTCCGTGCTGGATGGGTGGCTGTTCAGCGAGGAAAAGCCCGCCAGCTCCGGGGAGCAGGCATAAAAAAGCCCCGGTTGCCATTGGGGGTTGGCGTGGACCGGGGCAGGGTCCGGCTCGACTTGGGGGAGTTCGAGCCATCCCGCTCAGGGAGGTAAGCGGGAAGCGCCGGGCTGCAGCGCTTGTGTGATAAGACCCCCCGTTTCACACATGGTTCACCAAATAAGTCGGGTAAAGAAGAAATTTTTCCGCAGGGCGAAAAAAACCCCGGAGCACTTGCGTGGTCCGGGGTCAGGTTGGGCTCGACTTGGGGGAGTCAGAGCTACCCGCCTAGGGGGTTAAGCGGGGAGCACCCATGGAAGCGGTGCTCACTGAGTAAAGACTATCTGCCCGGCAGTTAGTTCTCGATACCGGCGGGACTTTTCCGATCTGTGAAAGATGTCTCAAAAAAGGGGCCTATCAGGGCGGTTTCAGCGCCGTTTTCAGCGAAATCCGGCAGGAACATCAGGACCGGGACAGGCACCTCCGCCCGCCATCGCCGGCCCCTTCATCAGGGGCGGGGGCCACCCTGAATGCGTCATTCCCGCGAAAGCAGGAATCCAGCGACGGCATGCCGGAAGCGATGACCGAGGGATCGTTCGGGTGCCTGTAGCCGACTTGTGTTCTTTCAAGTTATGCATGAGCGGCGTCCCAGTTGTCCCCCACCCCCACTTCCACCAGCAGCGGGACATCCAGCTCGGCGGCACCGCACATCAGCGCGGTGATCCGCTCCCGGGCCGACGCCACCTCGGCCGCGTCCACCTCGAACACCAGCTCGTCATGCACCTGCATGATCATGGTGACACCGGGGGATTCCGCCTGAATCCATCCGTCCACCGCCAGCATCGCCCGCTTGATGATGTCCGCGGCGGTGCCCTGCATGGGCGCATTGATGGCCACCCGCTCCGCCTGGGCGCGCACCTGGGCATTGCGGGCACGGATATCCGGCAGATGGAGACGACGCCCGAACAGGGTTTCCACGTACCCCTGCTCCCGGGCCTGCTCACGGGTGCCGTCCATGTAGGCCTTCACCCCCGGATAGCGGGCAAAATAACGGTCCACATAGTCCTGGGCCGAACCCCGGTCGATCCCCAGCTGCCGGGCCAGCCCGAAGGCGGACATGCCGTAGATCAGACCGAAATTGATGGCCTTGGCCGCCCGCCGCTGCTCCGTGGTCACGGCCTCCACCCCCACGCCGAAGACCTCGCCGGCGGTGGCCCGGTGGATATCCTGCCCGTCGGCAAAGGCCTGCAACAGCCCCCGGTCACCGGACAGATGGGCCATGATGCGCAGTTCGATCTGGGAATAGTCCGCCGCCAGGATCCGGCGCCCCTCGGGCGCAACGAAGGCCTGCCGGATGCGGCGGCCCTCCGGGGTGCGGATGGGAATGTTCTGCAGATTGGGCTCCGAGGAAGACAGGCGCCCGGTGGAGGCCACCGCCTGATGATAGGAGGTGTGGACCCGCCCCGTATCCCGGTCAATGCGCTCCGGCAGCCTGTCGGTGTAGGTGGACTTGAGCTTGGACAGCCCACGATGCTCCAGAATCAGGCGCGGCAGAGGGTAGTCCAGGGCCAGCTGTTCCAGGACATCCTCGGCGGTGGAGGGCTGGCCCTTGGGGGTCTTGCGGATCACGGGCAACTGCTGGCGCTCGAACAGGATCTCCTGAATCTGCTTGGGTGAGCTCAGGTTGAAGGCGGTGCCGGCCAGATCGTAGGCCTCCCGCTCGATCTGGCCCATGCGGTCGGCCAGCTCATGACTCTGGGTGAACAGCAGTTCCGGATCCACCAGCACCCCGGTTCGCTCCATCCGGGAGAGTACCGGGACCAGGGGGATTTCGAGGGTTTCGTAGATCCGTCGCTGCCCCTCCAGATCCTTGAGCCGGGGCCAGAAATGCCGGTGCAGCTGCAAGGTGATGTCCGCATCCTCGGCCGCATAGGGGGCGGCCTCGTCCAGCCGCACCTGAGAGAACGGGATCTGCTTCGCCCCCTTGCCGGCCACGTCTTCGTAGTGGATGGTCTTCAGCCCCAGGCAGCGCTGGGCCAGGCTGTCCATGTCGTGGCGCCCGGCGGTACTGTTGAGCACGTAGGAGGCCAGCATGGTGTCATGGGTGATGCCCCGCAGCTCGATGCCGTGGTTGAGCAGGACATTGCGATCATATTTCAGATGATGCCCCAGCTTGGGTCGATCCGGATCTTCCAGCAGGGGGCGCAGCTTCTCCAGGGTCTCGTCCAGGGGCAGCTGGTCCGGGACATCCCCATAGTCGTGGGCCAGGGGCAGATAGGCCGCCTCGTGGGGGGTCACGCTGAAGGACAGTCCCACCACCCGGGCCTGCATGTAGTCCAGGCTGGTGGTTTCGGTGTCGAAGGCGAACAGCGGCGCTTCTGCCAATCGCGTCATCCAGCGCTCCAGCTGTTCCGCTGCCAGGATGGTTTCGTAACGGACCTCGGGTGCCGCTGCATTGCCGGGCTCCGGGACCGGTTCGCCCCCTTCCAGCTCGGCCTGCCATTGGCGGAACTCCAGATGGGCCAACAACTCACGCAATTGCGACGTGTCGGCCCCCTGCAACTGAAGGTCCCGGGGCTCCCGGTCCAGTGCCACGTCACAGCGCACCGTCACCAACTCCCGGGACAGGGGCAACCACGCCAGGGCGGTGCGCAGGTTTTCCCCCACCTTGCCCTTGATCTCGTCGGCCCGGGCCATGATCTCATCCAGGCTGCCATGGTCCTTGAGCCATTTCACCGCCGTCTTCGGACCCACCTTGTCCACACCGGGGACATTGTCCACGGCATCTCCCACCAGGGTCAGGTAATCCACGATGCGCGCCGGAGGGACACCGAACTTCGCCTCCACCCCGGCTTCGTCCATCACAGTGCCGTTCATGGTGTTGACCAGGGTCACCCCCGGCTCCACCAACTGGGCCAGGTCCTTGTCGCCGGTGGAAATGATCACCTCCATGCCCGCCCGACAGGCCTGCCGGGTCAGGGTGCCGATGACGTCGTCGGCCTCCACCCCGGCCACCACCAGCATGGGAATGCCCATGGCCTGTACCAGCGCGTGCAGGGGCGCCACCTGGGCCGACAGCTCATCCGGCATGGGTGGGCGATGGGCCTTGTATTCGGCATAGAGGTCATCGCGGAAGGTCCGGCCCTTGGCATCAAAGACCACAGCCATATGGCTGGGCTGATACTCCCCGATCAGCTTGCGCAACATGCCGGCCACGCCATAGACCGCCCCGGTGGGCTCGCCGCGGGAATTGGTCAGGGGAGGCAGGGCATGGAAGGCGCGGTAGAGGTAGGAAGATCCGTCCACCAGGATCAGGGGAGATGAAGTGTTCACCAGGCGGGTTCTCAGCAGTGTTCAAGGACCAGGACCACAGGGTACCCGGGTGCGCGGGATCAGGCCAGCCACTAGCCACTGGCCGCCCGGAGGGCTAACCTTGCCGGAGCACACAACAATGAAAAGGGGCCGACATGAAGAGCCACGAACGCGCCAGCCATCCGGGACTGCAACCCATGGACGACACCATGCTCACCCGCGAGAGCTGGAAGATATTCCAGATCATGGGGGAGTTCGTGGAAGGGTTCGAGCGCCTGGCCCGCATCAAGCCGTCGGTGAGCATCTTCGGCTCTGCCCGCATTCCTCCCGGAAACCCCACCTATGCACTGGCGGAGGACATCGCCCGTCAGCTCTCCGACGCGGGTTTTGCCGTGGTCAGCGGTGGCGGTCCCGGCATCATGGAGGCGGCCAACAAGGGCGCCTTTGCCGGCAAGTCCCCCAGCATCGGCCTGAACATCCAGCTTCCCCACGAGCAGACGGCCAATCCCTATCAGGATGTCTCGCTGGATTTCCGGCATTTCTTCTCCCGCAAGGTGATGTTCGTGAAATATGCCTCCGCCTACGTGGTGCTGCCCGGAGGCTTTGGCACCCTGGACGAACTGGCGGAGATCCTCACCCTGGTGCAGACCAACAAGACCCGGCGCATCCCCATCATCCTGGTGGGCAGCAGCTTCTGGCGGGGACTGCTGGAATGGTTTGAAACCACCCTGGTGACGGAAGGCACCATCAGCGAGGAAGACCTGGACCTCTATACTCTCGTGGATGACGCCAAGTCCGTGGTGGACGCGATCTTCAATTTCTACGAATTCGGCGGCCTGGAACCGACCTCCGAAGAGAGAGAGAGGCTGATGGACCTGTGAACAGCTACCGTACCCTGCCCATTGTTCTTGCCGCCCTCCTGTTCTGGCCGGCCGCCCTCCCCCTTTCGGCCCAGGAGCAGGCGGCACCGCCCCCACCGCCGCTACTGGACGACAGCGACATTGCCACCCGGGAACTGATGGAGCCCGCGGTGACCATCATCGAGCGGGAGGGGGAACGGATCGAGGAATACCGGCTCCATGGGGAGCTTTACATGATCCGGGTCACACCGGCCAACGCGCCCCCTTATTACTTGGTGGACACGGACGGAGACGGCCAGCTGGAGACCCGCATGACGGAGCTGGATGCCAAGATCCTGGTGCCGGCCTGGGTGATCTTCCGGTTTTAGTCGGTATGTCTCGCAGGTGGGGAAAGCATGGCTTGACCTGAATGCTGAAGGTCGCGATCCGACTGCCCTCCCGGTGCGCTTCCCCGCGCGATGGGACGGCGGCGACCTCGCACCGACACGGGCTCGCCGCGTTCGATCATCCCGTTCATCTTATTCATCCGCTTCGGGCGGTACGGCTGCCGGGATGACCAGCAACAGCTCGGAATCATCAATCAACCGGTACACCGGGCGCCTGCCGGACAATCGTTCGCTCTGATCCAGGATGATCTGAACACCCTCGCCACGCTTATCCATCATGGCGCCGCGACCTGTTATGGCTTTGTCAGCCGCGGGCACTTGGCACTTGGCCAGCAGGCTGGTGATGGCTTCGTTGCGGGCGGCCTGACGGTAGGGAAGGCTGTCCACCGTCATGGTGTTGGGGATGGCGCCGGGAGAATACAGCTCAAGCCGATCCGCAAACATCCGCAGACGGATTTTGGCGCCGTGGATGGAGTAATCCCGGTGGGCAACGGCATTGACCAACGCCTCGAAGACGGCCGTCATGTCGTATTGCGGCAAATCACGCCGGCCCTCATCCTTAATGGCGTAGACCTGCATGTTCTTGCGGACGAAGTGACAGGCCGCCAGCACCTGGACGTTGAGCGGCCCTGTGATGTCCTGGGCATCGAGCTGATAGGCCGTGTCACCCTGCGGCAGCACCTCGGTGCCACGATACGCCACGGCCTGAATGAAGGCATTCGGCAACCAGCGGCGGGGGTCTGTACTCGCCATCAACACGCCGGTAATCGTAGGGCGAAGTGCTCCGTCGGCATCGGAACGCGCCATGGCGAGCTTGTCCAGCAGCACCTCGCGCGAGTCCTGCACGCGGGGGCTGGCAAAACGCTGCCACAGGTCGTCGGCAAGATCGTCGAGCGTGGCGCCGGGCACCGGCTGCTCGTCGAAGCGGATAATGCGGACTTGGCTGCGTTGCTGGAACAATCGTGCCAGATAATCCGGTGCCATCTCGCGCTTGGCGCTGCCAACGCGGTGCAAATAACCACCAGGGCTTTTATGCACGAACAGGCTGCCCGTGACATCGACTTTCAAAACCGGCAGTTGTTCGCCAGAGGTACTGGGCAGGGTCAGGCGCTCGATCACTGGCGTCAGCGGTGGGGTGATGCTGTCCAGGCAAATTTGCCGGACGAAATCCTCCACCAAGTCCAGACGCTCAAGGGGAATGCCAAGCACCTCCCGGGTATTATTATCAATGCCCAGCACGCATACACCGCCACGGCTGTTGGCAAAGGCCGCTAGTTCATCGGCCAGGGAATCTTTATGGGGTGCCGATACCTTTGGACCGGTAAAGCGCACTTCCTTCAGTTCCAGATAGGAGTCCTCCCCCAGGCGAATCTTGTCAATCAAGTCGGCAATGTTGTCGAACACGTCAAACCTCCCTTCCCAGGCGCTGATAACGCCGTTCAAACGCCTCTTCGCCACCCTCCATCACTTGGCAGACTTCCCGGCGCATGGCCTTGTCCTGCAAGGAGCCGGTTTGCTTCACATGGCACTGGTGGTTGAAGTCCAGCACATGAATCAGCTCCGCGTCACCATTGACAACGATGTTGGGGTTGTGGGTCACGATGATGAGCTGACGGCGCAGTTTGTTGCTGCGAATTTGCTGGACCACCAGGCCGTAGATCAGGTGATTGTCGAGATCATCCTCGGGCTGGTCGAGTACCAGCGGCTCGTCGCCGTGCGCCAGCAGGAAGGCCAGCATGGCGGCTGCGCGCTGTCCGGCGGAAGCTTGGCCGATGGATTGAAAGTCCCGACCATCGCCTTTGCGGCTGTACTCTACTTGCAAACCGTCTTCGGGGAACCAGCAGAGAATGTGATCGACGAACTCAGGGCGCTTGTCGGCCTCAGCTTTCAGGAATCTATTGAACCACCCGCCAAACTCCGCACTACCACCGCATGCCTGCAACAGGCGCTTCTTTTGCGCCAGCAACGCCTGCTCAAAGGCCGCTGTGTCCCATGCTTCCGGCTGTCCGATAAGATCAACCGTGCCCAGTAGGTCTGCCACAAGCCCCTTGGGGGACTCACCATCTTGCGCCTGATACAGGTCGTCCACGTATTTGCCGTCAGCAGCGCCGAGCACCTCCCGCAATGAGTGCTCGATGCCTTGCGCATCCCGGCTGTAAGGGATCAGCTCAATCCGCACAAAGGGATTGCCGTGCAGCGTTGTCTGTAGAAACGCGCTGCGCTGCGCGCTGATGGCGCGGCGGGCGGACTGCACCTGCTCCAGTAACACTTTGGCTTTTTCGCGCAGATTCACGTGCTGCTTCTGCAAGGCCTCCAGCCGCCTCAAATCAGCGTCCAGCCGCTGCTTTTCCTGCACCAGACGGCCGTACTCGCTGGGGTCGCTGACCCCCTGTTGCTGCAATTCAGCCTTGAGCTGATCATAAGCCGCCTTGGCCACACCGATCCGCGCAAACCAGGGCGATGCATCCAGTTCTCCGCGCAGGACTTGCCCGCGCTCCCGCAGCGCGACAGCCGCGCTTTCGACCTCCTGCCTCGCTTTGTCGATGGCCGCGTGCAGCGCCTGGACGAGACTCAGTGCTGGACCGTCTTCGGCGGCATCGAACAACCTCTCCGGCAAGTCTTCCGCCAGCAAGTCTGCAGCAACGTCCTTCAAGCGGGCAGCCAGTTCGGCGGAAGCTTCAAACTGACGTTCCAGCTCGCGGCTTTGTCGGCTGGTGCGCTGGTAGTTCTTCAATACCGCCGCATGGTCAGCACCCTCGAAGCGGGCAAGCTTGCACTGAATGTCTTGCAGGGAAAGCGTCAACGACTCGCGCCCTTGCAGCTTGCCTTCCAGCTCGCGCATCTGTGCCCGAGCGGCCAGGAAAGCACGCTTGGCCTCTTCGAAGGCAGCCTGCTGCGACTGCGTGCCAGCCGCATCGTCGATCACCTTCAGCAATGCCTGCTGGCTGTCGCCGGCCAAGGCCGCAATCTGCCCCTGACTGAACAAGCGCAGCGGGAAGCGTTGTTCGGTGATGGTTTGGCTGACCGAGGGTTTGAAACCAGCTGTGGCGACGTCCCATTCTTCCACCGCATGCCCGTGGCCATCCTGCCGCCAGATCAGGCGATAGGACGTGCCATCACGATGCACTTGCACGTGAATGGCGGTTTCCGCGCGCAAACCGCCTTCGTCGTTGCGGGTCTTTGCGATTTTGTTGAAGCGGTTGAAGGTCTGCCCCGCTTCCGAGGCGGGTGACAGCTCCCGCTCCCGCCGATAGGCCAAACGCAGGGCATGCACAATGGTCGATTTGCCAGTACCGCGTCCGCCGATCAGGGCATTGAAGTAGGGGTTGAGGGGCAAGCTGGCGGGCAAGCTGCCCCGCCCCATATAGCGCGCCTCGCGGATTTCAATCGACTCGATGAAATGCTCGGGCGTGTTGAACGGCGTAAAACCGCTGCTTTCATCACTGCGCCGAACGGAGATCTCTTGCCCATCCAGCAGCGCAAGGCGCAAGCCTTCCAGGCTGGGCTTGGCCATCTTGATCCAGGTGTAGCGCGACCCTGGAACAGCCGCACCCTGGAAGCTGTGGCAATCGCTACCGACCACGCTGGCAAAGCGCAGCTTCAGTTCGTCCAGCACCATCGGCGTAGGACTGGAAGATGCTGCCCACTCCAGGGCCAGGATGCCGGGTTCCTGCAAAACCTGCTTGACCGTGATGGTATCCAGCAGGCATTTGCGCGTGCCGGGCTCGACCTGCAGCAGTCCCTTGTCACCCTCTACATGTGCCGGAATGGCAAGACCGCCCTCTGCCAGAATACGCTCCACCACCTGGGCGGCACCGATTCGAGTGACGCCATCGCTGTCGCCGCGCGTGCCTTGGTAGTCCACCCTCGCCAGCAGGTCGCTGACGGTCTGGCTGGTAGCCGACGGGTCGAAGATCGCCAATATATGAAAGCCGCCCTGCACCGAGATTTCCACGCCAGGGAACAGGTGCAATTCACGGAAACCGACAGGCGGAGTTCCAGCGTCGGCCTGGCGCTTCATGTCTGCATAATCAGTCTTGAGCTTGTCGATCCACTCACCCGTGTTATGGTCGGTGACCGCCACGCAGTCAATCTCGGCGGCCATGTACTTGAGCAGCCAGGTTTGCGGCGTCAGTTCATCGGACGTGCCGATGGCGGCTTGCCAGGCATTCGTATCTTTGGAAGCCGGGGTGTGAGCATGGAAATCGAACTTCCACCAGCGTGCGCCGGGATAGGACCAGGGTTGGCTCATGCTCTTCTCCTGATTGCGGCCATCATTCCTCCGCCTTGGTTCTCGGCACCGGCATGAACGCCTGCACCTCATCCCTGAACGGGCTGTCGTCGAACTCGTCCAGATCGCAGGTGAGACACGCCTCAATGTCCTTGCACGACAAACGGTGCTTATGCAGCGGGATGCCAAGATCCTGGTGCTGTCCTGGATGATCTTTCGGTGCTAGCCAGCATTTCTCACACGCAAGGAACGCATAGCTGACACCAGTGCCGAACCGTTCCACGCAGATTCTGGCTGCAGGCCGAGAGTTTTCCAGATTACGCCCTTGGGTGGAAGGTTCCTGGAAGGTGAACGGATACGGGAAGCCGAGGGCGCGAGCCTGGGGTGACACGTATCGGGGAACGATGTTCTGGTCAAATGCCGGTGGGCAGGATAGAGTCGGGCACAGAGGGCAGGGCTCGTTTTCGGGGCTCTCATAGTTATCCTCCTCGCCTGTGAAACAACCTTTCAAACTCATTATCTGAGCGCATCGAAGGCCACTTTGCCGACCCCGTGGCCACATCATGCAACGACAGCGAGCAACCAGAAAATGGCCACCCGAAGACAGCCTTCTTTGGATCCGGAAACCCTGTTGGAAGAGCTGCTCATCGATGCGTATGGCGACGATGAGCAGCTCTGGGCGCTGCATGCAGGGATCGAGGATAGCCTTGATCTGCCGATGGATGTGCACGTCATCGGTGAGCCGCTCACGCTCATCGCCATCGACTACGATGGCAACGCAAGGAGGGGACTGGTGGCCTCGTGCCGTGGCGCAGACGGGACCGAGCACCGAGTCGCCTTCGCCGATATCCAGCTTGCCCCCGACGCCGCTGGCTATCCGTATCTGGTGGCCTACTGCCGTTGGCTCGGTGTGCAACCTGCCAGCCCCCGACCACGGCGCGACTCAGGGAGGGAAGCGCGTGACCTCACTGCGGGCGAAGAAGATATCGATCCGGCGAAGCCCATGGATCTCATCGTCGTTGCGGTGAAACAACGGGCTGCGCGCTGTCGATTCATCGGGAGCGAACGGGTGATCACCCTGCGCGCGGCATCCCTGGACGGGATGGTGCCCGGCCAGGTGGTCACGGTGCAGGCAAACAAGCATTGGCGCTTCAACGGACACCCCTACCTGTCCGGGAAGATCACCTCCAACCGCATCGATGCGCCCGCGCTAGGGCTTACCCCGCTTGCCTTGAACGAGTTTGGAGCCTGGGACCCAGCTGATGCCTATGGGGGCGAGGCTGATGAGTCTATCGAGCATTGGGCCAGGCCGATGATTGCGCGTGGACCCCGGCCGGTGTTCGAGATGGCGCAGGTGCTGCCGGGCCACAATCCGGACGACTTCGACTCGGACCCAATCCTTGAAGCGAACGATCTCAATGGTGCTGGCGACACGGAGGCGGCGCAGGACATCCTCACCCAGCTGCTGGAGTCTGATCTACGCTGCCTCGACGCCCATGCGCATCTGGGTAACCTGTTATTCCAGACCAGCCCTGAATGGGCGATCAACCACTACGAGGTCGGCGTTCGCATCGGTGAGTTGTCGCTGGGCCCAGATTTTGACGGTGTGCTTGCCTGGAGCCTCATCGACAACCGGCCCTTCCTGCGCTGCATGCAGGGCTATGGGCTGTGCCTCTGGCGGTTGCAGCGCTGGGAGGAGGCAGAGCACGTGTTTGAGCGCATCCTGCTGATGAACCCGCTGGACAACCAGGGGATCCGTTTCCTCCTGCCGGCCGTCCGGGGGCACGAGGCATGGGTAGATGATGAAGACTGAGAACCGACTGAGCGGCCCGTGACCAGGAAGAAAAGCACCCCGACCTCCATCAAGGTCTCCGCCCGCCGGCCCATAGCCGACAAACTCATCAAGAAGATGCGCAGTCATGTTGGCGCCAAGGTCGTCGACCTCAGTGCTGTCATGGAAGGCAAAAAGAACGCCCAGGCCCTGCAGAAAACCGTCGCGAGTGCTGAGTATCTGACTGACCTCCATCCTGCTCACGCGATCTACATGTACGCGCAAAACCAGGCCTCGGTGATGGCCGAACAGCTCACCATGCTGAATGAGATGGGCCGCTTGACCCGGCTCATCGACAAGGCCGAGGACGAGTACATGCCAAGCGGCCCACCAATGAGTCCGCTCACCCCTTCATTCTTCACGTGCTGGGCGTTCTTCGATGCCTGCGTCGGTCTGGGTCGGGAGACCCTTGGCACGACAGTCATGGCGGTCGGGAAGACGTTCGGCATGCACGAGGAACTGGTGCGCGTGATCGGTCTGATGCAGGACTCCCGGATGGCGGTGTACGCCCACGAGGGTTTCAGCGACGGCGCAATCGTCCTGTGCGAACTGGTGACCAACCGGATCTGCAAGGCCATCTGCCCATCGGGCTATGACGGGCGGGCAGGGGAACTCTGGTACGCCCGAGTGCTCCTGCCCCCGCATGACGGCATGGATGTACACGTGGTTTTCACCACGCCCTACGTCCTGATCGACCCGGCCGAAAGCGAATGGTTGGCCTACTTTGAGCGGACACTGCCGCTGGAAACGCCCGAGAAGCGTATTGCCGCCTACGAACGGCATATGAAGTGGGAACCCGCGCGAAATTACTGGGCTGAGTTCGTATTCGAGGCATACGTCAACCACCGCCACGATATGATCTTCCTCACGGGCTTGCCGGATGTGCCCGAGGGTCGACCGCATTCCCAGGTAAACAGTTGACGCGCAGGTGATCTACGGCTGAGTGGTCCTACCCGATGGACCTGGCTATGACAGGGGCGTAACCGTTTTATCGATTACTCGAATAGCCGCTTTTGCTTGACGATGTAACCCGCAGGCCTCTTCTGCTTTTCCAGTACGCCTTCGTCGACCAGGCGCTGCAGCCACGCCTTGGCCTGAGTTTTTGACACGTCCAGCGCTGCAGCCACTTCTGCGTCTTTCATCGGCGTACTCAATAGCTGCTCAATTGCTTCACGAACGGCAGCGAAGAGCATTTCTGCTGGGGTAGATTCCGGCTGCCGAGGTTTCTCGGGACCGTCTAGTAGCGCTACTGCCTCTGGCGTGGCCGACGGCGCTTTTTCCAATGGTGGAGCGGGCGGCTGCGTATCGGAAACGTCGACCATCGCAAATGGCTTACTCTCGTTCTGGGGCACCGGAGCGGCATTGCGTGGCGCTGGAGCCGTTGGCTTGGTGTCAGCCAACGATGACTCTTCGTTCGAGAACAGCGCAAAACCAACCTGTGGGGATGCCGGCGGCGTTGGCATCTCCACGTTGAAAACATCCTCGAACGAATCCACGTCTTGCGGGTTCGGCCAAGGAAGAGCGCCCTTCTTTCGCAAACCATTCAATCCGGCGGAAGACTCGCCCGTTGATCGAATGAAGACCGGGATGAACTTGAGTTTGTCGAGCTGCTCGACAGCACCCGACCAAGTGCCACCTTTGTTGAGATCGGAACTGACCACCAGTGAGGTGTCTGCCAATGCATAAATCAGCTTGTTCCGCTGCATGGCGTTGCCGATGTTGAACCCGGCACTCGGGTCGTAGGGCGAAATCAGCACCAGCTCCCCATTGAGCAGCAGGTTACGGTGCTCGCGGTTCATGGTGGTTTTTTCCAGACTGTTCGCCAGCACACCACAAACTTTCCCTCCCCCCTCGAGCGCACCACACATGGCGGCCTGGTCGATGCCCTTGGCGCCACCGGAGACAAGTGTTCTGCCTGCTCGAGCAGCGAGCCGGCCAACTGCCATGGTGTAATTGATGAGGGCGTCGTCCACATGGCGCGATCCCACAACGGCAAGCCCACCGGTTTCGAGCAAAGCCATGTCGCCACAGCCGTAGAGCACTGCCGGGGCGTCTTCGCGCAGGCGGGCCTTCAGGCGGCGGGGGTACTCTGCATCGGCGCGACTGACCACCCAGATGGCGCGTGCTTGCCAGCGCTCAATCACTTGGCTCAGAAGGAATCCGCGTCCCAGCAATTTCTGCAGGCGGTTCTCGTCAATCACCGATTGACACGCACGCAGGATCTCAGCCGCGTCCGTCGAGAGGAGATCCGCAGGCTGACGCTGGATCTCGCGCAAATGACGTGCGAGACGTTTGTATTCACCAGGTGTGAGCAAATCCGATGACACAGCGCCTCGTCCGGCAATGAGTGGCGCAGTCAGCAGCAGGATCGCCTGGGTATTGGGTGAAAGGACTGGCGTCATTCGTCGTGCCCCGTCTGAGCAAGGACCATAGGCCAAACGGCGCCACTACCGCCTTTGCGCAGCAGCCATGCAGACACCGTCAGCGTCCAGCGCGAGTCGACCATGTCATTCACCAGGAGGACCGGGCCGGGAGTAATGGGCTGGCCATTGAGTGCGAGTGAACCGTCAATGTTGCGCGCCTGTTGTGTACTGTTTGCCATCGTTTTCTGTTCGGGCCTTGCGTCTGTTTTCGCGATGACCATACGAAACGGCAGACACAGCGCAGCAGCCAAGCGTTGCGCAAAATTCGGTACCAATTCGGGATGCCGAAGTGAAGGAACACATGTCACCCAAGTCGGGCTCGGCTGCGGATTCCACTCATGGATCATCTTCACGCACGCAGCAACGAGGTCATCAGAAAAGTGGCCATCGTGGTATTTGCCCTGTCGAACCAAACCACCCCAGCCGGCATCGCCCCAGACGCAGAGGGCCTTGCCGGACTCAGCCTGATGGGCAGGAGCGATGAATCCCTTGACGCCGTACTGGGGCATTCCACCATCAGGCCATTTTTTGCGCGGATCGATGGGCAAGCTGGTTCGACGGAGAAATTCGACGGCAGCTTTGACCAGCTCGGTATCCACGGTTGTAGACAATGGCGGTAAGGCAGGTTCTGTGACAACGCTTGGATCGCCGTCGAGCGCGCCAATCAAGAAGCCCATGTGCTCACCAAACGGCAGGCTGACGTAGTCCTGCATCTGCTGGTGCTCGTCTCGCCGTAGCGCAGTGAGGCGTTCCGCTCGCTCCCAGAACACTTCACTTAGCCTTGCCGCCGTGAGCTGCCACTTGCTGCCTTGCTTGGCGATGGGTGCCGGCGCTTCGAGGGATAGAAGTGCAATCGTCTTGTCGATACGTCCTTTGCTCAGATTGACTCGGCTCAGCAGTTCGGGGACTGATAACCCGTTGGGCTCGTCTTCAAGCGCCCCCAGGACATCGGCAACTTCCTGTCGGGTCGGGAAGGCAGTCCGGATAAACCAGTCAGTGATGTCAGACTCTTCCTGACCGCTGAGGAGTACTCCATAGGCGGAGTCCAGTGCGCGTCCCGCGCGACCAACCTGCTGGTAGTAGGCGACGACCGATCCCGGCATTTGGTAGTGGATGACAAATGCCAGATCCGGCTTGTCGTAACCCATGCCAAGTGCCGTTGTGGCAACCAGCGCTTTGACTTGGTTGTTGAGCAGCGCCTGCTCAAGCTGTTCTCGGCGATTTCCAATCTCACCAGTGTAGGCTTCCACATTGAAGCCTTGGGTCTTCAACCATTGCGCCACTTGATTGGCATCACGAACCGTCAGCGTGTATATGATGCCGTGGCCCTGCAGCGTGGTCAGTTGCTCTGCCAGCCAGGCAAGGCGCTCAGCCTGACTAGGTAAGCGGATCGTTTGCAGGGAAAGCGAGGTCCGGTTCAAGTCGCCACGTGAGACGTCCAGCTTCGGGCCAAGCACGGCTGTAAGGTCGTCCATCACGC
Organism: Ectothiorhodospira shaposhnikovii; assembly: GCF_016584105.1. Classification (GTDB taxonomy): domain Bacteria; phylum Pseudomonadota; class Gammaproteobacteria; order Ectothiorhodospirales; family Ectothiorhodospiraceae; genus Ectothiorhodospira; species Ectothiorhodospira shaposhnikovii. The sequence continues at coordinate 195,703 of NZ_NRSM01000001.1, read as the reverse complement.
GGTTATTCGCTGTTGCCGTGGTGGCAAGCAGTCGCAGGTTTGGCGGTAGTATCTTGACGATCCTCTCCAACAGGCGATAGTGAGGTCGGAAGTCGTGCCCCCAGTCGGAAATGCAATGGGCCTCGTCGATGACCAGCAACGAAATCTGTTCAGCGATGCTGGCCAGAACCTGCGTCCGAAAGCGCTCGTTCGCTAGGCGCTCCGGCGAGATCAGGAGAATGTCGATCTCCCCCTTGACCAGCTTGCCCTCGACTCCCGTCCAGTCGTCCATGTTGTTGGAGTTGATGGTGGCGGCGCGAACCCCCATCCGCTCTGCGGCAGCAATCTGATTTCGCATCAGCGCCAGTAGCGGCGAGATCAATAACGCAGGACCAGCCCCAGCTTCCCGCAGCAACTTGGTCGCTATGAAGTAGACAAAGCTCTTACCCCATCCGGTCTTCTGCACGACCAGCAAGCGGCCTTTGCCTTCGACGATGTGACGAATAGCGTCCTCTTGGCCTTCGCGGAAAGTGGCATCGGCGTGTCGGGAGCCGATCCGTAGCAGTTCCATCGCGCGTCTTGGATCGTAGATCACGTTATTGCTCTCCATTGTTTTGGTCGGGCGAGCGGTAACCCGGTGCCAACACAGCCTTCTTGACGCCATAAAGCGCCAGGTGATCTTTCAGCCAGAGCATGAATTCATAAGCGCGCCGGTTGCGGTGTCGGGTTTTGGGAATCAGATGATGCCGGGTGAGCACTTCGGCCCGACCGCAGAGCTGGCAACGGTCGGATGAATCTCCCAGTGTGGAAGGGGCCCGCACGGTCAAATCGAGTGAATTTCCTTCCAGCGGACCATCTCCGACTCGAACCCCATGTAGGAGGCATGAACCCGGCGGATGAAGGGGTCGTCCGTCGTCATCTCCAGCAGCATGTCCCGGCTCAGCCGGCGCAGATCATCCAGCACGGCATCCGGGAAACGCCCGAGCTGAACCCCGTGTTCACTCACCAGCCGATCAAGAGTCTGCTGATTGCGGACCAGGAATTCATGAAGCATCTGATCACCGACCAGACGGCAGGCCTGGGCCACGGCAATCTGAAGATGCTGGGGCAGGGCCTCGTAGGCATCCCGGTTGATCAGGGCTTCCACCTGGGAACTGGGGGCCTGCCAGCCCGGGTGGTAGTAATAGGGCGCCTGGCGATGCAGACCCAGCGCCATGTCCTCGTAAGGTCCCACCCACTCAGCCGCCTCCAGCAGCCCCGATTCCATGGCCTCCGGCAGATCATCACCGGGCAGCCGGATCACCTCGGCACCGGCGCGCCGCAGGACTTCCGCCCCCAGCCCCACGGCACGGATGCGCAGCCCCCGGAAGTCCTCAATGGTCCGGATCTTGTGCCGGAACCAGCCCCCCATCTGGGCACCGGTATTACCGCAGGGGAAGGGAATCACGTCAAAGGGACGGTACAGATCCCGCCAGAGTTCCAGACCGCCACCCGCATGCAGCCAGGCCTGGGTCTCCAGCGCGCCCATGCCGAACGGCACCGCGGTGAAGAACTGCGCGGCGCCGCTCAGGCCCTGCCAGTAATGGGCGGCACCATGACCGATCTCTGCAGCGCCGCGGGAGACCGCCCCGAAGATCTCGAAAGGTGACACCAGGTCATCCGCCGCGAAGATCCGGACCTGAATGCGTCCTTCAGACAATTCATGAATGGTCCTCGCCAGCAACTGCGCACCGCCCCCCAGGCCGGGAGACTCATGGGGCCAGGCCGTGATCATGCGCCAGTGGAAGCGTCGCCCGGTATCCGGTGCCGAAGTTTCACTCCCCTGGGGGATGCCGCAACCGGTCAGGGCGCCGCCGGTCGCCAGGGCGGTGAGGGCGGCCTTGCCCAGGAAATCCCGTCGATGCATGGATGACCTCGGTTCTGTATGCTCAAAGTGTCAGATGGGCTCAAGCTTGGCAAAGCCCACCACCAGCCACTTGCTGCCCTGGCCGGCAAATCTTACCTGGACCCGGGCCGACTTGCCCTGCCCTTCCAGGTCGGTGATCACACCCTCCCCGAACTTGGGATGCCGCACCCGGGCGCCCATGGCCAGCCCATCCTCCTGCGCCGGTGCCCGGAACGGGGATGGTCGCGCCGGGGGCCGGGCCGGACTCTCGGGCATCGGACGCCGGATCATGGCCCGGGGCCGGACATCCTCCAGCAGTTCGGCCGGCAGTTCCCCGACAAAACGGGAGGGGGCGTTATAGGTCTCGCGACCGTGCAGCCGACGGGTCTCCGCATAGCTCATCACCAACCGGCGACAGGCGCGGGTGATGCCCACATAGGCCAGTCGCCGCTCCTCTTCCAGGCGCCCGGGTTCGTCCAGGGACATGCGGTGGGGAAACAGCCCCTCCTCCATGCCCACCAGGAACACCAGCGGAAACTCCAGCCCCTTGGCGGAATGCAGGGTCATGAGCTGGATGCAGTCCTCCCATGGGTCCGCCTCCCCTTCCCCCGCCTCCAGGGCGGCATGGGAGAGAAAGGCGGTCAGGGGCGACATGTCCCCCTGGGCCTCGCCATCGGGCACGAAGCCCCTGGCGGCACTGACCAGTTCATCCAGGTTGTCCAGCCGGGTCTGGGCCTTTTCGCCCTTCTCCTGGGCATAGTGCTCCCTCAGACCGGAGTGGGCCACCACATGTTCCACCTGCTCGTGGAGTTCTATGCCCTGACAGGCCTGATGCATGGCATCGATCAGCTGCATGAAGCCGCGCAGGGCATTGCCGGCGCGGGCGGTCAGAGTCCCCTGCAACAACAGATGTTCAGCGGCTGCCCACAGGCTGCTGCCCTGCTCCCGGGCCTGCTCCCGGATCAGGGCCAGGGTCCGCTCCCCCAGCCCCCGGGTCGGCTGGTTGATGATCCGCTCCAGGGCGGTGTCATCCGCCCGGTTTTCCACCAGGCGCAGATACCCCAGGGCGTCCTTGATTTCCGCCCGTTCGAAAAAGCGCAGTCCGCCATAGACGCGGTAGGGCACGGCGGCCTGGATCAGCACCTCCTCGAACACCCGGGACTGGGCATTGGACCGGTAGAGGATGGCCACGTCCCGGCAGGCGCCGCCCGCCGCCCGCCAGGCACGGATCTGCTCCAGCACAAAGCGGGCCTCGTCATGCTCGTTGTAGGCCGCATAGAGGGTGACCGGGGCGCCGGTGGCGTCTTCGGTCCACAGTTCCTTGCCCAGACGCTCACCGTTGTTGCGGATCAGGGCGTTGGCGGCCTTTAGGATGGTCGCGGTGGAGCGGTAATTCTGCTCCAGGCGCACGGTGCGGGCACCCGGAAAGTCACGGCAGAACTTTTGGATATGCTCGATGCGGGCACCGCGCCAGCCGTAGATGGACTGATCGTCGTCGCCGACGGCAAATACCGGCGTGCGCTCGCCCGCCAGCAGTCTCAGCCAGGCATACTGGATCGCATTGGTATCCTGGAACTCATCCACCAGAATATGGCGGAAGCGATGGCGATAGTGTTCCAGCAGGTCGGGGTTGTCCCGCAGCAGCTCCAGGCTGCGCAGCAGCAATTCGGCGAAATCCACCACCCCGGCGCGACGGCAGGCGGCCTCGTAGGCGCTGTATATACGGATCATCTGCCGGTTCACCGGATCGCCGGTGTCCTGCATGTGTTCGGACCGAACCCCTTCATCCTTGCGGCTGTTGATATACCACTGCATCTGCCGGGGCACCCAGCGGGCCTCGTCCAGTTCCAGGGATTTGAGCACCCGCTTCACCAGGCGGAACTGATCCTCCGAATCCAGGATCTGAAAGGTCTCGGGCAGACCGGCCTCGCGCCAGTGGGTACGCAGCAGGCGATGGGCCAGACCGTGGAAGGTCCCCACCCACAGCCCCCGGGGCGGGATGCCCAGCAGGCTCTCCAGACGCCCGCGCATCTCGCCGGCGGCCTTGTTGGTGAAGGTCACGGCGAGGATACTGTGGGGCGAGAGTCCCTCCACCTGGATCAGCCAGGCCACCCGATGGACCAGGACGCGGGTTTTGCCGCTGCCGGCCCCGGCCAACACCAGCAGGGGACCGCAGGGACTGCCCACCGCTTCGCGCTGGGCATCGTTCAGTGATTCAAGCAGGGGAGCAGCATCCATCCGGGGGAGTCTATCAAAACCCGTGGCAGGGTGAATCCGGCCAAGCCCCTTGGATAGAGCGCCGGAAAGGTCTACATATATACAGGGACCCCCGAAACCATAAACTCACGTTATTCACGCCACCAACAGATGCGCCGATGACCAAAGCGACCCAAGCCCGCGACATGCAGGCCCAATGGAACACCTCCCATCTGGATGCCGGGAATGCCGCCTACCTGGACCAGCTCTACGAAACCTATCTGGAAGATCCGCAACAGGTATCGGAGGCCTGGCGAACGTACTTCGAAGACATGGCGAGGGCCGGGCGGGAACCCCAGGTCATCCACAGCCGGATCCGCGATGAATTCCGCCAGATGGCCGAGGCCGGCACCCAGCGCGGCCTGCCCATGGGCAGCCTGGAACATGAACGCAAGCAGGTCCGGGTACTTCAGTACATCAATGCCCATCGCTTTCTGGGTCACCTGCAGGCGGACCTGGATCCACTGGGCCTGTATGAAGCCGCCAGCACCCTGCCGGAACTGACCCTGGAACACCACGAGCTCTCGGAAAGCGACCTGGACACCGTCTTCAACACCGGCTCCCTGTTCGGTCCGAAAGAGGCCTCATTGCGGGAAATCACCCGCATCCTCAAGGGCACCTATTGCAAGACCCTGGGCGCCGAATACATGCACATCACCGAGACCACCGAAAAGCGCTGGCTGCAGGAGCGCCTGGAACCGGTACGTGGTGAACCCGGTTTCACCGCCGATCGCAAGCGTTACATCCTTGATCGCCTCACCGCCGCCGAAGGCCTGGAGCGCTATCTCCACAACCGCTATGTGGGCCAGAAACGCTTCTCCCTGGAAGGGGGCGAGAGCCTGATTCCCATGCTGGACGAGCTGGTCCGGCGCGGTGGTGAGCAGGGCGTTCGGGAGATGGTCATGGGCATGGCCCACCGGGGCCGCCTGAACGTGCTGGTGAACATCCTGGGCAAATCCCCGGCGGAACTGTTCCAGGAATTCGAGGGCACGGGCCGCCGACACCCCGGCACCGGCGACGTGAAATACCACATGGGTTTTTCCTCCGACATCGAGACCCCCGGCGGTCCCATGCATCTGGCCCTGGCCTTCAACCCCTCCCACCTGGAGATCGTGGGACCGGTGGTGGAGGGCTCGGTGCGCGCCCGGCAGAATCGCCGCGACGACCGGGACGGGGACGAGGTCCTGCCGGTGGTGATCCATGGTGACGCCGCCTTTGCCGGCCAGGGCGTGGTGATGGAGACCCTGAACATGTCCCAGACCCGGGGCTTCTCCACCAAGGGCACGGTTCACATCGTCATCAACAACCAGATCGGCTTCACCACCAGCACCCTCAAGGATGCCCGCTCCACCCCCTACTGCACCGACGTGGCCAAGATGGTGAACGCCCCCATCCTGCACGTGAACGGCGACGACCCGGAGATGGTGCTGTTCGCCACCCGGATCGCCCTGGACTACCGCATGACCTTCAAGAAGGACGTGGTCATCGACCTGGTCTGCTACCGGCGGCATGGTCACAACGAGGCCGATGAGCCGTCCGCCACCCAGCCCGTCATGTACCAGCGCATCAAGTCCATGCCCACCACCCGCGCCCGCTACGCGGAGCGGCTGGAACAGCAGGGCATCCTCGACGGGGAAGAAGCCCGGGCCATGGAGGCCTCCTGTCGCGCCCGCCTGGATGCCGGCACCAGCCTGATGCCCTTCGTCATTGAGAAGTCCGAGTCCTCCTACGACAAGGCGGTGGACTGGAAACCCTTCATCGACCGGGACTGGCGCGAGCCCGCCGAAACCCGGGTCAGCATGGATACCCTGCGGAGCCTGTGGCGCCGCATGGTGGACCTGCCCGAAGGCTTTGAAGTGCAACCCCGGGTGGCCAAGATCATGGACGACCGGCGCAAGATGGCCGCCGGCTCACTGCCCCTGGACTGGGGCTTTGCCGAAGTCTCCGCCTACGCCAGCCTGGTCACCGAAGGGTATCCGGTGCGACTGACGGGACAGGATAGCGGCCGGGGTACCTTCTTCCATCGCCACGCCGTGCTGTTCAATCAGCGCGACGGCAACCGCTGGATTCCGCTGCGCAACCTGGCCGAGAACCAGGAGGAATTCCTGGTCATCGACTCCCTGCTGTCGGAAGAGGCCGTACTGGCCTTCGAGTTCGGCTATGCCACCGCGGCCCCCAACACCCTGACCCTGTGGGAGGCCCAGTTCGGCGACTTCGCCAACGGTGCCCAGGTGGTGATCGACCAGTTCATCAGTTCCGGCGAGCAGAAGTGGGCGCGCCTGTGCGGCCTGGTGATGCTGCTGCCCCACGGCTATGAAGGCCAGGGTCCGGAACACTCCTCCGCCCGTCTGGAACGCTATCTGCAGCTGTGCGCCCAGCACAACATGCAGGTCTGCGTCCCCTCCACCCCGGCGCAGATCTTCCACCTGCTGCGGCGCCAGATGATCCGACCCTACCGCAAGCCGCTGATCGTGATGACGCCCAAGAGCCTGCTGCGCCACAAACTGGCGGTAAGCACCCTGGAATCCCTCACCGAAGGACGCTTCGAGAACGTCATCGACGAGATCGACGAACTGGATCCCCAGGGCGTCACCCGGATCGTGCTCTGCGCCGGCAAGGTCTACTACGACCTGCTGGAGCGGCGCCGCGCCGAGGAGAAACACGGCATCGCCATCCTGCGCCTGGAACAGCTCTATCCCTTCCCGGAAGAGGAGCTGAGCCGGATCCTGGCACAATACCCCAATGCCACCGAGTTCTACTGGGTCCAGGAAGAGCCCCTCAACCAGGGCGCCTGGTATTCCAGCCAGCACCACATCCGCGCCCTGCTGGGCGAAGATCGCTACCTGCAGCATGTCACCCGGCCTGCCTCCGCCTCACCGGCAGTGGGCCACCTGGACGTTCACGTGAAGCAACAGGAAGCCCTGATCGAACGGGCCCTGCGCCAGAACTGACCTGGCCACCACCAGGGCAAGAGACACACAGGGGGCCAACGGGTGCGGACCGCGCCCATGCCCCAAGGCCGGAACCAATAAGGACACACACGCCATGAGTACTGAGGTCAAGATCCCGCAACTCCCCGAGTCCGTCTCGGATGCCACCATCGTCAGCTGGCACAAGCAACCCGGAGACGAGGTCAAGCGGGACGAGATACTGGTCGACATCGAAACCGACAAGGTGGTGCTGGAAGTCCCCGCCCCCGAGGACGGGGTGATGGGGGAGATCATTGAGCAGGAAGGCGCCATCGTCACCGCCGGACAGGTGATCGCCCACCTGGAAAAGGCCGGCAAGGGCGGCAAGGGTGGCGGCAAGAAAAAGGCCGCCAAGGATAATGGCGGCAAGGACACCGCCAGGGCCGCGAAGCAGCCGGACACCGCCGGCGCGGGACGGGACGCAACCGATGCGGGTGATGATGACCCGGCCCTGAGCCCGGCGGTACGCCGCTTGGTCAACGAACACGGCCTGGACCCGGCCGAGATCGAAGGCACCGGCAAGGGCGGACGCCTGCTCAAGGAAGACGTGCTCAAGTACCTGGAGACCCTGGAGGCCGAAGCCGCCCAGGCACCCGCGCCGGCGGCTCCGGCCCCCACAACCAAGGCCGCCCCGAAAAACGCGTCCCCATGACCCGTCTGCGGGCGCGCATTGCGGAACGCCTGGTGGAAGCCCAGCAGAACGCCGCCATGCTCACCACCTTCAACGAGGTGAACATGAAGCCGGTGATGGACCTGCGGGCCCAGTACAAGGACCGCTTCGAGAAACGCCACGGCGTGCGCCTGGGCTTCATGTCCTTCTTCGTCAAGGCCGCCACCGAGGCCCTCAAGCGCTTCCCCGAAGTGAACGCCTCCATCGACGGCAAGGACATCGTCTACCACGGGTATTTCGACATCGGCATCGCCGTCTCCGCCCCCCGGGGCCTGGTGGTCCCCATCCTGCGGGATACGGACACCCTCACCATGTCGGATGTTGAACGCACCATCAACGACTTCGGCAAGAAGGCCGAAGCGGGTAGCCTGGGCATGGAGGACCTCACCGGCGGCACCTTCACCATCTCCAACGGCGGCGTCTTCGGCTCGCTGTTGTCCACCCCCATCATCAACCCGCCCCAGAGCGCCATCCTGGGCATGCACCGCATCCAGGAGCGGCCCATGGCCGAGAACGGCCAGGTGGTGATCCGGCCCATGATGTACCTGGCCCTGTCCTACGACCACCGCATCGTCGACGGCCGCGAGGCCGTGCAGTTCCTGGTGACCATCAAGGACATGCTGGAAGACCCGGCCCGCCTGCTGCTGGAAGTGTAGGGACCACCGGACCTGAACCATGCCCGTGTCCGCCTGCCCTGTGCGCGGGCACTGACCACATGAACACAAGACAAGAAGATCGGGAGCCAGACCATGGCACAGCAGGACTATGACGTAGTAGTAATCGGCGCCGGCCCGGCGGGCTATGTGGCCGCCATCCGTTGCGCCCAGCTAGGGCTAAAAACTGCCTGCATCGACCGCTGGCGGGATGACGCGGGCAAGGAGCGCCTGGGGGGCACCTGCCTGAACGTGGGCTGCATCCCCTCCAAGGCCTTGCTGGAATCCTCGGAACTGTACGAACACACCCGCAAGCACCTGAATACCCATGGCGTGCATGTGGGCGACGTGGAACTGGATCTGGCCGGCATGATGTCCCGCAAGGACCGCCTCATCGGCAACCTCACCCAGGGCATCCAGGGCCTGTTCAAGGCCAACAAGGTCACCTGGCTCAAGGGCCAGGGCCAGCTTCAGGGAGAGCGCAAGGTCTGCTTCACTTCCCACGACGGCAAGGAAGAGATCCTGGAACCGGAACATATCATCCTGGCGCCGGGCTCCCACTCGGTGGAACTCAAATGCGCCCCCTATGACGGCAAGTACATCGTCGATTCCACCGGCGCCCTCGCCTTCGACGAGGTACCCAAGCGCCTGGGCGTGATCGGCGGCGGCGTCATCGGCCTGGAGCTGGGCAGCGTCTGGCGCCGCCTGGGGTCCGAAGTGGTGGTGCTGGAGGCCCAGGACCGCTTCCTCTCCTTCTGCGACGACCAGGTCTCCCAGGAGGCCCTGAAGATCTTCGGCAAGCAGGGACTGGACATCCGACTCTCGGCCCGCGTCACCGACACCCAGGTGGACGAGGACAAGGGCACCGTCACCGTCATGTACGAGGACGAACAGGGCCGTCACGAGGAGCGCTTCGACCGCCTGGTGGTCTGCGTCGGTCGCCGCCCCTCCACCGACGGCCTGGTAAGCGGCCCGGTGGAACTGCTCATCGACGAACGGGGGGCCATCCATGTGGACGACCACTGCAAGACCACCCTGCCCAACGTCTATGCGGTGGGCGACGCGGTGCGCGGCCCCATGCTGGCCCACAAGGGTTCCGAGGAAGGGGTCATGGTGGCCGAGCGCATCGCCGGCATGGGCACCGCCCTCAACTACGAAACCATCCCCAGCGTGATCTACACCCTCCCGGAGATCGCCTGGGTGGGCAAGACCGAGCAGGAACTCAAGAACAAGGGCATCCCCTACTCCGTGGGCGTGTTCCCGTTTGCCGCCTCCGGCCGGGCCCGGGCCATGGAAGACACCACCGGCTTCGTCAAACTGCTGGCCCACGCCGACACCGACCGTCTGCTGGGCGCCCATGTGATCAGCTCCCGCGCCTCCGAGCTGATCGCCGAGTGTGTCATCGCCCTGGAATTCGGGGCCTCCAGCGAGGATCTGGGCCGCACCGTCTTTGCCCACCCCACCCTCTCCGAAGCCGTGCATGAAGCCGCCCTGGCCACCCTGGGCCATCCGCTGCACATCCCGCCCGGCAAGAAGGGCTAACACCCATACCTTCCTTCCCGACGGTCCCGCTCCCTCCCAGGGGGCGGGGCCTTATCCTGCCTGCATGACCGCCACCTTCTCCCTGCTCACCCAGCTGCTGCCCCTGTACATCACCATCGTGCTGGGCTGGCTGGCCGGGCGCTATCTCAACGCCAGCGGCGGCCATATCGCCGGGATCATGCTCTACATCATCACCCCATCGGTGATCTTTGCCGGGGTGATGCACGCCCCCCTGAGCCCCAGCGTCCTGTTGCTGCCGGTGATGGTCTTCGCCTTCTGCACCCTCATCGCCCTGAGCCACCTGTACCTGGCCCGGCGCTGGCTGGGGGACAACACCGCCGCCCTCATTCCCCTGTCGGTGGGCACCGGCAACAGCGGCTACTTCGGCATTCCCGTGGCCCTCCTGCTGTTCGGCGCGGAAGGCGTGAGCCTGTACATCCTGTGCATGCTGGGGACCACCCTGTTTGAGCATTCCGTGGGCTTCTACCTGGCGGCACGGGGGCGCTTCAGCGTCCGCGACTGCCTGGTCAAGGTCTCCCGCCTGCCCTCCCTTTACGCCTTCCTGCTGGGCGCGGCCCTGAACCTGAGCGGCGTCGGTATCGCGGACGTGCTGCAACCCCTGTTCGACAACCTCCGCGGGGCCTACAGCATCCTGGGCATGATGATCATCGGCATGAGCATCCTCAGCTTCCGGGGCCTGGCGGGCAATCCCCGCTTTACCCTCCTGGCCTTTGCCGGTAAATTCATCAGCTGGCCCCTGCTGGCCCTGGCCTTTGCCTGGGTGGACACCCACTGGCTGGGCATCCATGACCTGGCCGTTCATCAGGCCATCTTCCTGCTCTCCATCACCCCCATCGCCGCCAACACCGTGGTCATCGCCACCCTTCTGGACATCCACCCCCGGCAGGCCGCCGGCACCACCCTGCTCAGCACGATCTTTGCGCTGGGATTCATCCCGGTGATGGTGACGTGGCTGATGCCGATGGGGTAGCCGGGGCAGGCTGATTGCCGAAGCCGCGAAATACACCGTTTGACGGAGCGGCTTCGACGGTATTGAAGATACCCGGCGAGGGGTATTCTGAACGCGTCATTCCCGCGCAAGCGGGAATCCAGTCGTGCAGAAAAACCTTGCCCCCGGACCATCATTTTGAGGATGGGACAAGACTACTCAGATCAGGAGCCACCACCTCGACCTCGGTGCGGAAAAATTGCGCGGGACGAAACCCGAACACCTTGGCCAGGATGATTTCCGGAACATGTGCGGCACGCGTGTTGTAACGCTCCACCGCATGATTGAACCCGTCGCGCATCAAGGCCACTTCGTTTTCCAGCCTGACCAGGGTGTCATGGAACTGTGCCAGGTCGCCGGACGTATCCAGATCCGGATAGGATTCCTGCAGCAGGCGCAGTTGTGCCAGCAATCGCTGCTCGACCCGCAACAACCCTTCGGCCTGGAGGACATCGTAATCCGCACCCACGCCCACCCGGGTGCGCAGTTCCGTGAGCCGTTCCAGAAGCTCACGCTCATGGGCCATGGAGGCCTTCACGGTGGCTTCCATGGCGGGGATCAGATCGGCCCGCTTTTGCAGCGAAACGCCGATGTTCGACCAGGTGGTGTTCACCCGGTTGCGCAGAAAAACCAGGTCGTTGTACATGAGGACAATGACGGCAATGATCATGTAAAAGGGTGCCGTCATGGCTGCGATGAGCAGGGCAAGCCCGCTGAAGGCCCCCATCAGGCCGATGACGGCCAGCAGTGTCCCGAGTGCCGCGATGAAACCCGCCGTGATCGACATGAAACCCGCGTTGGCCTTGCGCAGCATGACCTGGTGCTCGGTGAGATTACTCAGGATGAAGGGCTGCTCACCCTCGGCAAGATAGAGTGAACGCTGGGTTTCCGGGTCGATCCGGGCCCGGCCCAGGGCATACAGGGTGTCGCCTTCATCCAGACGATGCTCGGTATGCCGATAGGGCCCCTTGCCGGCGGATGACTCGCCGGGGTCGCGGCTTCTCTGCAGCCGCTGGAAAGTGGTCTGGGTGATCACTTCGGCACCCTGCGGATCAATGGGAAAATCCCCTTCCCGGTCCCGGCACAGAAAACGCCGACCTATCCGTTCCTCCTTGATCGTGACCCATTTTTCGTTCTTGGTACCCACACTCCGCTTTTCTTCCAGGGTGTAGTGGTAATAGACACATGGCTTGCCCTGGATGGGTGAAGTCAGGGGAAACTCCCCCGGCATCGATACGATCTCTCCCTTGAGCTCCGTCAAGCCGTATGTGACACCGGCACTGGGGCTGGTGGGGATGTTCTCGATGGTCCGCTTGAGTTGCACCAGGGATAATCCGAACGGCAGCAGGAACAGGGTTCCGGCAACCCCCGGCAGGATGACCAACCACGGTGAAGCACCCTGCAGGCGGGAAGGCTCAAACCCGGATTCCGCAAACTCCATGCTCCGGCGGGCATCCTGGCTCAGCGGGATGGATTCCGGGGCATGAAGGTCAAGCCACGCCGCCACGGGGGCCTCGGGCCAGCGCTCCCAGGTCGCCCGGATGCGCTCCGTGGCACGCACGACATTGATGTGAAGCCGCAGCAGGTGATCGGCTTCATCGCGGGGCAGGCCGCCATGGCCGGTGATCATCTCCTCCAGGGTGGCCCATCGCCCGTTCCAGACCAGACCATGGGATGCCAGGCGTGCCTGAATGACCTGGGCCGTCGCCTCGGATGCGGACTGGTGCTGTTCCAGGGCAACCTGAAGATCGATCTTTGCCGCGGCAATGCTCCAGCCCAGAAGGGACAACAGGGTGGTGCCGGTGAGCAGGGACAGGAAGACCACAACCTTGTGGATCCGGAACATCCGGCACACCGTCACGATGATTACGGCAACGGCGGCAAGGAAAAGCCAGATGTGGATCAGTGTGCTCCGTGCCAGGGATGCACGCTCGTGAGCGTCGCCAAACGCGGACACCCGGGCGGCATGATTTCCCGGTAGCCGGGACAGCACCAGGACCGTGATATCTCCCCGGGAAACCACCCTCCCCAGCACCGTCACCGTATCACCCGGGTCGATTCGATACTCGGTGTAACGACGGTCTCCCCGGGTCTGGCTGAACTTGCGCGGTGCGCTGTATCTGGCGGCGCTGGTGAACATGACGCCGATCAGGCCGGTATCGTCCTCCAGGTCAAAATCCATTCCCTGCCGGGTATCACTGACGGTTTCCCAACGGGTATTGCCTTCGTGGTCCCGGACCCGGCGCTCCTCGACGTGTCGATAGTACAGCGCCGGCAGGCCAGAGCTTGGCGCGGTGAGCGTACCGTGACTCACCAGCGCGCGCCCTTGCAGCTTCACCGTCCCGCCGGTCACCTCCGCCACCTGGATCTGCGGCACCCGCTCCATGGCCCGCATCTCACCCAGTCTTTCAAGGCCCTGCACACCGGTATAGGCTGCGACCAGGGACAGGATGACCACCAGGAGTAAGCGCAATATCACGATTTTCGTTCTTCCGGACAGAGATGAGGTATCACTCAAGAATCCGGCAAGACCCGACGCCCGACAAGTCGTCCAGGCGTCGTCCACGGCGCAACCCGATACACCATTGAGCGGGCGAGACAGGCACCACACCCACCATCCCCCCTCTCCTGTCAGAGTGGAAGGACCATGGGTGGAATGCTTATTTCGTCAGCACCTCGTTGCGGAACTTGGTCAACGCCACACGCCACCAGTCCAGGGTGTCATCCATATTGCGCTCGGTCACGCCAAAATCCAGGTTGACGTTCATCTCCAGCACGGGATCTCCTTCATCGTCCAGGTAGGCCTTGCCGAAACGGGCGAGCCTGTTCCATTGATTCATCTCTTCCAGCGTATATTGACCCTCGGTCTGCCAGGCACTGGTGAACTGGATGTTCTTGCAATTGAGGTTCTGGGAACATCCGTAGAACATGATGCTGTAACCCGTACCGTCAATGCGCCCACGGATCATGGGGTCACCCACGCTGTCGGTTGTCAGGGTCGCCGAACCATATCCCTGGGCAAGCTGCCGGATCTTTTCCGGATCCTTCGCGTCCACGATATCGGCCGCCGACAGGGTACCGGTCACGGCCAGCAAAACGGCACTCATCAACACTGGTTTGAGCATGGTGAATTTCCTTCAAAGGACTATCAGGGACTTACCGGGAGTGGCGTCCCACGGACAAAATGGTTCAGTCAGATGATATACACTCCCCTGTCAGAATCATTCAACCACTCACCGGCTTATCCATCCCAGTCATCACCCGGGGCCCCGGGTTTGGGAACCCGAACCGAACCAACCCAAACAACCCAAACAACCACTCCAACGCCACGCCTGATCAACGCTGTACGGGGGATGCGTCATGTCCGCTCCAATTTGTAACGCACTTGTGGCATTAACGCTCGTCCTGGCCTTTTCCGTCGACATCAGACCGGTAGCGGCACAATCCGAACCACCATTGGACGCTGAGCATTCGGACCCGGTAAGGCTGGGGTGGATGACGGGTTTTCCACCGCCCCCTGAAAAACTGATCACACACCCCGAGTCCGATTACTTCAGTTTTCCCAAGCTGCGCTGGACGGTATGCCACATACGCGAGCTGCTGCCGACCAGGCAGGTCAGCCGCGGCATCGGTGCGCCGGTGCCACTGAAGTTCGCCCTTGATGACGGCATTGATGCCGTGCGTTTCACGCCACTGGATGGCGCTGAACCAATGACATGGGAAGCGTCGCTCTCGGCCAATTACACCGATGGCATACTCATCATTCACAAGGACCGGGTGGTTTATGAACGGTACTTTGGCTGTCTCGACAAAATGAGCCAGCACGCGGCGATGTCCATGACAAAGTCTCTGCCTATCAGGCCGTGGCCGAGTATCTGATGAAACAGTGATTCATCCGCCGAGCTCCCATCGACGCAGATACTCTCTCACCTGCCCCAGCAGCCAGTCGGTGACCTGGCCTTCCCGGTAATGCCGGGATTTGAGGGCCACATATTCATCCATCCGGACGGCGGCGACGTGTCTCAGGATCACCAACCGCCCCGTTTCCAGGTAGTCGGCGGCCAAAGGCCGGGGCAACCAGGTCCAGCCGATACCCTCCGCCGCCATGTCGCGCATAAGCTCGAAGTGGCTCACACCCACCTGCCTGGCGGACGCCGCCTCCGTTACCCGAAGCCCCTGGGGCGTGAAATGCGCCTGGCCGATGCATGGATAGTCCCTGAGATCCTGTTCCGAAACCTGCTGCAGCAGGGACAACGGATGTCCGGCAGCAACCACCATCATCACCTGCACCGGGCTGAGCACCACGCTCTCCGATGCTGACGGTCTGGAGGATGCCCGCTGCAGGCCGATTCCCAGGTCCACCTCGCCGCTGGCGATCATGGCATCCAGCTCCGCCATGGTGGACAACCCGAAACACAGATCCAGGTTGGGGAAACGCCTCGACAGACGGATGACGATCTCCCGCCAGAAGGCCTCGGGCAGTGCATCATCCCGGGCGATACGCAGCATCCGCTCCTCCCCCTGAAGATGACGCATGCAGCGCTGCTCCAGGGACTGGGCCAGGGAAACGATGCGCTGACAGTCGTCCAGCAGGTCTGCACCGATGGGAGTCGGCTTCACCTGATTGCCGCTGCGCTCGAACAGCGTCACCCCCAGGTGGTCTTCCAGTGCCGAAATCCCCATGCTCACCGCGCCCCGGCTCTTGCCCAGGGCACGGGCTGCGGCGGCAATGGAGCCGTGACGGCATACGAGAACGAATTCCTGGATCTGGGCAAGGGTCATGGACGGTCTGCCGACAAGGTGATGGGCACTTACAAGTCAGATTTTCTGACGCTCAGCGATTATGGCCGATCCTCCCGTCCGGATAGCATCTCCGGTCAGAAAAACCTTGGGAGATCGACCATGAGATTGGCATGGATGTTCCTGATGCTGGCCATCGTGACCGAGGTGTCCGGTGTCAGCACCATGAACTTTCTGAGTTCGGGAGTCGGCATCACCGGCTACCTGATCATGTATGTATGTATCATTTTTTCCTACATTTTCCTGGGCTTTGCAGTGAAAAAGATCCCTGTGGGAGTGGCCTTCGCGATGTGGGAGGGGCTGGGCATCACCCTCATCACGGCCCTGTCCCTGCTGGTGTTCGGCAGTACCCTGTCCACCCAGGAGCTGATCGGACTGGGCCTGGCCGTAGTGGGGATCATCATGATCAATGCCGGTGAAAAGCATCCTGAAGCGTCAGCCTGACTGACCAAAAACCCGACTGACCAAAACCAAGAGAGAGGCATCCTTCCATGTCGGCCACACACCTGCTGCCCTTCACCCTTGTGGCCCTCGCCGCGGCCCTGGATGTGGCGGCCAATCTGCTGCTGACCCTGTCCAACGGCTTTCGCAAAAAACTCTGGGGCGTACTGGCCATCCTGCTGGTGCTGGGGGCGTTCACGCTTCTGGCCCAGGCAATCCGTTACATGGACCTGGCCATCGCCTATGCCACCTGGGGAGCCCTGGGCATCCTGGGCACCGCCCTGGGAGGACTCTGGTGCTTCGGCCAGCGGCTCAATGCCGTCGGCTGGGCGGGCATCCTGCTGGTGGTGGTGGCCATCGTGGTCATCAAGACCGGCTGATTGCACGCCCTGGAAAGCATCATGGGCCCGGGGCCCCGGCCGTTATCAGAAACCCCGGGCACTGCCCGGGATCCGCCGGCCATACCGGCGTTTTCAGGGGATCAACCAGGATCATCCGGCCAGCTTGAGCCCCACCAGCCCGATAATGATCAGCAACATGCTCACCACCCTGGCCAGTGAAAGAGCCTCGGCATAAAGCAGTATCCCGGCGATAAATGTGCCAACCACACCGATGCCGACCCAAATGGCATACGCCGTGCCCACGGGAATGCTCCGCATGGCCTGAGCCAGCAGCCAGAAGCTGCCTGACATGGCAAGCAGTGTGAACACACTGGGCCAAAGCCGTGTGAATCCATCGCTGGCCTTGAGCCCGACGGCCCAGACCACTTCCAGAAGCCCCGCGATGACGAGGGCAAACCACGCCGTGTTCATGCTGTATCTCCACGAATAGGCGGGGCCGTCCCCAGACTGGAAAATCCGCACAGGTCGTCCTGCGCGGAGAATCAAATGCATGTTCGTTCCCTGAGTTGATGAAATCAAAAAAGAGAAACGAATCAAGCCGATGCATACCACGGACATGATTCACGCAAATTGAGGGCTGTCTGTCAATCGATTCACCACACGGGGCGAAACGGACCGGCAAATCCAGAGCCCGCCCCAGCCAGGAAGGATCCAGAGCACGCCCCATCCGATCAGGGCCTGCTTGCGACCCTTGCCACCGGTGTTTCGCAGACGTCGCCATTTTATGATCATGGATGGCACACGCAGCCCCCCTTCAGGTGACATCATGACGATCATGGACCCAGACGTGCGCAAGCTCCTGAAGACCCGACCCTGGGAAGGCATCTTATTGACTGCCGGGATCGGAGTACTGCTGCTGCACAGCCTGCTGAACCAGAGCATCCGTTTTGGAAACAGTCGCTACCGGCAACCGGTCACCATGTACTGGAGCGAGCAACCGCTGGATTTTGCGATCGTCATGGCCGTGCTTTTGGTGATCTTCATGGCATCGCTGATCTACACCATCGCCAGATTCCGCATGCGCGGCCGCTTGATGCGGGAAGACCAGGCTCACGATCAGCCCCCCAAATAGCCGAACCCTTTCAACGGAAGCATCGGTCGATGGGATGAGGCCCGAACAAACGGCTGATGGGTGCGCGGAATGTCCCTGCACACTGGCATCCCGAGGGCAATGGCTGCAGAATCCGCATCACTTCCAACAACTCCCGCCCTTGAACCCATGCCTGATATCGTTGTGATGTTTTTCCTGCTCGGACTGGTGGCCGGGCTGGTGAAATCAGACCTGACCATTCCCAAGGCTGCCTATGACACCCTCAGCCTGCTGCTGATGCTCACCATCGGCCTGAAGGGGGGTATGGCACTCCATGGCAATGTCAGTGTGTCGGTGATTCAGGATCTGCTGGCGGTGGCGGTGCTGGGGGCGTTGATTCCACTGATACTCATGCCGCTGCTGATGCGGGTGATCCGGCTGTCGGTGGCCGACAGTGCCAGCATGGCCGCCCATTACGGCTCGGTGAGCGCGGGAACCTTTGCGGTGGCCCTGGCCTTCGCGGAAGGCTTGCAACTGACCATCAGTCCCGAAGTAACCCTGTATCTGGTGATGATGGAGCTGCCGGCCATCGTGGTGGCCATCATCCTCTATCGCCGCTACTGTGGTGCCCAGGCGGCCGCCAGCATGCGGGGGCTATGGCATGAGACCCTGACCAACCGCGGGGTGATCCTGCTGGTGGGCGGGGTGATCATCGGGCTGCTCTACGGCCCCCAGGAAGGCGCTGCGGTGACGGATCTGCTCACCAATGCCTTCAAGGTCGTGCTGGCCCTGTTCCTGCTGGAGATGGGGCTGACGGCCGCCGAAACCCTGCGCCCCATCCCCTGGCAACACTGGCGTCTGCTGTGCTTTGCCGTGATCGCCCCGTTCCTGCTGGGCGCCATCGGACTGGCCACGGGCCTGCTGCTGGACCTGCCCGCCGGCTCCGTGTTGATACTCACCGCGCTGTCCGCCAGTGCCTCCTACATCGCCGCGCCGGCGGCCATTCGTGCGGCCATTCCCGATGCCAACATCGGCCTGGCCATGCTCGCCGCCCTGGGCCTCACCTTCCCGGTAAACGTGATCGTGGGGATTCCCCTGTACCACCGGGTCCTGCAGTGGCTGGGGGTGTGACGCGCCCCCGGAAGGGGCGTGTCAAGGCCTTCAGCCGGTCGTGACACCACCGTCGGAGTGCAGCGGCCTGACCCGGAGCTGGATCCCATCGCGGGCAAAGGCCATCACCCGGTCCCCGGCCTTCACGTCATCAGGCCCCTGGGCGGCATAGGTGGTATCCCCCACCCTCACCCGGCCCCGACCCGCCACGAAGTCCGTGGCGGCGATGTATTCCCGGTTGAGCAGGGCATCCATTTCCCGGTTCATCACCGGGGCATCACCCTGGGCCGCCCTGCCCCGCCGCTGCAACCAGAACCCCAGGCTGCAGGCACCGAGCATGGTCACGGAAAAACCCATGAGATGCCAGGCAAAGGCCAGATCCGGCAACAGGGCCACGAACACGGCGGAGATCAGGGCGCCCAGCCCGATCCAGAGCAGGAATACCCCGGGGATCAGGATCTCCAACCCCATCAGGATCATGCCCGCGATCAGCCAGAACCAGGGATTGGTCAGCAGCGTCTGCAACATCGCTCGCCCTGCCCCTATCTGCCGGATGAGCTGGAGGTCAGGGCCTTGTTGTCCGCCCCCATCTGCTGCACCAGCTCGGTGACGCCGGCCACGGCACCGGTGATCCCCGAGGCCTCCAGGGGCATCAGGACCAGCTTGGAATTATCGGCCTTGCCGATCTGCTGCAAAGCCTCCACATACTTGATGCCCAGGAAGTACTGCACCGCCTGGATGTTCCCGGAGGCGATGGCCTCGGACACCACGCGGGTCGCCTCGGCTTCGGCCTTGGCCTCGCGCTCGCGGGCCTCGGCCTCCAGGAAGGCCGCCTGCCGTTCCCCTTCGGCGCGCAGGATGGCGGCCTGCTTTTCCCCTTCCGCCTGCAGGATCTCCGCCTCCCGCTTGCCGGTGGCCTCCAGGACCTGGGCCCGGCGCTTGCGCTCGGCGGTCATCTGCATGTTCATCGCCTTCTGCAGTTCAGGCTCCATTTTCAGGTCGCGGATCTCGATGCGGACGATCTTGACGCCCCAGGGATTGGTGGCATCGTCGACGATGCCCATGAGGACATCGTTGATCTTGCTGCGATTGGACAGGGTGTCGTCCAGATCCATGGAACCGATCACGGAACGCAGGTTGGTGGTGGTGAGATTGACGATGGCCTCCTCCAGGTTGCGCACCTGGTAGGCGGCGGAGGCGGCATCATCGATGCGGAAGAAGACCACACCGTCGGCCACAACGGCGGCGTTGTCCTTGGTGATCACGGTCTGCGCCGGCACGTCCAGCACCTGTTCCATCACCGTCAGCTTGCGACCGATGCTGTCGATGAACGGCACGATGATGTTGAGGCCCGATTCCAGGGTGCGGGTGTAGCGCCCGAAGCGCTCCACGGTCCATTTTTCACCCTGCGGCACCGCCTTAACCGCCTTGGCAATGAAGATGATGGTGACCACCACGATGGTGGTGGCAAAGATTCCAAAGGCTTCCATGGTCGTCCCCCAGGTTATATGTGCCGGATAAGGATCAGTATCGCGGATCGACGATCAAAACACACCCATGCTCACTGAGAGGCCATCGGCTCGGCATGACCCTTCATCGTCCCCTCCGGCCCGGACAGGACCAGGGCACCGGTGTCGTCGATATCAAACCCGGTGACCGCGACCAGGATGCGGAAGAAGGCCTGCTCCTGATGCATCAGCGCCTCGGGGCAGGCCATCAGGGTGGAGGCGGGGTGCTGGAAGGTCAGATTCTCGCCGGTGAGCGTGAAGCCTCCGTGGTAACGGTTGCAGGAGGCAGTGCCGGCCACCCGGCCATCCTGCGCAAAGAACTGCAGGGTGATGCGGGATTGATCCACGATCCCCTGACCGTCCAGGTCCTCAATGACCCACTCCCGGTCCGTGAGCAGGGACAACGGCTCTCCTCCGCAGCCATTCAGGGCCTCATCGTTCCGTTGCAGGATCACGGTGTAGGGGTGGGGCATGCCGCTCATGCTGTCACGGCAGATATCGGGGATGACCGTGACCACCAGACGATGCCCGGCATCGGCGGCCCGGAAGCGGGTCCGGGGCCCGTCCTGTCCCGTGTGCAGCAGAGGCAGGGTCAGGGTCTGCGCACCGTAGCCGGTGACCAGGGTGATCTGATCTTCCTCGATATCCACGTGCCAGCCCGGCTCCTGACCATAAGCGCGGAAGGGCAGGGAAGGGGGCTGGATGATCCGGCAGGGCGGCAGCTCCCGCCCCGCCACACTGATCAGGGCCTCGCCACCCTTTTCATGAATCCAGGTGTCGGGGTCCTCCACGCCTTCAAGGCGAACCCCGGATGCCGCGGGCACCGGCACCAGATCGTGGGCGGTGCCCGACACGATGAGGCGTGGCGATGCGTCCAGCACGACCCGTTCGGGACCGCAGGTGAAATGGGTACCAAAGCGCTCCGCGGTGAACGGAATCAGACGCAGCGGCCCGGTATCCAGCGTATTCCCGGTCAGGGACAGCATCAGCGGCTCCGTCACTCGCAACCACTGCCCCTCCAGCTCCACGGCGCCCCGCAGTTCGTGGATGGCCGTCCCGCCCAGGGCGGCGGAAGGCAGCTCAAGACGGAAGGGAATGGGGACCTGTCGGCCCTCCAGGTCAAGGCGCTGTTCGATCAGGATCTGCTCGCCGGTTGCGTCAAAGGCACGCACCTCGATGACAGCCACGGCCTGGGGCGGCAGGGCAATGCGCTCCGGATAGGTCAGTTCACCTTGAATGGTAACGGCGCCGTTACCATCCGGGGCGACCGTCCGGGCATCACGACAGCCGGGCAGGCTCACGAGCACGGCCAGCAGCAAGATCACCAGGGACACGGGAAGACGCATGGCATGGACTCCTGAGCAGGTGCGATTGGCCCAGCGTAACCGTTACCCACCCAGGAGTACACAGCCTGAAAGCCATCAACCGGGCCTTGCCTGGCCGGCAGGTCAGGGGGATGTCCTGGACGCGGCATTCCCGCACGCTTTATATCGTCATTCCCGCGTGCGCGGGAGTGACGGCCGGGAGTCCGGAGTAGAGTGACAGGAAGATGCTTGCTCAGTACCTTCCTGCCCCTTCTTCACTCAGTCCTTCTTCGTTACGGGCCCTCGCCGGGTGGCGCCACGGCCCCTTGCCGCGGCGGATTTGGCCGCAGTGGTGCGCTTGACCTTGGCAGCGGCCACACCCACACCGGGCTTGGCGGCAGTCGCACGGGGCTTGCGGGGCGAGGCCACCTTTGCGGGGGCACTCACCACACCGACCGTCGCACCACTGGTGCTGCGTGAAGCCGATGCGCTGGGAGGCGTCTCATCCTTGCCCTTTGTTTCCGCCTTGGCCGGTTGTTGGGTCGAAGGGGCCTGCGTCGCTTCCGGGGCCTGGCTCTTGGGCGTGGATTTCACTTCAGGCATGGGCTCGGACTTGGCGGCCGGTTCAGGCTTGGCGGCCGGCTCGGGCTTGGGTGCGGGAGCGGGCTTGGCCTCGGGTTTGGCGGCAGAGGGAGCGGGGCTGGCCGGGACGGGTTCAGGCGTGGACGGCTTGGGCTTCTGTGCCGCCGCCCTCTGCGCTGCCCTGGCCTCGGCTTCCGCCTTCGCCCTGGCTTGCGCCTTGGCCCTGGCCTCCAACTTGGCCTTGGCTTCGGCTTCCGCCCTGGCCTTGGCTTCCGCCTTGGCCTTGGCCTTGGCTTTGACCTGGGCCTTGGTGGCGGCTATGGCCTCGTCGACCTGTGCCTTGACACGGTCGGCCTGGTACCCGGTCTCGGTGGGGATCACCGCATAAGGCAACTCCACGTGGCGGCAGACCGAGCCCAGAAACACATTGGAATCATGCAGCGCCGTCAGTCCCTTGCCGGCGGCTTCCATGCGCAGGGCGCAGGTCACGGCCTGATCGGACTTTCTGCACACCACGAAATCGAAGTATTCGTTGGCAATACGCTGGCGGGAGGCCTGCTTCAGGGGCTGGTCAGGATTCGGCTTCAGCTCCAGTACATTGGCGGCCATGACCTTGGGGAAGACGTAGTGATCGGCACCCAGGCCTTCTTCCAGGGCCTTGAACAGGGCCTTTTCTTCAGGCTTGAGCACGGACTCGGATTTGCCGTAGCAGTCCGGCCGTGGTGCGGGCAGGGAAACACGCGCGTTGTACTGCTGATAGAACAGCAACGCAGCAATCAGAAACAAGACAATCAGGGAAAACTCCACCATCGCTGATACCCCTCCATCAGATTGGACGACCTGTTCCGGGATGCGGACGGCGACGACTCAATGGTGCTGGTGATACCGCCTTCCCGTTACAACTGTTCGGCTGGCTGTCAATGCCTGATGGCCTGATTGTGGAGCGGTGTGCCGTCCTATTACAAGGGTATAAGTGGGGTTTTAGGTCATGAAAGCTTCAACATTTTCCCTGTTTTAGCACCACATGGCCCGACCCGGCAGGAAGACGGGCCGGATCGGGCCTGTATTCGGGTTACGGCGCCTCAGAGCGTGGGGTAGTCGATGTAGCCTTCGGGGCCGGGGGTGTAGAAGGTGTCCCGGTTCGCCTCGGCCAGGGGTGCGTTGCGGCGGAAACGCTCCACCAGATCCGGGTTGGCGATGAAGGGAGTGCCGTAAACCGCAGCATCCGCCTTGCCCGACCGGACCAGCGCCTCGCCCGCCTCCCGGGTCAGGCCGCCGCCGGCCAGGTAGGCATCACCCTTGAACCTGGGCCGCAACAGGCCGTGGTAGTCCACTTCGGTGCCGAACAGGGCCACGTGCAGATAGGCCAGGCGGTAGTAGCCCAGCTGTTCCACCAGGTAGCCGTAGGTTTCCTGGGGATTGTCGTCGCGGATGTCGTTGAAACCCATCTCCGGCGCCAGCTTGATGCCGATGTAATCACCGCTGCGCACGGAGGTCATGGCCTCCAGGATCTCCAGAATGAAGCGGGCACGGTTTTCCACGCTGCCTCCGTACTGGTCGGTACGCTGATTGGTGCCGGAGCAGAGGAACTGCTCGGGCAGGTAGCCGGAGGCGGCGTGCAGTTCGACACCATCGAAGCCGGCCTCGAAGGCCAGGGAGGTGGCAACGCGGAAGTCCTCGATGACATCCTGGATCTCGCTGACTTCCAGGGCGCGGGGGGTGACGTGGGGCTTCATGCCGTCCTGGGTGAAGGACTGACCCTCCGGGCGCACCGCAGAAGCGGACACGGGGGTGGCGCCACCGGGCAGGAAAGAAGGATCGGAGATGCGCCCCGCGTGCATGACCTGCAGCACCATGCTGCCGCCGGCGGCATGGACCGCGTCCGTCACCCGCGCCCAGGCATCCACGTGTTCTTCGGTGAACATGCCGGGGGTGCGCAGATAGCCCTTGCCCATGGGGCAGGGGTAGGCGCCCTCGCTGATGATCATGCCGGCGGAGGCCCGCTGGGCGTAGTAGGTCGCCGTCTGCTCGCCGGGTACCCCCTGATCGTCTGCCCGGGACCGGGTCATGGGCGCCATGACGATGCGGTTCTTCAGGTGCAGGGCACCGGCATAGAGGGTGGATAACAGGTCGATCTCTTTGTTGGGCATGGGACGTCTTCTCTCCTGGGTTCTGGATGCAATGACGGACTGTTTTGATGGGGTGGAGTGTACCAAGGGCGCGGGGAGAAGGGAGCGATCACCCCATCCCTGACTCCGGCGATAGGCAAAGCGCCCGCAGGCCTTCCAGCAACCGGTCCACATGGGCCGGGGTATGGGCCGCGCTCAGGGTCACCCGCAGACGGGCCGTGCCCGCCGGCACCGTGGGTGGGCGGATGGCGGGCACCAGCAGGCCCCGGGCCAGCAGGTCCTCGCTAAGGGCCATGGCGGCGGCCGCATCACCCACCTGCAGGGGCTGGATGGGGGTGTCGCTGTCCATCAGCGTCAACCCCAGCTCCTCCGCGCCGGCCCGGAATTGCCGCACCAGCATCCGCAGATGCTCGCGGCGCTCCGGCTCCGTGCGCACCACCTGCAGGGCAACCAACGTGGCCGCCGCCACGGCGGCAGGCATGGCGGTGGTGTAGATGTAGGTCCGGGCCGCCTGGATCAGGGTCTCGATCAGCTCTTCGCTACCGGCCACGAAGGCCCCGGCGGTGCCCAGGCCCTTGCCCAGGGTGCCCATGAGGATGGGAACCCTGGCCTGATCCAGGCCCTGCTGTTCCAGCGTGCCGGCCCCGGTGGCACCCAGCACGCCCAGGCCGTGGGCATCATCCACCATGAACCAGGCCCCGGCCCGGGTGCACAGATCGGCCAGGGCGGGCAGGGGGGCGACATCACCGTCCATGGAAAACACCCCGTCGGTGCTCACCAGGGTTTCCCGCTCCGGGTCCCGGTCCAGCAGACGGGCCAGATCATCCGGGTCGGCATGGCGATAGCGTTGCAACCGGGCCTCGCTGATGCGGGCGGCATCAAGGAGGGAGGCGTGGTTGAGACGGTCCTGCAACACCCGGTCGCCCCGACTGAGCAGGGCCTGGGCCACCCCCAGATTGGCCATGTAGCCGGTGGAGAAGAGCAGGGCACGATCACGGCCGGTGAAGGTGGCCAGCGCCTCCTCCAGCTGGTGATGGGCACGGGTATGACCATTGACCAGATGGGCGGACCCGGCTCCCACGCCGTACCGGTCGACACCGGCCTTGAAGGCGGCGATCACCGCCGGGTGGCTGGCCAGTCCCAGGTAGTCGTTGCTGCAGAAGGCCAGTACCGGCCGACCGTCGATGATCTGTTCCGGCTGCTGGGGGCCGTCCAGTAGCCGCCGTTGCCGGTAACGGTGTTCGATTCGACGCTGATGAAGCAGGGGAGCAAGGTCTTTCATCCGGATACTCCAGGTCACCGCAGGGTGACCAGCTCCTCCGCGCTGGTGGGATGCAGGGCCACGGTATCATCCAGGTCCTGCTTGGTGGCGCCCATGCGCACCGCCACCGCAAATCCCTGCAGCATCTCGTCGGCTCCCGGCCCGATGATGTGCACGCCCACCACCTTCTCTTGCGCCCCCACCGTCACCAGCTTCATGGCCGTGGGCACCTTGTGATCGGTCATGGCGTGATACATGGAGGTAAAGCGGGTAGCATACACCTTCACCGCACTGCCGTGGGTGGCGCGGGCCTCGTCCTCCGTCAGGCCCACGGTACCAATGGGAGGATGGCTGAACACCACAGAGGGGATGTTCTCATAGGACAGATGCCGATCCGGCAGGCCGCCGAACAGACGGTCCGCCAGACGCCGGCCGGCCGCGATGGCCACCGGTGTCAGGGCGGCACGACCGGTGACGTCGCCGATGGCATAAACCCCCACCACGTTGGTGTTCTGAAAGGCATCGGTGGGAATGAAGCCCTGTTCATCCTGACTCACCCCGGCCGCCGCCAGGTCCAGCCCGGCGGTGGCCGGGGTCCGGCCGATGGCCCAGATCACCTGATCGAACACCCCCCGGCATTCCCCCTGGTCACAGCGCAGCTCCACGCTGTCCGGGTGGGCGATGAGCCGGGATACCCGGGTGCGGGGGAACAGGTTCACGCCCGCCGCCAGCATCTGCTCCATCAGCGTATCCCGCAGCATGGCATCGAAGGTACGCAACAGGGTCTCGCCGCGCAGGTACATGGAGACTTCCGAACCCAGGGCCTGCAGCATCCCCGCCAGCTCGACGGCGATATAGCCGGCGCCCACCACGGCGACCCGCCGGGGCTGGGCCTGGAGGGCAAAGAAGCCGTCCGAGGTGATGCCCAGCTCCGCCCCGGGCAGATCCGGCACCGTGGGCCGCCCCCCCACCGCGATCACCACGTGATCCGCCGTCACCCGCCGCCCGTCCACTTCCAGGGTACGCTCGGCCACGAACCGGGCGGCGCCCTGGATCAGATCGACACCGGAATCCTCCAGATAGGTCCGATACCAGGTGTTGATATCGGCGATGCAGGCATCCCTTTTGGCCACCAGCCCGGTCCAGTCAAACCCCTCCCGGACCAGCCTGAAGCCGTAACCGGGGGCATCCTCCAGCCGATGGGCAGTCTCGGCGGCATACCACATCACCTTCTTCGGCACGCAACCCACGTTGACACAGGTGCCCCCCAGGGGCCCTTTCTCCACCACGGCACAGCGGGCACCGTGACGGGCCGCCCGCTCCACCACGGACAGGCCGCCACTGCCGGCACCGATGGCGATGAGGTCGTAATGATCTTGCATGCGTGCTCTCCTGCTCCGTTCTGCTTTGCTACACTTTAGCCCCTGGCAGATACCGGACCAAGCCCGCTTTGAAACCCGTGACCCCAGACACCGCCCCGCTGAATCTGCGTGACAGGCTCGTCCAGTACGTCCTGCTGACCCGGCTGCACCGCCCCATCGGCATCCTCCTGCTCCTCTGGCCGACCCTATGGGCGCTGTGGATCGCGGCCGAGGGCATGCCCGACCCGCTGGTCCTGTTCGTGTTCGTGGCCGGCGTGGCCCTGATGCGGTCCGCCGGCTGCGCCATCAATGACTTTGCCGACCGGGACATCGATGGTCATGTCACCCGGACCCGGGACCGGCCCCTGGCCAACCGGCGCATCAGTGCCCGGGAGGCGGTGGGCGTGACCGTGGCCCTCTCCCTGACGGCCTTCGCCCTGGTGCTGCTGATGAACCCCCTGACCATCGCCCTGTCGGTGGTAGCCCTGGTACTGGCGGTCAGCTATCCCTTCATGAAGCGATTCCACCACCTGCCCCAGGTCCATCTGGGCGCCGCCTTCGGCTGGGCCGTGCCCATGGCCTTCGCCGCCCAGACCGGGGCGTTTCCCCCACCGCTGGCCTGGCTTTTGTTCCTGGCCACCATCCTCTGGACCACGGCCTACGACACCATGTATGCCATGGTGGACCGACCGGATGACCTGAAGATCGGGGTCAAGTCCAGCGCCATCCTGTTCGGTGAGGCCGACCGTCTGATCATCGGCATCCTGCAGGGCCTGACCCTGGTGGCCCTGGCCCTGGTGGGCATGCAGGCCGGCCTGGGCGGGTTCTTCTACCTGGGACTCGGGATCGCGGCCCTGCTGGCCCTCTATCAGCAGTACCTGATCCATGACCGGAACCCCAAGGGCTGCTTCCAGGCCTTCTTGAACAACAACTGGTTCGGCCTGGCCGTCTTTGCGGGGATCATCGCCTCCTACCTCTTCAACGCCGGCTGATCAGGCCGCCCGCGCCAGCACCCACACATCCACCCGGCCAACGCCGTGGGCCTTGAGGGCAGAGGCGATCTCCCGCAGGGTGGAACCGGTGGTCATCACATCGTCCACCAGGGCCACGTGCCCGGCCTCGAAACCCGGCGCCACCCGGAAGGCACCCCGCAGATTGCCATGCCGCGCGGTGGCCGCCAGGCTCTGCTGGGGCGGCGTGGCCCGTATCCGCGCCACCGCCCCATGGGTGATGGGACACGCCAGGGTCCGTGCCAGGGGCCGGACCAGCTCCAGGGCCTGATTGAAACCCCGCTCCCGCAACCGGCGGGGGTGCAGGGGGACCGGGATCACGCAGTCGGGCGGATGCACCCGGGATGCCAGGGCATCGGCCATCAACCGCGCCAACAGACGCCCCTGGGGCAGGCGGGCGCGAAACTTGAAATCAGCGATCAGGTCGTCCACTGGCGGGGCATAGAGCAGGGCGGACCAGGCGGCATCAAAGGGGGGAGGCCGGCGCAGACAGTGCCCGCAGAAGGGAGCGGGATACTCCAGGGGAAGCCCGCAGCGGGTGCAGGCGTGATCGAACACCGGCAATTCCGCCCGACAGGCGGCACACAGGTCCAGCCCGGCATGGCCCGGGGCCGCGCACAGCAGGCAGGTGGACGGGTAGGCGGTTTCCAGCAGGGCGCCGCGCAGCCCCCCGAGCCAGGATGCAATCATGGTCACGATCCCTGTCACCTTGCGGATTGATACGGTATATTGACCGGACATCCTACCAGATCAGGGTATTCACGATACCCGCTGGATACAGCGCAAGAGCCCCTTCAGGCACGGACCCTTCCCATGCCCCACACCGCCGCCCCCCGCCTCGTCTCAGCCCGCGCCTGCGCCGGGTCGGCCAAGCTGTTCAACTACGGCAACATCATTGCCGTGACCGTTGCCGGGGTGCCCCTGTTTCTGGTTACCGGCGACGTGGGCATGGCCACCATCATCGCCGCCATCATGGGCATCGTCCCACTGGTACTGTGGTTCGGCGGCTCCATGCTGGTCTACGCCCTCAACCGTCATCATCCGGAACCCCGGGTGGGACACTACACCCAGCAGGCGGCCTATCGCTATTACGCCCTGATGGGCTCACTCATCGTCATCGGCACCTTCTTCCCGCCGGAGATACTCTATTACCGGCTCTACTGGCTGGTGGCCGCCGCGATACTCATCCCCTGGTCGATCCGGGACATCATCCGGATCAACCGCGAACAATGGCACGACGTTGCAATCCCCGAGGAACCTGACCATGGCTGATACACGCCACGACTGGGAGGTGGACGAGATCCTCGCCCTCCTGGAACGCCCTTTCAATGACCTCCTGTTCGAGGCCCACACCGTTCATCGTGCCCGCTTCAATCCCAACCAGATCCAGGTGAGCCGCCTGCTGTCCATCAAGACCGGCTCCTGTTCCGAGAACTGCGGCTACTGCTCCCAGAGCGCCCATCACGACACCGCGGTGGAAAAGGAGCAGCTGATGCCCGTGGCCGAGGTGCTGGCCGAGGCGCGCAAGGCCAGGGATGAAGGCGCCACGCGGTTCTGCATGGGCGCCGCCTGGCGCAATCTCAACGACCGCAACCTGGAACAGATCATCGAGATGGTCAAGGGCGTGCGGGCGCTGGAGCTGGAAACCTGCATGACCCTGGGCATGCTCACCGAGATGCAGGCCCGGCGCCTGAAGGAATCGGGCCTGGACTACTACAATCACAATCTGGACACCTCCCCGGAGTACTACGGCGAGGTGATCACCACCCGGACCTATCAGGACCGCCTGGACACCCTGGCCCATGTGCGCGAGGCCGGCATCAACGTCTGCTCCGGTGGCATCCTGGGCATGGGCGAATCCCGCCGCGACCGGGCCAGCCTGCTGCAGCAACTGGCCAACCTGCCCCGGCATCCGGAGTCGGTGCCCATCAACAACCTGGTGCAGGTGGAAGGCACGCCGCTGCATGGCGTGGAACCCCTCGACCCCTTCGAGTTCGTGCGTACCGTGGCCGTGGCCCGGATCATCATGCCCCATTCCCATGTGCGCCTGTCCGCGGGCCGCAGCGAGATGAGTGACGAGATGCAGGCCCTGTGCTTCTTTGCCGGCGCCAACTCCATCTTCCACGGCGACAAGCTGCTCACCACCCCCAATGCCTCTGAAAGCCACGACGAGGCCCTGTTCCGGCGCCTGGGGCTGACCTCTCGGGTGGTGGAGGAAAAGCACGCCCACAGCAGTGTCCACGCGGCCTGACGACCATGATCCGGGCCTTTGAAAATCATCGGCCCCGGATCGCCGCCGGTGCCTGGGTGGATGAGACGGCGGTGGTGATCGGGGACGTGACCCTGGGCGAGGACAGCTCCGTCTGGCCCCTGTGCGTGCTGCGGGGGGATGTGAACCGCATCCGCATCGGGGCCTGCACCAACATCCAGGACGGCAGCGTGCTGCATGTGACCCATGACGGTCCCTATACCCCCGGCGGCCGGGATCTGACGGTGGGTGAGGCGGTGACGGTGGGACACAAGGTGATCCTGCACGCCTGTACCATCCATGACCGGGTCATGGTGGGCATGGGGAGCATCGTCATGGACGGTGCGATAATCGAGTCGGACGTGCTGCTGGCGGCCGGCAGCGTGGTGCCCCCGGGAAAACTGCTGGAAAGCGGTCATCTGTGGCGGGGCAGCCCGGCCCGGCGGGTGCGACCGCTCACGGAGGAGGAAAAGGCCCACCTGCGCTATTCGGCGGAACATTACGTGCGGGTGAAGAACCGGCACGCCGGGGGCGGGTAGCCTCAGCGGCGCCTCTCATCCCCGGCCCTTCTCCCCCAGGGGAGAGAAGGGAGGGACGCGCTCGATGCAACCTCCCGGAAAGATCCGGAAGGCAAGCGCGGTTACATGGTCAGGGGGATCAGGGTCAGTTCCACGCGACGGTTCAGGGAACGCCCATGGGTGGTGCTGTTGTCCGCCACCGGGCGATGGGGACCGAAACCGATGGTATCCAGACGGACGCGGGAAATCCCCTGGCCTTCCAGGTAACGGGACACACTGTCGGCCCGACGCTGGGACAGATCCATGTTGTACTGCACGCTGCCGGTGCTGTCCGTGTGGCCAGCCACCTCGATGGCGGTCTGGTCATACTTTTTGGCCACCAGGGCCACGGAATTGAGCACTTCGTAGAAGTCCGGCTTCACTTCCGCGCGATTGACGTCGAAGGTGATGTTACCCGGCATGTTGAGGACCAGGTTGTCCCCCACCCGGGTGACGCTCACACCGCTGCCTTCCAGACGCTGACGCAGCTCCATTTCCTGGCGATCCATATAGTTGCCCACGGCAGCCCCGGCCAGGGCACCGATCCCCGCGCCGATCATGGCGCGCTTGGTCCGGTCGCGGCGGGTGGTGACGTTGCCGATGATCGCGCCCGCGGCGGCGCCGATCGCGGCTCCCTTGGTCGCGGAACTGACCTTCTGTTCCCCCGTGTAAGGGTCAAGGGTGGTACAGCCCGCCAGCACGAAAGCGGCCACCAAAGGCAGGGTCAGTAGGGTCTTGCGCATGTTGGACCTCATTGAATTTTCTTTTCCACAGGTGATGTTGAGTGAATATGTCTATCAGGCCTGAAAGGACCCGCTGATCAGTGGTCGGGCGCAACCAGGAAACCACCGTGCGGCCGGAACGATTGTCCGGGATTGAAGCATCCCGGACATGAACCACTCATGAACCGGGTCTCATGACCTCCATGACGGGATTCGTGTCGGGACGGCAACCACGCCACAGGGCAAAGGCCTCCGCCGCCTGCTCCACCAGCATCCCCAGACCGTCCCGGGTCCAGCCGGCTCCGCACGCCTGACCCCAGCGCACGAAGGCGGTGGGATGATCACCATACATCATGTCGTAGCACCCCCCCCCAGGAACCAGCAGGTCGTCGGGCAAATCGGGCACCTGATCGTTCAGACCCGCCGCCGTGCCGTTGATCACCAGATCGAAGTGACGTCCCGCCAGGCCATCCAGACCGCCGCCGGAGACCGGACCCAGGTCGGCAAAATCCCGCGCCAGGACCGCCGCCTTTTCCGCGGTGCGGTTGGCGATGTGCAGGCTCTCCGGGTGTTCCGCCAGCAGCGGGGCCAGCACGCCGCGAACGGCGCCACCGGCCCCCAGCAACAGGATACGGGTACCGGCCAGGGTCGCGCCGGGGACGGCCTTCAGGGCATTCACCAGGCCCACGCCGTCGGTGTTGTCGCCGAACAGCCCATCCGGCTCCACCTTCAGCGTGTTGACGGCCCCGGCCCGGCGGGCCCGCTCGCTGAGCCGGTCCGCCAGATCGAAGGCCTCGTGCTTGAACGGCACGGTGATGCTGAAGCCACGGTAGCCCTGGGCCACCAGACGACGCAGGGTGCCGGCAAAATCATCCGGCGGCGCCAGGATGGCCTCGTAGGCAAGATCCTGGCCCGTCTGCCGGGCGAACAGGCTGTGGATCCGGGGCGACTTGCTATGCCCGATGGGGTTGCCGATGACGGCGTAACGGTCCATGCCGACGCTCCCTGGGATGATCAGTCCATCCACTCCACTGCCTGACGGGCATAGTAGGTGAGAATGCCGTCGGCACCGGCCCGCTTCATGCAGATCAGGGCCTCCAGCACGCAGGCCTTCTCGTTGATCCAGCCGTTCTGTCCCGCTGCCTTGAGCATGGCGTACTCGCCGCTCACGTGATAGGCAAAGGTGGGCACACCGAAGGTTTCCTTCACCCGGCGCACGATGTCCAGATAGGGCATGCCGGGCTTGATCATCACCATGTCGGCCCCTTCTTCCAGGTCCATGGCCACTTCATGCAGGGCCTCGTCGGAGTTGTGGGGGTCCATCTGGTAGGTGTACTTGTTGCCGGCACCCAGGTTGGTGGCGGA
The DNA here is from genome assembly GCF_016584105.1 of Ectothiorhodospira shaposhnikovii. Taxonomy (GTDB): domain Bacteria; phylum Pseudomonadota; class Gammaproteobacteria; order Ectothiorhodospirales; family Ectothiorhodospiraceae; genus Ectothiorhodospira; species Ectothiorhodospira shaposhnikovii. The sequence goes on along the minus strand of NZ_NRSM01000001.1, from coordinate 162,911 downwards.
GCCCACGGCGTCGCGGAAGGGACCGTAGAAGCTGGAGGCGTACTTGGCGGAATAGGCCAGGATGCGGGTATGAATGTGACCGCCTTCCTCCAGCACTTCGCGGATGGCACCGATGCGGCCGTCCATCATGTCGGAAGGGGCCACCACGTCGGCGCCGGCCTCGGCATGGGACAGGGCCTGCTGGGTCAGCACGTCCACGGTTTCGTCATTGAGCACGTAACCGGTCTCATCGATGAGTCCGTCCTGGCCGTGGGTGGTGAAGGGGTCCAGGGCCACGTCGGTGATCACACCCATTTCCGGCACGGCGTCCTTGATGGCGCGCACGGCATTCTGGGCCAGACCATTGGGATTGTAGGCCTCGGCGGCGTCCTCGCTCTTCTTCTCCATGGGGACCACGGGGAACAGGGCCATGGCGGGAATGCCCATGCGGGCACAGACACGGGCCTCCTCCACCAGCAGGTCGATGGACAGGCGCTCCACCCCAGGCATGGAGGGTACTGCCTCCCGCTCGCCCTTGCCTTCGAGCACGAAGACCGGATAGATGAAGTCATCCGGGGTCAGCTGGTTCTCGCGCATGAGGCGGCGGGAGAACTCGTCGCGCCGCATGCGACGGGGACGAACCAGGGGATAGTAACCTTTGAACTGGGACATTGAGATCGCTCCACGCTGTGATCGGAGGCTGGATGAATTAACCGCACACAGGATAGCGGATTCATCCCCGCCGGGCACGGCCCGCGGGCACCGGCCGGGCCCGTAGTGCGGGCAAGACAAAGTGGCTATGCTATGGGTCATGAAAAACACATCTCTTGATACCGTCGTCATCGATACCGGCGCCTCGCCCCGGTCCTGCGTCATCTGGTTGCATGGCCTGGGGGCCGACGGCCATGACTTCGAGCCCATCGTGCCGGAACTGGCCCTGCCGCCAGATACGCCGGTGCGCTTCCTGTTCCCCCATGCCCCGGTGCGGCGGGTGACCATCAACAATCACATGCCCATGCGGGCCTGGTATGACTTTCTCAGCCTGGATCCGGGCCGGGGCGAGGATCATGCCCAGGTGGCCGAGGCGGTCTCCCTGATCCAGGCCATGGTGGAGTCGGCCCGCAAGGACCACGACCGGGTGCTGCTGGGTGGCTTTTCCCAGGGCGGCGCCGTGGCCCTGCTGGCGGGACTGTCGGAAGGCCCGGCGGTGGACGGCATCTTTGCCCTGTCCACCTACATGCCCGATGCGGATCAGGCCGGGGTGGGTCTGTCCCGGCGCGCCCGGGGGATGCCCGTGTTCATGGGCCATGGCAGCCTTGACCCGGTGATCCCGGTGGATTTCGGTCGCCATACCTCCAAACTGCTCGGCAGCCTCGGAGCCGTGGTGCAATGGCATGAATACCCCATGCCCCACAGTGTCTGCGCCGACGAGATCCGGGATCTGAGCGGCTGGTTCGGTACACTGCTGGCATAGCAGCGTCACTCGCCGGCCGCCTCGGGGAACCGGGGTACCGGCAGAGTGAAGATGAAGCGACTGCCCTGGTCGGGCTCGGTCTCCACCCAGATCCGCCCCCCCAGTCGTTGCACGATGTTCTTGCAGATGGCCAGTCCCAGGCCGGTACCCTCCGGCTTGTCGGTGAGGGCATCGCCCACCTGACGGAACTTCTCGAACAGGGTGGGCAGCGCCTCCGCCGGGATTCCCGGGCCGTTGTCCTCCACCTCCACCCGCACACCTCCGTCCCGGGCCGGGCGCAGGCGCAGCACCACCCGTCCGGTTTGCGACGGCGTGAATTTCACCGCATTGGAGAGCAGGTTGATGACCACCTGCATCAGCCGGTCCCGATCCGTGGGTATCCATACAGGCTGTTCCGGCAGCTCCAGTGCCAGGTCCACGCCCTTGTCCCGGAACAGCTGGCCCGTGGTGGTGGCGGCTTCGGTCAGGATCTCCACCAGATCCAGCCGGCGGATGTACCAGCGCATGGCCCCGGACTCCAGCTTGGCCAGATCCAGCACCTGATTGATCAGCCGGGTCAGGCGCTCGCTTTCACTGATGATGATGCCCAGGAACTCCTGGCGCTTTGCCGTCTCCAGATCCGGATGGTCATGCAGGATCTCGGTGAAGGAGCGGATGGAGGTCAGGGGAGTGCGCAGCTCGTGGGTGACGGTGGAGATGAAGTCATCCTTCATGCGATCCAGCTGCTGCAACTGGGCATTGGCGGCCCGCAGCTCGGCGGTGGCCGCCTCCAGCTCCCGGGACTTGGCCTCCAGTTGCTGGCTGTAGGTAATCACCTGGCTGGCCTCGTCGAGGATTTCCATCACCTCTTCCAGACTGACCACATCCCCCTTGGCCACGTTGGAAACCATCACCCGGGCCGAGGCGGTACCGATGGAACCGGCCAGCATGCGTTCACACATGAGGATCAGCTCACCGTCCGCCTCGCGCATGCGGCGAAAGTCCAGTCCACGGGCACGGGCATACTGATGAAAGGCCCGTACCGCCCGCTCCTCGCCCACGAACCGCTTGAGCAGGTCCAGCAGATCCCGCACGGTGGCGGTACCGCGCCAGAAACGGGAGCTGCCGTAGCGATCGGCGGAGAGACGAAACACATCCACGAACAGGTTGGCCTGGATGCGTTCCATGGTGCTCTGGCGGGTAAGCAGGGAGACGGTCACGTAGGCCCCCACGTTCACCAGCATGGACCAGATCAGGGAATGGGTAATCGGGTCCAGCCCCTCCAGTCCGAACAGGGCATAGGGCTTGAGCAGGGCGATCCCCATCAGCCCCTGCTCAACGAACCCCATGGACAGCCAGCCGGACTGGGCAAAGGCCGGCAGCAGCAGGGTATAGAGCCAGACGGCAAATCCCGCCGCCAGGCCTGCCAGCGCCCCCTTCTGGGTGGCACCCTTCCAGAAGATGCCGCCGATGAGGGCCGGGGCGAACTGGGCCACGGCGCAGAAGGACACCAGCCCCATCCCCACCAGGGCCACCATGTCGCCGGTGATCCTGACATAGCCGTAGCCCAGCAGGATGCCCACCAGGATACCCCAGCGCCGCAGATGCAGCAGCAGGCGGGTGAGATCCTTGCGTTGCTGCAGCCGCAGCCAGCGGATGCGCAGCAACACCGGCATCACCAGATCGTTGCAGAGCATGGTGGCCAGGGCCACGGTCTCGACGATGATCATGGCCGTGGCGGCGGACAGCCCGCCCAGAAAGACCATGAGCGCCAGCCACTGCAGGTCCTGGGACAGGGGCAGGGCCAGGACGAAGCTGTCCGGGTGGATCTCCCCATGGCCGAACATCAGCACCCCGGCAAAGGCGATGGGCAGCACGAACAGGTTGATCAGGAACAGATACAGAGGGAACAGCCAGGCGGCCTTGCTCACGTGGCGCTCGTCCACGTTCTCCACCACCGCCACCTGGAACTGCCGCGGCAGGACCAGGATCACCACCATGGACAGCAGGATCAGGGCCACCCAGTTGCCGTAGTCCGCCAGTTCCCCGACCCGGAACAACTCGGCCAGATCCGGGTGCCGGGCCGCCTGGCCGAACAGATCCGCCGGCCCTCCGAAGATCACGAAGGTGATCATGAGGCCGGCGGCCAGGAAGGCCACCAGCTTGACGATGGACTCGAACGCGATGGCCGCCACCATGCCCTGATGATGTTCGGCGGTATCGATGTGCCGGGTACCGAACAGGATGGCGAACAGGGCCAGGATCAGCGCCACGTAGAAGGCGGTGTCCATGTAGAACGGCACACTGTGCATCAGGTCCTGGGCCGTCACCTCCGGATACATGACCATCACCGTAAAGGTGTCGGAAACGGCCTTGAGCTGCAGGGCGATGTAGGGGATCAGCCCCACCAGGGCGATGATGGTGACCAGCCCCCCCAGCAGGGGGCTCTTGCCGTAACGGGAGGCCACGAAGTCCGCGATCGAGGTGATGCGATTGACCTTGGAGATGCGCACCATCTTGCGCAGCACGATCCACCAGACCGCCGCCATGAGGGTAGGACCCAGGTAGATGGGCAGATAGTGGATACCCCCTGGGCCGCCAGGCCCACGCTGCCGTAGAAGGTCCATGAGGTGCAGTACACCGCGATGGACAGGGCGTAGACATAGGGGTTGTTGATAACGCTGCGGCCCTGGTCAGCCCGGCGATCCCCCCAGTAGGCAATGCCGAACAGGATCAGCAGATAGCCCAGGGAAACACCGATGACCAGACTGATGTTCACCGACCGGCCTCATCCTGCTCCGCTGAAGGTTCATCCGTGCCATCCTCGCGGGTCCGGACCACGATCAGCACCACCACCAGGATCACGGTCAACCAGGCCAGATACAGATACAGGAAAAGGACCGGGATGCCCAGCAGGGTACCGGGCACGTCGAAGACAGCCAGCAAAGGCGGAAAGAACAGGGCCAGTCCCAGCATGAAGGCCGCCACATACCGCTCACGGGCACCGCTGGGCGGGGTCATCCGCAGGCCCCGATCACCCTGGGCATCCTCCGGCGACAGCGGCGGCTTCATGGCCTCACACCCCCACGGCCGACCCGTTGCCGTTCTGGTGGCTCAGAGTATGTTCCCGCTGACGCAACTGGGCCGCCATGTTGGAAGAACGCATGACTTCACCAAAGGTATTGAAACCCTGGGACTGCAGGCGCTCGATCAGACGCACCAGCAATTCGGCGGTGGCGACGGCATCCCCCAGGGCGGTATGACGCCCCGAGATGCGGATGCCGTAGCGCTCCAGCAGGGCATCCAGGGAATGGTCTTCCTCTTCATCCTCCACCATCACCGACAGCAGGAGGGTATCCAGTACCGGGTTGTTGAAACTCACCCCGCACTGGGTTTCCTTCATGCTGATGAACTTCATGTCGAAGGCGGCATTGTGGGCCACCATCACCGCATCGCCCACGAAGGCCTTGAACAGGGGTAGCACCTCGGTGACAGGCGGCTTGTCCTGCACCTGGTCATCGGTGATACCGTGGAAACGGATGGACGCGGCCGGGATGGAAAAACCCGGATTGATCAGACGTTCGAAGGTCTCGCCGGTGAGCACCCTGCCCTTGACCACGCGCACGCCGGCAATGGAAATGATCTCGTCCCCCCCCACCGGGTCCAGACCGGTCATCTCGCAGTCGAAGACCACGAAGGTGAGATCCGCAAGCAGGACATCGGCCAGCTCCGGGGTGCCTTCGTGCTCGCGCATGATGCCGAAGTCGTAGAATTCGGGACGCGGCGGCAGGCGCTCGCCCTCGGGCAGGAACTGGGGCCGCTTGGGCACGATCAGGGGCAGACGCAGCAGTGCCTCGCCGGGCAGCCCCGCCTGCTGGCTCCACAATTCGATACCGTGACGGTCCAGGACGTCGCGCACGGTACGGTGGCCCAGCTCCTCGCCGCAGGAGATGTCCAGCCACTGATCCAGCTGCTTGGCCGGCACCACGGGCCCCTTCCAGGAAAGATCCAGATAGATGCGTCGATCCCCGAGCAGGGTTTCCACATGGAAGGTGTCGGCACCGGAAAAGACGTGCAACTCCCTCAGCAGGCATTCCAGCACCCGCACCAGGGACAGACTGTCACCCTGCACCCACAGGGGCTGGCCCACGGGCACCAGGCGCAGGTTCGGCAAATCCTCCAGGCGCCGGGCCACGCAACTGATCAGGTCGGAACTGAAGATGTCGGACATGGGCCAGCGGCCCAGGGCATGGCCCCGGAAGATGGCGGCCAGTTCTTCCAGGCGCCGGCTGAGCTGCTCGCTTTCGGCGCGCATCACATGCTCGAACCGGCGCCGGACCTCGGTGGCCATCTCCGGATGGGCATCCACGGTCTCGGCGGCGGCCCGCAGGTTGCCCACGGCTCCGCGCAGTTCCATGGTCAGGGCGCGACGGATGGCATCCACGTGGGTCAGGGTCTCCACGTCGGCGGAGATGTCCACCAGGGTGATCAGATAGGCACTGGTCTCGCCCCGCGGGTCCAGCATCAGGGCCATGCGCCCCTGCAGGATACGGGTCGCCTCCGCATTGGTACAGACGAAGGATTCGGACAGATCGGCCTGGGACTCCCCCCGGGTGCAACGGCGCCATTCCAGGCGATCCAGGGTATGCATGACCGGCGCCTTCGAGACGACATCGAACAGAGGCCGTCCCAGGCCGACCCGCTCGGGTTCATTCAAAATGGTGACGGCGGACTGGTTGTAGAGCAGCATCTGGTGATTGCGATTGCACACCAGCACACCCTCCGTAAGTCCCTGGAGAATCACCTCCAGCCAGGTCTTCTGCTCATTGATCTGTGCCGTGGCGGACGCCATGGCGCTGCGAATCTCCCGCCGGGAAGCGCGCAGGGCCACCGCCAGGGCGCCGACGCTGTCCGGCAGGCTGCCCATGGCATGCCGGGCGGGCAGGGTGATCTCGGCATCGGCGGAACGGGATTCCAGCAGGGCGCGGACATCCCGGCTCAGCATCCGAGCCGGCCGGAACACCAATCGCCTGAGGAAAAACCAGGTTACGGAAACGGGCACGGCGAACGCCAGTGCCACCAGCAAGGGCGCGCCGAAAAACCGGGTCGGCATCGCCCCCTGCATCAAGGCATCAAAATTTGCCACCACCACCATACCCAGATAGGCAAAGAGAATCTGGGACCACAGAAGTAATGCGACAAGGGTGCGCTTGTCCACGGAGCCGCGCCCTAGGTTTCTGAACCCGGCATATAGGTTCGAACCCGCTCCACCACCTCGCGGGTGGAAAACGGTTTCGTGATGTAGTCATCCGCCCCCATGGCAAGTCCTTTCTCCTTCTCGATCTGCCGTCCCTTGGCGGTGAGCATCAGGATGCGTATGTCCTTCCATTCCGGATTGGCGCGAATGGTCTGACAGACATCGTAACCATCCCGCTTGGGCAACATGACATCCAGCAGGATCACATGGGGGGGATTCTGACGCACGGCTTCCAGCGCGCTTTCACCATCCCGGGCAACGCGCACTTCAAAACCGGCCTCCTTCATCAGAAATTCCAATGAGAGGACGATATTGGGTTCATCGTCCACCACCAGTACGGATTGGGGCGCCATCTCATCCTCCTTATTCTCCTTTTTGAAACCGGGATCATCGCCGGCTTCAATACCTTATTAACCTATGGCTATAAGCTCAAAATAGCACAGGCGGTTGATAGCGTCATGACGCAAGCGCGTGATGCCCCTTCCATGAAGGGGCATCACGGGATCAATCCATGGAAATCACCAGCGGTGATCAGGCTTGTTCAAGGCGCTCCCGGGCCGCGGCGATACGCAGCCTGACCTGACGGGGCGCGGTACCACCATGCAGATCGCGAGCCGCCAGGGAACCCTCCAGGGTCAGTACATCATGCACGTCGGCCTCGATGATGCCGGAAAAACCCCTGAGTTCATCCAGGGACATGTCGGCCAGATCCCTGCCGGTTTCCACGCCCAGACGCACCGCACGACCCACCACCTCATGGGCATCCCGGAAGGGCATGCCCTTGCGCACCAGGTAATCCGCCAGATCAGTGGCGGTGGCAAAGCCGCGGCGGGTGGCGGCACGCATGGCATCGGCACGGACCTGCACATGGGGCATCATGTCGGCAAAGGCCCGCAGGCTGCCGGCCAGGGTGTCCACGGTATCGAACAGGGGCTCCTTGTCTTCCTGGTTGTCCTTGTTATAGGCCAGCGGCTGGGCCTTCATCAGGGTCAGCAGGGCAATGAGATTGCCGTTGACCCGGCCGCTCTTGCCCCGCACCAGTTCGGGTACGTCGGGATTCTTTTTCTGCGGCATGATGGAAGAACCGGTGCAGAACCGGTCCGGCAGATCCACGAAGCCGAACTGGGCGCTGGCCCAGAGGATCAACTCCTCGGAGAAGCGGGACAGGTGGGTCATGATCAGGGCGCCGGCGGCGCAGAACTCAATGGCAAAATCCCGATCGCTCACCGCATCCAGGGAGTTGTCCGTCACCCGGTCGAAACCCAGCAGCTCGGCGGTGTAATGACGGTCCAGAGGGTAGGGGGTGCCGGCCAGGGCGGCAGACCCCAGGGGCAGGACATTGACCCGGCGGCGACAATCCACCATACGGGCGTGGTCCCGCTCCAGCATCTCGAACCAGGCCATCATGTGATGACCGAAGGTCACCGGCTGGGCGGTCTGCAGATGGGTGAAACCGGGCATCACCGTCTCGGCTTCCCGCTCCGCAAGATCCAGCAGACCCCGCTGCAGACGACGGATCTCCGCCAGCAGATGATCGATGGCCTCGCGCAGGTAAAGACGGATGTCCGTGGCCACCTGATCATTGCGCGAGCGCCCCGTGTGCAGCTTCTTGCCCACGTCGCCGATACGCTCGATGAGCCTGGCCTCCACGTTCATGTGAACATCTTCCAGGCTGACCGACCACTCGAATTCTCCCCGCTCCGCCTGGGCCAGGATTTCTTCCAGTCCAGCGACGATACGGCTACATTCTTCCTCCGTCAGCACCCCGACTCTGGCCAGCATGCGGGCATGGGCACAGGACCCCTGGATGTCATGCCGGTAAAGCCTGCGATCAAACTCCACCGAAGCGGTGAAGGCCTCCACGAAGCTGTCGGTTGGCTCCGAAAAGCGGCCGCCCCAGAGTTTGTCTTGCGATGACTTGTCGTTCATAAATAAGGTGCGTATCTCCGGATAACTGGCAAGGAGTATACCATTGAGATACTGTAAGGGAGGAAATCGCCCTCACCACCAGGATCCGAGGGCAGGAGAATCCTTTCTGCTCACTCCACGCAAGGCTGCACAACACAAATTTCCATGAGGCCAAGGCATCCATTACCCCCTGCCGGGGATGAGTCGGGGACGGCGTCCGGTTTCCTCCCCAATTTTTGCGAGAGCAAAACCGTATTCCTGGTCGTGCTCATGGGGCAGCTTCTCGCCTTTGTCCTGACACTGTCCACCGGCGGCGGTCAGCATGGCTTCTGGGTGAATCTGGCGCTTATTTCGCTTTTCGTCCAATGGGTTGCCCTGGGAACCGTACTGGCGCTATGCGCCACGCGCCCCCTGCTGACCCCACTCAGCGCTTTTCAGGCAGCCACCGCTGCCTGGCTGATCACACTGGGCATTACCCTTGCCCTGTCACTTGCATCCCTTGCGATTGGTCGCCAGATCGACTGGGACCATATGAGCACAGGCATCCCGGTCGCCGATTTCCTGACCCGCACGCTCGCCATCAGCGCCATTGTCAGTGCCGTGGCCCTGAGATACCTCTACGTCCAGAGCCAGTGGAAGAATAACCTGGAATCCGAGACGCGCTCCCGGATTCAGGCGCTCCAGGCCCGGATTCGCCCCCACTTTCTGTTCAACAGCATGAACACCATTGCCAGCCTGACCCGGACGCGTCCGGAAGTTGCGGAATCCACCGTGATGGACCTGGCCGATCTTTTCAGGGCAACCCTGTCCAGCAAGGACACGGTCAGTTTTCAGGAAGAGGTCAAACTGACCCAGAATTATCTGCGCATCGAGTCCCTGCGCCTGGGGGACCGCCTCCAGGTGGACTGGCGCATGGAACCATCCGTGGCCCAGGATTTCCCGGTACCCAGCCTCACCCTCCAGCCCCTGCTGGAAAATGCCATCTATCACGGCATCGAGCCCCTGACCGAAGGTGGCTGCGTGCGAGTGGATATCCGGCAACAGGGAGAACGGCTGGACATCACCATCGAAAATCCCATGCCCCCGGAACAGGAACGACGCCGGCGGCCAGGCAACCAGTTTGCCCAGGAAAGCGTCCGCCAGCGTCTGGCCCTGGCCTATCAGGGGAGGGCTCGCATGAATACACTTCAATCCCTGAGCCATTACCGGGTGGACATCTCTTTGCCAAGGAGAATGCCATGAAGGTCATGATCGTGGATGACGAACTGCCGGCCCGGGAGCGCCTCAGTTCCCTGCTGGAAGAGATGGCCGGGTATCAGGTGGTTGCCGTCGCATCCAACGGGGTGCAGGCCGTCCGGCTTGCACAGGAGGTGGAGCCGGACATCATCCTCATGGACATCCGGATGCCCGGCATGGATGGACTGGAGGCCGCAGGGCATATCTCGGGCATGGAGACACCGCCAGCCGTCATCTTCGTCACGGCCTATGAAGAGCATGCTTTTGAGGCGTTCGAAACCCATGCCGTGGGATATCTGCTCAAGCCGGTCAGACGGGAACGCCTGCAGGAGGCCCTGGAACAGGCATGCCGGCCCAACCGCGCCCAACTGGGCAATCTCCATGATCCCTCTGGCCAGCACAGCAATGCCCGCAGCCACATCTGTGCCCGCGTGCGGGGGAATCTGGAGCTGATTCCTGTGAGTTCAGTGCATTTTTTCCAGGCGGATCAGAAATATGTCACTGTTCGCCACGATGGGGGCGAGGTATTGATCGAAGAGCCTCTCAAGGCGCTGGAAGAGGAATTCGCCGACAGCTTTCTGCGCGTGCATCGTAATGCCCTGGTATCAAAAGCCCGCTTTTGCGGTATGGAAAAGAACAGTCAGGGGAGTTTTGAGGTGGTTCTCAAGAACTCCAGGGAGCGACTTGAAGTCAGTCGGCGGCATGTGGCGGAAGTTCGCCGTTTCCTGAAATCCCTGTAGCGGCAAAGGCCCCCGCAAGGCCTGCTCAAGTTGAGGGTGACAGCAAAGAATAGCGGCCCGGGTCAATGAAAGTTGACACAGGCACCTCTGCCGTGTGTGTTGAAAGGCAGACATAATGTATGGTTGCGTTGTACGATACCGCGAACCATTTGAACGGCCACATTTTCACGAGCTTCAAACCCGAAGATGCCAAAAACCGAACTCAAGATCGCCACCCGGAAAAGTCCTCTCGCCCTCTGGCAGGCCGAGGAAGTGGCTGCCCGGGTCACGAAACTGTTTCCCGAGGTCAAGGTGACCCTTGTGAAGCTGTCCACCCAGGGCGACCGCATCCTGGATACCCCGCTGGCGAAAGTGGGCGGCAAGGGGCTCTTCGTCAAGGAGCTGGAGACCGCCATGCTGCAGGGCGAAGCGGACATCGCCGTGCATTCCATGAAGGATGTTCCCATGGAACTGCCCGAGGGCCTGGAACTGCCCGTGATCATGGACCGGGAAGACCCCTGCGACGCCTTCGTCTCCAACAAGTACAAATCCCTGGATGAGCTGCCCGAAGATGCCCGCGTCGGCACTTCCAGCCTGCGCCGCCAGTGCCAGATCCGCGCCCGCTATCCCGGCTTCAAGGTGCTGGACCTGCGCGGCAACGTGAATTCCCGCCTGGCCAAGCTGGATGCCGGTGACTATGATGCCATCATCCTGGCCGCCGCTGGCCTCAAGCGCCTGGGCTTTGCGGATCGCATCACCGCCATCCTCACGCCGGAAGAGAGCCTGCCAGCCATCGGCCAGGGCGCCATCGGCATCGAATGCCGCAGTAATGATCCCGAAGTCATGGAGCTGATCGCGCCGCTGAACGACCCGGATACATTCCTGCGGGTAACCACGGAGCGGGCCTTCAATCGCCGTCTCAACGGCGGCTGCCAGGTTCCCATCGGCGGCTATGCCACCCTGGAGAATGACGGCCTGATCCACATGCGTGGCCTGGTGGGTGAGCCGGACGGTTCCATGGTCTATAGTGGTGCCCTCAATGGCCCCCATGACCAGGCCGAGGCGCTGGGCATCGCCCTGGCGGAGCAGTTGCTGCGCGAGGGGGCCGACAGGATCCTGAACGATCTGGGCCTTGAACCCGAGGCACCACCCGCGGCCCAAGACGACCGGTCATGACATTCGAGGCGTCCATGGACATGACCCCTGCACGGGCAGATTTGCCGCTGCAGGGTGTCACCGTCATGGTGACCCGGCCCGCCCATCAGGCGGAGCCCTTCTGTCGCATGGTGGAGACCGCCGGAGGGCAGGCACTGCGCTTTCCGGTGCTTGCCATTCTGGAGCCCGGAGACGTGGGCGCCCTGAATGCCCTGATTGACCGGCTGGACGAATTCCAGATCGCGGTGTTTGTCAGCCCGAACGCCGTCACCCGGGCCATGAACCTGATCCATGCCCGGCGGACCCTGCCCGAAGACCTGAAGCTGGCCACGGTGGGGATCAAGTCCGCCAAGGCACTGGAACGCTTCGGGCACCGGGTGCATATCTGCCCGCCCAGCCGGTTTGACAGCGAAGCCCTGCTGGAAGAACCGGAACTGCAGGATGTCCAGGGCAAGAATGTCGTGATCTTTCGCGGCGACGGGGGCCGTGAATTGCTAGGTGCTACACTCACTGCTCGGGGCGCGAGGGTGACCTTTGCCGAGACCTACCGACGGGGCATGCCGGATGCCGACACCGGCCGGCTCCTGCGCCAGTGGTCCCGGGGAGACATCCACGTGATTACGATTACCAGCGCCGAGGGGCTGCGCAACCTGTACGAGATGGTCGGCCAGGCAGGGCGGCTCTGGCTTCGCAACACCCCGCTGGTAGTGGGCTGCGAACGCATGCTGGATACGGCACGGGAGATGGGCTTCACGGAATCCCCAGTGGTGGCCGACGATCCCAGCGATGAATCCATGCTGGTGGCCGTGCAGAAATGGGCTGAAAAGAGGAAGCAAACTCATGAGTAGATCTAGATCCAAAGACAGGGCCAGAGGCAAGAACAAGCCGCAGGCAACCGGTGCCGGTGCACCGGACGAGTTGAAGGAAACATCTTCCAGCAGGGGGCGGCCACTGACCGGCACCGTCGAGAGTGCTGCCTCCGGCGATGATAACGCTGCATCCAACGCTGACTCCAAGGAACGCGACCCGATCGAAGGCAAGGTTCGCAGCGTATCCACTTCTGATGAGCAACCGGCGGGAGCGGCCGGCGCCTCCGGGACATCCCAGCCCGGATCAGGCAACCCCGAATCTCCCGCATCCGAAACAGCCGCGGCCGGGGGCAGTGCGTCCGATGCACCCAAGGCCGGGGCCGACCCATCCCAAACCCCAAAGCCCGAGGCATCTAAACCCGTGGACAACAAACCAGAAACCCCGAAGACCGACTCGCCAAAAGCCGGGTCCGACAAATCCGAACCGGTAAAGTCCAGTACCGGCACCACCAAGACCGAACCGCCGAAGCCTGCTGCTTCCGCCCCTGCCGCTGCCAAGCCGGCAACCGGCCCGGGTTCCAACGGCGGCGGTCGCGTCCCGCCCACGCCTCCGGGTGCCGGTGGCAACGGAAGTGGCCGCAGCAGCAAAATGCCGCTGATCGTCGGTGGCGTGGCCCTGGTGCTGGCCCTGGGTATCGGCATGAACGCCGCGTCCAACGCCAACAAGGCCCAGGACATGGTCAATGCCACCAATGACCGCCTGAGCACCGCCCTGCGCGAACTCAACCAGATGCAGGAACGCACCCAGGCCCTGCCGGACACCATCAGCCGTCTGGAAAGGGAAGTGCGCGATGAACTGGCCCAGGCCCTGGAAAAGGCCCGCAACGATGTGGCCGGCATCGAGCAGCGTCAGGTCCGCCGCCTGGAAACCCTGGAGGAAGGTCTGACCGCCCTGCAGGATGACTCCGCGCGTCCTCACCGCGAATGGCAGGTGGCCGAGGTGCGTTACCTGATGCGCATTGCCGATCACCGCCTGAGCCTGATGGATGATGCACAGGGTGCCCTGGCCGCACTCAATGCCGCCGACGAAATGCTCAAGGCCATCGGTGATCCGCGCTTCGGTGAAGTGCGCGACGCCATCGCCCTCGAGAAGCAGGCCCTGGAAAGCTATGACGGCACCCAGGTGAGCCAGCTGGTCGCCGAGCTGGAGCAGATCACCGCCGAGCTCAAGCCCATGCCGCTGAAGATGCCCGAGGCCGAAAACGGCGCAGCCCGCCTGCTGATGGTCAATGGCGAGCCCGCCGAAGACGCCGCCTGGTGGGAGCGTGCCTACTTCCAGGTCATGAACGAACTGAACCAGCACGTCACCGTGCGCCGTCACGCTCAGCCCGTTCGCTCCATGCCGGATGCCGACGCTGAACTGTTCATGCGTCAGGTACTGGCCCTGCGCATCGAGTCCGCCCGTCTGGCCGCCCTGCGTCTGGATGCCGAGGACTACCGCGCCAACCTGAAGGGTGCCCAGGAACTGCTGGTGGAGTACTTCGCCTCCGAGCCGGTCGCACCCTTGCTGAAGCGTCTGCAGGACCTGGAACAACGGGAACTGCGCGCCGAACGGCCCGATATCAGTGGCTCTCTTGAGAAGCTCAGCGGGCTGGAGGGGTAATCAATGAAATCTCTGATCGTCATTTTTCTGGTTCTGATCGTATCCGCCGTGGCCACCCTCATGTTCATGGAGGAGCCCGGTTACGTCCTGTTTGCCTACGCTGACATGAGCCTGCAGACCTCCATGGCCTTCTTCATCATCGCCCTGGTGGTGATCCTGGCCGTGGTCTATGGCCTGATCCGCTTCCTGGTGGGTGTGTTCGGCCTGCCCGGTCGCATGAGCGAGAAGCGTCAGCAGAAGAAGGCCGTGGCCTGTCAGCGCGGTCTGGCCCTGGGCCTGGCCGAGATGACCGAAGGCCGCTACTCCAAGGCCGAGAAGCTGCTGGTACAGTCCGCCAAGCGTGGTGACTCCCCCATGCTGAACTATCTGTCCGCCGCCCGTGCGGCCCAGATGCAGGGGGCTTACGACCGTCGTGACGAGTACCTGCGTCAGGCTTCCCAGTCCGGCAGCAACACCGAAGTGGCCGTGGGCCTGACCCAGGCCGAACTGCAGATCGCCCACGGCGAGCACGCCCAGGCCATCAGCACCTTGCGTCATCTGAACGATGTGGCCCCGGGTAATCAGCAGTTGCTGCGTCTCAAGGCCCGTCTGTGCCAGGAAGTGGGCGACAGCGAGTCGCTGATGGGGCTGATGCCCGATCTGCGCAAGGCCAAGGCCTTTGATAACGAAACCCTGGAAAAACTGGAAGCAGAAGCCTTCAGTGCCCAGGCCCGTGAAATCGCTGCCGCCAACGAACTGGGCAAGCTGGAAGGCATCTGGGTGAACCTGCCCAAGGTCTCCCGCAACAACCCGGGCATGGTCGCCGCCTACGCCCAGGCCCTCGTGGCCATGAACGAGGCCGACCGTGCCGAAGCCGTCCTGCGTGCCGCCATCAAGCAGCATTGGGATCAGAACCTGGTACACCTCTACGGCAAGCTGGCCGTGAACGACGTCAGCCGTGCCATCGGTTATGCCGAAGGCTGGCTGCGTGACCACCGTCGTGATGCCGTGCTTCTGCTTGCCCTGGGACGCCTGTGCAAACTGGCCAAGGTGTGGGGCAAGGCCCGTGGGTACCTTGAGTCCAGCATCAGCGCCAAGGCCAGCCCGGAAGCCTATCGTGAGCTGGGTGAGCTGCTGGATCAGGTGGGTGAAGAAAAGCTGGCTCAGGACGCCTACCGCAAGGGCCTGCAACTGGCCGTGGACGGCGCCGAAGCGGAAGCCGCTCCAGTGGCCGCCGCCCAGCCCGCCAAGAAGGGCAAGAAGGTCGCCAAGGGTGGCACCGCCGCCCTGCCGAGCCTGAGCTCCGGCACCGCCTGAAGTATCAGGCAATCACCGGTCACCCGCCCCTGAAGAAGAGGCGGGAGCCGGTTCAGGCAGTACCCATGGGCCGCCGGGATCTTTCCGGCGGCCCTTTTCTTTTGCCGGCATGTCCGTCGACAGGCCTACAAACATGGATTTCCGGGATCGATTGCTATTTACTAGTCAATAGCCCCATCTGCCGACAGGAACGAACTGATGAAACCAGTACTGATCATGGGCTGCGGGTACGTGGGCGAGCGGGTTGCCCACCGGCTCAACCACTCAGGTCGCCGGGTCACCGCAGTGGTGAGAAACCCGGAGCGTGCGGAGTATCTCCGGTCCCAGGGGATCGAAGCCCTGCTTGCCGATCTGGATACCGGTGATAGGCTTGAGGCGTTGCCGTTGGCCGGGGCGCTGGTCCTGCATAGTGCCCCGCCTCCCAACGAAGGCATCGAAGACCCCCGCACGGGGACGTTAGTGGAACTGTGTCGACGCCTGCCGCCGGACAACATTGTCTACATCAGCACTACGGGTGTTTACGGTGACCAGGGGGGAGGGCAGGTGGATGAACTGACCGAGCCCACCCCACAGACGGATCGGGGCCGGCGGCGTCTGGACGCGGAGCGGCGTCTGACCGCATTGATGCAGGAGACCGGCATCCCGGTAGTGATCCTGCGCGCACCCGGCATCTACGGCCCCGGCCGCCTGCCGATTGACCGCATTCTGAAAGGAGAGCCGGTCATCTGTCCGGATGAAGCCAGCCCTGGAAATCGCATCCATGCGGACGATCTGGCAGCCTTGTGCGTAGCTGCACTGGATCACGGTGCCGCCGGCAAGATCTATAACGTGGGTGACGGCGACCATCGATCCATGACTGAATTCGTCCATGCCACCGCCGATGCCGCCGGCCTGGAACGCCCGCCCAGTGTGAGTTTTGCCGAAGCCGAACGACTCATCCCACCAGGCATGATGTCGTACCTGCGGGAATCACGCGTGGTGCTGTGTGGCCGTGCGCCGGTGGAACTGGGAGTCGATCTGCTGTATCCGCGCATGGAGGCGGGTATCAAGGCTTCCCTGGACGCGGAGCAGGCCTCGGAGCTGGCCGGCACGGCAGTCCATCCCTACCGCATCAGCCGCAAGTCACTGGGGCATTGAGCGGGCGGAAGCTGCCCGCGCATTGCCTCGGCTCCCGGATGATGGCAGCATCCCGGGGCCTGCGAACACAGACAACAAGAGAACTTGCCGTGATCAGGAAAAACCCCAGCGGACATATCCCCAAGGTGGCCGAATCCGCCTTTGTCGATCCCACCGCCATCATCTGCGGCAAGGTGGTGATCGGCGAAAATGTCTTCATCGGACCCTATGCGGTGATCCGCGCCGATGAACTCAATGCCGATGGTGACATGGAGCCCATCATCATCGGTGACAACTCCAACATCCAGGACGGGGTGGTGATCCATTCCAAATCCGGTGCCGCGGTCACCATCGGCGAAAACTCCTCCATTGCCCATCGTTCCATCATTCACGGCCCCTGTCATATTGCCAACCGGGTCTTCATCGGCTTCAACACCGTGCTGTTCAACTGCAAGGTAGGAGAAGGCTCCGTGATCCGACACAACTCGGTAGTGGAAGACTGCGAAGTCCCGGCGTCCTTCTACATCCCGTCCACCAGCAATGTTCACTCCGAGACAGACCTGGCCCAGATCCAGCCGGTGACACCGGACGCTTCAAGCTTTTCCGAAGATGTGGCCCAGACCAACGTCCGACTGGTTCAGGGTTACAAGCAGATTCAGAACGAGCTTTGAACCACCTGATGCCCGTGCCCCCGCCTGCGAGTACCGTGCTGCTGATTTCCAGGGGAGGGGCCGGGGTCGAGGCATCTCTCGGAGGGATCGAGTCGGCCATCCTGCAGCGGGCGGGCAACCGTCCCCCGCAGCTACTCCGTTTCTCCCTCCCGGCAGGGCAGGGACGTGATGATCGGGAGGCCTTGGTCCGTGTATTGACGGATCTGGCCATGGGAGGTCATGGGCGTGTCGGTGTCACGGGACTTTTCGTTGTCCCCGGCCATGAATATCACCTCATGCGACGCACACTCCGGGCGGCCTGCGAGGCGGTTTCCGGGATTGAAGTTCAGGTGACTCCCCCACTGCTCTCCACCTGCGCCTCGCTGGAGGCGGTGGTCAAGGCGCTGCTGGAAGGGCTTCCGACCGAAAGAATGCCTGGAGAAGCCGTCATTTTCGTGGGCCACGGTCATCGCGCGGGACGCTGTGATCTGCATTACCAGGCCCTGGCCCATGCACTGAACCGGATGGAGCCCGATGTTCATCTGGGGTGCCTGGGGGGCGGCCTTTCCTTTGCAGACCTGAAGTCCCGGCTACTGTCGCAAGGATATCGGCGTGCCTTCCTGCTGCCGCTCATGATGTCCACCGCCGGCCATGCGCGCCGCGACATGGCGGGTCCGGACCCGGACAGCTGGCAATCCCGGCTGGAGGCCGAAGGCGTGACCTGCACGCCCGTCTTCAAGGGACTGGGGGAGTACCCCGGAATCGCTGCCTGGATCGCCGGGCAAGCCCTGGCCACGCTGGAGTAATCAATCAGCAATCGGGCGGAAGATAATCACTGATCATGCATTCATCCACCAGCCTGACCGCATCACAGGCATCTGCTGCCCAGAGATCGGCACCGATGGCCAGAGCCAGGGACGGCACCCGGTTGATCAGCATGCCGCCCACCAGGATCAGTGGATATGTTCCTGTCTGATGCCCCCGTATCTCCTCGACCAGGCTGCGCACAGGCCAAAGATGCTGCGGCAATGAGGCCGTCAATCCCACCAGATGAGGGTCAAAATCCTGGATCTGCCCCAGCAGGGATTCCAGCGGCACATCCGCGCCCAGAAACTGCACGGACCATCCCGCCATTTCAAAGGCATCCGCAATCATCCGCAAACCCAGGACATGCCGGTTGCCGGGGGGTGCGGCAAACAGCGCCCGCCGGCCATTCCCAAGGGAAGGGGGCTGCTTGAACAGCAATTGCGCCATGGCATCCTGAGCCGTTGTGGTGGCAAGATGTTCCCTGGCCACGGAAAGCCGGTTGGCATGCCATTCATGGCCCACCTGATACAGTGCCGGCTGCAACAACCGGCGCTCCGCCTCCATCAGGCTGTTCCCTTCGGACAATGCCTCCTCAATCAACATGCAGACCGTACTTCGATCACCACGAATCAATGCCTGCATCATCTTTCCGGCGGCAGGCTCCAGCACAATCGCCTCATCCTCGAAAGTCCCGCCATTGTCTTCACACAAAATCATCGCTGCATGGTTGAGCAGATCGGTCATGCATTGTCGATTCTCACCATAAAGATACCTTGACAGGCAAATCTTCATCTCCTCCAGTGCATAAAGCACTGCCTCGGTAGATAGACCACGGCGTTGCAGCAGGGCAGACAGCCAGCGCAGGCAGTCTTCAAGAGGTTCGAGAATGCCAAAAACCAACGCCGGGCGGATAAACTCCAGCAGGAAGGTCAGCTCCTCCCGGCACCGATCGGAACCAAAGGCCCCACCGTCGACATAGATTTCCGGGAAGCGTGCCGTGATACGATGGCTGGAAAAGCGGATGAGTTCTTCCCTGTGATACTCAAACTGCCGCACCCCCTCTTCATCCAACCTGAATCGACCACTATGGACGCTGCATCCGGTAGCTGTTCGAGCCATGCGAGTCTTCAAAAAGACACTCCCGCCAAACAAAAAACAATTCTCAACATGCGTATAACCGACGTGAAGTAAGTATTTCCCATGGCGCCCGTTTTCCAGAACCAACCCGGGTCGGACCAGTCCGGGACGAACGTAATGACCGTCGCACCAGACCTGGATCGGGAACATGGCTGACCATTATCTCAAACGGGAACTCTACGAGCTTATCCAAAGGGATGCACAGAGTTTCGATTTTTTGCAGGAAGCCACCCTGGATGGCATCTGGTTCTGGGATGTGGAACATCCGGAACATGAATGGATGAGTGACCGCTTCTGGACCATGATGGGCTACGACCCCGGTGAAAAGCAGCCGTTTGCCAGCGAATGGCAGGCGCTGATGCACCCGGATGACCTCAAATCCGTCTATCAGGTGCTGGAAAAACACTTCGCCGATCCCGCCTTTCCCTTTGATCAGGTTGTCCGCTATACCCATCAGGACGGTTCGCTACTGTGGATCCGATGCCGGGGCCTGGCCATCCGTGATGACCAGGGGCGCCCCGTGCGTATGCTGGGGGCTCATACGGACCTGACCCCGGTCAAACAGGTCCAGACAGTACTGGAGGCCCGCACCCGGGACCTGGCCCGCATCGCCAGAGCCATGGAGAATGCCCAGGAAGGCATCATCATTACCGATGCCCAAGCCAGGATTCTGTCGGTGAACCGTGCATTCACCCAGATTACGGGCTACACAGCCCGGGAAGCCGTTGGCAGCACTCCCAATATGCTCAAATCCGGCCATCATGACGGGGATTTCTACCACGCCATGTGGCAAAGCATCCTCCACACCGGTACCTGGCAGGGAGAAATCCGGAACCGCCGCAAGAACGGCGAAGAATACCCCCAATGGACCACCATCAGCCGGGTGCCGGGGGAGGATGGCGAAAATGACTATGTGGCGGTATTCAGCGATCTGACTGACAAAAAGCAGGCCGAGGAAAGGATCGCCTTTCTGGCCCATTATGACCCACTGACAGGACTGCCCAACCGTCATCTACTGATGGACCGGCTCAACCAGGCCCTGGCTTATCATCACCGGCAGGGCCTCCATCTGGCCGTGATTACCCTGGACATCGATGATTTCGTCATCATCAATGAACGCCTGGGTCATCAGGCTGGAGACCTGATGCTCTGCCAGATTGCAACGCGCCTGCAGAGCGCGTTACGCGAAGCCGATACGGTTTCCCGCCTGGGAGGGGATGAGTTCGTCATCATCGTCCACTCGCTTATGGATCCCGAACAGATTCATGCCGTCACCCGCAAGCTCAGTGCGAGCTTCGTCCAGCCCATGCCCGGTGAAGATGGGCATGGCGACGTCAGCCTGACAGCCAGCATGGGCATTGCGTTCTCCATTCCGGAAGTGGATGCGGATACCCTGCTGCGTCACTCTCATCAAGCCATGTACCTGGCCAAACAGAAAAGCCGGGGCGCATGCCACATATTTGATTCATCCCATGCCCGGACGATAGACATGCTGCGCGAACAGAGACAGCGCATCAGTCTGGGTATGAAACAGGGTGAATTCCTGCTGTTCTATCAGCCCAAAGTGGATCTGAGAAGCGGCTGGATCAAGGGCGTTGAAGCACTGATCCGCTGGAAGCACCCGGAACAGGGCATCCTGCCTCCGGCAGCCTTTCTGCCCCAGATCATCGACACAGATCTGGAATTCCAGATAGGTGATTGGGTGTTGGCCGAAGCATTACACCAGATGAATGCCTGGAAGCTGAACGGCAGGAGCATTTCCGTTAGCGTGAACGTATCCGCCACACACCTGCTTCAGGCTGGATTTGCCAACAAACTGGCTGACATGCTGCTGACCTATCCTCGATTGGCGCCAGGCGATCTTGAGATAGAGATTCTGGAAAGTGCCGCCGTGGAAGACTGGGAAATGGCGTCACTGGCGATGCAGGACTGCCGTGCGCTGGGTGTCAGATTCGCCCTGGATGACTTTGGCACCGGTTATTCATCCCTGATCCATCTGCGACGCCTGGCCCTGGATACCCTCAAGATCGACAAGGGCTTTGTGGCTGACATGCTTGATGATCCTGAAGATTTCAGCATCGTGGAAAGTGTGGTCAGCCTGGCCATCTCCTTTCAGCTGGAGGCCATTGCCGAAGGTGTTGAAACGGAGCGCCATGCCCGGGTTCTCATGAAGATGGGATGCCCGGTGGTCCAGGGCTACGGCATTGCACGCCCCATGGAAGCCGACAGGATCATCCCCTGGATCGAAGACTGGGAACAGTCGGGCCTGTGGAAGACACTGCAACAGAAAAAATCCGGATAAAAACTCCAGCCAGACCGGGGAGGCGAACGCCTCCCCGGCAGGGTAGCGAAACGGAGGATTCACACCCTCCGATTGACCCGGTTACATCCGCTCAGCCGCCATCTCCTGGACCTGCTGCAGCATGGCCGGGTCGCTCTGCAGGCTCATGGCCACCTGGTTGTACTCCTCAACACTCATTCCCTCATCCTGCACAGCGCTGATCATTTCTTCCTGAGCCTCCTGCTGCAAGGCCTGGGCCTCCGCCTCGTCGCTGACATCCTGAAGCTTGCGGGCAAAATCATCACGGATGAGCTGAACCGCCACAAAGGCATCCACGAAACGGTCCAGGGTATGGGGATCCACCGTGGCTCCCTGCTGCTCCATGCCCGCCGGCGGCTGGGCGCCGAAGTTGCCCTCCTCCTGCTGGGCGATGGCGTGGGAAGCCGCTCCCAGCAGGAGAGCGGCGGTCAGGGTGATGGGCAGGCCGTGAAGGAAAGTGCGCTTCATGGGGCGTCTCCTTTAGGTTTCAGTGAATGTCGACTGACCTAGTATGCAGATGCCATGCCAATCAGAAAAACCCAAAAAAAAAATCATAAATCACTGATTTTATTAATTACAAACAACAAATACAGAAATAACCCAACAGCGCTCAAACTGGATCAAAATGACACATGGGTCAGCCTGCTACGTGCCCCTAAGGCACCACTTCGTTCACCACCCGCATCTCTACCCAGCGCAACAGGTACGGCCTGGATGCCAGGGATGCCCTGTCTGAATATGTCATTCCCCCATGAGCAGACATCCGGTCCGGTTTCGTTGCACGCCAGTGTCACCAGCGCAGTCATTCCCGCATAAGCGGGAATCCAGTCGCAGGGGGGAAATCCGCCACGCCCGCCTTCAGACCAGCCACGGAAGGAGCGGGTGTTCCATGCAGACTAATCTTGCAGTACATCCTCGTCGGAAGCCGCCTCATCGGCCTCCCCCAGGCGCCGATACAGGGTCCGCCGACCGATACCAAGCACCCTGGCTGCCTGACGCTTGTTGCCGTCCAGGCGTTTGAGCACCCAATGGATATAGCGGGACTCCACTTCGGCCAGGGTGGGCAAGGGTTCGTCATCATTCCAGACGGAAAGCCCTTTGCCCCCCTCTGCTGAATCAGCCCGCACCGGATTCAGGCGCTCGGGCAGATCACCCACCTCGATGGTATCCCCACGGCAGAAAGTCACGGCCCGCTCCATCAGGTTGGTCAGCTCGCGCACGTTGCCGGGGAAATCGTAACGACGCAGACATCCAAGGGCTTCGGGAGAAATGCCCCGGATATTCCGGTCCATGGCCGTGCTGAAGCGGGCCAGCAGGCGGGCCACCAGTCTATCAATATCCTGCCCACGATCCCGAAGGGGAGGGATCTGCAGACGAAAGGTTTCCAGACGGTAGAACAGGTCTTCACGAAACAGCCGCGACCGGATCATGGATTCCAGATCCCGGTTTGTCGCGGCCACCACCCTGACATCGGTCACGATTTCCCGATTCCCCCCCACTGGACGTACCCTGCCATCCTGCAGCAGGCGCAACAGCTTGGCCTGCATGGCCATGGGCATCTCGCCGATCTCGTCCAGCAGCAGGGTACCTCCGTGGGCTTCCGCGAAAAGACCTCGCCGGGCCTCCCTGGCACCACTGAATGCGCCGGCCTCATGCCCGAACAGTTCGCTCTCCATCAGTTCACCGGGAATGCCGGCACAGTTGATGGCCACAAAGGGCCCGCCGGATCGATCACTTTCTTCATGGATGGCCCGGGCCACCAGCTCCTTGCCGGTTCCTGACTCTCCCGTCACCAGCACCGGTCCGGAAGCCCGGGCTATCCGTCGAATCTGCTCATACAAGGCCTGCATGGGCGGACTGTTACCGATCAAGCCATGGAAATCTTCCGCCTGCAAAAGCTCCCGGTAACGCTGAACCTCCACCTGAAGCTGCCGGTTTTGAAGTACCCGCCGCGCCCGAATCACCAGGTGGTCCAGATCCACGGGCTTGGTGAGAAAGTCATCAGCCCCCTGCTTGAGGGCTTCCACGGCCTGGGGAATCGTTCCAAAGGCCGTCAGCATGATAAATGCCGGGGACAGGGGGAGCTGCTGACAATGATTCAACAGGGCCAGTCCGTCTTCTCCGGGCAGACGCAGGTCACTGATCACAAGTACGATCGAACCGTCTGAGAGCCTCTTTTTTGCGCCGTCAACATCTTCGGCGCCGCATACCACCAGCCCTGCATCGCGCAATTCATCCATGACCAGTTCCCGATGGGCCCGGTCATCCTCTACCACCAGCACCGGTCCTTTCAGATGGGTGGCAGCGTCATCAGGCATCAACAGTCTCCAGCGGCAGACGGATCACCAGCCGGGCACCACCCAGCGGGCTATCCTCCACACTCATCTCGCCATGGTGTTCAGTGACGGCGCCATGGGCAACGGATAATCCCAGGCCGGTGCCGCTTCCCACGGACTTGGTGGTGAAAAAGGGCTCGAACAAGCGTTTACGGTGGGCCGGATCGATCCCCGGCCCGTCGTCGTCCACCCGCAACTCCAGCCATCCACCGGTGGTGGACCAGGACAGATGAACCTGCCCCGTGGAAGAGGCTTGAAGGGCATTTCTCAGCAGATTGGTCAGTGCCTGTTCCAGCCGGATTCGGTCCATGGGCATGGTGGGACCGGGATCGTCGTTCAGCACCGTTATTTTCACACCAGCCTCCCTGGCTTGCTCGGCCACCTGGGACAGGGCGGCTGCTACCAGACGCCCCACCGGCTCTGGACGGGTACGGCTGGGGTTGCGGCGACCGAAATCCAGCAACTGGCGCACAATCCGATCCATGCGCTGCACCTCGCCGCGAATCTTCTTGAGGGCCTGGCCGGGGCTGCTTTCCGGCGACGTATGCCGCAGGGCTCTCTGGGCCTGTCCATTGATCACCCCCAGGGGCGTACCCAGCTCATGGGCCACGCCGGCGGCCAACTGGCCAATGGCCACCAGTTTCTCCGATTGACGCAAGCGATCTTCCAGCGTGTTCTGCCGCTGGCGCTGAATCTCCAGTTCAGCGGTCGAGCGCTGGATCCCAGCCAGCATCCGATTCATCGCCTCGGCCAGTACACGAAACTCATGGGGACCTTCAACCTTCACCCGGGCAGTCCGGTCTCCCTGACCCACCAGGGCCATGAACACCACCAAACGGTCCACATGCCTGCCGACAACCCGCTGCTGTCCCCAAAATACGATGGCCAGCAGCAGAAGACCCACTCCCGCCAAGGCAAGCAGGGAGCGGGAACGCACTTGCGCCAGATCATCCCTGAAATCGCTGCCGTGCCGCGTCACCTGCAACAGACCGTTGATGCGCCCACCAGCGTCGGTCAGAGGCATGAAGAAGGAATACACCTCATCTCCGTTGCGGTCGTCATATATCCCATGCGTCCCGGTCACGGTGGCCAGCCTCGCATCCCGACGACGCTCCATGGAGGGACTGCGAGGGCCACTGGCGGCGACCAGCCGTCCCGAATCATCATAGACATAGGCGCCGTAGACTTGATCGATACGAAAGGCTGAGTCCAGCGCCTGCTGGATCTGATTGAGGCGATCATGGGCCAGGGCATCGCTCAGAGGCAGCTGGATGGCCCGGGCCACCAGCTCGATATCCTGCTGCATGCGCTTTTCAACGTGGGATTCCAGGCTGCGAAGCCCGGACCAGCCCGCCAGCAATACCACAAGGAGCAGGGGAAAAAGGACAAAACCAAGCAGGGCCGCACGGAGACTGTAAGGGCTGGCGAAAAAAGGCATGTGAGCCACCCGGAAAGAGAAATGCTCGGGTTGCACACTCTAGCACAGCCTACGACATGGTCGGCATGCGGAAAATCGCTTGTTCCGTATGGATTTTAAGTGCCGGGGACTCAGGATTTGACACTTTCACTGCGATAACCAATGCGGAATCCCCCCCAGTGACGACCCTTCACATAGATGGGCACGGACAGGTCATGCATGACTTCCCCGGTGTCGCGTTTATAGGTCTGAAGCAGGTAGGGTTTTTGGTGACTGCCGCAACGGGAGCCGGTGCGATCCTTGAAAATGCGCTTGGTGCGGTTATTGACCAGATCACGCTCATAGTCCCCTGTCAGGGGCTGGCTGTAGCGGCGGTTATGGGTGGGGAAATACCCCCGGTCATCCACCGCGCCGGCATAGGCAATCCTGGTATTACGCTCCAGGATCGGTTCCTGGATGGCCGGCAGTACCTTGTCCGTGAATTCATCAAAACGCGTCTTGTACTTCACCGGATCCGTGCCGGAAATCGGCTTGTAATTGCGGTCAAACAGATCATCCAGGCGGATGTGCCCCTTGTCACAGGCCTCATCGAAGGCCCGCCCCACCGCCGTAGCCGCCTGCTCGGCCTCGCGACGGATCTGGTCGTGAATGCCCCCCAGCCCCATATCCCCCAACAGCTCGTAGATCATTTCGGCCCGCTCCGAAAGCCTATCCGCCGCTGACGTGAGATTGGTTACATCCTGTTCCGTTTCGGTCAGATGGGTACTTACCAGCTGTATTGAGGATGTGACCTGATCAAGATGGTTGTGATTTTCCTCGCTGCCACTCACCACGGTCTGAATGCAACGGTCCGCAGAGGCCGAGTGTTCCAGAATGGCCGACAGCTTTTCATTCACAGTGGAAGTTCGCCGGGCACTTTCCTCGACGGCCTCCACCAGTTGATGAATGGTGGAAACGGCATTGGAAGTCTCGGAATTGATTTCATGGACCATCTGGGCGATTTCGCTGGTGGCGGAAGCAGTGCGGGTAGCCAGACCTCGGACCTCGTCGGCCACCACGGCAAAACCTCGCCCCTGTTCTCCGGCCCTGGCTGCCTCAATGGCGGCGTTAAGGGCCAGCAGGTTGGTCTGTTCGGCAATTCCCGTGATGACCTCGGTGATCCGTTGAATCTCACCGGCACGGCTGTCAAGGCTGGTCATGAGGCTGGACGCCTTCTGCATGCGCTGCTTCATCTGGTCCATGTGTTTGAGCGCGTCGGCAACACACTCATGGCCTTCGTGGCTGGCCTGATTGGTCCGTCGGGAGCTTTCCACCGCTTCCTCCGAGCTTCGCGTGGCAGCATGAACCGTCGCCGAAATCTGGGAAGAAGAGTCGGCAATGCCATTGACACTCGTGACCTGGGCATGAACCCGCTGTTTGAGCGAGGTACAGGAAAAGGCCACCTCCGCGGCCGATACGGCGATGAGTGAACCGGATTCAGCCAGTTTTCCGGACAAGGCTCGATAACGAACCAGTTGCCTTGAAACGGCTTCGATGCGTGGATCCGCCCCTTCCGGCAAAGGTCCGTCGCGAAGTTGCTCGTAAAGGCGCTGTATGTCCCGTTCCCGGGGCGAGATCCAGAGTCGATCCGCCAGCAGGGCAGTGATTGACACGGCCAGCATGGTGCTGACCGCCATGGAAACCATGCCCGGGCCCATGAGCCAGTGCACCAGCATGGCAAGCAGGGCCGCTCCTACAATGAAACCGACCCCCCAGAAAAGGCGGATCATCAACGATCGCTCCATACCTCGGCACACCCCCATGGCTAATAAGCCGGTCCCGCGCAAAACCGAGTAAATCGGCTTGCTGACCTTGCCGACTTGAATGCCGCTCCACCAAGCCAGGGAAACACTGGACAAGTCCTCACCTCCCGTCACTCCCGCGAAGGCGGGAGTGACGGGATTTCCGGCCCGTGGCCGGATTACCGCTTGATCGGGAGTGACTTATTCAGAACTTCCCTTATCGATGAACGGCTCTATAGCAAAACTGCAGATTGCTATAACATATTAGCGACAAGGATTCCATGGACTTTAATTCATGCCGATCGGCGTCAGTCGTTATCCAGTCCCAGCTCCTTCCAGATTTCATCCACCCGCCGTTTCACCGAATCGCTCATGACGATGGGCGTACCCCATTCCCGGGTGGTCTCGCCGGGCCATTTGTTGGTGGCATCAAAACCCATTTTGGAACCCAGTCCCGACACCGGCGAGGCAAAGTCCAGATAATCGATCGGGGTGTTGTCGATGGTGACCGTATCCCGACCAGGGTCCATACGGGTGGTCATGGCCCAGATCACATCCTTCCAGTCCCGTGCGTTGACATCGTCGTCCACCACGATGACGAACTTGGTGTACATGAACTGGCGCAGGAAGGACCACACGCCCAGCATCACCCGCTTGGCGTGCCCGGCATACTGCTTGCGGATGCTGACCACCGCCAGACGGTAGGAGCAGCCCTCCGGCGGCAGATAGAAATCCGTGATCTCGGGGAACTGCTTCTGCAGGATGGGCACGAACACCTCGTTCAGGGCCACTCCCAGGATGGCCGGTTCATCCGGTGGCCGTCCGGTATAGGTGCTGTGATAGATGGGGTTCTTGCGGTGGGTAATACGCTGCACGGTGAACACCGGGAAATTGTCCACCTCGTTGTAATACCCGGTGTGGTCTCCGAACGGCCCTTCCGGCGCCATGTCATCGGGATGAATCACCCCTTCCAGGATGATCTCGGCGGTGGCCGGCACCAACAACTCGTTACCGATGCAACAGGTCAGTTCGGTGCGATCCCCGCGCAGCAGTCCGGCAAAGGCATGTTCCGACAGAGTATCGGGCACCGGGGTCACCGCGCCCAGGATGGTGGCCGGATCGCAGCCCAGTACCACGGACACGGGGAAGGGCTCGCCGGGGTGATCGATCTGCCAGTCACGAAAATCCAGGGCACCGCCACGGTGGGAGAGCCAGCGCATGATCACCCGGTTGCGTCCGATCACCTGCTGGCGGTAGATGCCCATGTTCTGCCGTTCCCGCCGCGGTCCCTTGGTCACCACCAGCCCCCAGGTGATCAGGGGACCGGCGTCCCCGGGCCAGCAGGTCTGCACCGGCAGGTTGCCCAGGTCCACGTCATCGCCCTCCAGCACCACCGCCTGACATTCGCCGCCCCGCACCTTCTTGGGCGCCATGTCCAGCACCTTCTTGAAGATGGGGAGCGTCTTCCAGGCTTCCTTGAGGCCCTTGGGCGGGTCCGGCTCCTTGAGGAAGGCCAGCAGCTTGCCCACTTCCCGCAGGGCCTCCACCGAGTCCTCCCCCATGCCCATGGCCACCCGCCTCGGGGTGCCGAAGAGATTGCCCAACACCGGCATGTCATACCCGGTGGGACGCTCGAACAGCAGGGCAGGGCCGCCGGCCCGCAGGGTACGGTCGCAGATCTCGGTCATTTCCAGATTCGGATCCACCGGAATCCGGATACGCTTGAGTTCCCCCTGGGCCTCCAGGCCGGAGATGAAGTCACGCAGGTCGCGGTATTTCATGGGTTTTCCATATATTCACGGATAACGATGGCAGGGCACGCCCCCCGGCCATTAGATCACAGATCAAAACAGGCCAGTACCGGCGCATGATCCGACGGCCGCTCCAGGCGGCGGGGTGCCGGATCGATCTCCGATCCCAGACACCGCTCCGCCAGGGCCTGGCTGGCCAGGATCAAATCGATCCGCAAGCCCCGGTTGCGCCGGAATGCCGCTGCCCGATAATCCCACCAGCTGAATGCGCCCTCCGGCTGCTCGAACCGGCGAAAAACATCTTCCAGGCCCAGATCCAGCATGGCACGCAAGGCCGCCCGCTCCGGGGTGGAACAGAGAATCCGTTCATGCCAGGCCGCCGGGTCATGGACGTCACGATCTTCCGGGGCGATATTGAAATCCCCCAGCACCACCACCTGGTCATGACGGTCCAGTTCCGCTTTCACGAACGCCGTCACCCGGACCAGCCAGTCCAGCTTGCGGGCGTACTTGTCCGAACCCACCTCCGAGCCGTTCACCACATACAGGTTGATCACCCGGACCCCGTTCACCGTCGCGGCCAGGATGCGTCGCTCGGGGTCATCGACACCCGGCGGGTCGGTCACAGGATCCTCTCCCGGCACGCGGCTCAGCAGGGCCACCCCGTTATAGGTCTTCTGCCCTGCATACAGGCAGTGATAGCCCGCCGCCTGCAGCGCCTCCAGCGGGAAGGCTTCATCCACCGTCTTGGTTTCCTGCAACGCCAGCACGTCCGGCTGCTGCCCCGCCAGCCAGTCCAGCACATGGGGCAGGCGCACCTTCAGGGAATTGACGTTCCAGGTGGCGATCTTCATGCCGCCGCGTCCACCAGTCCCGAATGTCGCAGCAGTGCCTCGATCTGCGGATCACGGCCACGGAAAGCCCGGAACAGCTCCAGGGCAGGGCGGGCGCCGCCCTGTTCCAGGATTTCCCGCAGGAAGGCGGTACCCACCTCCGGATTGAACAGGCCTTCCTCCTCGAACCGGGCAAAGGCATCGGCCGACAGGACCTCGGCCCACTTATAGCTGTAATAACCGGCCGCATAACCGCCGGCAAAGATGTGGGAGAAGCTGTGCTGGAACCGGTTGAAGGCGGGGGGAATCATTACCGCCACCTGGCTGCGCACCGCGTCCAGGGTTTCCTGGATGCGCCCCCCCCGTGCCGGGTCATATTCTGCATGCAGACGCATGTCGAAAAGGGAAAACTCCAGCTGGCGCACCATCTGCATGGCGGCCTGGAAATGGCGGGTGGCCTGCAGCTTGTCGAACAGGACACCGGGCAGCGGCTCGCCGGTTTCATGATGACCGGCAATGAGATCCAGGGCTTCCCGCTCCCAGCACCAGTTTTCCATGAACTGGCTGGGCAGTTCCACCGCATCCCATTCCACACCGTTGATGCCCGCCACGTCCGGATAGTCCACCCGGGTGAGCATGTGGTGCAGCCCATGGCCGAACTCATGGAACAGGGTCAGCACCTCGTCATGGGTAAAGAGGGCGGGCTTGCCGCCCACCGGCGGAGTGGAATTGCAGGTCATGTAGGCCACCGGCAACTGCAGGCGCTCTCCGTCGCGCAGACGATTCAAACATTCGTCCATCCAGGCACCGCCGCGCTTGCGGGCACGGGCATAGAGATCCAGATAGAACCGGGCACGGGGCGTACCGTCCGGGTCCTGAATCTCGTAAAAGCGGACATCGTCGTGCCAGACCGGTGCGTCCTCCACACGAGTGATCCGGACCTGATACAGGCGCTCCACCAATTGGAACAGCCCCTGCAACACCCGATCCACCGGGAAGTAGGGCTTGAGATCTTCCTGGGAGAGATCGTAGGCATGCTTGCGCAGCTTTTCCGAGGCATAGGCCAGATCCCAGGCCTGCAAATCCTCAAGATTCAGGTGTTCCCGGGCAAAAGTCCGCAGGGCATCCAGTTCCTTTCGGGCGGCAGGACAGGCCCGCTGCGCCATTTCGGAGAGGAATCCCACCACCTGTTCCGGCGACTCGGCCATTTTGGTGGCCAGGGACAGATGGGCATAGCTGGGATACCCCAGTAACCGGGCCTGTTCATGGCGCAGGGCCAGGATCTGTTCAATTACCTGGGAGTTGTCGAAGCGGCGATCATGAGGCCCCTGATCGGAGGCCCGGGTGACATACGCCGTATAAGTCTCACGGCGCAGATCACGGTCATCGGCATAGGTCATGACCGCGTAGTAGGACGGGAATTCCAGATTGATCAGATAACCGTCTTCCTTATGCTGGCGGGCATTCTGCAACAGCATTTCCAGGGAGGATTCCGGCAACCCCTTGAGTCCTTCCACATCGGGAATGATCCGTTTCCAGGCCTGGGTGACATCCAGGACGTTTTCCTCGAAACGGGAAGTGAGCTGGGAAAGCTCCTGGGCAATGGCCTTGTAGCGGGCCTTCCTGTCTTCGGGCAGATCGACGCCGGAGAGGTGAAAGTCTCGCAAGGCATTGTTGATCACCCGTTGCTGGGCAGGGGCCAGTTCGGCGAATCCAGGATCATCGGCAATACTGCGAAAGGCCTGGAACAGGTCCAGATTCTGTCCCATTTCCGTGGCATAGTCGGACAATTTAGGCAGGCAGGCATTGTAGGCTTGGCGCAGTTCATCGCTGTTGACCACGGAGTTCATGTGCCGCACTGGCGACCAGATCCGGTTGAGGCGGTCTTCCAGCAAGGAGAGGGGATGGACCAGGCTTTCCCAGGTGAAAGGGCCGGGCTGGCTCAACAAGGCCTG
Source organism: Ectothiorhodospira shaposhnikovii (assembly GCF_016584105.1). GTDB lineage: Bacteria > Pseudomonadota > Gammaproteobacteria > Ectothiorhodospirales > Ectothiorhodospiraceae > Ectothiorhodospira > Ectothiorhodospira shaposhnikovii. Next base: position 131,333 of record NZ_NRSM01000001.1, on the reverse strand, counting down.
TATGGCGGCCCGGTTGTCGGCCAGCACCTGGTCCACGGCGGGCTCCACGTGTTCCGGAAGAATCTCGGCAAAGGGGGGAAGGCCCTGCATCTGGAGTAATGGATTGTTCATGGCGATCCAGCGTCAGGTTGAGTATTGAACACCCGCTGCGATGGACAGCAGATATCCGACCATTATATTCAGTTACTGTAACACGGGTGGTTCAGGATGAAACCATGGGACATTCAGGCCTTTCATTTCACGATCCATTTAAGGTGTGAAATGCCAGCCATGCGGCTGATCAGGCGACACGTGCAAGAATCGCCGAAGCCAGACAGCCGGCCATGACCAGGAAGGACAGGGCACTGAGTCGGGCCTGCCAGCGGTAGCGTCGCACCAGACGCTCCTCAGGAATGGCCGAAAGAATGTAGGGACGGCGGCGATCAGCACCCCGGCTCATGACATGGACTGCCGGAGCATCCGCTCGTTCGGCCAGGCGAAGCAACGCCTTCTGAATTGCGGCCTGTCGTACACGCTCCCACTTTTCCATATCGATCGGACCATCCTGATTGATATCAAAGCGCTTCATCCTGGCAGGATCCTTCTTCCATCGACCCAGTATTTCCGCCACTTCATGGTTCAATGAACTGTCATCACTGGTTCCCCGTGTGCGGAAATAACCAATGGCGTAAAGATCTTCCTCAAGATGCAGACGACGCTCCATGTATCGATACTGCCCCAGCCCAAAAAAGGAGCCGCCCGGCCTGGCGCCGGTCAGTGGTCGCGGAGAACTGCCGTGCCAGACATCCTTATGCAGACAGATGACCTGGGCGCCCTCGGGATCAATCAGACACTCCCCCGTGTCATCCACCAGCAGAAACAGGTTGTCGCTACTGCCGTAATCCACCCTTGACCAACCTCGATTGCGACCCGTGCTATCGCGTCGATCGATCTGATAGTAATACCAAGCACATTGCGTACCTGTGAGTGGCGCGATGATGGGCGGGCCCGGCATGAGTCTTGCGCTTCCAATCAGCTCCAGATAACCCTGGGCAGCGGATCGAATACGGGAAGTGGGTGTATCAGCAATGAGTCGTTTTCGGTATGTGCCTCTGATAAATCCCCAGAGGGACACCAGCATTAGTGCGATAAGAACTGCTATCAGAAAAATGAATTCACCAACATCCATCTGCCTGACCAGGGCAGTGATTCCCTCCCGCATGAAAATGCAGTCCGTCTACTAGCTGAAGAGGGCGCGCACGTCCACATCCTGAAGCTCTCGACGGGAAAATTCCAGCAGATCAAAAGGACCGAATCGAAACAGGTGTGCGATGACCAGATCAGGGAACTGTTCGATACGGACATTATTACGGTTTACGCATTCATTGTAGTACTCACGCCGATCAGCAATGGCATTTTCCAAGCCGGTGATCCGTGATTGCAGATGGCGAAAGGTCTGATCTGCCTTCAACTCGGGATAGGCCTCGGCCACGGCAAACAGATTACCCAGGCCCACCCTCAGCACATCCTCCGCCCGTCCCAGGGATTTCATGTCCTGACTTTGCTGCGCGGCTGCCACCTGATTACGGGCCTGCATGACCTTTTCAAGGGTATCCTGCTCATAAGACATGTACTGACGGCAGACTTCAACCAACTTGGGCAGTTCATCGAAACGCTGCTTGAGCAGGATATCGATATTGGACCAGGCCTTTGAAACACCATGCTTGAGGCTGACCAGATTGTTGTAAATGATCACCGAATAGAGGGCGATCAGGATGAAGATGCCGATCATGACATAGCCGCCGATATCCATTGTCCCAGCCTCGTGGTCTCTAAAGACACTCAATGCGATTATTCTGCCTCATTCCCCGCATAAAGTATGCCCTTTGGTAAGGCAATCAGACCCTCCGATCCCACGGTCGGGGCAGGGGAGAGGCCGATGTCCCGAGTGGGTATCAGATGTCCAGATTGGCGACCGTCAGTGCATTGGCTTCGATAAATTCCCGACGTGGCTCCACATGGTCTCCCATCAGGGTAGTGAACACCTCATCGGCACGCACCGCATCTTCCACTTGAACCTGCAGCAGGCGCCGGGTTTCCGCGTTCAAGGTGGTCTCCCATAGCTGCTCGGGATTCATTTCACCCAGACCCTTGTAGCGCTGGATGGACAAGCCACGCCGTGCCTCTCCCAGCAACCAGTTCATCACTTCGCGGAAATTAGCGACCGGCTGCCGCCGCTCCCCCCGCTGAATATAGGCACCCGTGTCCAGCAGTCCATCCAGACGCTCGGCCAGCTCGCGCATGACCCTGAATTCCGCAGACTCGAAGAAGTCGGCACCATAGATCTCATCCGTACGTGCGCCGTGCATCAGCCGTGCCACCCGGGCCTGATATCCCCCGCGCTCATCGGCCAGGATGCTCATTTCGTAGCGGGTGGCACCGGCGGCATCGCTCTGCAACCCTTCCAGCAACCGCTTGAACCAGGCATCCAGTCTGTCCTGATCCTGCCGGTCACTGTCATTGAGCGGCGATGCGAACACCATCCGTTCCAGCAACTGCCGATCATAGCGCCGTCCCAGACGTCCGACGGCGGCCATCACGCTATTGTAGCGACGGGCCAGATCCTCCAGGGCCTGGCCACTCACCGGCGGTGCCTCCGGATTGACCACCAGCTTGGCATCATCCAGCGCCAGACTGAGCAGCAGATTGCTCATCTCCAGCTCATCCTTGACGTAGCTTTCCTGCTTGCCGCGCTTCACCTTGTAGAGGGGAGGCTGGGCAATGTAGATGTGCCCCCGGGCCACCAGTTCGGGCATCTGACGATAGAAGAAGGTCAGCAGCAGGGTGCGGATATGGGAGCCGTCCACATCCGCGTCGGTCATGATGATGATGCGGTGATAGCGCAGTTTGTCGGGATTGAACTCATCCTTGCCGATACCACACCCCAGGGCGGTGATCAGGGTTCCCACTTCCGCAGAGGAGAGCATCTTGTCGAAACGGGCCTTCTCCACGTTCAGGATCTTGCCCTTGAGGGGCAGCACTGCCTGGGTACGCCGATCCCGTCCCTGCTTGGCGGAACCGCCTGCCGAATCACCCTCCACGATGAACAGTTCCGACAGGGCCGGGTCCTTCTCCTGGCAGTCCGCCAACTTGCCGGGCAGGCCGGCCACGTCCAGGGCACCCTTGCGACGGGTCATCTCGCGGGCCTTGCGGGCCGCCTCGCGGGCGCGGGCAGCATCGATGATCTTGCTGGTGATGTTCCTGGACTCACCGGGATTTTCCAGCAGGAAGGCCTGCAGGGTATCGCTCATCACCGATTCCACCACCGGCTTCACCTCGGAGGACACCAGCTTGTCCTTGGTCTGGGAGGAGAACTTGGGATCGGGCACCTTCACTGAAAGGACAGCGGTCAGGCCTTCGCGGGCATCGTCACCGCTGGTACTGACCTTCTGCCGCTTGAGGACACCCTCCGCCTCCATGTACTGATTCAGCGTCCGGGTAAGGGCGGAGCGGAAACCGGCCAGGTGGGTACCGCCGTCCCGCTGGGGGATGTTGTTGGTGAAGCAGAAGATATTTTCCTGGTAGGAGTCGTTCCACTGCAGGGCGATCTCCACGACGATCCCGTCCTTTTCCGCGTTCAGGTAGATCACGGTGGGATGGAGCGGTGTCTTGTTGCGATTGAGATGTTCCACGAAGGCGCGGATACCGCCCTGATACTCAAACACATCCCGCTTGCCGCCGTCCCGCTCATCCTGGAGCTGGATGCGCACGCCGGAATTCAGGAACGACAGCTCCCGCAGGCGCCGCGAAAGGATGTCGTAATGGTATTCAGTATCGGTGAAGATCTCGGGGCTGGGCTTGAAATGAATCGTCGTCCCGGTGCGCTGGGTTTCACTGACAGCCTTAAGGGGGGCATCCGGCACTCCAAGACGATAGGTCTGGCGATGGGTCCTGCCTTCCCGGTAAATGGTCATTTCCAGCCATTCGGACAGGGCATTGACCACGGAGACACCCACCCCGTGCAATCCGCCGGAAACCTTGTAGGAGTTATCGTCGAATTTCCCCCCCGCATGAAGCACCGTCATGATGACTTCGGCCGCGGATCGCCCTTCCTCGGGGTGAATATCCACAGGAATCCCGCGACCATCGTCGCTCACACTGACCGAACCATCGCTGTGGATGGTGACGTTGATTTCCTTGCAGTAGCCCGCCAAGGCCTCGTCGATGGCATTATCCACCACCTCGAAGACCATGTGATGCAGCCCCGTACCGTCATCGGTATCACCGATATACATACCGGGTCGCTTGCGAACGGCGTCCAGGCCTTTGAGGACCTTGATATTGGAAGAGTCGTAGGTCGGGGGCGTCTGATCGGTCATGCTGTGCCTGCCTAACATCAAAAGAGAGGCATTATATCACTTGCAGCCCGGGTCCCGCCCTGTTCCCAGGTCCCCGCAGATATCAACGGAAGGAACCGTCAAATATGCTTCTCCCATCCCCCCGCGTCCTTTCCCTCATCCCTCATTCTCCATTCCCGCTCCTTTCCTGCATTCCGCTTCTTTCGTCACTCCCGCGAACGCGGGAGTCCAGACTTTCCAGTCTGGCAACCGGATTCTCAACCGTTGCGGAAATATTTTTAGGGAGTAAGAAAAAGGGGAATACCCGAAATGCCTGGAAGGGAAATTTGCAACCTTGGCACAAACCATCAGCATAGAGGTTCCACGTGGAACCTTTTGCCTTACCCGACACGATGGATGTTCCACGTGGAACATCCACCATAAATTCAACACTGACCTTTCAGGCGACCATGTTCCACGTGGAACAATCTGGCACTCGACCAGCCTCGGGTATCAATCTGGCGAGGATCGATGGCAGTGACAAAAGCCTGGCAGTCCAGCCCCTGAAGCAATGCAAGCACGGCAGATCTGTGGGCTTCATCCAGTTCTGAAGGCAGGTCATCCACCATCACTACCGCTGGACGACCACTCACACTCCTGAAGGCGGCCACCTGAGCCAGACGCAAAAGCAGCACAGCCGACTTCTGCTGTCCTCTGGACGCACCTTCAGCCAGGAGCATATTTCCGCGACGGAACACCACGTCAGCACGATGAGGACCGGAAAGGGTATAACCCATCTCCCGCTCTCGGGGGCGAGCCGTCTGCAGCAGAGTTTTGAGGTCAACGCCTTCACGCCAACCGCGACGATAGGAAAGATCCATACCGCCATTACCGGGTAGCAGACCTTCAAGCCCCCGGACATGACGCACCAGCATGTCAAGGTAGCTTTGCCGCGCACGATCCATGGCTTCGCCAGACTGGGCAAGCAAGGTTTCCCAGACATCCAGGGCCTTGTCATTCAAACCGCGACGCAGGGCCTCATTGCGCTGGATCAGTGCCCGTCGATACCCCTGCCAATGCCCCATGGATTGAGGTGACTGGTAGAAGATCCCCCAGTCCAGAAAACCGCGTCGTTCGGCGGGGCTCCCGGAAAGCAATTCATGGCTGTCAGGATGAATGACCTGAAGGGGCAGGGCATGAGCCAGTTCGGACTGATTTCTTACGGTTTTACCGTTGATCCTTGCCACCGTCTTGCCACTACCCTTGCGAATGCCCAGTGAAACCTGGCGTCCTTCAAGTTGAAGACGCCCGGTCACCATCAAGTCACGGGCACCATGGCGAATGACGGGTTCAATACGCTGGGATCTGAAGGAGCGACCGGTAGCCAGCACATGGATGGCTTCCAGCAGGCTGGTCTTGCCCGAGGCATTCTCACCCACCACAAGATTCAACCCGGTACAGGGCTCCAGCCGGGATTTTTCAAAGGGCCGGAGATTGAAGACATCGAGTCGGATCAGACTCATGGGAGGGGAGGTGGCAGTGATGGGAAAAAGCGGGAAAGGGGCCTGACCTGCCAGACCCCCGACGATATTCACAGAAATTACAGACGCATGGGCATGACCACATACAGGGCGTCCTGAAAACCCAGGTCCCGGATCAGAACGGAAGAGCCGGAATCCTTGAACGTGGCTTCAAGGACTTCCCCCTGCAGATTGGCAACAACGTCCATGAGATAGGTGACGTTGAATCCAATCTCCAACGGCTCACCACTGTAGTCCACTTCCATTTCTTCTTCCGCCTCTTCCTGTTCCGGATTGTGAGACAGAATCTTCAAGGTGCCGGAGGACAACTCAAATCTGACACCGCGATATTTTTCATTGGAGAGGATTGCCGTACGTCCCAGTGCCTGACGCAGGTGTTCACGTTCCACCTTCAGCACCTGTTCGCCGTCACGGGGAATAACCCGTTTGTAATCCGGAAACCGCCCATCAATCAGCTTGGTGGTGAAACAAAGACCCGGCAGACGCACCCTCAGGTGATTGGCTGCAATCTGAACCCTGACGGGGTCATCGCTGAGTTCCAGCAGACGGGACAACTCCAGCACCCCCTTGCGAGGAATGATGACCTGCTGGGTCTCTTCCGTTTCCACAATGGACTTGAGCGCACACAGAGACAGACGGTGACCATCGGTGGCCACCGTGCGGATCGTGCCCTTTTCCACTTCCAGCATCAGTCCATTGAGGTAATACCGGGCATCCTGATTGGCCATGGCAAAGGATGTGCGGCCGATGAGTGTAAGCAGTTCCCTTTCGGTAAGAGAAAACTCGATCCGACTCTCGATTTCATCCAGGTTGGGGAAATCACCCGCCGGCAGGGTCGTGAGCACGAAACGGGATCTCCCCGAAGACAACACGGCACGTTCTCCGCTCACCTGAATCCGGATTTCGGCCTCATCCGGCAGGGCACGGCAGATATCCAGGAGTTTGCGCGCAGGCAATGTGACCTCACCGGTTTCTTCAGAAGCGTATTCCAGCTCTGCAACCAGTTCCACTTCCAGGTCCGTGGCGGTCATTCTCAGGAACGCACCGTCGCATCGCAGCAGCACATTGCCAAGAATCTGCATGGTGTGGCGTTTTTCCACAGCGCCGATGACCTGCTGCAGCGGCTTGAGCAGCATTTCCCGTTGAATACTGAGTTTCATCATTTTGCGCGAGAAACCCCGTCCTTCAGGTCGGGGAGGGATAGCGCATCGTGCACGGCACGATCACGCGGCCCTGGTCGCGTCCTCCTGTGTCGGTTTAGGTTGAAAGGCATAGCCATAGCCGTCCGCCCGTTGCAGCAGACGGCAGTGGCGGTATGAAATGCCCTGGACCACAGCCCGGCCCCGTTCCAACAGCAACTGTGCCCACTTCTCCGAACAGGGCATCAGGGGCTTTTTCCTTTTGTCCAGTGCAAAAACCGCCATCTCAATGTTCCAAAAACAAAACCCTTACGGGTCCGGTGATGTGGGGCAGAGTGCCCATTCCCCCTTCGGGAAGGTCTGCACCCGGCTCCAGCCTTCAGGTGGGGGGAGTTGACCCGTCTTTAACTATTATTTAAAGAAGATCTTTTTAATGATAGTAACAAGTAACCCGTCCGCCTTTGGATAACTTTAATATTAACTATTAAATTCAAAGGTTTATAACGTAAAAACCCTGTGAATTGAGGCCCGGATAAAGAGGTTTGGTCGCTGTTGAAGTATTGTGGATAACTTGCGGACGCCCCATTTCCCATAGGGGGTTCACACCTTATCCACAGTGTTGGCGGCGTCAACCCATCAGGTGGTCAATGTCCGCAGCAAATTGATGAAGTCCTCATTGATCCGCGCATCGGACTCACGCAATTCCACCACCTTCCGGCAGGCGTGCAGCACCGTGGTATGGTCCCGCCCCCCGAAGGCCTTCCCGATTTCCGGGAGGCTGTGATTGGTCAGTTCCTTTGCCAGGGCCATGGCCACCTGACGGGGGCGGGTGATGGAGCGACTGCGGCGGGTGGAAAGCAGATCGGAGACCCGGATCTTGTAATACTCCGCCACGGTCTTCTGGATATTGTCGATGGTGACCAGCTTGTCCTGCAGGGCAAGCAGGTCATGAAGCGCCTCTTTGGCAAACTCCAGGGTGATGGGGCGACCCGTAAAATGGGCATTGGCCATCACACGGCGCAAGGCACCTTCAAGCTCACGAATGTTTGAACGAATCCGCTTGGCAACGAAAAATGCGACTTCACTGGGCAGATCCACGCCGGCTTCTTCCGCCTTGCGTTTCAGAATGGCCACCCGGGTTTCCAGTTCGGCAGGCTCAATGGCGACGGTCAGTCCCCAGCCAAAGCGGGACTTGAGACGATCTTCCAGACCTTCCACTTCCTTGGGATAACGATCGCAGGTCAGGATCACCTGCTGCTGGCTTTCCAGCAAGGCATTGAAGGTGTGGAAAAACTCCTCCTGGGAACGCTCCTTGCCTGCAAAGAATTGAATATCGTCAATCAACAAGGCATCCACAGAGCGGTAATAGCGCTTGAATTCGTCGATGGAATTGTGTTGCAGCGCCTTGATCATGTCTGCCACGAAACGTTCGGAATGCAGGTACACCACCTTCGCATCCGGGCGCTCCCGGAGAATGGTGTTACCGATGGCATGCATAAGGTGGGTTTTCCCAAGGCCGGTACTTCCATAAAGGAACAGGGGGTTATAGGCCTTGCCCACATTCGCCGCCACCTGCAGGCTGGCGGCCCTGGCCAGCTGATTCGATTTACCCTCGACGAAGTTGTCGAAAGTGAAATTGGGATTTACGTTGTTGGTGAACTGTGGGGAACTGGCAGCCGGCGCCGGGGCCGGTCCGCGTGCCTGCACCGCATCTGCCGAGACGGGTACAGCCTGTGTGGACTGGGCGGCAGGTTGGGGCGGGCGCACCGGCGGTGTTGCGGGTGGCCGGCTGCTGCCCACTTCCAGCAGCACGCGCATGGAGTCATTGCCCAGAAGCTCGGTGACGACCTGGGCGATACGCTGGAAAAAGTGGTCCTTGACCCAGTCCAGCACGAATCGATTGGGAGCGAGCAGCCGTAATACGCCCTGTTCCTCCACTGCATGCAGGGGACGAATCCAGGTATTGAGTTGCTGTTCGGAGAGTTCACTCTCCAGACGCGACACGCATTGCTGCCACAAGGAGTTGCCAACCAAGGGTATCTCCAGTGGTAGGGGTTTGAGGGACGCGTAAGTCTACCCGCAGTCCCACCGACTTATCCACACCTTTTTCCACACCCTTGTCCCCAGGCCTTGACTGACGCGGATTGACACCCATGTCAATCGCAGGTACTTTTACGCGCCTTAGATTGGGCGCTCTCTATCGCCCGTAAAATAGAACTCAGCCACGGTCAGCCGTCATGAAAAGAACATTCCAGCCCAGTAACCTGCACCGCAAGCGCACCCATGGTTTCCGTGCCCGCATGGCTACCCGCGGTGGCCGCAAGGTGCTGGCCGCTCGCCGCGCCCGGGGCCGTGCCCGTCTTTGCCCTTGATCAACAGATTGTCCTGAATGACCAGGGATTTCCTCGCCACGTCAGGCTGTTGCAGGCGAGTGATTACCACCGGGTCTTCAGGGATGCACATCGGGTGTCCCAGCCGCCCTTCACCGGGCTCTGGGCGCTGAGCCCGACTGCGGGACCGCGCCTGGGGATGGCCGTGGCAAAAAAAAATGTCCGCCAGGCCACCCAGCGCAATCGAATCAAACGCCTGATCCGGGAGTCGTTTCGTCGGCATCGTTCCGGCATGGCCCCCATGGACATGGTCATCATGTGCAAGCCGGGCGCCCAGCATTTCAACAACGCCGATCTGCATCAGGCCCTGGAAAGACTCTGGAAACGGATGAGTAGCCAATGCGAAAAGTCCTTATCTTCCTGATCCAGGTCTACCGCTATACCCTGAGCCCTTTCATCGGGCAGCACTGCCGATTCACCCCCTCCTGTTCCTGTTACGGAATGGAGGCCATCGAGAGACACGGCGCCCTGCGGGGCCTGTGGCTCACCGTCCGGCGACTGGCGCGTTGTCATCCCTTCTGCGAAGGCGGGTACGATCCTGTACCGGACCCCGCCCCAGGCCATCACAAGCAGCCGCGAAATCATGGATAATCTTCGACCGATCCTGTACCTGTCACTGGTTTTCCTGCTGTTCCTGATCTGGCAGGCCTGGCGTGTGGACTATGGTCCCCAGCCCCAGTTCGATCCCCAGCGCGCCGAAGCCACCCTCAACGGGCAGGAATTCCGCGACGATGTCCCCGATGCCCCTGCTTCCGAGGCCATGGATGCCCCCGTGGGCATGGACCCCGTGCTGGCCGCTGATCGCCAGCGCATCCGTGTGGTCACCGATACCCTGGACGTGCTCATCGACACCCGTGGCGGCGACCTGGTGCGCGCCGACCTGCCCACCTATCCGGTGAGTCTGAAGGAGCCGGACAATCCGGTACGCATCCTGGACGAGCGTTTGCGCGACTATGTGGCTCAGTCCGGCCTGATTCATGACCGTGTACCCGGCATCGAACACGCCGACCGCGCCCCATCCCATCACGCCGTGTTCCGGGCCGAGCGCACTGAATACCGCATGGAGGACTGGCAGGATGAACTCGTGGTCCCCCTGACATGGGAAAGCGAGGACGGCATCCGTGTCACCAAGACCTACACCTTCCGCCGTGGCGACTTCCTGGTGGATGTGGACCATCGGGTGGAAAACAACAGTGACGCCACCTGGACCGGCCGCCAGTACCGGCAACTGCGTCATGGTCCCACTCCGGACCGTGAATCCTGGTTCCTGTACACCTTCACTGGTGCCGCCCTCTATGACGGGAAATACATCAAGGAATCCCTGGAGGATCTGGGCAGGAACGTCCAGGACCGCAATATTTCCGCAGGCTGGATCTCCATCATCCAGCATTACTTCCTCACCGCCTGGGTACCCCATGCCGATGAGGTGAACCTGCTCTACAGCCGTGCCATCGGCACGCCGGAACGTCCCCAGTACATCATCGGCCTGCGCTCCGAACCCGTGAGCATCGCCCCCGGCGCCCATGAGGTCCTGCAGTCCCGCATCTGGATCGGCCCCAAAAAACAGCAGCCCCTGTCAAAGATCGCCGATGGCCTGGAACTGACGGTGGACTACGGCATCTTCACGGTGCTGGCCAAGCCCTTGTTCTGGCTGCTGCGGGTGATCCATGATTTCGTGGGCAACTGGGGCTGGGCCATCATCATCCTGACCCTGATGATCAAGCTGGTGTTCTACAAGCTGTCCGAGACCAGTTACCGCTCCATGGCCAAGATGCGTGCCGTGCAGCCGAAGATGATGGCCCTCAAGGAGCGTTTCGGCGACGACAAGCAGCGCATGAACCAGGCGCTGATGGAGCTTTACAAGAAGGAGAAGATCAATCCGCTGGGCGGCTGTCTGCCCATCCTGATCCAGATCCCCGTCTTCATCGCCCTCTACTGGGTGCTGCTGGAAAGCGTGGAGCTGCGTCAGGCGCCGTGGATCTTCTGGATTCAGGATCTGTCCATCCGTGATCCCTTCTTCGTGCTGCCGCTGCTCATGGGTGCCAGCATGATCGCCCAGTACAAGCTGAACCCGGCCCCCATGGACCCGGTACAGCAGAAGATCATGATGGCCCTGCCCATCGTCTTCACCGTGTTCTTCGCCTTCTTCCCGGCGGGTCTGGTGCTGTACTGGCTGGTCAACAACCTGCTGTCCATTGCCCAGCAGTACTACATCACGCGCCAGATCGAAAAGACGGCCAACGGCAAGGGCGGCGGCAAGAAGTAACACCACTTCCTGCTGGCCATCCCGGCCATCCATAGCCCGGTTGGAGACGGCCGGCGGTCTTCGAAGATCCCACTGCAGTGGTGATCCGGGGATCGCCGGTTTTCTCCATCCGGGCTATTTTTCGTGGGACTCACCGCCATGCACCGCAGCCTCGATACCATCGCCGCCATTGCCACCGCGCCCGGACGGGGAGGCGTGGGCATCGTGCGTGTCTCAGGCCCCGATGCCGCCGCCGTGGCACGGCGCAGCCTGGGCAGACTGCCCGCCCCCAGACAGGCATTCTACGGTCCCTTCCTGGATGCACGGGGAGAGGTCATCGACGATGGCATTGCCCTCTATTTTCCCGGCCCCTATTCCTATACCGGCGAGGATGTCCTGGAACTGCAGGGCCATGGCGGCCCGGTGGTCATGGACCTGTTGCTGGGAGCCTGTCTGGAGATGGGCTGCCGCATGGCACGGGCCGGGGAATTCACCGAGCGCGCCTTCCTCAACGACCGCATGGATCTGGCCCAGGCCGAGGCCGTGGCCGACCTGATCGACGCCGGTTCCGCCGCTGCCGTGCGCAGTGCCCGCCGATCGCTGGAAGGTGGATTTTCCCGGCAGGTGGACCTGATCCTGTCGGCCCTGACCGAACTGAGAGTGTTCGTGGAAGCGGACCTGGACTTCTCCGAAGAGGAACTGGATCTGCTGGCGGAAGGGGATATCCAGTACCGGATCGAGTCCCTGCTGGATCAACTGGCCACCCTGACCGAGCAGGCCCGGCAAGGCAATCTGCTGCGGGAAGGCGCCCACCTGGTGATCGCCGGGCGCCCCAATGCGGGCAAGTCCAGCCTGCTCAACCGTCTGGTGGACCGGGAAGCCGCCATCGTCACCGCCATTCCCGGCACCACCCGGGACGTACTGCGTGAACACCTGAGCCTGGACGGTCTGCCCCTGCACCTGGTGGATACTGCCGGCTTACGGGAATCCGATGACCCGGTGGAGCAGGAAGGCATCCGCCGGGCCTGGGCCGAGATCGAGCGGGCCGACCTGGTGCTTCTGGTGGTGGACGCCACCCAGGGGGAGGGCGAAGAAGAAGGGGAGATCCGCCGCCGCCTGCCGCCGCTGCTACCGGTCATCACCGTTTATAACAAACTGGACCGGCTCACCGAACTGCCGGCGGATGCCAGTGACGTGCTTTTCATTTCGGCCCACACTGGCGAAGGCATCAGCACCCTGCGAGAGGCCCTCAAATCCCAGCTCCACTACAGCGGCCACCCGGAAGGCCTGTTCACCGCCCGTCGCCGCCACCTGGACGCCCTGGCCCGCACCCGCGACCATGTTCAGGCCGCCAATGACCAGCTCATCGTCACCCGCGCCACGGAACTGGTGGCCGAGGAACTGCGCCTAGCCCAGGAGGCACTGGGAGAGATCACCGGACGGGTGAGCGCGGATGATCTGCTGGGGGAGATTTTTTCTTCCTTTTGTATCGGGAAGTGATGTGGGTTTTGCCGGGTTTCATGAAAAACTTTACTGGGCATGGGCGAATACCTCGGCTCCGGCAGCCTACCCACGCGAAAACTTTACCTTCTCTTCCCAGTTCATTCGGCTCAGCATGCCGCACACCGAGTCGGTTTCCACTCAACTTAGGCCAGAGTCAATTCAGGGTCGTGTGCTACAAGCGCTACCAGGTCAGCCATTATCGAAGTCCGAGTTGGCCAAAGCCATTGGCCAGAAGAGTATTTCAGGCAAGCTGAATGCGCGGGTCCGAGCCTTGCTGGAGGAGGGAATGATCGAAAGCCAACCTGATGTACATGCGCTCCTTCGCCGACGCCTGTCCGGATGCGGCAATTGTCCAGCAGGCTGCTGGACAATTGCCCCGGGGCCACAACCTGGTATTGCTGGTCAAGCTGAAGCAGCCAGAACATGTCCCACGGGCCACCTCGCGGCACTGCATTCCCCCAAGCCTGGCATTTCGGCATAACATGATGGATCACGTTTATCCCGCCTGAACCGACCATGCCCCAGGAACATCTAAAAACTCTGATCTTCATCCTGCTCCCACCCGTGATGCTGGCCGTGGGGATGGGCGCCGCCATTCAAGGGGCCTGGCTACCGGAACTGCCCCAGGGTCTGGTGGAGATTCTGCCCTGGTTGATGGGAATGCTGGCAGGGGTGCTGGCCTTTGTCTATGGCCGGACCCGGACGCTCATTTGCGTGATCCTGGTGCTGGTGGTCTATCTGAGCAGCATGTTCCAGATCCGGCCCATGGCGATGGCACCGGGCACGGACCTGCTGCCCGCTTTGGGCTATGCCCTCATGACCCTGCTGGTCCCCCTGGTGTTCATGATCAACGCCATCTGGTCCGAGCGCTATCACCTGATGATGGATCTGCTGATCCGGCTGGCGGTGTTTGGAACCCTGCCGGGCATGGCCGTCCTCTTCGCCACGCAGTTCCCGGAAGGCATGGCCGATCTGTTGCTGACCACCCATTTGCCCGCCCTGCACTGGGATGGCTACGGCATGCCCCAGCTTTCATTCTGGAGCCTGATCCTGTGCCTTGCCGGTATGGGATTCTTTCTGGTCAAGCACCCGAGCCCCCAGTGGGCCGGACAATGGATCACCCTGGCCGGCATCGGATGGATACTGCCGCAACTCTTCCACGCCTATGCCATGCCCCTGTACACCGCCACCTTGCTGCTGATTCTGGCCATCGCCGTGGTGCATGAGTCGTTCCAGATGGCCTTTCGTGATGATCTCACCGGACTGCCTGGCCGCCGCGCCCTCAATGAACGCCTGCAGCGCCTGGGGCGCCACTATGCCATTGCCATGACCGATGTGGACCACTTCAAGAAATTCAATGATACCCATGGGCATGACCTGGGAGATCAGGTGCTGCGGGTGGTGGCGGCCCAGCTGCGCAAGGTCAGCGGTGGCGGCAAGGCCTATCGTTATGGGGGAGAGGAATTCACCATAGTCTTTCCCGGCAAGACGGCGGAAGAGTGCGTGATCCACCTGGAGGCCGTCAGGGAAGCCATCGAGTCCTATGAGATCGCCATTCGCGACGGGAACACCCGACCGGACAACAAGCGGGAAGGCAGGGCGCGCCGGGGGCAGGGCAGGGATAAGACCGTCTCCGTGACCATCAGTATGGGGGTGGCCGAACGCAGTCTGGAGCGTCCGGATCCTGAAAGCGTCATCAAGGCGGCGGATCAGGCCCTCTATGCCGCAAAGGAGGCCGGACGTAATCAGGTCCGCGTAGCAGAGTAAAATTCAGCCCGGTTTTCTGATCATCACCACATCATTGCCCACCACCTCCAGGGCCATGCCGGTCTGCGCCGCAATCCAGCGAAAGGTCTGCTCGCTGAAAAAGCAGACATGGGTGGGATCCAGGGTGTAGTGCCAGCGGACAAAGCGTTGCCGGTCAAGGGCACGCTTGGTCATTATCCCCAGCCAGCCACCGGGTCTGAGCAGGGCCTGCAACTGTTCCAGCACCCCGCCGGGGTCGGTCAGATGCTCGAAGACTTCCGTACTGATGATGAAGTCATGCCGGATCTCAAGCGGTGCGGGATCCGGGTGGTAGTAGAGGTCATAGCCCACGCAGGACAGGCCGGCACGGCGACACATGTTCACCAGGACCTGGCCGGCACCGCAACCGAAATCCAGTCCTGCCGCTCCGGGGCCCACCCGCTCCAGCAATGGCGTGAGCATGCGACCCAGAAACCGCTCGTACCCCCCATCGCCATCCTGGTTTTCATGCAGATCGTAATAGGCCTTTTCTTCCTTGGCGGACAGATGATAGCGGGAAGGTACGAAGGTCAGACCGCATCGCAGGCAGCGATGATATTCCCGGTAGAGAACCCGGGGGCGATCTTCCCGATGAAACAGTGGTGTCTCAAGGCCACGGCACAACGGGCAGCGGTTCAGGGGCATGGCAGGTGGATGCAGGCGAGGTTGAAAAGGGGATGTTCGCATGCCCTTGCCGGGGACAGTAGAATGCCGGTGTTCATGGTGACAGGTTCAATCCGCCACCAGGGCCTGAATTCACTATCTGCTTTCGGGGTTTCAGCATGTCTGACACGCAGCTCAATTCCAGTATGGCCCGCTCTTTGGATCCGGATCATCGCGGGGTGTATTCCCGCCGGTTCACGGTGCCCGAATCCGCCATTGATCTCAATGGGCATGTGAATAACCTGGAATATCTCAAATGGATGCAGGAAATCGCCATGGCTCACTCCGCTGCCCGTGGCTGGAACTGGGATCGCTACCGGCAGGAGGGAAGCAGCTGGGTGGTGCGATCCCACAGTATCGAATATCTGCGTCCCAGCCATGCGGGAGATGATCTGCTCCTGCTGACCTGGATCGGGGGATTTTCCCACCGCAGTTCGCCGCGCCATTATCTTTTGCTGCGCGCCGATGATCACCGCCCCCTGGCACGGGCAAAAACCGAATGGGTCTATGTGGATGCCGGTACAGGGCGACCCAGGCCGGTGCCGGAAGCCTTCCGTGATGCATTCATCGTGATTGATGACGAGCGTCAGGCACTGGATATTCACTGTAAGTGATCTTTTCCCCGGCCTGCTTCGAAGGCAGGCTGAAGGTTCAGGCCGTCCATCGACGGCCGTTCCTCACGATGAAGCGTGTACCGTCTCTCCTGCCATAACGTATCGCCCCCAGGGGTATCCTCGTTTTTTAGTTCTCCCGTGATTGGGCAGGCGCTTCACAGACACCTGTCTGAAGCGCCCTGCCTGCCGTTCCTTTTGATCTCAAAACGCCAAAGAATTCTGCGGTGCGTCAGGATTTCTGCTGACTGCATGCCCCTGGATGATCCCCGGCTTGTGGATGACGGGGGCCTGTCTTATTACTGTTCTTTTAAAAGATCTTTTTAATGATAGTAATAAGGGGCGGGGGTGGCTGGGGAAAAGGTTTTTAAAGGTTCAAGTTTTCAACAGCTTATGCACGAAAAAGCCTGTGAAGAACAAATGGGGAAAACGGCGCGCGAAATGTGCGTGGATTGTGGATAAAGTTGTGGGTGAAATTTACCCACGGTTTGGGAACAAATTATCCACAAGGTTGCCACAAGCCATGGAGCCTGCTCATCATGCAAACGGGAAGTGGCGCGCAGGCGCGTCCCGTCGATTGGGCTAAGCTCTACACGGAGGTGCAACCTTGCATCCATCGGCAACCAGAGAAGGAAACACTGAAAGTCCGCTGTCGTCACTCCCGCGTGGGCGGGAGACCGGAATGACCTGTTTTTGAATGGACTCCCGCATGGGCGGGAATGACTGATTCAGAACATCCAGCCAGAAGGAGATCGCAGCCATGCCGCAAGAGAAGAATCCGTTCGACATGTCCGAACTGATGAAACTGATGGATCCTCAGCGCTACATGGATCAAATGAACGAGTTCATGAAGCAGTTCAAGGTCCCGCACATGGACATGTCCGCGTTGATGGAAGTGCAGAAAAAGAACGTGGAGGCCATGATGGCCGCCAACCGGGCGATGATGGAAAGCAGCGAGGCGCTGATGAAGCGTCAGACGGAGATGCTGAGCCAGGCCATGAACGAGGCCACGGAGATGACCCGTGCCATGGGAGAGGCAAAGCAGGACGACCTGCCGGCCAGACAGGTGGAAATGGTGGGTAAGGTCTACGATCGCATGAGCAGCCATACCCGGGAGACCTTTGAATCCATGCGACTGGCCCAGGAGGCGGCCATGCAGCGACTGGATCAGCGTTTCCGGGAATTGCTGCAGGAACTCAAGGACATGTCCGTCAAAAAGGATCAGGAAAAGGCCTGATTCCCGTCAGGATGGTCCCGGAGCGGCTGACATGTCGTTTTCCGGGGCTGTCCCGGCGTCATCCCAGTTCACGGAAGAACTGCACCACCAGCAGGACGCACAGGACCCACAGCAGGCCCTTGAGCCAGCCCCGATAGGTGTCCGCAGCCACCCGCTCCCGTATCCACATGCCTCCGCGCAGTCCGATCAGGGCGGCAATGCCCAGGGGCAGGGAGATCAGTAACAGGTCCACTCCCAGCATGCCGAGGAAGGCAAAGGTGATCGCCTGAGTCCCCTTGCCCAGCAGGAAGCACAGGTTGATGGCCTGGACCAGCACCACCGGTGCCAGTCGCAGTTCCAGGAAATAGATCATCATCACCGGACCACCCACGTTTACGGTCCCACCCAGCAGACCTCCCAGCAAACCGGCCCCGGCCCCGCTGGGACGGGGGTGGCGTCCGATCCAGCTCCAGTCGATGCGCTTGATACGGTCGGACATCAGGTAGAGCAGCACCGTGGCGGCCAGCAGTAGACGGAAGGGATTGGGGTCCATGGCGACCAGCACCAGGGTGCCCAGGGCCGATCCCACCAGCATCCACATGGCCACCGGCCAGAATCGGGCGACGCTGCTGAACCAGTCGCCGCCCCGGATCAGGCTCCAGATATTGACCGCGATATTGGGGGCCAAGGTGAGCAGGATGGCCGTCTTGACGTCAGTGATCAGCGCCAGGATGGGGGTGGCGATCATCGGGAAACCCAGTCCGAAGGCGCCGTGGACCAGGCCGGCGATCAGGGTGACCAGCAGGCCGATGAGTATTTCTTCAGTACCGAACGTCATGCCTTGTATTGCTCAGAATAGGGTGGGAGGGGCGGGGAAAAGGAAAGTCAGGGGAGTATTCAGGATGTGCCGTCTTGTGGCGGGAGCAACCGCTGGATCAACGCCGGATCATCAGGCAAAAACCGGCTTTTGGCCACCCTCTCCAGGAGCAGTGACCAGTGGGGAGCGCGCTGGAACAGTGCCCTGAGCAGGGCCTGAGCCTCGGATTCATGGCCGGCGTTGATCAGGGCCACGGATCGCCAGAAGATGAGTTCGTCCTCTTCCGGGGCCAGTGTCTCGGCGCGGGTGAAGGCCTGGATGGCCTTGTCGTATTCACCATGCCGCAGATGATGTCCGCCCAGGGTATTGAGTTCGTAGGCTTCCTTGAGGATGACAAGACGCTTCAGTTCCCTGACCGGGGTGGGGTGGTCTTCCACCCGCAGATCCAGGAGGGTGTCCCGGGCCGGGTCGCCGGTGGCCTTGCCGCTGACCACCATCATGGCGGCGGAACGCCGCCCCCGCAGGTCGCCCCCCTGGGCCTGAGCGGCCTCCAGGGCACTGATCAGGCGATGGGGGAAATCACCTTCGGCGGCCTCGTAGGCCCGTCCCATGGCCTCCCAGGTGCCGTCATTGAGCAGCATGTTGCCAAGGCATGCGTACTCGTCTCCCAGGCAGTGACCGGCCGCGTCGATGCACAGGCGGCCGGTATGGGCCACCACGTCTCCCTGGGTGTCGATCATGGCGGCCTGGCGGTAATCCATGTGGTGATCCCGTGCCAGCAGGCGGCGTAGCGCCTCGCCGGCACTGGCACCATCCCGCATCAGGCGCAGGCCTTCGGCGGCATAGATAAGTCTGGCAAAGGACTGGATGGTGCCGGCCCCCACGCCCGCCCGGGCAAAGGGGGCGACGCTGCCCACGGCAAAGTGATGGGACTGGACTGCCACACCCAGGTGACCGCTGTCAGGGTCCCGGGCCACGATGGAATAGGTGGCGACGGGGAGCTGGGCGGGTGGCGGGGATGGCATCCGGTCTGCCTTGCAATCAGCGTAGCAGGCTGAGGTTGAAGTGGCCGCTGATGAAGTTCTGGAACTTTCCCACATCCTCGAAGGCAATCTTGAGTTTCACCTGTTCCATCTGGCTCAGTTGTTCCAGGGCTGCGCAGTTGTCCGACTTTTTTCCCTGCTCCACGGAGCGGACCTGGGCGCGCAGTCGCATCAGCACCAGAAAATCAAAGCTTTCCTGCAGATCACCGGCCTGATCCTGCTTCAGTACCCCCTGTTTCACCAGGGCCTGAAGACGCTGGTGGGTGCCCCCGTCGAGGGCATTCAGTTCCAGCGCCAGGGCCTTGATGCCGTCGGTCAGGGCGAAGATGCCGCCTTTCTTCAGGTCCACTTCTCCCCGGGGCGCGCCCTGGGTGCCGGTCTTGATCTTGCCCAGCCAGCCCAGGGGCGGGGTGAAGCGCAGCATGTTTTCCGCCATGCGCATGATGAACAGCCGGTTTTCCGCCAGACGGTGGTAAATATGGGCCTTGAGCTTGCGCTCCAGGGAGGCATCGCCGTAAAGGGTGCGGATGTCGGCGAACATGCTCACATTGGGGATGTTTTTCGGACTGGGCGTGGTGAGCCACTGATCCAGTTCCTTGTACCAGCCGGACAGGCTGCGTCGCCAGGCGGGGTTGCTGGCCATGATGCCGCCGGGGCAGGGAGGCACGCCGATCTCGATGAGGTGCTCGATGAGTTCCCTGGAAAAGTCCTCGATCTTCCTGATGTCATCCTCGGACAGATCATCGGCGTAGACGATGGCGTTGTCCTGGTCGGTGGAGAGGGTCTGTTCACTGCGTCCCTCGCTGCCCATCACCATAAAGGCGAAGCCCTTGGGCAGATCGGGGAAGCGGGTCTCCCGGACCAGATGGATCAGACGCAGCAGGATCTGGTCATTGAGATGGGCGATGAGCTGCACCAGATCCTGGATGCGGGTGGTGGTGCCGCTCAGTCGCACCACCAGGTCCTGGATGCGGGCATGCAGGACCTTGAGGTCTGCGGGTGTCCCGGCCTTTTCGATGTCCCGCACCAGTTGATGGGGCGAATGATTCTGCATGCGCAGGATGTCCGTGTCGGTGATGATCCCATTGAGGGCGCCGTCATCATCCACCACCACCAGACGGTGGATATGCTGCCGGGACATCCGGTACAGCGCCTCGTAGAGTACGTCTTCTTCACGGATGGTGGTCAGGGGACTGTTCATCACGTCCGCGACCTTGAAGGAACCCGGGTCGCGTCCCGACGGCACCACCTTGTTCCTCAGGTCCCGGTCGGTGATGATGCCGATGGGGGCACCGGCGTCATCGCAGACCACCACGCTGGAGATGTTCTTCTCCTTCATTACTTTTACCACATCAACGAGCCCTTCGCCTGGGCGGCAGGTTACGACCTGGCGCTGGCAGATCTCGCCCACGGGACGAAAGAACTGGTTCTCGTCGTTCATGCTTGACTGTCCTTGGCCGGAATGCTGGCCGGCGTTCTGGGTAGATAAATGCCGTTGGAGCGCTTGCCCATGGGCATTCGAGGTGATGCCTGACCCGGCTCATGGTCCGGAGGATGGCTTTGATCGTGCCAGGCTGAGTAAGATGGGGGTACATCAGGAAGACGACCGAAGGTGCCCCATATGCATCGCGATGTGAATGATCTCATCCAGCGTTACATCCGGTCACAGACCTATGACAAGGATACTCCAGGTCGTGAAGGTTCCGGTGCCATGCCGCTGGTGACCATGGCCCGGGATTACGGGGCGGGGGGGGAGGAAATCGCCATGATCCTGGCCCGTGAGCTCAAGGTATCCTATTTCGACGAGGTGCTGCTGGAGCGGCTGGCCAAGCATACCGAGCAGGACCGTGAACTGCTATGGGAACTGGATGAAAAGGTTTCATCCTGGAAGAGCACATGGGTCTACTCCGTACTGTCCGGGGATGCCTATTTCATGAGTACCTACCGCAAGGCTCTGGTGAACGTCTTGCTGGCCATTAGTGTGGAGGGCGGGGTGATCATGGGGCGGGGTGGGCATGTGTTTCTACGGGATCGGGGAGCTTTCCGG
Organism: Ectothiorhodospira shaposhnikovii; assembly: GCF_016584105.1. Classification (GTDB taxonomy): domain Bacteria; phylum Pseudomonadota; class Gammaproteobacteria; order Ectothiorhodospirales; family Ectothiorhodospiraceae; genus Ectothiorhodospira; species Ectothiorhodospira shaposhnikovii. Next base: position 110,017 of record NZ_NRSM01000001.1, on the reverse strand, counting down.
GTGCGGATCTGTGGTTCCCCGTCGCATTGCGCCCGGCGCGTGGCCGACAAGGAAGGCCTGTCCGAGGATGATGCAAGGGATAAGGTGGAGGCCATCAACCAGCAGCGTCAGCAGTTTCTCTGGAACCTGATCCAGCGACGCACCAATGACCCTACCCAGTTCGACCTGACCATCAATACCGACAAGCTTCATGACTGGGAGAAGGTGGCTGCCATGATCCTGTCGGCGATGAAGGAAGCCGTCCTGGCTCGATCCGAATATCTGTCCAGAGGAAGCAGCAGACCGTGACCGCGTCGAGAGAGCTTCCCACCGCCACTACCATGGTTCTGGATATCGTCAGTGCCGAGGAGCGGCTCTATTCCGGAAAGGTCCGCCGGGTCTGTATCACGGGCGCCAACGGTGAACTGGGTATCTTTCCCCGCCACTCCGCCTTGTTGACCTCCATTCGCCCCGGCATCGTGCGTTTCATCCCAGTGGATTCCAATGAGGAAGACTATCTGTATGTTTCCGGGGGCATGCTGGAAGTCCAGCCCGGTGGGGTGATTGTGCTGGCGGACACCGCCATGCGTTGCGAGGACATCGATGAGGAGGCCGCCCGCGAGGCCAAGCGCCGGGCGGAGGATGTGATGCGTAACAGTGTGCTCTACACCGACCGGGACGAGGCCCACGCGGTCCTGTTGCAGGCCATGGCCCAGCTGGCGGTGGTGGAGAAGGCGCGCAAGAAGCGCGGCAAGCGCAACGGCGGTTAGGCCGTTTTCATGCGATTGCTGGCTTCGGCCAGATAGAACCACTCGTTGCCCGGCAGGGCATTGGGATTGGGGAAGACGATGAAGCCGTCCGCCGGTGCCGACACCGGGGTACCGTCATGGCGCCGACCGATCTCGTCCCCCTTGCGGATGGGGTCGAAGCTGGTCCAGTCGCGACTGAACCGGTCCTCGGGATGGTCCCGGTCGACCACTTCCACCAGCTTCAGTACCTCCAGATCCTGCCTGGGCGCGGGTGCCGGCAGATCGTCCACCAGCTGCAGGTGGGCCAGGGTATTGAGGATCGCCTGATAGGCTACCGCGGGTGCCTCCGGGGCCTCGTGCTGGCCGCATTCCAGGGTCAGGGCATAGCCGCCCCGGGCGCGCATGAATTCCGTGGTGCCGATGCCGTAGCTGGGGTCGGTGCTGAGCATTTGTGCCCGCAGGTCCGCATTGGGATTACGCAGGCGCCGGGCCACGCCACGGGCATAGGTATCCAGCCAGCCCTCGACGATGCGCCGTGCTCCCAGGCGTCGGGCCAGGGCCTCTTCTTCGGTGGCGTGGGTGAAGGGCTCCAGCTCGCCGTCGTTGTCCCGGGGGCCGAGCATGACGAAGGGTTCTCCCGGGGTATGGAATGAATGCAGATCCAGCAGCACGTCATGCTGGGCCAGCAGTGGCCCCAGGCGGTTGGCGATGCGATCCTCGAAATCCTGCGGTGTCTCGCTGATGCGGAAGTTGCGATTGAGATTGCGCTCCCCCATCCGCTGTCCCAGCCTGAAGGCCAGGGGATTGGTGACGGGCACGAAGGTCAACTGGCCGCGGTTCAGTACCCGCTCTCCGCTGTCCAGTTCCCCCATGATCCGCTCAATGCCCCGGGTGCCGCAGGTTTCGTTGCCATGTACCGCACCCAGCACGATCAGACGTGCGCCTGACTCCAGGCCATGGTAGGTGATGGAGCGGATCAGGGTCGGGTGGTCGGTCATGGAACGTACCTGGAAGGATGATGTAACAGGGGTTACTCGACGATGCCGGGCATGGCACTGATGTCCAGGGGACCCATGGACACGCCGAACTGGGACAGCAAGACGGTCATTCTTCCCCGCTGCAGGGACTGGTGGTGGAGCATGCCGAGCAGACAGTCTCCCAGCAGCAGGGTGCAGTCCCGCTGGCTGCGTTCGTGGCGGAAACTGATCTGCCGATCCAGGTTGGGATAGGCCAGATTCTGCACGAAATTCATGATCTCGCTGTCGGTGCGCAGACGCTCGGTGCGCAGCAGGGGGTATTCAGTGTAGAGCACCTGGTCCAGGGAGCGGTACACATAGGGCTTGTTCAGCATGCGCCCCAGCCAGATCCGGTCCCGTAGCAGCATCTGGTTGAGGAGGCCATGGATCGACCAGGCCTGAGGTCCCGGGATCTCCTGCTTGCGCTCTTCGTCGCGCAGCTCGTCGCAGTAGTCCAGGATCCGCGTATTGGACCAGCGGTTGAAGCGTGCCTGCAGGCGCATGCTGTAGAGGATGTCCATATTGGCGGGGTTTTATTCGTCGTCCTCGCAGGAATGACCCATCATGGCCAGCCCTTCGGCCAGATAGTCGGCCCCCATGGGGGTGGCCAGCAGATAGTCGGCGGTACGGGGTGTCCAGTTGTCCTTGGCCTCTTCCAGGGCGGCGTCCCATTCGTCCTCGGTATAGTCGCCACGTCCCAGCCACATGAGGGCCACCAGGTTCGCCTGCAGCTCCGGTTCCAGTTCTTCGATGGTGTTCTTGATCTCCAGGTACACCGGATTGTCCGCATGTTCCGCCAGGGCCTCGTCGATCCAGCCGTCGTTCTGGTTGTCCGGCTCCTCCGGAAGCATCACATCTTCCTGGGCATGGAATTCCCGGGCATGGCTGATGATCCCGCAGACGAAACGGGGGCTGAGCTGCATCATGGCTGCCTCCTCCTTCAAAGAGGTTACAAATCCTGATGATAACGGATCACGGGAGGGACCGCAGGGTGGCCGAGCCGTCAGTGGGCGGATTCCTTGACCAGCACCCAGGGTGCGACCACCACGGCCTGGAATCGGGGGCGGCGGATTTCCCAGTCGCGGGCATGGTCGGTGTCCGGGCGCTGAAGGGTGCCGGATCTGAGCCATTCCTCGACGGTATCCCGGTCATCCTTGACCAGCGCCATGGCAGCCTCCAGCAGATCCAGGGGATCGGTAACCGCCAGCAGGACGCCGCGGGCGAAGTGGGTCTGCAGTTCGGGCCAGGTGATGATGCCCATCTCGCTCTGCAGATGGGTGCGCAGGGCCGCGGGATCTTGTTGCATGAGGATGATACCTGTCGTGGCGCTCAACTGATGAAGGCGCGCACCACGTCTTCGTTGCGGGTGCCCATGAGCACCTTCTCGATCCGGCCGTCCCGCACCCGCATGAGGGTAGGGGTGCCCATGACCTTGAAACGCCGGGCCATGTCCGGGCGGCGGCTCACGTCGATGCCGATGATGTCGGTCCGTTCTGGCATGAGGGGATCCAGGATGGCCGATACCTGCCTGCACATGCCGCAGCGGGGGCTGTGGAAGTAGAAGAACAGGGTTTCGTGGGTCTTCTGTTCCTCGCTGATCAGATCGCTCAGATCCGGGGCCGGTCGCCCCTGCATGCCTCGGGTGCGATAGACGAGAGCGAACTGTCCCAGCAGGAACAGGGTGATGAGACTGATGATGATCCAGCCGATGCTATCCATGCCCCTTTGTATACCTGATTCACGCCTTCATGACGAGGGGTTCAGGCGCCATTCAGGGGGGAGGGAGTATCAATGGCACCATCGCCGGATGGCGGCGATGGCCGATTCCCGTGGCCGGGATCGGTCCGCAACCCTCCAGTAAAGGAGATCACGATCATGAAACCCTTCATACGCAGAGTGTGGTTTCTGGGTGCCGTCGGCAGTCTGTTGCTGGCACCCATGGCCGCGCAGGCAGGACCGGGGTCGGGGCATGCCTGGCACCCCGGTTATCAGGTGCCGCCGCCCCATGTGCAGCCCGCGTCCAGGGGTGGTCCACCCCCCTGGTCTCCCCCTGCCCATGTCTATCGGCAGGGGTACGGCGCCGGTTATCAGGACGGCTATCGCCAGGGCTACCGGGATGCCCGTGTCCAGCAGAAGAGACCGAGCAATTACCGGGGTCATTATCATCATCCCCCACCGCCTCCGCCACGCCCCGTTCATCATCGTGACGCCGGGGGGCGGGTGGACGTGAACGTCAATTATCGATACCGCTTCTGATCTTCGTTCCAGGAATGATCCTGGCCGGGGTCGGGCCCCATGATCCCCGGGGCCTGACCCCGTCAACGGCTACTGGTACACTCGGACCCATGCAGCGCAGCCACCGCCATCGCCATGCCCTGATCCCGACCAAAGGTTCGGGATGGTGGCTGTGCCTGGCATTGTCGCTGGCACTCCCGGCGGGTGCCGCCACCCTTGTGGAGCCGTCCCGTCCGGCCTTGCTGCTCCCGGCGCAGGCGCAGTCGGGCGAACTCTCTCTCGATGAAGCCGTTGCCCTGGTTCAGGCCGGCATCGGAGGGCGGGTCCTGTCGGCGGAGACCCAGACCCAGAACGGTCGCCGGGTACATCGTATCCGCATCCTTACCGACGATCAGCGGGTGCGGAACATCCTGGTGGATGCCGTCACGGGCGAGTGGCGGTAGGCCCATGCGGGTGGTGGTCATCGAGGATGAAACCGCACTGCAGACCCGGCTCCGGGAAAGGCTGGAGCAGGAAGGCTGGATGGTGGATACCAGCGGTGACGGGCGCGACGGTCTTTATCAGTTGCTGGAGTATCCGGCCGATGTGGCGGTGGTGGACCTGGGCCTGCCCGGCCTGTCCGGCCTGGAGGTGATCCGCCAGGTACGCGCCGAGGGACGTCGCCTGCCCATCCTGATCCTGACCGCCCGCGGGCAATGGCAGGAAAAGGTGGAAGGCCTGGAGGCCGGCGCGGATGACTATCTGGTCAAGCCCTTTCACATGGAAGAGCTGATCGCCCGTCTCCGGGCATTGGCGCGGCGGGCCGCGGGACGGCCGGATGGCCGGCTTGCCTTCGGGCCGCTGGTGCTCGATACCCAGGCCCAGGCCGTGACCATGGCAGGACAGCCGGTCGGCCTGACCACCTTTGAGTACCGTCTGCTGGAACATCTGGCCCGTCATCCCGGACAGGTGATCTCCAAGCAGAGTCTCACCGACTATCTCTACCCCCATGACGAGGACCGGGACAGCAACGTGCTGGAAGTGCTCATCGGCCGCCTGCGTCGCAAGCTGGACCCGGACGGCCGGCTCGGCCCCATCGAGACCCTGCGGGGGCGGGGATATCGCCTGGCACTGCCTTCCGATCAGGAGACATGAACTCCCTGACCCTGCGGGTAAGCCTGATCGCCGCGCTGGTGGTGGCGGTCTTTGCCGTCATGACCGCCCTGGCCCTGGAGCGTGCGTTCCGGGACAGCGCCGTCTACGCGGTGGAACAACGTCTGCAGGCCCAGCTGTTCCTGCTGATGGGCGCGGCTGAAGTGGATCCGGCCGGTCGGGTCAGCCTGCCGGAACGCCTGCCGGAATCCCGCCTCATGCTGCCGGACTCCGGGCTCCATGCCCGTGTCAGTGATGAAGCCGGCAATACCCTGTGGCGGTCCCCCTCGGCCCTGGGGACCTACGGTCTGCAACCGGATGACCGTGCCTTCGTGGCCCGCATGACCGTGGACTGGGAAACCCCTGGTGGGGTGGTGCCCCTGACCTTCACCCTGCGCGAGGACCGCTCCGGTCTGGAGGCCCAGCTGCGTACCTACCGGCGCAGCCTGTGGGGCTGGCTGGCGGTGCTGGCGGTGTTGCTGCTGGCGGCTCAGTCCCTGGCCCTGTATCTGGGCCTGATCCCGCTGCGGCGGGTGGCGCGGGAACTGCGCGCCATGGAGCAGGGACAGCAATCCGCCCTGACCGGCCGCTATCCGGTGGAACTCAAGGCCCTGACCGATAACCTCAATGCCCTGTTGCGACAGGAGCGTGCCCAGCTGGCCCGGTATCGCGACGGCCTGGCGGATCTGGCCCATAGCCTCAAGACGCCGCTGGCGGTGCTGCGGGGCAGCCTTGAATCCCGCCGTGATGAAGACCGTCGGCAGGATCTTGAACAACTGGAGCGCATGGACCGGATCGTCGCCTATCAGCTGCAGCGGGCGGCCACCGCCGGTCACCGTGCCCTGGCCGCGCCCATGGCGGTGGCGCCGGTGGTGCAGCGCCTGGGACGGACCCTGGACAAGGTCTATCCGGACAAGGGAATGGTCCTGTTCGATGACGTGTCCGCCGACAGCCGTTTCCGCGGCAACGAGGGGGACCTGATGGAACTGCTGGGCAATCTCATGGATAACGCCTGGAAATACGGCCGCGGTCGGGTCAAGGTGGCGTCGGCGATGGAAGGGCGCTGGCTGGTACTGCGGGTGGAGGATGATGGCCCGGGCATCCCGGCGGATCGGGTCCCGGTCATCCTGGCCCGGGGCGGCCGGCTGGACGAGGCGGTACCGGGGCAGGGGATCGGTCTGGCGGTGGTGAATGAGATCGTCAGTGCCTACGAGGGGCGTCTGACCATCGGGACGTCGGAGGTGTTGGGGGGTGTCCGGGTGGAGATCCGTCTGCCGGGATGATCAAGGCCCCTCTCCGGGGGAGAGGGGCATGCGGCATCTTCAGGCCCTGCCCACGTTCACATCCGTGGGGGAGTGATAGTAATCACTGTCCCGGGCGTACTGTTCCAGGTCCTTGAGCAGGACCGCGAGGCGTTCCTCGGCCGTGCTGATGGTGGCGCACTGTTCGCAGCGGGGATCGCCGCAGGGCTGGCGGGTATAGAGCCAGTAATGGACCGCGCCCGCCAGCAGGCCGTCGGCAATCTCCCACAGGTCGGCCTGGGGATCGGCGTCGCTCAGACGGTTGGCCAGTTCCACGGTCTGGCTGGCGGCGCTGTCGAACAGGGTGTGGGCTTCTGACATGGCGGTGTCCTGTTCCAGTGGGTGACCGGCAATGATAGCACGGTCACCCGGCTCAGCAGACCGTTACCACCAGCGGAACTTCCAGTTCCTCGGGTGTCAGTCCGCCGTGCACCCCTTTCAACTCGAAGGGTTTTTCCGTCAGTAACCGGTCCGAGACGATCCACCCGGGATGCATCAGCAGGGCATAGTCTCCGATTCGGGCGGACAGTTCGGGGTGCGGCGCGCCCGGGCCGAACCAGCCCTCGTCCAGCAGTTCCGCGCTGGGGCGCAGGGTGCAGGCATGGCCCAGTTGCTCCCTGACCAGCCGTTCGAACCGCTCATGCCGGCCATGGCGCACATAGGCCCAGGCCACCCGTGGCTCACCGCACAGGGGCAGGGTCAGGCAGTCGGCGATCTCGGGATGGTCCGCCAGTATCAGTCGGTGTTCCACCGCCGTCATGCCGTGGTCGGCGGTGATGATCAGCAGGGTGTCGGTCCCCGCCAGACGGGCGGCCAGGTTTGCCAGGGCCCGGTCGACCTCCTCAAGGTGCTTGCGGGTCTGGGGGGAGTCGGGGCCGTGGTAATGGCCCAGGCTGTCCAGTTCCGACCAGTAGGCGTAGACATACCGGTTGCCGTGCCGGCCCTTCACCGCCTGTTCCACCCGGTTCACCATGTCCTGCAGACCGCTGAAGGGCTGCAGCCGGGCCCGGCCCTTGTGGGCCTTGTTGAAGGGGGTGTTGGCGATCTTGTTGGGGGCCACCATGGTGCTGGAGACCGGGATGCGGTTGAAGGTGACGTCATGGCCCAGCCACTGCAGGACATCCAGGCCTTCCACCCGGTCATACCCGGTGCCACCGTAGCGGGGTTTGCCGGGCAGCACCGCCAGCACCGTCCCCAGTTCGCGAAAGTGTATATGCCAGCCGGTGAGGCCATGCTGGGCCGGTGCATCGCCGGTGATGAAGGTGGTGATCCCGGTGGCCGTGGTGGTGGGAAAGACGGCATGGATGCCGGCGCGGCGATGCCCGTTGAGGAACGGGGCGGGGCGGGTCCGAAGGAACCCGTCACCCAGTCCATCCACCACCACCAGGACCACATGGCGATGGCGGCCCACTTCCTCGGGGGACAGGGCCCGCAGGGGGCCGTGACAGGAGGGCGTGCCCCCCAGGCCGCCGATCAGGGAGGTCATCAGGTTGGCCAGGCAATGCCCCTGGTAGTCGGGTGTCTGCATGGAGAAGTCCCGGGTGGGTGTTGCCTGATGGTAGACAGAGGGTGGACTGCCACGCAAATCCCCGTACCCGTCGAGGCGTTGTATGCTGTAAGGCTGTTTACGACGGATCTTCGAACCCATGAGCCGCTGGCGCCCACCCGCACCCCGATCCTCGCCCCATATCACGCCCCAGGGCTATGCCGCCCTGGATACGGAGCTGTCCGGCCTGTGGGTCCGCCGGACCGATGTCACCCGCCATCTGGCCGCCGCCGCCGCGGAAGGCGACCGCTCGGAAAACGCGGAATATATCTACCGTAAGAAGGAACTGCGGGAGATTGATCGACGGATCCGTTATCTGCAGAAGCGCCTGCCCGGCCTCAAGGTGGTGCGCGAGCCGCCGGCCGACCGGGGCAAGGTCTATTTCGGCGCCTGGGTGACGTTGCTGGACGAGTCGGACCGGGAGGTGGAATACCGTATCGTGGGTGCCGACGAGTTTGATCCGGACCGGCGCTGGATCAGTCTGGATTCTCCCGTGGCCCGTGCCCTGCTCGGCAAGGCCCTGGATGACGAGGTCAAGGTGCAAACCCCGGCGGGGGAGCAGTATTACGAGATCGTGAAGATCCGCTATGAAGCCGGGTGATCCCGCCCGATGCTATCATGCGGGTTGCCTGTGAAAAGATGAGGAACCCCCCATGCGCTTTTGCTGGTCCAACCTGATGCTGATCGGCGTGGTCGTGGTACTGGGCACCGCCAGCATGCTGGCCAGTTGCGGCCAGAAAGGCGACCTCTACCTGCCCCAGGAAGAGCGTCGCGCGGCGGACTGAGGCCGCGTTTCCGACCTTGTTCCATTCCATGTCGCGTCGCGACGGACATACACCTCCATGGATCATTTCAACTATCACAACGGGGTCCTGCATGCCGAGGACCTGAGCCTGGAAGACCTGGCGCAGCGTCACGGAACGCCGCTTTACGTCTATTCCCGGGCCACCCTGGAGCGTCACTGGCACGCGTTTGATCGCGCCCTGGGGGATCATCCCCATCTGGTGTGCTATGCGGTGAAGGCCAATTCCAGTCTGGCGGTACTCAACCTGCTGGCCCGGCTCGGATCCGGGTTCGACATCGTCTCCGTCGGCGAACTGGAGCGGGTGGTGCGGGCCGGCGGTGATCCGGGCAAGGTGGTCTTCTCCGGCGTGGGCAAGCGGACCGACGAGATGCGCCGTGCCCTGGAACTGGGCATCCGCTGCTTCAACGTGGAATCGGCGGCGGAACTGGAGCGCCTCAATGCCGAGGCCGGTGCCCTGGGGGTGACGGCGCCGGTGTCCCTGCGGGTCAATCCGGACGTGGATGCCCAGACCCATCCCTACATCTCCACCGGGCTGAAGGAAAACAAGTTCGGCGTGGACGTGGCCGACGCCCTGGATCTCTACCGGCGGGCCGCGGCACTGCCGCACCTGAACATCATCGGCATCGACTGTCACATCGGTTCCCAGCTCACCCGCCTGGAACCCTTTGTGGACGCCCTGCACCGGATCCTGCACCTGGCCCGGACCCTGGAGGACGAGGGCATCCGGCTCCATCATCTGGATCTGGGGGGCGGGCTGGGAATCCGTTACCGGGACGAGCATCCGCCCCTGCCCGAAGCGTATGCCCGGGCCATGCTGGAGGCGCTGCGGGATACCCATTACGAGATCCTGGTGGAACCCGGACGGGCCATCGCCGGCAATGCCGGGGTGCTGCTCACCCGGGTGGAATACCTCAAGCCCACCCGCCACAAGCACTTTGCCATCGTGGACGCGGCCATGAACGATCTCATCCGGCCCTCCCTCTACAGCGCGTGGATGGACATCGTGCCGGTGTGTCCCCGGGGCGGTGAGGGCATCCCCTACGACGTGGTGGGTCCGGTCTGCGAAACCGGGGATTTCCTGGGCAAGGAGCGAACCCTCGACCTGGCCGCCGGAGACCTGCTGGCGGTGCGATCCGCCGGGGCCTACGGCTTCACCATGAGTTCCAACTACAACACCCGTCCCCGGCCCGCGGAGGTGATGGTGGACGGGGACCGGGACTGGCTTATCCATCGCCGCCAGACCCTGGACGAACTCCTGGCCGGGGAAACGCTGCTGCCCGGCTGATTCTCCACATCGACGACCAGAAGGAATCTCCCATGTCCCGTGAAATCATCGCCACCGACAAGGCCCCGCAGGCCATCGGTACCTATTCCCAGGCCGTGAAGGTGGGATCCACCGTCTACCTGTCCGGCCAGATCCCCCTGGTGCCCGAGACCATGGATATGGTGGAAGGCCCCATCGAGGCCCAGATCCGCCGGGTGTTCGACAATCTGCAGGCCGTGGCCGAAGCCGCCGGCGGCACCCTGGACGATATGGTCAAGCTCAATGTCTTCCTCACCGACCTGACCCATTTCCCCACCGTGAACCAGGTCATGGCCGAATACTTCCACGAGCCCTATCCGGCCCGTGCCGCCATCGGCGTTGCCAGCCTGCCCAAGGACGCCCAGGTGGAGATGGACGGGATCATGGATCTGTCCTGACGGAATCCGGCGGCCCTTCCTCCAGGGGGGGAGGGGCCATCATGGCCAGGGACATGGCATCATCGGGAAAGGAATCAAGCGAATAGCGTCATGACCGAACCCGTCACCACTCTCAAGGGCGTCGGCCCGAAACAGGCGGCCCGGCTGGAAAAGCTGGGCATCCATACCCTGACCGACCTGCTGTTCCATCTGCCCCTGCGTTACCAGGACCGTACCCGGGTCCTGCCCGTCGCCGGTCTGCGCCCCGGAGACGAGGCGGTGGTGGAAGGGGAGATCGCCCTCGCCGAGGTCCAGTCCCGCGGTCGGCGCATGCTGATCCTGCGTCTGGCCGACGGCACCGGCGCCCTCAATCTGCGGTTTTTCCATTTCTCCGCCGCCCAACAGCACAACCTGGTGCGCGGGGTGCGGCTGCGCTGCTTTGGCGAAGTGCGTGGCGGTCGACAGGGGCTGGAGATGGTGCACCCGGAATACCGGGTGATCCAGGATGACTCGGCTCCGGTGGAGGATTGCCTCACTCCCGTCTATCCCACCACGGAAGGGCTGCATCAGATCAGTCTGCGCCGTCTCACCGACGAGGCCCTGGCCCGCCTGGAACACCTGCCGGACTGGCTGCCGCCGGGGGTACTGGATGCCGCCGGCCTGCCGGATCTGGAATCGGCCCTGCGCACCGTGCATCGGCCGCCGCCGGACGTTTCCGTGGCGGCACTGCTGGCGGGCCGTCACCCCGCCCAGCGGCGTCTGGCCTTCGAGGAACTGGTGGCCCATCACCTGAGCCTGTACCGCCTGCGCACCCGCACCACCGCCCGGCCCGCCCCGGTGATACGGGTGGATGGCAATCTGCTCGGTCGTCTGCGCCGGTCCCTGCCGTTTGCCCTGACCGGTGCCCAGGACCGGGTGATCCGGGAACTGGAACGGGACATGGCGCGGCCCAGTCCCATGCTGCGTCTGGTACAGGGGGACGTGGGTTCGGGCAAGACCCTGGTGGCGGTGGCCGCCTGCCTGCACGCGGTGGAGGCCGGTCATCAGGCCGCGGTGATGGCGCCCACGGAGATCCTGGCGGAACAGCATCACCACAACTTTCGCGCCCTGCTGGGGCCATTGGACATTCCGGTGGCCTGGTTTTCCGGCAGACAGGGGGTGCGCGCCCGCCGGGAGGCCCTGGCGGCGCTGGCCGATGGCACCGCCCGGGTGGCGGTGGGCACTCACGCCCTGTTCCAGGACGAGGTGAGCTTCGAGGACCTGGCCCTGGTGATCGTGGACGAACAGCACCGATTCGGTGTGCATCAGCGCATGGCCCTGCGGGAGAAGGGTGCCCGGGACGGCCGTCTGCCCCATCAGCTGATCATGACCGCCACCCCCATTCCCCGCACCCTGGCCATGACCGCCTACGCCGACCTGGACTATTCGGTCATTGACGAGTTGCCGCCGGGGCGTACCCCGGTGAAGACGGTGGCGGTGAGTGATGCCCGTCGGGTGGAGGTGGTGGAACGCATCCACCATGCCATCGGCCAGGGGCGTCAGGCCTACTGGGTCTGCACCCTGATCGAGGAGTCTGAGGCCCTGCAGGCCCAGGCGGCGGAGGATACCCATGCCCTGTTGCGGGAGGCCCTGACCGGTGTCCGGGTGGGGCTGGTGCACGGGCGCATGAAGCCCCGGGAGAAGCAGGCGGTGATGGCCGCCTTCAAGGCCGGCGAGTTGCAATTGCTGGTGGCCACCACGGTGATCGAGGTGGGAGTGGACGTGCCCAATGCCTCCCTCATGATCATCGAGAACGCGGAGCGCCTGGGTCTGGCCCAGTTGCATCAGCTACGGGGCCGGGTGGGGCGGGGCACGGCGGAGAGTGCCTGCGTGCTGCTCTATCATCCCCCCCTGTCCGACACTGCCCAGCGCCGCCTGGAGGCTCTGAGGGCCACCACCGACGGGTTCGAGATTGCCCGCATCGACCTGGAGTTGCGGGGGCCGGGGGAGGTGCTGGGCACCCGGCAGACGGGGATGATGCAGTTTCGCATTGCCGAGATTGTGCGGGATCAGGACCTGCTGGACACGGTGAAGGCGGCGGCGACCCGGCTGATGCGGGACCACCCCGACCATGTGGAGCCGCTGATCCGGCGCTGGCTGAGCGGGGCGGAGGAATATGGTCGCGTGGGTTGAGGCGGATGCGGGGGGTGTCAGTCACCACCGCTGGGACCTGACCCCGGCCCAGGCCCGCGACCTGCAGGCCTCCCTGGCGCCTCGGGTGATTCGGGAAGACCGTCTGGGTCCGCTGCGTCATGTGGCGGGGGTGGATGTGGGCTTCGAGGACGAAGGGCGCTTGACCCGGGCGGTGGTGTCGGTGCTGACCTGGCCGGACATGGTGCCGCTGGAGGATGCGCTGGCACGGGTGCCCACCGTGTTTCCCTATGTGCCCGGGCTGTTGTCCTTCCGGGAGATTCCGGCGGTGCTGGAGGCCCTGGCGAGATTGTCGGTGACGCCGGATCTGCTGTTCTGCGACGGCCAGGGGATTGCCCATCCCCGGCGTATGGGCGTCGCGGCCCATCTGGGTGTGCTGACGGGGTTGCCGGCGTTGGGGGTGGGGAAGTCCCGGTTGACGGGACGGTTTGAGATGCCGGGGGAACAGCGGGGTGATGGATCGCCCTTGATGGCGGATGACGAGGTGATCGGCCGGGTGCTGCGCACCCGGACCGGGGTGAAGCCGGTATTCGTATCCATCGGTCATCGTGTGTGTCTGGAGACGGCCTGCCGGCTGGTGCTGGAGGCGGCTCCCCGCTACCGGTTGCCGGAGCCGATCCGCCGGGCGGATCGGCTGGCTTCGCGGCGGGATCGGTGATCCGGCGGCGGGAGAGCTTCTTTATGCTGGATCCCATGGAACGAATCGGGGTAAATGAACACCAATTCCCTTTCCACTCCATAAGCAAATGAGGTTCAGATTCATGCAGTTCAACAGCCAGACCCTGCTTTTTGGCGGTACCACCCCCGCCTCCCCCCTCGCCGATGCGGGCATGACGGTACTGCGGGTGGCGGCCGGCCTGATGATGACCTTCGGGCATGGCATGGGCAAATTACCCCCGTCTGCGGGCTTTGTGGGATTCGTGGAGAGTCTGGGGTTTTCAGACCCCCTGTTCTTTGCCTGGCTGGCGGGATTGGCGGAAGCGGTGGGTGGACTGTTGCTGGCGGCCGGCCTGCTGACCCGGGCATCGGCGGCCGCTATCCTGGGCGCCATGATGGTGGCGGCCTTCATCGCTCATGGTGGTGACCCGGTCTTTGCCGCGGGTGGTTCCGGCAAGGAGCTGTCATTGCTCTACGGGGCGGTGATGGTGGCGTTCCTGTTTGCCGGATCCGGCCGTTACAGTGTGGACAGTGTGTTTCGGCGGTAATCAATAGCTAGGCCTGCCTGTCCGCGGGCAGGCCTGCTCCACCAGACATGGACGGCGTTGGGTTCATTGAAATGTCATCTGTATCGGCGTTAATGGCGGCGTTTTTTGACTATTGATGAACGGTGATGAATGAAAGAAAGTCTGACGATCCAGCCCGCGGCCCGGGTGGTGCGTGATCTGGCCCGACATTATCTCGATCAGGCGGCTCAGGCCGCGCTTCGGTTGACGGACCCCCGGGATACGGAAGCCCTGCATGATTTTCGTGTGGCCCTGCGGCGCCTGCGCAGTCTGCTGGCCGCCCACAACAGTTTCGTGAAGTCCTGGTTGCCGAAAAAACTGCGCCGCCGGGTGAAGGAGCTGGCCGCCGGGACGGGCCTGGCCCGGGACACGGAGGTACAGATTGCCTGGATGGAGCAGCAACGCGGCCAGGTGAAATCCCACCAGCGCCCCGGTTATCAGTGGATGATGCGGCGGCTGGAGCAGCGGTTGCAGGAGGAGTATCAGGACCTGCACGAAACCCTGCCTGACGCCTTCCGGCGTCTGCAAAAAAGGATGCACGATCGGCTGGATCTGATCTGTGATGACGACAGCCCCCCATTTGGTGCCGTCACTGCGGCACGGCTACTGGAATCCGCGGATGATTTTCACCATCAGTTGCAGCGGGTGATGGGGGATGACGGCGAGGCGGACGAGGCCGTCCATCAGGCCCGTATCGAGGGCAAGCGACTGCGTTACCTGCTGGAGCCGGTGGCGGCGGAACTGGAGGGGGGCAAGGAGCTGATCCGGGAACTCAAGGACATGCAGAACCTGATGGGGGAGATCCATGACATCCAGGTCTTTGCCCAGGAACTGGGCCAGGCCTCCGAAGAAGCCGGTGCCGAGCGGTTGAGGCGGCTGATCGACCTTTCCCTCACCTTGAACCCCGACCATCCGGATGTGGAAGCCGCCCGCCGCCAGGATGAACGGGCCGGACTCATGAGCCTGGCCAGGGATCTTCATGACCGTCATGAGCATCTGATGTCCCGCCTGCGTGCAAAGCTGAGCGAAGGTGAGGGAGACAGATTTCTCGAACATATTGCTATCAGTGTGGCCCAGTTGCGAAAAATCAGCATCGATCTGTCGACAGATTGAAAGAAATCAATTCCTTAGGCCTTGATGAAGGGCTTTGCCGCCGCCCTTCGCGTGTCTTCCGACACCGACGCGTGTCAACAGAATCTTATTCCTTCGTGAAAAACCTCCTTTAGTCTATGCTATCTTCGGTTGCGGGCATGGCCGGGAGGGACATGGCAGTCTCTTGGGCCGCCCGGAAGATACCCAACCATCAAAACATCCCAGGCAATCCTCAAGGTTTGCCGAGACTCCCAGGAGGAGTGTTGCCATGTTGAGAAGTTGTTTTCGCTGGGCGGGGGCTGCCGCCCTGAGCTGTATGCTGATGACCGCTGGAGCGGTATCGGCGCAGGATCGTACCGGGTGGCCGAATTCGGTCAACATCGGCACGGCATCCCAGGGAGGTACCTACTTCATCTATGGTGCTGGCTGGGGCGGTCTGATCCAGGAAATGTTGGGCGTCAATGCCTCCGCCGAGGTTACCGGTGGTCCGACCCAGAACATGGTGCTGGTGCATCAGGGTCGCCTGGAATTCGGCATGACCACCATGGGCCCGGCCCGTGAAGGCTGGGATGGTGAGCTGGAAGTGGCCCGTGGTCTGCAGACCCGCGATGTTCGCGCCCTTTTCCCCATGTACCAGACCCCCCTGCAGGTGGTGGCACTCAAGCGTTCCGGTATCAACAGCATTGCTGATCTGGATGGCAAGCGCGTCGGTGTGGGTCCCCGCGGCGGTACCGCCAGCGTGTTCTGGCCCCGTTTCTTCAGTGATCTTGGTCTGAACGTGCGCGTTCGTTACGGCGGCGCTGCTGATCAGGTGGGTCAGGTACAGGACGGCATGCTGGATGCCTTTGCCTTCGCCGCCGGCGTGCCCATCTCCGCCTTCAGCCAGATCGAGGCCCAGCAACCGGTGAACATTTTCTCCCTCAATGAGGAAGAGATCGCCAAGATCACCCAGGCTCATCCGGTGAGCCGTTTCGTCATCCCCGCCAACACCTACCGCACCGTAGCTGAAGAACAGCCCACCGTGGCCCTGTGGAACTTCGCCATTGCCAACAAGAACATGCCGGAGTCCTTCGTCTACGAGATCATGAAGGCGGTGCTGGACAACAATGACCGCATGGTGACCATCCACCGTTCCGCCGAGGAAACCCTGGCCGAGAACATGGTCCACAACACCTTCATGTGGTTCCACCCGGGCGCGGTGCGCTATTACAAGGAGCGGGGTATCGAGGTGCCCGAGCATCTGATTCCGCCCGAGTACAAGGACTGATCGGGGACTGATCAAGAACCCGGAAAGGTTCGTTGCTTTGGGCCGCGCTCAGCGCGGCCCAAAGTGTTTTGTCCGGAAAACCGCTGACTCAACCTGTACGTTCAGAAGATCCTCCCATGACGAGCTCCGAAAAATCGGGCCCCA
Organism: Ectothiorhodospira shaposhnikovii; assembly: GCF_016584105.1. Lineage (GTDB taxonomy): Bacteria > Pseudomonadota > Gammaproteobacteria > Ectothiorhodospirales > Ectothiorhodospiraceae > Ectothiorhodospira > Ectothiorhodospira shaposhnikovii. The sequence goes on along the minus strand of NZ_NRSM01000001.1, from coordinate 93,659 downwards.
TTGATGCTGCGTCCCTTGCCGATGCCGAAGAGGGCATGTCATCCCAGCGAAATCTCACCCGCTGGCAAAAGGTGCTGCTGTTCCTCCTCGGCCTGACTTATACCAGTTTCCACCTCCTGGTCCTCAACGTCATACCCATGGAAACCTGGGCCTTCCGCATTGTCCATGTGGCGGGCGCCCTGGTGATCGGTTTTGCCATCGTGGCCGCCTGTGTGCCACCGGCGGATCCGCGAAGACGACGATGGGTCCTGGAGTTGCTGCCCATGGTGCTCACCGTGGGACTGGCCCTCTATGCGCTGGCGGCCATGGCCATTGCGTTGTACATGAAGTTGCGCCTGGGTCATGACACCTACAGCCTGCCGGAATGGATATTCCATACCTTCAGTTGGGCCCTGTTGGCCAGCGTCGTGCTGGGGATTGTCTTTGCCTGGATGTTCAAGCCCCGTTCCGATCGCATCGGCTGGTATGACTGGTCCCTGATGGCGGCGAGCATATCGGTCTGTGCCTACCTGCTGTTCAATCTGGATGTGTTGCAGTTCCGCATGGGCGTGATGCCCGCCCAGACCGATTTCTGGGTGGCCACAGCCGGTATCCTGCTGATCCTGGAGCTGACCCGGCGGGTAGCCGGGATGGCCCTGGTGGTGATCGCCGGCATTTTCATCCTTTACGGTTTCGTCGGTCCCTGGCTGCCGGGTGTGCTGGAGCACAGCGGTTATGATGCTGACCGTTTCATCACCTACATTTACACGGACAACGGCATCCTGGGTCCCACCACGGCGGTGTCTTCCACCTACATCGTGCTGTTCATCGCCTTTGCCGCCTTCCTGCAGGCCTCCAAGGTGGGTGACTACTTCGTGAACTTTGCCTTTGCCGCCGCCGGTCGTGCCCGCGGCGGTCCGGCCAAGGTAGCGGTATTTGCCAGCGGCCTGATGGGCATGATTAACGGTACCTCCGCGGGCAACGTGGTGGCCACCGGCTCCCTGACCATCCCCCTCATGAAGCGGGTGGGCTACAAACCCCGTAGCGCCGGCGCCATCGAGGCGGCGGCTTCCACCGGCGGGCAGATCATGCCCCCGGTGATGGGGGCGGGTGCCTTCATCATGGCGGAGGTGACGGGGATTCCCTATACCGACCTGATCATTGCCGCCCTGATCCCGGCCCTGCTGTACTTTGCCTCCGTCTACTTCATGGTGGACATGGAGGCGGCCAAGACCGGCATGAAGGGGCTGCCCTCAAAGGATCTGCCCCAGATCGGCAAGCTGCTGCGTCAGGTCTACCTGTTCGCCCCCATCATCATCCTCATCGGCGCCCTGTTCATGGGGTACTCGGTCATCCGAGCCGGTACGGTGGCCTTGATGAGTGCCGTGGTGGTGAGCTGGCTGACGCCGTTCCGTCTAGGGTTGTTCGGGTCCGCTCGTGCCCTGGAGCTGGCGGCACGCATGTCCATCCAGTTGATCGCCGTCTGTGCCTGTGCCGGGATCATCGTGGGTGTGATCGGGCTCACCGGGGTGGGTCTGCGCTTCTCCTCCCTGCTCCTGGGTGTGGCCGAGAACAGCCAGCTGCTGGCGCTGTTGTTCGCCATGTGCATCTCCGTGCTGCTGGGCATGGGCATGCCCACCACGGCGGCCTATGCGGTAGCGGCATCGGTGGTGGCGCCGGGTCTGATCCAGATGGGCGTGGCCCCGCTGGTGGCACACTTCTTCGTGTTCTACTTTGCGGTGATCTCCGCCATCACCCCGCCGGTGGCCCTGGCGGCCTACGCGGGCGCGGCGATCGCGGGTTCCGAGCCCATGCGAACCTCGGTGACTGCCTTCAAGGTGGGTCTGGCCGCCTTTATCGTGCCGTTCATCTTCTTCTATCACCCGGCACTGCTGATGGAAGGTGAATGGACCGAAATCGCCCAGAGCTTTGTCACGGCCATGGTGGGCGTCTTCATGCTGGCGGGGGCGGCCCAGGGCTGGTTCTTCGGTCTGGCGGGACGGATCATCCGCGTGCTGCTGTTTGTTGGCGCGCTGATGCTCATCTCTGGGGATCTGCTCACCGACCTGCTGGGTCTGGGTCTGGCGGTGGTCCTGTTCCTGTGGCAGCGCAGGATGGCGCGGGGCAGGTCCGAGCCGGTCACGGATTCCTGATGCACTTCGTCGGTCAGGGCCGCTTCCCGCTAGGGGGGGCGGTCCTGACCGGGGAGCCGGTGGCATTGCCAGGAATTGATAAGGAGGCGTGAGATGGCGGAAAAGGCCTATCTGGTGGCCGTGACCGGAACACCCGTGGAGGGTGTGGACGTGGCCACCGCCAAGGCCCGGCTTGCGGCCCTGTTCCGGGTGCCGGAAGCCAGGGTGGAGGGGATGCTTTCAGGCAAGCCGGTGGTGGTCAAGAAAGGGCTGGATGAGGCTACCGCCCGGCGCTACCTTCAGTTGCTGCGCGAGGCCGGCATGATGGCCCGAATGATGGCCTGTGCCGCCGAACCGGCGGAAGACGGACAGGGTGCCGTTGCGGACGGGATGGCCGAGTCCGTCACCAGCGCCATTCAGGCACCGGATCTGAGTCTGGCGCCGCCCGGGACCGATCTGAGCGACCGGAAACCTCCCCCCGATCTGGAGGTGGATCTGTCCGGCCTGACCCTGGCTGAGCCGGGGGTGACCCTGGGTGAACACCGGGATGTGCCGGAGCCGAGGATTGATATCCACCACCTGACCCTGATCCCCATTGCCGAGCCAAACCCGGAAGCTGACTCACCGTCGTCATCTTGAGTTCGCAATGATCGCCGGCCGGTCGTGCTGCTGTTCCCGCTGTTTTCCTGAGTAAAAATATCAACTATGATGCGTCGTACCCCATCGCCGAGGTATGCCGTGATGTTTTCCTTCCTGCGCAAGACCGCCATGCCCATTCCGGAGCAGGCCCTGCCCGGGCGGCCGGAAGCCATATCGGTACCCGAACGCCACCATGTTCTGGGCACTCCTCTCAAGCCACCCTTTGACCCGGGCATGGAGATGGCCTTGTTCGGGATGGGCTGTTTCTGGGGTGCGGAGCGGCGGTTCTGGGGTCTGACCGGCGTCCACAGCACGGCGGTGGGCTATGCCGGTGGTTTCACGCCCAACCCCACCTACCGGGAGGTTTGCAGCGGTATGACGGGTCACAACGAAGTGGTCCAGGTGGTGTTTGATCCTGCCGGAATCAGTTATGCCGATCTGCTCAGGACTTTCTGGGAATCCCACGACCCGACCCAGGGCATGCGCCAGGGCAATGATGTGGGCACTCAATACCGCTCGGGCATCTATACCCATGACACGCACCAGCGGGAGCAGGCGGAGCGTTCCCGTGATGTATTCCAGAAGGCCCTCAAGGCCCGCGGTATGGGCGACGTCACCACCGAGATCCTGCCTGCCCCTGCCTTCTATTATGCCGAGGCATATCATCAACAGTACCTGGCCAAGAATCCTGACGGATATTGCGGTCTGGGCGGTACCGGAGTGCCGTGTCCCGGTTGGGAACGGGAGACTGCCTGACTATCTCTTTGCCGCGTCCACCAATCCCCGGAACAGGGCCTGGTGCCTTACCTTGTGGGGCAGGAACTCCGGATGCCACTGCACCCCGATGGCCATCGCGCCGTCCTGTACCTCGATGGCCTGGACCACGCCGCTGGGTTCCCTTCCGGCGATGATGACTCCTTGCCCCAGGCGATCCACCGCCTGGTTGTGCAGGGCATTCACCGCCAGGGGTTTTGGCCCCACCAGTTGGGCCAGGTGGCAGTCCGGTTCCAGCGTCACCTGCTTGCGAGGCAGGATGCTGCGTACCTGGGGACATTCCTGGTAGAAACCGCTCAGCTCCTGGTGCAGCGTGCCGCCATGAACCACGTTCAGCAGCTGCATGCCCCGGCAGATGCCCAGCACCGGCAGGTCGTGTTCCCGGGCGGTACGGATCAGGGCCTCTTCCAATCGATCCCGGCCCTGATCCTCGCCTTCCAGGCGGGTGAAAAGGGTCCGTCGCAGCAGCCATAGCAGGGGGTAGAACACGAACCCCAGCAGTCGTTGCCGTCCGCCGCGCTCGGTGGTCTCGATCTCCCGGATCAGGCTCAGCGGGTCCTGGCCGTACAGGGCCGGATCCACGTCGGCGCCGCCGCCGATTACCAGGCCATCCAGGCCGGTGCCGTCATGGGGACGGGCAGGGGTGATCCGCAATGGTCGGCCCCCGGCCCGCAGGATGCACCAGGCGGTCATCAGCCAGGCCGCCATGCCCCCCTGGTCGGGGCCGGTGACGCCGATACGAGGTCTGCGTGCCATGTCAGCTCCTCAGCCACTCACTCACCTGGGTGGCCCAGCGGCGTCCCTTGTCCACCAGGGTCTCCTCGGGCCGGTTCAGATAGGCATGGGCCATGGCCGCCAGGCGTGGGGGATCTTCCGCCAGGCGCTCCACCGCCACCCAGCCGTTCCAGGGCACGCTCAGGTTCCAGTCCGGCTCGTCGATCCGGCAGTCCGGCAGGCGATAGTGGAAGGTGGGCCGGGGGCGGATCAGGTGATGTTCCACCGGTGCCGCCTCGATCTGCCCGGGAGACAGGTGGGCGAACAGGGGCAGCATGTCCAGGGGACGGTTGCGGGTGGGGTTGTCGGTCAGGTAGTCGTCGATGAGCCGTTCCAGATCCGGGGCATAGTCCGGTTGCAGGATGCGCTGCCCCCAGCCGGGGGGGAAGGGCTCCACGAAGGGTGTCAGGCGCCGGGACAGGTCCGTCTGTGCCTCTTCCAGCAACCAGTCATAGAGCAGCAGGAAGGCCTGCAGGTGCCGCAGGATGGAATCGACATCCTGCCGGGCCAGTTCCAGGTTGAGTTGCAGGCCGAAGGCATAGACCAGGGAGGCGTGGGTGCCCCTGGCTCCGGCCGCGCGAAGACGTGCCCGCAACTGGTCAAGTTCCGGCAGGGCGTCATGGGGGATGGGCGGGGCGACCACTTCGTGGGGGACGATCAGCCCCGCCACTTCCGCCAGGGTGCGCTCCAGGGTGCCGGGTTCTGCCTCCCGGTCCACCGTAACGCCCATGCTTTCCAGGTAATCCAGGTATTCACGGCGCTTGAGCAGGCTGCTGTCCAGTTCCAGCTGAAAATCACCGAAGCGGGTGCCGGTGATTGTCTGCTCGAACGGGGAAAGGCGGTGCTGCTCGCCACCGAAACCGTCGATGATGATATCGGCGATGGTGTCCAGGGAGATGTCGGCCATCTCCATTTCCACGCCGACCCGGCGCAGGTTGCCGTCGGCAGTGTGGGGGTGGGGCAGGGGTGCAAATGCAGTCATGGGATGCTCCCTTGGTCGGGGCCTTTTGACAGGGTGACAAAATTGGGCGCGAGCGTCACCTTTTTGTCCTGCTCAAGTGCTTCCCAGCAGCCCGCCAAGCCTTTAATCTCCCTGCCATGATGATCCGATTCACGAAAATGCATGGACTGGGCAACGACTTCGTCGTCATCGACGGCGTGCGCCGACAGGTCCGTCTCACCCCGGACCATGTCCGGTTCCTGGCCCATCGGCGCCTGGGGGTCGGCTGCGACCAGGTGCTGATGGTGGAGTCGCCCTCTGACCCGTCCCGGGCGGCCTTTCGCTATCGCATCTTCAATGCCGATGGCAACGAGGTGGAGCAGTGCGGCAACGGTGCCCGCTGCTTTGCCGTGTTCGTCCGCGATCAGGGGCTGACCGGAGAGACCCGGATCCCGGTGGAAACCGCCGCCGGACTCATCACCCTGCAGGTGGAGGCGGACGGACAGGTGATCGTCGACATGGGGCCGCCCCGTCTGACCCCCTGGGAGATCCCTTTCGAGGCCGACAAGGCGGCACCCTGGTACACCCTGACGGTGAATGATCAGGCCCTGGAAATCGGTGCCGTCTCCATGGGCAATCCCCATGCGGTGCTGCGGGTGGATAACGTCCAGACCGCCGAGGTGGCCCGCCTGGGGCCGGCCATCGAGGGGCACCCCCGTTTTCCCCGGCGGGTGAACGCCGGCTTCATGGAGGTGGTGTCTCCCACCCATATCCGTCTGCGGGTCTATGAACGCGGTGCCGGCGAGACCCTGGCCTGCGGCACGGGGGCCTGCGCCGCCGTCGTTGCCGGCCGGATTCAGGGTCTGCTGGAGGATCGGGTGAACGTGGATCTGCCGGGTGGCCGGCTTGTGATACAGTGGGCCGGTCGCGAAGACGACCCGGTCTTCATGACCGGTCCCGCCACCTCGGTCTTTACGGGGACCATCGAACTATGAGTATATCCGACAAGGGGGCTCTCGCGGACGAGACCCTCTCCGAAATGGCCGTGGAATCCTATCTGCGCGCCCATCCCGACTTCTTCGAACGTCATCTTCTCCTGCTGGAGGTGATGCGCGTGCCCCATCCCTGCGGTGACGCGGTGTCCCTGATCGAACGTCAGATCGGGCTGTTGCGGGAACGCAACCGAGGGCTGGAGCGCAAGCTGATGGATCTGGTGCAGGTGGCGCGGGAGAACGAGCGCCTGAGCCAGCGCCTGCATCAGCTGGCCCTGGGGCTGATGGAGGCGGACAGCCTGGATGCGGTGCTGGCCACCACCCAGGAACAGTTGCGTAACGAATTCCGGGCCGATGCGGTGGTGGTGCGCCTGTACGGAGATCCGCAAAGGGGCCTTCACTTCACCGCTCCCGATGACCCGGCCATGCGCAGTTTCGACAAGCTCTTCGAAACCCGCCGTCCCCTGTGCGGAAGACTGTCCGCCGCCCAGTTCAGGGCCCTGTTCCCCGAGGACGAGGGCAAGTCGCTGCATTCCGCCGTTGCCGTACCCCTGCTGGAAGGGACCCGTCCCCTGGGGGTGCTGGGACTGGGCAGCCGGGATGGTGCCCGTTTCCATCCCGGTATGGGTACCCTGTTCCTGGATTATCTGGGCGAGATCCTCTCCCACGCGGTGGGTCATCGTCTGGCCGCGGGATGAGCACGCCCGATGACGCCCCCCTGGATGGCCGCATCCAGGCCTATCTGAACCATCTGGCCCGTGAACGGGCCTGCTCCCCCCATACGGTGAGCAATTACCGGCGGGACCTGATGGTCCTGCGCGGCCATGTCCTGTTCCCCGGCGCCGGGCCGGACTGGTCCCGTGTGACTGTCCATGACATTCGCGCCCTGGTGGCGGCCCGGCACCGGGCCGGTGCCTCCGGGCGCAGTTTGCAGCGTCTGCTGTCTTCCGTGCGGGGATTTTTCAATTTCCTCATTCGCGAGGGTGTGGTGGGGGCCAATCCGGCCCAGGGGGTGAGAGCACCCAAGACCCCCCGCAAGTTGCCCGAAGTGCTGGATGTGGAGGAGGTGGGGCGGTTGCTGGAGATTCCCGGCGACAGCCTGCCGGCGGTGCGTGACCGGGCGGTGCTTGAGCTGTTCTATTCCTCGGGGCTGCGTCTGTCGGAATTGACTTCCCTGGACTGTACCCAGCTGGACCTGGCGGACGGCATGGTGCGGGTGCTGGGCAAGGGACGCAAGGTGCGTCAGGTGCCGGTGGGCCGCAAGGCGAGGGAGGCGCTGGCGGCCTGGTTGCGGGTGCGCTCCCAGTGGGCCGCGGTGGACGAGCCTGCCCTGTTCGTGGCTCGCCATGGCCGGCGCCTGACGCCCCGCGCCATCCAGAAGCGGATGGCCCGCCGCGCCCTGACCCAGGGGCTGGAGCGGCATGTGCATCCCCACCTGCTGCGCCATTCCTTTGCCAGCCATATGCTGGAATCGTCCCAGGATCTGCGCGCGGTGCAGGAGCTGCTGGGACATGCGGACATCGGTACCACGCAGATCTATACGCACCTGGATTACCAGCATCTGGCCCAGGTCTATGATGCCGCCCATCCCCGGGCGCGGCGGCAAAAGCAAAACACCTGACCACCCTTCTCCCCTCGCGCCCCAGTTCCGTTACAATGCCCCCTCAGTCGTCGGCATCAAGACGTGAGGAGTCTCCCCTTGGAACAGTTCCGTGGTACCACCATTGTCTCCGTGCGCCGCAACGGGCAGGTCGCCCTGGGTGGGGACGGGCAGGTCTCTTTGGGCAACACCATCATGAAGGGCAATGCCCGCAAGGTCCGGCGCCTGCACCATGATCGGGTGGTGGCCGGTTTTGCCGGGGGCACCGCCGACGCCTTCACCCTGTTCGAGCGCTTCGAGGGCAAGCTGGAGAAATACAGCGGCAACCTGCTGCGTGCCGCCGTGGAACTGGCCAAGGACTGGCGCACCGAACGGTCCCTGCGCCGCCTGGAGGCCCTGCTGGCGGTGGCCGACAAGGACAACTCCCTGATCATTTCCGGCAACGGTGACGTGATCGAGCCGGAAGACGGCATCATCGCCATCGGCTCCGGCGGCCCGTTCGCCCAGTCCGCCGCCCGTGCCCTGTACGAGAATACCGAACTGTCGGCCCGGGAGATCACCGAAAAATCCCTCAACATCGCCGCCGACATCTGTATCTACACCAATCGCCACCTGACCATCGAGGAACTGTGATCCCCGGCGGATCACAGCCCCCCGTGTCAGCGTAAAGAGATGTGCCATGACTGAAATGACCCCCCGCGAAATCGTTCAGGAGCTGGACCGTTTCATCGTTGGTCAGGATGCCGCCAAGAAGGCGGTGGCCATCGCCCTGCGCAATCGCTGGCGCCGCCAGCAGTTGCCCGCGGCCCTGGCCCGCGAGGTCACGCCCAAGAACATCCTCATGATCGGCCCCACCGGTGTGGGCAAGACCGAGATCGCCCGCCGCCTGGCCCGCCTGGCCAATGCCCCCTTCATCAAGGTGGAGGCCACCAAGTTCACCGAGGTGGGCTATGTGGGCCGGGACGTGGAATCCATCATCCGGGATCTGGTGGATGCCGCCGTCAAGATGCTGCGGGAGCAGGAGATGGACAAGATGCGCCACCGGGCCGAGGAGGCCGCCGAGGAACGCATCCTGGATGCCCTGCTGCCGCCGCCGCGCGGCAGCGGCGGCTTCATGGCCGACGATACCCCGTCCCGGGGCGCCGATTCCGAGACCCGGCAGAAATTCCGCAAGCGCCTGCGGGAAGGCAAGCTGGATGACAAGGAGATCGAGATCCAGGTCCAGGCCCTGCCGCCGGGGGTGGAGATCATGACCCCGCCGGGGATGGAAGACATGGCCAACCAGCTGCAGGGTCTGTTCCAGAACCTGGGCGGACAGCGCACCCGCACCCGCAAGCTGAAGGTCGCCGAGGCCTTCAAGCTCATCACCGACGAGGAGGCCGCCCGCCTGGTGAACGAGGACGACATCAAGCTGCGGGCCGTCTCCCATGTGGAGCAGAACGGCATCGTCTTCCTCGACGAGATCGACAAGGTGGTCCGTCGCGGTGAATACAGCGGCGCCGACGTCTCCCGGGAAGGGGTGCAGCGGGATCTGCTGCCCCTGGTGGAAGGCTGCACCGTCTCCACCAAGTTCGGTTCCGTGCATACCGACCACATCCTGTTCATCGCTTCCGGGGCCTTCCACCTGGCCAAGCCCTCGGATCTGATCCCGGAACTGCAGGGTCGTCTGCCCATCCGGGTGGAACTGGAGGCCCTCACCGCCGAGGATTTCGTGCGCATCCTCACCGAACCCCGCGCCTCCCTCACCGAACAGTATGCGGCCCTGCTGGCCACCGAGGGCGTTACCGTGGAATTCACCGAGGACGGTGTGCGCCGCCTGGGCGAGATCGCCTTCCAGGTGAACGAGCGTACCGAGAACATCGGTGCCCGGCGCCTGCATACGGTCATGGAGCGGGTGCTGGAGAAGATCTCCTACGAGGCCCCAGACTGCAGCAGCCCCCTGATCATCGATGCCGCCTATGTGAGCGAGCGTCTGGGCGAACTGGTGCAGGACGAGGACCTGAGCCGCTACATCCTGTGAGCCCCGCGGGAGGAACGTGCCGTGAAACATCGCCCCACCGACATCCGCCTGCACCGTCAGGCGCGGATGCTGGAAATGGTCTACGCCGACGGTGAGAGCCACCGGCTCAGCTGCGAATTCCTGCGGGTTTACTCCCCTTCCGCCGAGGTGACCGGCCATGGTCCCGGCCAGGAAGTGCTGCAGGTGGGCAAGGAAGCCGTGACCATCACCGGCATCGAGCCTGTGGGCAACTACGGCATCAAGCTGGTGTTCTCCGATGGGCACGATACCGGCATCTACGATTGGGAATATCTTTACCGGTTGGGCGTCGATCAGGCCCGGCTGTGGCAAACCTATCTGGAGCGACTGGAGGCCGCCGGCCACCAGCGCCAGGGCTGATAACTGGAGCATGCATGTCCGACGACAACACCACTGATTTCGGCTACGAACGGGTGCCGGTGCAGGACAAGGTCAAACGGGTGGGGCAGGTGTTCCATTCCGTGGCCAGCCGGTACGACGTCATGAACGACCTCATGTCCATGGGGATTCACCGGATCTGGAAGCGGTTCACCATCGAGGTGGCCGCGGCCCGTCCCGGTCAGAAGATCCTGGACCTGGCCGGCGGCACCGGCGACCTGACCTCCCGTTTTTCCCGCATTGTCGGTCCCACCGGTCGGGTGGTGCTGTGCGACATCAACGCCTCCATGCTCGCCTGCGGCCGTGCCCGGCTGATCGACGAGGGGCTGGTGGGCAACATCAACTACGTCCAGGGCAACGCGGAATGCCTGCCGTACCCCGACGACTATTTTGATCTCATCACCATCGCCTTCGGCCTGCGCAACGTCACCGACAAGAACGCCGCCCTGCGTTCCATGCTGCGGGTGCTGCGTCCCGGCGGCAAGCTGCTGGTGCTGGAGTTCTCCCAGCCCACCAGCAAGCCCCTGCAGTCGGTCTACGATGTCTACAGCTTCAAGGCCCTGCCGCTGATGGGCAAGGTGGTGGCGGGAGACGCGGACAGCTACCGCTATCTGGCGGAGAGCATCCGCATGCACCCGGACCAGGAAACCCTCAAGCAGATGATGCAGACGGCCGGTTTCGAGCGCTGCGACTACCACAATCTGACCGGCGGCATCGTGGCCCTGCACAAGGGCTACAAGCTCTAGCGCCGCGGGTCTGCCCCACGGGAGAGATGCCCATGCCTACACCGCCCACCCTGGTTACGGCCCTGCTGGAGCAGGCCATCCGTCGTTACCTGGCGCTGGACCCCGACAGCGGGGAGCGCCTGGCGGCCCTGCGGGGCGGCGTGGTGGCGCTGCAGGTCACCGGCGTGGATCTGTGTCTGTATTTCGTGCCGGCGCAGGACTACCTGCAGGTGCTGGGACAGTATGACGGCGAGCCGGGGGTGACCATCAGTGGTGCCCCCGCCACCCTGGCGAGCCTGATGGCGGGGGAGCCCGGCGCCCGGTTGCCGGAAGGGGTCGGCGTGATCGGCGACCCTCAACTGGCCCGCCTTTTCAGCGACCTGCTGCGGCAGGTGGATCTGGACTGGGAAGAGCTGCTGGCCGGCCTCACCGGTGATCTGGTGGCCCATCGTGCCGGCGAGGCCTGGCGGGGCCTGTCGGCCTGGCTGCAACGCAGCCGTGAATCCCTGCGCCTGGATGTGAAGGAATACCTGCAGGAGGAGACCCGCAGCCTGCCCACCCGGGGCGAGGTGGAGGCCTTCATGGACGAGGTGGACCGTCTGCGCAGCGATGCAGACCGCCTCCAGGCCCGTATCCAGCGCCTGGAACAAGCCCGGGAACGGGCCCAGCGATAAGAACATTCAGGACTCTCGATGCGTCATCTGCACCCTTCCCAGTTGCTTCGACTGATCACCATCAATCGTGTCCTCATCCGCCACGGGCTGGATGACGTTGTGCTGACGATCCGTCTACTGCGCTCCGTGCGCTTTTTGCGCTACCTGGGTCCGTGGAACTGGTTCCGTACCGTGCCCTATGGACGGGGCGAACGGATTCGCCGGGCCCTGGAAGATCTCGGCCCCATCTTCATCAAGTTCGGCCAGATGATTTCCACCCGGCGGGACCTGCTGCCCGAGGATATCGCGGTGGAACTGGCCAAACTCCAGGACCGGGTGCCGCCGTTCCCCAACGAGCAGGCCCGGGCCATCATCGAGAAATCCCTGGGGCGTCCCATCGAGAGCCTGTTTGCCTCCTTCGAGGAGACTCCGATGGCTTCCGCCTCCATCGCCCAGGTCCATGGGGCGGTCATGCATGACGGTCGCCGTGTGGTGGTCAAGGTGGTGCGACCCAATATCGAGAAGGCCATCCGCCGGGACGTGGAGCTCATGTACGTCATCGCCGAGCTGACCGAGCGCTACTGGCCCGAGGGCAAGCGGCTGCGACCGGTGGAGGTGGTGGCCGAGTACGAACAGACCATCCTGGACGAGCTGGACCTGCTGCGGGAGGCCGCCAATGCCTCCCAGATCCGCCGCAACTTCGAGAACTCCAACGTCCTCTACATGCCCGAGGTGTTCTGGGATTACTGCCGCAAGGACGTGATGGTGATGGAGCGCATCCAGGGGGTACCGGTGTCCGACGTGGCTACCCTCAAGGCCCTGGGGGTGGACCTGAAGCTGCTGGCGGAGCGGGGGGTGGAGATCTTCTTCACCCAGGTGTTCCGCCACAACTTCTTCCATGCGGACATGCACCCGGGCAACATCTTCATTGATGTCTCCGATCCGGCGGACCCCAGCTATCTGGCGGTGGATTTCGGCATCGTCGGCACCCTCTCGCCGGCGGACCAGCGCTATCTGGCGGAAAATTTCTATGCCTTCTTCAACCGGGACTATGCCCGGGTGGCGGAGCTGCACGTGGAGTCCGGCTGGGTGCCGCCGGATGTGCGGATCACGGAGCTGGAGGCGGCCATCCGCACCGTGTGCGAGCCCATTTTCGAAAAGCCCCTCAAGGACATCTCCTTCGGTTACGTGCTGGTGCGCCTGTTCCAGACCGCCCGGCGATTCAACATGGAGGTCCAGCCCCAGCTGGTGTTGCTGGAAAAGACCCTGCTGAACATCGAAGGCATGGGGCGGGATCTCTACCCGGAGCTGGATCTGTGGCAGACCGCCCGTCCCTTCATCCAGCGCTGGATGGACGAGCAGGTGGGGGTGCGGGCCCTGGTCAAGGGCTTCCGGCGCAATCTGCCCCTGATCCTGGAAAAGGCCCCGGACATGCCGGGTCTGATCCACGAGGCCCTGCGGCTTCAGGCCCGCGGCGTGGGGGTGCGAGGCATGGACAAGGCCCAGTTCCAGGCCCTGCGGGCCGAGGTCCGGGAGGGCAACCGGGCCACCATCCTGGCGGTGGCCGGAGGTAGTCTGCTGATCTCCGGTGTCCTGCTCCTGACCCTGGCACCGGCACCGGTGATGACTGGAGCGCCATGGCCGGCCTGGCTGGCCGGCATTGCCGGTCTGGGAATGCTGCTGCTGGCCTGGCTGCGCCGGGCCTGAGAGGCCGGCCAAGTGGTTTGATCCTGCCCTTGGCCGGCAAGGGGCGGAGCCGGAGGGGGGCAGGATACGCCTTGCAATTCCGGTAAATCTGCTAAGGTAGATCCGTGGTTCCCTCTCAGGTGGATCTCTTTTGGTAACCCCGGTGAACGCCTCGTCCGACGCCGAAGACAGCAAGCCGACGAATTCTTCCGGCCTCCCCGCGATGCTGGACGAGATACTCAGGCTGTCTCCGGCCGTGGTCTATTACACCGAAGCCGTCCCCCCCTATCGCATCGAATACATTTCACCCAACTTGCGCCCGTTCCTGCGCATTGATGACGAGAAACTCACCGCCTCGGGGGGGTGGTTTCATCTCGTACATCCCGATGACGTGGCGCCGACCCTGGCGGAATTCGAGGCCTGGCTACACGGCGACTCAACCCGGGATCTTAACCGCCGCTACCGGATCATGACCCACGAGGGCAGTTACATCTGGGTCGAGGATACTTGCCGCAAGATCTTCAAGGAGGGACGGCTGATGCATATCGCTGGTGCCGCGCTGGATATCTCGCGCCAGCAGAAGGTGGAAGAAACACTGCGCAAGATCGCCGATGCGGCCCCGGGCATGATCTTCCAGTTTGAGCGCCGCGCCGATGGGAGTTACCGCATACCCTACGCCAGCCATCAGATGCGTGATCTTTTTGGTGTCGATCCCGGGGACGTGGAGAATGGCCTGGACAGGCTGTTGGAGGTCTTTCATCCCGATGATGTTGAACGGGTGATGCAAAGCGTCGAAGAATCGGAGCGCACGCAGACGTTCTGGAGTCTAGATTACCGCGTCTGCGTGAGTGGGAGTATTCGCTGGCTGCATGGACAGTCCGCCCCGGAGCGCACCCCTGAAGGGGGAACTCTATGGCATGGCCTGGTCATGGATATTACCCGCCAGAAGCAACTGGAACATGAGTTGCGGGAAATGAGCATCCGTGATGCCCTGACCGGTCTGTTCAACCGCCGCTATTTTTTCGACGTGGTGTCCCGGGAGCTGGATCGGGTTGGCAGGACGGCCTCCCCGTTCTGCCTGATCATGGTGGACCTGGATGAGTTCAAGGCCATCAATGACCAGTACGGTCATGCCAAGGGCGATGAGGTTCTGGTGGCATTTGCAGGCATCCTGACGGCGCGTTTACGCCGCACGGATGTCCCCGCCCGCCTGGGTGGGGAGGAGTTCGTGATCTTTCTGCCGGATACTCTGTTGGATCAGGCCTTCTGGGTGGCGGAAGAGATCCGGGCCGACGTGGCGGCCATCCGATTGACCGATGCGCGGGATGTCCCGTTTGGTGTCACGGCCAGCTTCGGCCTGACACAGTGTCAGGCTTCTGATCAGCATCCCGATGACCTGCTGCGGCGTGCGGATTCGGCTCTGTACCAGGCCAAGCATCAGGGAAGAAACCAGGTTGTCAGCATTCCTGCCATCACCTGAGATTCGTCCGCGCCTGTTATTTCAGGGGCAGTTATGCACAGGTGTGCCATGGTTGGCCGTGGCTCGGGATCGTCTTTCCCGCCGCCGGAAATCTTCGAGTGGCAAGTGGTTTAGTGTTTTTAAATCAATGCGCTATGTTTTTTGTTTTGTTTCTTGGCAAGGTGTCTCTGCTCGAAGGTGAGCGGGGTATCGACATGACATCCACAGTCTTGTCCACAGCTTCGGCGGCGACTCAAGCACCTGTCCCGTGCCGTCACTCCCGCGAAAGCGGGAGTCGAGGATTCTCGGTCAGTGCCTGGATTCCCGCGTGCGCGGGAATGACGCATGAATCGGGGGAAACCGTACGAAGCGGGAATGCCGCATGAACCCGGGTTTGGTCACGGACACTCCTTTCTCCCCTTGGGGGAGAAAGGCCTGGAATGGCCCAGGCCTCCAGCCAGACCGGCTCGCCGCGTTCAACGGGACTGCCGGAGCAGTGCCTCCAGCCGGGCCACTTCGGTCTGGGCATTCACCAGGTCGGTGACGTCGTACTGCACGCCCAGGAAGTAGATCAGTCTGCCGGAGGCATCGAACAGGGGTCGGATGCTCAGGCGGTTATGGAACAGGGCGCCGTCCTTGCGGTAATTGCGCAGGGTGACTTCCACCTCCCGTTTTTCCACCAAGGCCTTGCGGATTTCCTCGATGGCCGGCTGTTCCCGGTCCTCTCCCTGCAGAAAGCGGCAGTTGTGACCGATGATTTCCGCGCGGGAATAGCCGGTCATGTGCTCGAAAACCGCGTTGGCATAGACAATGGGGTTGTCCGGCAGATCAGGGTCCGAAAGAGTCACGCCGTTGACGCAGGTATCCAGGATCTGGGCGAGTACGGAAGGGATCAGGCCGGAGGCATCTTTTTCGGGTATGAAGTCCATGGGGTTGATGGCTCCGAGGGTTGAACAGGGTGGCTTTCAGGCCGCGGCAGGAGAGGGGGGCGGTGGTTCGATCTCCGCCTCGGCCAGTCCCTTGAGGTTGCGTACCGTGCGTTCGGTACCTTCCTGTACCGCCAGGCGGATGAGCTTTTCAAACGGGCGCAGGGGCAGGCTCAGTTTCCCCAGTTCGAAACTGAAGTGCAATTCGGTGTGTTGATCCAGGGGTTCGAACCGGTAATCGATGCGGTAGGGGTCCTTCATTCCGCGAAAGGTGACCTGCCGGCCCGGCTCCAGTGCAACCACCCTGAAGTCGGACTCCGTGCGCCGTCCCTGGTCCACCCGCACCTGACACCCGGTCCAGCCCACCTGAATGGGGCCGTGGGTGAGCACCCGCAGGCTTTTCACCTCTGGGGACCAGCGTGGGTAGTTGGTGACGAAGTCTTCGACGACGAAACGAAAGACCTGCTCCAGCGGGCGCCTTATCAGTGTGCGTGTCTGGGCCTTGACCATGGCCTGGGTGCTCTCCGGAAAAACCCATGTCGAGAGTGTGAGTATAGCTGCCGCCATATCGATTGCTCACGATGGCGTCCTGTCAGGCAGTCAGATCGAATACCAGCACTTCGGCCCCGTCGCCGTCGCTCAGTGCAAGCCGGGTCTCTCCGGTCAGCAGCAGGGCATCGCCACCTGCAAGGGTATGGCCGTTGGCGGTGAGCGATCCCCTGACCAGATGAACGTAGTATCGGCGTTGCGGATCCAGATCCAGCGAGGCCTGTTCGGCGCCGTCGAACAGGCCGGCCAGCAGACGGGCATCCGCATGGATGGTCACGGCCCCCTGGGCGCCATCCGGCGAGGCCAGCAGGCATAGCCGTCCACGCTTTTCTTCGTCAGCAAAGTGTTTCTGCTCATAGCTGGGCGGGATGCCCTTCCGGTCGGGGAGTATCCAGATCTGCAGCAGGTGTGTGGTCTGGTCCGGGGCATGATTGAATTCGCTGTGACGGATGCCGCTGCCGGCGCTCATGCGTTGCACATCACCCGGGGGAATGTTGGTGCCGTTGCCCAGGCTGTCCCGGTGGGCCAGTTCGCCGCTGATCACGTAGGTGATGATCTCCATGTCGCGATGGCCGTGGGTATCAAAACCGCCCCCCGGGCCGATATGGTCCTCGTTGATGACGCGCAGATTGCCCCAGCCCATCCAGGTGGGGTCATAGTAATCCGCAAAGGAGAAGGAGTGGCGGGACTGCAGCCAGCCGTGATCGGCGTGGCCGCGTTCATGGGAGTGTCTTGTCCTGATCATCACCGAATACTCCGTGAGGGCCTCACCGTTTTGGCAGGCTGGGGTTTTATTGGTTCACGGTGGTTGTTTGCAATGGTGTCTGACGGCGCTATTGTGATGTCATCGTCGATGGAATCCTGTCCTGAAGGAGCTGATATGGGGCCTGCCGATCGGGGCGATGGCAGCGGGCAGCATGTAGAGCCTGCTGCAACGTCCGGTGCCGGGGCACGTCGTGTGTGGCGCAGCCTGGGATTGCGCCCCCGCTTGCTCATGGCGTTCCTGCTGGTGGCCCTGATTCCTCAGGGGTTGCTGTTTCTGGTCCAGTATCACCATACCCGTGCCCTCACTTTGTCCATTGCCGAAGCCGGGCTGGAAAGGATCGCCCAGGTTCAGCAGCGGCGCTTGAACCTGGAGTTCCGGCGCATGATCGATCATCTGGAGCTGGTGGCCAGTCGGACCCAGATGCGCCTGAGCCTGCAGGCCTATCTGCGAACCGGAGAGGCCGTCCACCGCGGACTCATTGAGCGAATCCTGCGGGACGCCCTGGAGCCTGTGGAGAATCTGGGCGGAATCTGGATTCGTGACATGGAGGGGAGCCCTGTGACGGGCGTCTACCATGACGAGCGTCTGGGTAAGTCCGGCATGCAGCCGCCTTTCCTGCGGCATCCGGAGGTC
Source organism: Ectothiorhodospira shaposhnikovii (assembly GCF_016584105.1). Classification (GTDB taxonomy): domain Bacteria; phylum Pseudomonadota; class Gammaproteobacteria; order Ectothiorhodospirales; family Ectothiorhodospiraceae; genus Ectothiorhodospira; species Ectothiorhodospira shaposhnikovii. Next base: position 76,016 of record NZ_NRSM01000001.1, on the reverse strand, counting down.
AGTCTTGAGATTCGCTGGCCGGAAAACGGTGATCATCCCGGGCTCTGGATCAGTGGGCCTCTGGTTCTTGATGGCAGGCACATCGGCAGCTTGCACCTGTTGGTAATGATGGATGACCTGCTGGCCGTGGTGGAAGATTTCCCCTACGAGGATCTGGGCGGAAAAACCCTGCTGGTGCTGCGCGGCGATCCGGATGGTGAACGTTATCTCGGCGGGGATTCCCACTGGAACCCCGGTATCTGTGACGCCCTCCTTGAGGTTCCATCCACCGCTGGTGGACCAGCCCGTGTCTGTGACCATCTGCTGGTGGTGATGCCCCTGAATCACGGTCTGGGGGATGTGGTGGTTTATGTATCGCTTCAGGTTTTGAAGGCCGCGCTCCGGGAGCAGGCACAGTTTCTCCTGGTGATGGTGCTGTTCGTCCTGCTGCTTTGCCTGATCATGGCGCTGGTATTCACGCGCATGATCTTCAGGCCGGTGAGTCTGCTGACCCAGGCCACCCGGGCCTTGCGCGATCACCAGAGCAATGTCTTCGTCAAGGAGCCGTTCTGGGGGGAATTCACTGAACTGGCCAGATCCTTCAATCTGGCCGCCGGCATCATCACCCGCCGCACCCGGGATCTGAGCCGGGAGGTGGAAGCCCGGCGCCGCTCACAGCAGACCTTGGCGGACCTTGCCAATACGGATGCCCTGACCGGGCTGGTGAATCGGCGGCGTTTCATGGAAAAACTCGGACGAAGGATGGAAAAGCACCGGCGTGGAGGTGGTCACCTGACGCTGCTTTATCTGGATCTGGACGGATTCAAGCCCATCAATGACCGGCTGGGACATGAGGCGGGTGATATCGTGCTGCAGGTGGTGGCGGAGCGCCTGCGCAACCTGGTGCGTGGTGATGATATCGCGGCCCGTCTGGGTGGGGACGAGTTTGCCCTGCTGCTTTCGGAGAATGGCGGCAGAAATGCCGATCCGGGCAAGCTGGTCCTGCGCGCCGAAGAGCAGATTTCCCTGCCTATCGAGGCCAAGGGGCACATGGTGAATGTGGGTTGCAGCGTCGGCGTGGCGGTATTCAGGCACACGGACAAGCCCCAGGATTTCCTCAATCGGGCTGACGAGGCCATGTATCACATCAAGATGACGCGTCGTGAGCAGCCTCGGGATCAGAGGTGATCTGCCAGCATTCGGCCGATATCCACCCGCGCCCGCAGCTTCCTGCACAGCATGAAGGTACCCATGAACTTGCGGTGCAGGAACAGGGTGCCGGGGACTGGTGTATTGCGGAAGCGGTCGTCCAGGAACAGTTCGCGGCCGCGGTGATAGACCCGCTCGAACAGGTCCGAGGCACCAAAATCATAAGGCCCTGGGTGGCGGATGGGCTCGGCGGACATGAGCAGCAGCCGGATCATTTCTTCCACATCCCCGGCTGGGGTGTCGTCGCCGATGTAGCCCATGGTGGCGCATGCATCGTGCAGGGTATCCCGGTCATCTTCCAGCGCCGCTCGCGCCATGCGTCGATAGGTATTCACCCACTGCGGGGCCACTGCCTGGGCGGCACCAAAGTCCAGTAGTGTCACGCGTCGGGTACGGCCATCATAGAGATAGTTGCTGAAATTGGGGTCGGTCTGTACCAGGCCGAACTCGAACAGTTCCCGGAAGCTCAGCATCGCCAGCAGGCCGGCGATGCGGTCCCGGTCTGCACGGGTATAGTCACCCTGCATGACCCGGTCCACAGGCTCGCCCTCGGCAAAGTCCATGGCCAGTACGCATTCGGTGGTGAGATCCCGGTGGGGGCGGGGGACGAAGAGATCGGGATCATCACCTACCCGGTCTGCATAGGCCTCCATGGCATCCGCTTCAGCGGCATAATCCGTTTCCCGATGTAGTTGCAGGCGGGCTTCTTCCAGCAGGGGGGCCGGGTCAATCCCGCTGGGCATGAGGGGGAAATTGCGCAGCAGGAAGGAAAGGTTGCTGATGTCGCTGTCGATGCTGTCGCGCACACCGGGGAACTGGACCTTGAGGGCCAGCTGGCGTCCATCCCGGGTTTCCGCGCGATGGACCTGACCGATGGAAGCCGCGGCGATGGGGGTGAAATGCATGCGCGCAAAGCGAGTCTCCCAGCCCTTGCCGTATTCCCGATTGAGCACGCCGCCCAGCTGGCCCAGTGGCATGGGTTCGGCGCTCTGGCGCAGGACACTCATGATCTCCGCGGCCTCGGGTGTGAAGATATCGGTTCCGTCCATGGACATGAGCTGTCCCATTTTCATGACTGCGCCGCGCATCCGGGCCAGGCGCCGAGTGAAACGTTGGGCATGGGGGCCGGAGAGGGCGATTCGGGCCGGGGTGCTCTCCTGGCCACGGCGACCCAGTTCCATCAGTCCTTTCACACCGATGCCCGCGGCCAGGGAACCGGAAGCCATGCCCAGGTGCCACAGACGACTCAGGCGTGAACTGGGGACGGCGGTACCGCGGGTGGGGCGCTTGTTGGACATGCTGATGGCGTTCCTTCAGTGAGGGCATATCAGCAGACAGTGATATGCCGGATTGGTTTTGTCCCGGTGCAGCCCGGTGGGCGCTTCAATGCCGACAGGCCCCCTCCAGTGGTTGCGGCAGGGGCTCTCCTGCCAGCAGACTGCGCACCGCGGAGGTCGGGTCCGTGGCGCTGGTCACATGTACCCGAATACCCTGAGCCGCCAGGCGCCGCATGAAGCCGGGGCCGGCCCCCTGGGTGACCAGATCCGTGAGCCCCAACTCGAAGAGCGGATGCGATTGTCCCCGGTGTTCGTGCAGGGCCATCTCCATGGGCAGATCCAGGCGTTGCAATTCCTCCGGGGCATCCGCCGCGCCCGGTCCGAAGACCAGAAAGCGCCGGCACTTGCCCGCATGACCGGTGATGGTGCGAAAATTCTGACTTGTCACGGCAATGCGCATGTTGGCTTCTCCGTCATGAATCGTGGCTAATTATGCGCATATGACCATAATAGATACAAGCACCCATCACGGAGCAGCCCATGCCAAGGCCACGAGGTCCACGCCGGATCACCTGTCGTCCCGACTGTACCTACTTCAAGCCGGCCGGCATCCCGCTGCGGGATCTGGAGGAGGTCGTGCTGGCACTGGAGGAAGTGGAAGCCCTGCGTCTGGCGGACCTGGAAGGCCGCTATCAGGCGGATGCGGCGGACAGTATGGGGGTGTCCCGCAGCACGTTTTCCCGCATGCTGGACTCTGCCCGCAAAAAGGTCTCCGAGGCCCTGCTGCAGGGCAAGGCCATCAGGATCGAGATGGCCGATACCCCGCGGACAGGGCCGCCGGAATGAGGTGCCGGATCATTCCTCGACGCAGATCTCCCGGCGTCTGATCGCGATGCCCGTGCGGATCAGCAGGGCGCCGATGATGAAGGTGAGCACGCCGATCATGACCACGCCGATCACGTAATGGAAGGGATCACCGGTCAGGCCGTGCATCTTGATGGCCGCCAGGGTCATGGCTGCCATGGGGAATGAATAGGCCCACCAGGAGATGAAGAACTTCAGCCGTCCGAAGCGGCCCACCAGGGAGAACAGCAGCAGGGTCAGGAACAGGCCGGTGTAGAACAGCACCCGGGCAAAGGGGTCCAGGCTGTCGGTCAGGCTGACATAGGAAATGAAGCCCACGGCCGGCGGCGCCACCAGGATGAACAGGGTGGGCACCAGCCTTTCCGGCAGTGGATCATGGAAAATGATCCGGTAGAACACGATGGTCAGCAACACGATCCAGAACACCAGGCCGATGCTGAAGAACAGCCAGGAGATTTCCGGACTGGCATGGTGTACCCCGGCGATGGGCACCAGGATGTTACCCACCACGGGGATGAACCAGGCCGGATTCATGTGCTGGATCTGGAAACTGGTGTGATTGATCCACACTGACATCACGTACAGGGTGAACAGCAGGTGCAGGGCCGCGCCCACGGACCAGAGCACCAGCGACAGGCCGGGGGCATCCTCCAGGAAGGCGATGGACAGCAGGACCAGGCTGATGGAGATGGTGGCGAAGAAGTTGCGCTTGACGGGGTGGTTGAGTTCCTTGACCACGGCCTCCCGGTGGCGGACCAGCTTGGTCAGATAGAGTGCCGCCACCCCCAGCAGGGCCACCACGGCGAAGCCCCTCAGGGCATCACCGATGACCGGGGGGACGGCCAGCAGGGCATCGGCCCGGTCCCAGACGATGGCGAAGCCCAGCAGGCCCATGATCATGGCGAACCAGGCGACAGGGAAGTGCGGCAGTCTCGGTTGTGATTCCATCGGATGCCCCCGTGAGCAGTTGATCCGGCGACGCCCGAAGCCGGACTCCGGCGCCCCTTGAATGCCGCACACTTTAAGGGAAACGGGCAATATTAGCCATCGCTTAATTTCATTGTGGCAGTCCCGTTTCAGCCCCTTCCCGGGGCGTGCGCGTAAGTCCCTGAAAATGAATCCTGATTCGTGTATACTGCAGCGGTCCTGGGCATGACGACCGGCGTCAGGACCCTGTCAAGCGGCATCAAGACCGCCTTGCCCCACCTTATCTGCGCTGCATCGGCAGACGCACGACCCCATGGCACAGGCCCACAGGGCCAGGCCGACACTCACTCAGGCCGGACAGACCCGCAGTCCCCTCATGTGTCCTGCCTGACGGAAAGAGAGGTACCCCATGTCCAATAAGGAAGATCTCATTGAGATGGAAGGCACCGTCACCGACGTGATGCCCGATCAGCGTTTTCGCGTGGAACTGGAGAACGGCGTTCAGGTGCAGGCCTACGCCTCCGGCAAGATGCGCCGCTACCGTATCCGCGTGGTCAGCGGCGACAAGGTCAAGCTGGAGATGTCTCCCTACGACCTGACCAAGGGCCGTATCAGCTACCGCTACAAGCATTGATCCGGTTCGTGGGGGCATCCCTGCCCCCTTGCCCGCCCCCTGCGCCCGGGTGCCTACCGGGTCGCCATCAGGACCCGATCCAGGGCCTGACGCAGTTCCTCCGCGCCGGCCGGTGCCGGCAATTGTTCCACCAGTGTCCCCTGGGCTGAAAACAGCAGCACGGCGCCGTCCCGAACCCCGTGTCGGTTCGCCAGACTGCGTCCGTCCGGGGTGCCCACATTGGCCACCAGGAAGTGGACCCGCGGCATGTAGTCATCGCGGAGCTCGTCCATGTAGCCCATCACCCGCATGCCTGCCAGGAAGGAAGCGTCGTAGGTGAGCACCAGGGCAGGGCGCCCGTCGCCGATCCGGCTCAGGTCCGTGGGGTAGGCGCCCTTGGGCAGCTGGCTCCAGATCAGGGCGGCCGCCGTCAGCAGGATCAGGGGCGTGATCAGAAGTCTGGCCCAGCGGGGCAGGCCCTTGCGGGACGGCTTGGTAGTGTCTTGGCTCATCTATCCTCCTCGCGCCTCCAGGCGTATTCCGGTTGTCTGGCCGGGTCAAAGGCCGCTGCGTCGCAAGGTCCAGAGCAGCCACCCGCCGAAGCAGAGGATCATGGCCAGGGCGCCCAGATACACATGCCAGCCCAGGCCGTGATACAGGAATCCCGGCAGGAATGACCCGGTGGTACCGCCCGCATAGTAAAAGGCAATATACAGTCCGTTGACCACCCCCCGCTGTTCGCCGCCGGCCTGATTGAGCACCCCCGGTGCCAGGGAATGGATCAGGAACATGCCGGCGCAGAGCACGAACATGCCCATGAACATCACCCATACCTGTGAGCCCGTGAAGAACAGCAGGGCTGCCAGGAATATCGCGCTGCCCAGCAGCATGGTGTTCACCGCGCCGCCGATATGGTCGGCGATGCGCAGGGAGAGCAGGGAGGTGACCACCCCCATCAGGTAGCCTGCATACATGAAGGCGATGCCGGTCTCACTCAGTCCGGTGCCCAGTTCCACCAGGCGGAAGGGCAGGAAGTTGAGCAGCGAGGCAAAGGCACCGAAGGCGCAGAACACCACCATGTACAGGCGCAGGAAGCTGGGTTGCCGCAGCACCTGCAGGATGGTCCGCGGGTCCAGACGCTGGAAGCTCACCGGTGGGTCGGCTTTCAGGCGCTGCAGCAGCAGGGCGCACAGGGCGATGGCCACGGCCAGGAACAGGAATGACCAGCGCCAGCCGAACTGGGTGGAGATCAGCCCTGAGATCATGCGCCCCAGGAAGCCCCCCAGCACGCTGGCGGCAATGTAGATGGCCATCACCCGGGCGATCTGCCCCGGCGGGGCGCTGGCGGCCAGATAGGTCATCAGGGAAGTGAGCATGGCGGGGATGATCAATCCCTGGGCCAGGCGCAGGGCCAGCAGCAGTTCAAAGCTGGTGACCAGATACACCGCCACCTGGGTGACGGCCAGCAGCCAGGTGGCGCCGATCAGCAGGCGCCTGGCCGACAGCCTCTGCAGCAGGAATCCATAGGCCACCGGAGCGATGGCCAGGGGCAGCAGGGCCACTGTGATCAGCAGCGAGGCCCTGGCCTCACTGACGGCAAAGGCTTCTGCCAGCACGGGCAGCAGCGGCTGGGGGGCATACAGGGATGAAAAGACCAGGATCGCGCAATACTGCACGATAAGAAGGTGACTGATACGCAAGGAAGGCTCCTGACGCAGGCGCAAGCCCGCTGGAAGGGACGATGGGGCTGTCCCGGCCATTGTACTTCAAGCGCTTTCCATTCCTGATTGGCAAAAGGCAATTCCCGGCGATTACCCCATGCCGTGGCGGCGGATTCACCCTGTCAATCAGCATTCACCTGCGCACACCTGCACACCGATCACGTGACACCGGCGGCAACTGTGCGACAATCAGTGCCATGGGTGCCATGTCGGGTGGACTGGCGCGCCGAGACAGCAAAGAGTCACGTCCTGTACGAGAGAGATGCCATGAAGCTGAGCAAGATCCTGTTTGCCACCGACCTTTCCGCCGGCGCCGACAACGCCGGTCGACGTGCCTTGCAGTTGGCCGCCTCGGAAGGAGCCCAACTGCGGGTGGTTAATGTGATTCCTGCCCCGGCCCTGGATGAGGCCGTCCTCAAGCGGTTGCGGGGTGACGCAGACGCCCTCATGGCGGACCTGGTGGAAGCCACCGAGCAGGCCATGGCGGAGCGCATGATGGCACTGGGCGCCACTGACGACCTGAGCATGGACATCCGCTGCGTGCGGGGCCAGGGCCACAAGCAGATCCTGGCGGAGGCCCGGGAGTTCGAGGCCGACCTGATCGTGGTGGGCTCCCACGGCCAGCGCAGTTTCAAGGAGATTCTGCTGGGCACCACCACCCAGAACCTGGTCCACCATGCCGATCGCCCCATCCTGGTGGTGAAGAAGCCGGTGCAGGGACCTTACCGCCATATCGTGGTACCGGTGGATTATTCCGAGCGGACCCGCAGCGCCCTTCGCCTGGCCTCGGCACTCTCACCCGAGGAAACCCTGCGCGCGGTGCATGCGTACAACATGGATTCCCTGGATGAAGTGCTGCGCAACCGGGTGGTGGCCAGTGAGGTGGCCCGGATCAAGCAGGAAGTGCGCGCTGAGCAGGAACAGGAACTGAATGATTTTCTGTCCGGTTGCGGCCTGCCGGCGGAGCGGCTCTCCGCCGAGTTGCGCCTGGGTTATGCGCCCGATGTGCTGGAGCGCGCCGTGCAGGAATTCAAGGCCGAGCTGGTGGTGATGGGCACCCATGGCCGCAACCGTCTCCAGGATGCCCTGCTGGGCGGCGTGGCTCGCCGGGTGGTACACCAGGTGCAGGACGCGGATGTGTTGCTGATCCGGGGCTAAAAGGGGGAGCCGGTACCGGCAACGGGGTTCAGCCGCCGGTGCCGGTGCGGTGGCCTGGCTCCGCCAGTCCTTCCTGCCCTTCCCTGAACTGCAGGGCCGCCAGCCGAGCGTAGAGTCCTCCCTGGGCCACCAGCTCGTCGTGGGTACCCACGGCGGCAATCCGGCCCTGGTCCATGACCACGATCCGGTCCGCCTTGCGAACCGTGGCCAGGCGGTGGGCGATGATCAGGGTGGTGCGTCCTTCCATCAGGTGTTCCAGCGCCTCCTGGACCAGGCGCTCGCTCTCCGCGTCCAGGGCGCTGGTGGCCTCGTCCAGCAGCAGCAGGGCCGGATCCCGCAGGATGGCGCGGGCGATGGCGATGCGCTGGCGCTGGCCGCCGGACAGGCGCACCCCCCGTTCTCCCAGGTGACTGGAAAAGCCCTCCGGCAGGCGGTCCAGGAATTCGCTGGCATGGGCCGCGTCCGCCGCCTGTCGGATCTGTTCCCGGCTCACCCCATCCATGCCGAAGGCGATGTTTTCCCAGGCATCGGCGCCGAAGATGATGGCGTCCTGGGGTACCAGGGCCATGCGCTTTCGCAACTGGCCCGGATCGGTTTCCCGGATGTCCACCCCGTCAAAACGGATGCTGCCGGACTCGGGGTCATAGAAGCGCAGCAGCAGTTGCAGGACGGTGGACTTGCCGGCTCCCGAGGGCCCCACCAGGGCGACCTTCTCGCCAGGCTCCAGGGTCAGGGTAATCCCGTCCAGTGCCGGTGGTTCAGGGCGGGAAGGGTAGCGGAACACCACCTGTTCCAGCTGCACCCGGCCCACGGGCGGGGCCGGCAGGGCCCGTGGCCGGTCGGGCGGGGTGATGGCGGGTTCCGTATCCAGCAGTTCGATCAGCCGCTCTGCCGCCCCGGCGGCCCGGAACAGCTCGCCGATGACTTCGCTGATCGCGCCCACGGCACCGGCCACCAGCACTGCATAGAACACGAAGGCCGCCAGTTGCCCGTTGCTCATGCGTCCGGCCAGCACGTCGTGCCCACCCACCCACAGCACCAGGCTGATGCTGGAGAACACCAGCAGCATCACCATGCCGCTGAGCAGGGCGCTGAAGCGGGTGCGCCGGATGGCGGTGTCGAAGGCCTGTTCCACCTGGCGTCCGTACCGCATCATGTCCACCGCTTCATGGCAGAAGGCCTGGACGGTGCGAATGCCGTAGAGGGTTTCGTCAATGTAGGCACCGATGTCGGCCACCCGGTCCTGGGACTGACGGGAAAGGCGGCGGACATGGCGGCCCAGGATCCAGACAGGCACGGTGATCAGCGGCACGCCCAGCAGCACGCCCAGGGTCAGTTTGGGGCTGGTGATGAACAGCATGGCCATGCCGCCGCAAAACAGGAGCAGGTTGCGTACCGCGATGGCCAGGGTGGAGCCAACCACCACCTGTACCAGGGAGGTGTCCGTGGTCAGGCGGGAGATCACTTCCCCGGTGCGGGTCATCTCGAAGAAGGCCGGGTCCAGGCGCAGCACCTTGTCGAATACTGCCCGGCGCAGGTCCGCCACCACCCTTTCCCCGATCCAGGTCACCAGGTACATGCGCAAGGAAACGGCCGTGGCCATGAGCAGCACCACTCCCAGCAGGAGCATCAGGGCCTGGTTCAGGGCGGCGGCATCGCCGGCGGTCAGGCCCTGGTCGATCACCAGGCGCAGCACGGCCCCGAAAGCCAGCACGGCCCCGGACCCTGCCACCAGAGCCGCCGCCGCGGCAATGATGCGGCCCGTGTGGGGTCTGGCAAAGCCCAGCAGACGTCCCAGCACCCGCAGGTTGCGGCTGGTGGGGCGGTTGCTCAGTTCGGTTTCATGTTCCGACACGATCCTGTTCCTTGACTGGCCTGAAGGCGGGCCTATCTTAAACCTTTCCAGAACCAACAAGACCCTGAAAGGAGAAGGGAAATCATGTTTGGCTGGCAGGCTTCAATTCAGGTGCCGGTGTCGTTGCCCTGGCCCTGGACACGCTGACTCGATTACTGATTTCATGCCTGGGGAATGTGAGCTGGCAGTTTCAGAGCACCCCCCGTTCCGCCAGTGATACAAGCTCATCCCCTACGATGATGTGATCCAGCACCCTGACGTCAATCAATCCCAGGGCCTCCTGGAGGCGCCGGGTGATGAGTTCATCCGCACGGGAGGGTTCGGCGATTCCCGAGGGGTGGTTGTGGCTCAGGATGACTGCCGCCGCATTGTGGGCCAGGGCACGGCGCACGACCTCCCTGGGATGTACGCTGGCGCCGTCTATGGTGCCCCGGAACAGCTCTTCAAACGCGATGACGCGGTGGCGATTATCCAGAAACAGGCATGCGAAGACCTCGAAAGGGTAGTCCCGCAGCTGCGCTCTCAGATAGTGCCGGGTATGTTCGGGGCTGGTGATGGCATCCCCTCGCTTGAGGGTTTCAGACAAATGCCGACGCCCCATCTCAAGCACGGCCTGGAGTTGGGCGTATTTGGCCTGTCCCAGGCCTCGGGCAGCGCAGAACTCGGCAAGATCGGCCTGCAGCAATGGACGCAGGCCGCCGAATCGGCGCAGAAGATCCCTGGCCAGATCCACGGCGGTGAATCCTGCCACGCCGGTTCTCAGGAAAATGGCCAGGAGTTCGGCATCGGACAGGGCGGCGGCGCCCCGGGTGATGAGCTTTTCCCGGGGGCGTTCGGATGCGGGCCAGTCGGTGATGGGCATGCTTGACCTCCATGTGCGTGATTGGACAGTCCACTGTCCATGTCAGGATGGGTTTCATCATGACCGCCCAATGGGGGATTGTCCATGCATGCGCCATCCTTCAGGGCGCATCCTTCGTGGTCGCCCACTCGTTGACCCGGGTCAAGCTTTTGTGAGTCTTGGTGCTTTGGAGGGCTTCCGCTTGTATCGACGCCTTGACATCCAGCGGCGTCAGCCTAGACTTACACCCTAACTGCGATCCCAGCCATGGGGGTTGGCCCTGAAGGTAGCCAGGATCGTCTGAGCGGAAATTCGGAATCAGGTCTTGTGGCCATTTCTTCCAGGAATCCGGCCCAGGTCTTGAGTCCGTTGCAGGGCTACATCAGAAGCTGATGTCTGCAAGAACGTCCGGATCCCCAGAAGGGGTCTGTACTTAAACCAAGAGGGTAATATCAATGAGCGAATACAGAGCGAGCAAGCCAAGCAACCCCAGAGACGACTGGAAGCTGTGGCTGGTGGTCAACCCCGGCACTTGGCTGATGCCCATTCTGATGGCTGTTCTGGTCGTTGCTCTGGCCGTCCACGCTTTCGTGTACAGCAATGACAACTACAACCCGCTGACCTTCGACGCCAGCGCCGTTGAAGCTTCCGAGTAAGAGAGGACTAGACCATGAATGACAACAGCATCTCCGGCCTGACCGAAGAACAAGCCAAGGAATTCCACGAGCAGTTCAAGACCACCTTCACGGTGTTCATGGTTCTGGCTGCCGCCGCTCACTTCCTGGTGTTCATGTGGAGACCCTTCTACTAAGAAGGTCTTTGCAATAGCGGTATTGCACTAGCAGTGCGGGTGGAGGAGTACCTGCCGGTTCGATCGACGGGTGATTGTGACTTTTGCAGAGGCCAATCACTCGGAGAACCGTCAGGCTCCTCCACCTTCCGTTTGAGAGCATGGGTCCAATATTGGACTAAAACCCTCGGGTATTGCAACCCCCCTTCCTGAAAAATTTCGCACGCGGCCTGTGCGGTCGGCCATGTTGCGTGCTTCCCTGATGCACTCTCTTCCCGGGCTCCAGCAAGTCGGCACGGCCAAAGGCCGGTGTCGGGCAAGCCGGGCATTGCTCCGTGGACCCCGACCCGCTAAGCTTACCCACCCGCTCCGGCCGCCCCGGCATTGCCCGTCACGCAGTACACTCGATCCATGTCCCAGACCTACGACTACATCAAGGATGGCGCGGCCATCTATCGTAAATCCTTCGCCACCATCCGCGGCGAAGCCCGACTGGACGGTTTCAGCGCCGACGAGGCCCGGGTGGTGGTGCGCATGATCCATGCCTGCGGCATGGTGGAACTGGCGCCTCAGGTGGTCTTCACGCCCGATGCCGCCAGGGCGGGAAGGGCGGCCCTGCTGGCGGGGAAGCCCATCCTCTGTGATGCCAAGATGGTGGCCCACGGTATTACCCGCGCCCGGCTGCCGGCGGACAATGAGATCATCTGCACCCTGGACGACCCCCGCGTCCCCGAACTGGCGCGGCGGATCGGCAACACTCGCTCCGCTGCCGCCCTGGATCTGTGGGGGGAACGGCTAGACGGTGCCGTGGTGGCCATCGGCAATGCCCCGACCGCCCTGTTCCACCTGCTGGAACTGATCGATGCGGGGGCGCCCCGTCCAGCCCTGGTGATCGGCATGGCGGTGGGTTTCGTGGGCGCCGCGGAATCCAAGGAGGCCCTGGCTGCCTATCCGGGTCTGGAATCCGTGATCGTCCATGGTCGTCTGGGTGGCAGTGCCATGACCGTGGCGGCCATTAACGCCCTGGCGAGCGAACAGGAATGAGCGGCCCAGGCACCCTGTTCGGCATCGGTCTGGGGCCCGGTGATCCGGAACTCATCACCCTCAAGGCCCTGCGCCTGTTGCGGGCGGCGCCGGTGGTGGCCGCCTTTGCCAAGCAGGGTCGCACCGGGCAGGCCCTGGGGATTGCCGGCCCCCACCTGCTTCCCGAGCAGCGGATCCTGCGCCTGGAGTACCCCTTCACCACCGAAGTCTCCATTCATGACCCCCTGTATGCACGGGACATGGCGCTCTTCTACGATCAGGCCGCGACGCAGGTGGCCCGCCATCTGGACGCAGGAGAGGATGTGGCGGTGATCTGCGAGGGTGATCCCTTCCTGTACGGTTCCTACATGTACCTGCACGATCGCCTGTCTCACCGCTTCCCGGCCCAGGTGGTCCCCGGCATCAGCGGCATGAGCGGATGCTGGACCCAGGCCGACACCCCGATCACCCATGGTGACGACGTACTCACGGTGATCCCGGGCACCCTGCCGGAGGACACCATGGTGTCCCATCTGAGCCGTACCGATGCCGCCGTCTTCATGAAGGTGGGCCGTAATCTGCCCCGTATCCGCACGGCCCTGATCCGGGCCGGTCTGCTGGAACGGGCCATTCTGGTGGAGCGGGGCACCATGGACGGCGCGCACGTGGCGCGGTTGGCCGACTGGCCGGAAGACCGGCCCGCGCCCTATTTCACCATCGTGCTGGTACCCGGCAGACAGGGGGTTCGATGAGCGGTCGCGTGGATGTCATCGGTCTGGGTCCCGGCGCCGAGGATTTGCGCTGTCCCCGGGCCACCCTGGCCCTGGCCCAGGCCACGGACCTGGTGGGGTATGTGCCCTATGTGGAACGGGTGGTCGCCGAGGGTGGTCAGCGGATCCATGCCTCCGACAACCGCGAGGAGATCATGCGGGCGCGTCTGGCCCTGCAACTGGCCGCGGAGGGCGCCCGGGTGGCCGTGGTCTCGTCCGGCGACGGCGGCGTGTTCGGCATGGCGGCTGCGGTGTTCGAGGCCATGGACCATGGCGAGCCCGGCTGGCGGGATCTGGAGGTGACCGTGCATCCCGGGGTGTCCGCGGTGCTGGCCGCCGGTGCCCGTCTGGGGGCGCCGTTCGGCAATGACTTCTGCGTCATGTCCCTGTCGGACAACCTCAAACCCTGGAGCGTCATCCTGAACCGCCTTGAGTGCGCCGCCCGGGGTGGTTTTGCCATGGCTTTCTACAATCCCATTTCCAGGGCGCGTCCCTGGCAGCTGGGTGAAGCCCTGACCCTGCTGCGTCGTCATCTGCCGGGTCATGTGCCGGTGATCTTTGCCCGGGCCGTGAGCCGCCCGGAAGAGGCGGTGGCGGTGACCACCCTGGCCCTGGCCCGGCCGGAGCAGGCGGACATGCGCACCCTGGTGATCGTCGGCAACGCCGAGACCCGGCTGATCCCCCGTTCCGGGCAGGATCCCTGGATCTACACGCCCCGCAGCGTGGGTCGGGAACGGGCGTAGTGCGCGCCCAGCCAGTCCAGGGCGGCCTTCGGGTCCGGCACTTCGGCGGGCGCCGGCGGCACCCGCGGGCGCTCCACCATGATCACCTCCACGTCGCACATCCGTGCCGCCTCCAGCTTGGCGCGGGTGGCCTCGCCGCCGGAGTTCTTGGTCACCAGGGCGTCGATGCGGTGATGCTGCAGCAGCCGTCGTTCATCCTCCAGCCGGAAGGGGCCGCGTTCCGTGATGCACAGGCAGTCCGGCGGACGTACCGAGGGCAGGTCCACGCTGCGGATGATGTAACGGTGCCAGGGGGCCTCGCAAAAGGTGGCCAGTTCCAGTTGCCCGATGGTGAGAAAGACCCGTCGGGGCCGGGTACCCAGGGCCTGCGCTGCGGCGACCATGTCGGGAACCCCCCGCCAGCGATCCTCCGGGCCGGGTATCCAGGCCGGGCGCCGCAGGGCCATCAGGGCGACGCCTGTCCGTTCCGCGGCCATGACGGCATGGGTGGACATGCGGGCGGCGAAGGGGTGGGTGGCATCCACCAGCACCTCGATGGCCTCCCGGCCCAGGTACTCGGCCAGCCCGTCGGGACCCCCGAAACCGCCACTGCGGCAGGGCAGGTCCGGCAGGCGGGGATTTTGCGTGCGCCCGGCCACCGAGTAGGTGGGGGCAAAGCGTGCGTCACCTTCCAGGGCCCGGGCCAGTTGCATGGCTTCTCCGGTGCCGCCGAGGATCAGGATGCGCAGGGGTGTGTGGGTCATGGCTCGCTTCAGGCAGAACGGATGGGCAGACCCGGCCCCTTGGCCGGTGGGGTGGGGCGCGGGATGTCGCCGGGGCAGAGATTGCAATGACCGCTGAACACGTCCGTCAGCCGGCCGGTGCCCCCCCGGGTCCCTGGCTGAGCATCATAGGCCTGGGAGAGGAGGGCGTCGAGGCCCTGAGTCCCGCTGCCCGCGCCCTGATCGGTGCCGCCGTCCTGGTGGTCGGCGGAGCACGTCATCTGACCCTGGCCGCGCCCCTGATCCGGGGAGAGGCGCTGCCCTGGGCCTCGCCCCTGTCCGACACCCTGCCCCGGATCCTCGCCCGGCGGGGGCAGCCGGTGGTGGTGCTGGCTTCCGGTGATCCCTTTTTCTTCGGCGTGGGCACCACCCTGCTGCGGCATCTGCCGGCGCGGGAGATGTGCTGCCTGCCTCATCCCTCCAGCGTGTCGCTGGCCGCCGCCCGCCTGGGCTGGGCCCAGCAGGAATGCGCGGTGGTGTCCCTCACCGGCCGGCCCCTGGAGACCCTGCGGCCGGCCCTGCAGCCGGGTGCGCGCCTGTTCGTGCTGACCGCCGACCAGGACTCGCCGGGGCAGATCTGCGAGGCCCTGACCCGCTGGGGATTCGGTGAGACCGCCGTGACCCTGATGGAGGCCCTGGGTGGTCCACGGGAACGCCAGCGTCATGTCAGGGCACGGGATTTCGACCTCCAGGATGTCCAGCCCCTGAACCTGCTGGCACTGGAGGTACTGGCGGAGGCGGATGCCCCCATCATTCCCCTGGCCCCGGGGCTGCCGGATGACTGGTTCGAACACGACGGCCAGATCACCAAGCGGGAGATCCGCGCCGTTACCCTGTCCAGTCTGCGTCCCCGGTCCGGCGCGCTGCTCTGGGACGTGGGGGCGGGTTCCGGTTCCATCGGCATCGAATGGCTGCTGACCCACCCCGGCACCCGGGCCATTGCCGTGGACAGCCACCCGGAGCGGGCCGCCCGCGCGGCCCGCAATGCCGCCGCCCTGGGCGTCCCCCGGCTGGATGTGCGGGTCGGTCGTGCCCCCGCCGTACTGGAGGGATTGCCCCGGCCGGATGCGATCTTCATCGGCGGCGGCGCCCGCGACGAGGCCGTCATCGACCAGTGCTGGGCCGCCCTGCTCCCCGGTGGTCGTCTGGTGGCGAACGTGGTGGTGCTGGAGACGGAGCAGGTCATCCAGCGGGCCTGGCAGCGCTACGGCGGCACCCTGAGCCGTCTGTCGGTGGAACGTCTGGAACCCGTTGGCAGTCTGCACGGTTTCCGTCCCGCCATGCCCGTGGTGCAATGGGCGGTGGAAAAGAGGAACTGATTGATGACCGTACACTTCATCGGCGCCGGCCCCGGCGCGGCGGATCTGATCACCCTGCGGGGCGCGCGCCTGCTGGCCCGTTGCCCCGTGTGTCTCTACGCCGGCTCCATTGTGCCGGCGGAGTTGCTGGAACATTGCCCACCCGGGGCCCGGTTGGTGGACACGGCGCCGATGGATCTGGATGCCATCGAGGCGGAATACGTCCGTGCCCACGAGGCCGGGGAGGATGTGGCCCGCCTGCACTCCGGCGATCTGTCCGTCTACAGCGCCGTGGCCGAGCAGATGCGCCGTCTGGATCGACGGGGCATTCCCTACACCCTCACCCCCGGCGTGCCTGCCTTTGCCGCCGCCGCCGCCGTGCTGGGGCGGGAACTGACGGTGCCGGAAGTGGCCCAAAGTCTGGTGATCACGCGCATGTCCGGACGCGCCTCTGCCATGCCGCCGGGCGAAACCCTGGAAAACTTCGCCCGCACCGGCGCCACCCTGGCCATTCATCTGGCCATCCACCGTCTGGAGGACGTGGTGGCGGCCCTGGTACCCCACTATGGCGAGGACTGCCCGGTGGCGATCGTCGCCCGGGCCAGCTGGCCGGATCAGACAGTGCTGCGGGGCACCCTGTCCGGCATCGTGGCCATGCACCGGGTCGATCCCATCGAGCGTACCGCCCTGATCCTGGTGGGGCCGGCCCTGGGCAGTGAGGATTTTCGCGAAAGTGCCCTGTACAACACGGACTATGTCCGCCGTTATCGTCCCGGTTACGGGTCGTGAGCGGACAGCCCCGGAGCATTCCGATGAACGAAGTCTCACCCACTCGCCCCTTGTCCCCGGAGACCGCTCTGGACACCCTGGGGACCCTGTTGCCCGGCATGCCCCGACTGCGGCAGGGAGAGGTGTGGATCGTCGGAGCCGGTCCCGGTGATCCCGGGCTGCTGACCCTGCATGCCCTGTCGGCCCTGTTGCAGGCGGACGTTCTGGTACATGACGCCCTCATCGATCCCCGCGCCCTTGCCCTGGCCCGTCCGGAGGCGGTGCGCATCTTTGCCGGCAAGCGCGGCGGCAGGCCCTCCACCCATCAGGATGACATCACCGCCACCCTGGTGGATCAGGCCCGGCGTGGCTTCCGGGTGGTGAGGCTCAAGGGCGGTGACCCCTTCATCTTCGGTCGCGGCGGCGAGGAAGTGGCCGAGCTGGTGGCCCAGGGCATCCCCCATCGGGTCATCCCGGGGCTGACCTCGGGGCTGGCGGGGCTGAGCGCAGTGGGTATCCCGGCCACCTGCCGGGGGGTGAATCAGGCCCTGTTCCTGGCCACAGGCCATGGTGCCGGCACCCGGCCCACGCCGGACGGCATCGACTGGACCCTGGTGGGGCGTCTGAATCAGCCGGTGATTCTGTACATGTCCCTGCGCAACCTGCCCTTCATCCTGGATGGTCTGGGGCAGGGCGGGATGGCCGACGCGCTCCCGGCGGCGGTGGTCGCCTCCGCCACCACCCTGGAGGAGCGGGTGGTGATCACCACCAAGGGCGAGTTGCTGGAAACCATCCGTCGGGAGGGGCTGGAGGCGCCGGCCATTGTGGTCCTGGGCGAGATCGTCCGTTGTCATCACACCCTGCGGCAGGTGGTGACCCAGGCGGTGGAGTCGGCCTCCGGTCAGGCGTGAGCCTCGACGGGAAAGGCTTGCCCACGGCATGCCGCCGTTCAACAATCAGTGCCAGCCAACGCATCCAGGAGATCTCATGAGCGATATCCGCAACCGCCTCTCCGCCCTGCAGCGTCGTCTGGATGAACTGCAGGCCGCCGTCGGTGACGGCAATCCCCGGGCCACGGAACTCATCGTCGCCCTCGGGGACGACCTGAACCGCCTGTCGGCGGACATGGCCGGTGATGTCGTCACCGAAGACAAGGCCGACGCAAACCCCGAGACCCTGGAGCAGGAAGGCGATGCCCTGAAATGCCCCCGCTGCACCCTGCGGGGACTGTATGCGGTCAAGGGGCGGGTGCGGGAGCGTGCTGAAGGGGCCGGGCGCGAAGCCCTGCACCATTGCTGGAGCTGCGGCTATGAGGTGTGGCGGCCGTCATAGGTATCGAACGGCACCTGAATGCTCATTCCTTGGCCGTGATTCCGGTTCCAGGGCCATGGTGTTGCTCCATGGCTCGACGCAGCAGTGCCGCCCCCCGGTAGGCCCCGTGCACGAACTTGCTGTAGGGCACCAGCAGGAAGAAGCCCAGCACCGTGCCCAGGTGCAGGGCCAGCAACAGCCCCATGGCCGCGGTCTCCCGCAGGGCCAGCAGTACCAGGCCGGTGGCGGCCACCGCGAACAGCAGACCCAGCAGGGCGTAATCCGCCGGCAGGGTTTCCGCTGCGGTGGGTGCCGGGTCCCCCCGCCGTTTCACCCACACCAGCCCGGCCGTTCCCGCCATCATGCCGACACCCCCCGCCGTGCCCAGCAGCACCGGCAGGCTGAAGAAGGGGTAGGGTGCTTCCAGGGCCAGGAAGTGATGATAGCCGGCCGCCACCGTGGTGGAGGCCAGGCACAGCAGGAAACCATAGAACAGGGCATGGTGAAAGCCCCGTCGCCATTGGGTAAAACGCCCGTCCACGTCATTGCAGCCGCCGCCCCCGCCGTCCAGGTTGCGCAGGGTGAGCAGGTCCGCCGCCGCCCGGGGCAGGGCCCGCCACCAGGATGAGGCCGGCGGTGCGCCCCGACCGATGTCCCGCCAGAAACGGGCCACCCCGATGCCCAGGGCCAGCATCGATGTGCCCAGGGTGATCAGGGCCAGCGTGGTCATTACCCCCCAGGGGATCACCGCGTAGAAGGCCCCTGCCTCCCGGTGCACGGCAAACAGGGTGTCCCAGGGCACCAGTATCAACGTGAGCAGGGGGATCAGCAGGGTGGCGACCAGGCTCACCATGAGGGTGGCCGGACCGCTGCGGGCCAGCAGGGCGGCGAAGGCACGGGGCCAGGCGTAACGGCGGTAGCTGTCGTGGCGAACCCGGGCCAGGGTGGCGGGCACGTTGATGGCGAATTCGTGGGGCGGGGCATACTGGCAGGCATACCAGCAGGCCCGGCAGTTGTGGCACAGGTTGGCCAGGTAATGGAGGTCGTCCCGGGTGAGGTCCGGGCGCTGTTCCGAGGCGTGGAACACGGCGCAGTAGCCGGTGCAGTAGCTGCAGACGTTGCACAGGTTCATCACCCGCCGGGCCTCGGCGAGCGTTGTGGAGGAATCCGGGGGGCTCAGTTCAGGCATTTTTCTCCCTCGGGGCGCGGTGTCAGGACCCGGCGGGCGGCTTCCTCCCCGGCGATGCGGCCAAACACGGCGCCCACGGTCAGGGCGGCACCGGCCACGTAGCCGGTGCCCAGGACCGTGGGAGCCATGATCATCCCCGCCGCATGAAGACCGTCGCAGGGCCGGCCGTCGGCCGTCATGATCCGGGCCCGGGCGTCCACCTTGAGGCCGTGGCAGGTGAAGGTGATGCCGGGGGCCATGGTCCAGGCATGGAAGGGCGGGGTGGTCAGGGGCAGGGCGCGGCGGGTCTTGGGCGGTTCCAGGCCCTCGGTGTGGCCGTCCTCCGGGCCATCGGGCCGCAGGGCCGCGTGGTAGCGATCCACCGTGTCCCGCAGGATGGCCGGGTTCAGTGCCAGGGTCCGGGCCAGTGCCTCCAGGGTATCCGCCCGGTGGGTGGGATAGATGGAGGGTGGCGCCCGGCGCAGTCCCGCCGCGTCCAGGATCAGGTGGGCCCTGGCACCGGGCAGGCGGGCCACCCGGCGGCCCCAGAAGGAATACCGGCGCGGGGTGATCTCCGCCCCTTCATCCTGAAACCGGCGTCCGTCCCGATCCACCACCAAGCCCCAGGGCATGCCGTCCACCCGGGTGACGATACCGCCGTCGGCGGCGGGGGCCATGGCATTCACCGCCACCAGATGGCAGGCCCCGGGAACCCCCGCCGGCGCCGCGCCCTGGGCCAGCAGGGACAGCAGGATCTCGCCCCGGACATGGGGGCTGCCCCGGACCAGGAAGGCCGCGGCATCGATGCCCCAGGTCCGGGACAGGGCCTCGGGGTTGGCCTGATAGCCGCCGCTGCAGATCACCACGGTGCGGGCCGAGAGGGTCAGTGATGACCCTTCCCGGCATGCCGGAAGGTGGTGGTGGTCCCCGGCCCGCAGCCGGACATCCAGAACTTTCGTGTCGTGCAGGATCTCCACCCCCAGGTCTTCGGCGGTTCGGGCCAGGGCGTTGATCATGGCCCTGCCGCCGCCCAGGAAGAAGGCGGTCTTGCAGGACCAGGGAAGCATGCCGTCGCCGGTGGGCTGGAACCTCACGCCCTGGGCCTGCAGCCAGTCAGGTAATTCCCGGGAACGCTCCGCCATCAGACGGGCCAGATCTTCATCCATGTGGCCGCCGCTGACCCGCCGCAGGTCGGTGAGAAACTCCTCCACGGTATAACGACCCGGGAACAGGGGTGAGGGCGTGTCGTGGACCAGACGCAGGTTGCGGGAGTGACGGGCGTTGCCTCCCAGCAGATGGCGGGGGGCACTGTCCACCAGCTGCACCGAGGCACCGGCCCGGCGGGCGGCGAGGGCGGCACAGAAGGCGGCGATGCCGCCGCCGATGACCAGGACATCGTTCATGACGGGGGCAGGGCGCCCATGGGGCGGCTGATGTCCCAGAGCCGGTCCAGGTCCAGATCCTCTTCCAGTTGCACTGCCAGGGCGTCCAGGGTGGCCTGGGTCTGCCTGGCATGGTGCAGCTCGCCGGCCTCGCCCCCCATGCGCCGGAGCCAGTGGCCGCGGAAGCCGTCCCCGGCGAAGAGGCCATGCACATAGGCCCCCATGACCCGGCCATCGGCGGACTCCGCCCCTTCCGGCCCCTCATCCAGCATGAGCCAGGGTCGGGCCAGTCCCGGCCCCGTGGTGCGTCCCATGTGCATTTCGTAGCCCTGCACCTGCTGTCCGCTGCGACGGTCCAGCTGATCCAGATCCAGCAGGCGCTTGTCCCGGGTGATGGTGGTCTCCAGATCCAGCAGCCCCAGGCCCGGTGTGTCGCCGGGCGGGCCTTCCAGACCCTGGGGGTCCCGCACCACCCTGCCCAGCATCTGGTAGCCGGCACACAGCCCCACCACGCCGCCCCCCTGGCGTACGTGGGCCAGGATGTCGATGTCCCAGCCCTCCCGCCGCAGCATCTCCAGGTCGGTGCGGGTGGCCTTGGACCCGGGCAGCAGGACCACGTCCGCCGCCAGTGGGATGGGTTCGCCGGGATTGACCCAGCGCAGGTTTACACCCGGCTCCGCCGCCAGCGGGTCCAGGTCGTCGAAATTGGCGATGCGGGACAGCCGGGGCACGGCGATCAGCAGACCCGATTCCGTGCGGGCACGGCGTTGCTCCAGGGCCAGGGAATCCTCCTGGGCCAGCCGGGCGGCGCCGTCGAACCAGCGTACCAGGCCCAGGCAGGGCCAGCCGGTGGCCCCGGTCATGTCCTCGCGGGCAGGATCGAAAATCCGCGGGTCGCCGCGGAAGCGGTTGACGATATAGCCGCGCACCCGGTCCCGCTCCGAGGCCGTCCATAGCTGGTGCGCTCCCAGTACCGAGGCGGTCATGCCGCCGCGGGCATCCTCCCCCAGCAGGGCCACGGGGATGTCCGCCGCCTCCGCCAGACCCATGTTGGTGATGTCCCGGGCCCGCAGATAGCGTTCGGCGCCGCTACCGGCCCCCTCCACCAGCACCAGATCCGCCTCGGCGGCCAGGCGCCGCAGGCTGTCCAGGACGGCGGGCATGAGGCCGGGCTTGAGATCCTGGTAATCGGCAGCGGCCCAACTGCCCAGCACCCGGCCCCGCAGCACCACCTGGCTGGTCAGGTCGCTCTGGGGTTTGAGCAGGACCGGATTCATGTGCACCGAGCAGGGGGCACCGCAGGCCAGGGCCTGCAGGGCCTGGGCCCGGCCGATCTCCCCCCGGGCAGGGCTGCCGTCAGGACCCGGCGGGGCATCCGCGTCGATGGTGACGGCGGCGTTGTTGCTCATGTTCTGGGCCTTGAACGGCCGCACGGTCAGACCCCGGCGGCTATAGGCCCGGCACAGGCCCGCCACCAGCAGGCTCTTGCCCACGTCGGCACTGGTGCCCTGGATCATGAGGATGCGGGCGCGGGCCGGGAGGTCGCCGCAGGGGGAAAAATGGATTTTTGGCATCCGCTGGATTGATTGTCCGTCAGTGATGGCCGGAGCATCCGGCATGTGATGATACCCGATGGTACCCAAACGGGCGCCCTGTGATGAAGTGCGCCTTTGCCTTTATCGATTGGTTGCCGCAGTATCGCCGTTGCAGGGCAATTGAGGTTTCAGTCATCAGGTACCGGTCGTTCGGGCCGCGGCCTTGGGAAGCTGGCATGGACATCCCGACACTTTTCCTGATCATTGCACTGACCAACATTCTGCTGGCGGTGGCCATGGCGTCCATGGCCGATCAGCCCGGACACGACGCCATGGGGCCGTGGTCCCTGGCTGCGCTGGTCAATGCCGGGGCCTACCTGGGTTTCATCTGGCAGGCCCACGCCGGTCATCCTCTCCTGCTGGTGGTGTCCAACGTGATGGTGGCCGCCTGGCTGGCCCTGGTCGGCGAGGGGTTTCAACGATTCTATCAGCACCCATGGCCCCGCTGGATCCTATGGATTCCGTTGCCCGTCATGCTGGTGGGGCTGTTGGCCTTGCTGGACAACCTTCCAGGCCGGGCCATCCTGGTGGCCATCCTCCTGTCGTATCAGACGATCGTGATCCTGTTCATGGTACTGCGCAATCGTCACGATACACCGGGGCGCGGACAGGTCATCATTGTCATCAGCCTGGTGGTGCTGCTGGTTCTGCTCGGTATCCGGGCGCTTATGGCGGGGCTGGGAGGCATGGACAGGATGACGAGCATCCTGCAGGCCAATGCCCTGCAAGTGCTGACCTTTCAGGCGGGGTTGCTGGCCATGATCCTGCTGGCCTTGGGCGTGATCGTGATGACTCATGAACGCACGGGACAGGTCCTTGCCGCCAGTGAACGTCGCTTTCGCATGCTGTTCGAGGAATCCCGTCAGCCGCTGACCCTGATGGACCAGGCTGGTTTTTTCACCGCGGCCAATCCGGCGGCTCTGGCGTTGTTTCACCTGCAACAGCCCGATCAGCTCATCGGCCGGCCGCTGACCGATTTCACGCCACCGATGCAGCCCGATGGCCGTCTCTCCATTGATCACGCCAGGGAGATGCGACGGCAGGCCCCGACCCTGGGCGGCCATGAATGCGAATGGCAGTGCCGGCGGGGAGACGGGCAACCCTTTGATGTCTTGCTCATGCTGACGGCCATTCAGTACGAGGAGCGACCGCTGCTGCACGTGGCCTGGAGCGACATCACCCGGCGCAAGGCCGCCGAGACACAACTGCGCATCAACGAGGAAAAGTTCCGGACCTTCGTCGAGGACGCCAACGACGTCATCTATACCCTGAATCTGGATGGCACCTTCCAGTACCTTTCACCCAACATCCGCGAACTCCTGGCACAGGAGCCGGAGGATTTCCTGGGCGGCCATTTCGCGGCCATCGTGCATCCCGACGACCTGCCTGCCTGTCAGGTCTTTCTGGAGCGGCTGCTTGCCACCCGAAGCAAGCAGAGCGGGCTGGAATACCGGGTGCGGCACGGTACCGCCGGCTGGCGCTGGCATGTCACCAACGCCTCTCCTCTGTTTGACAAGGATGACGGAACCATCATCGGCATGCTGGGCATTGCCCATGATATTACGGAGCGCAAGCAGGCTGAGGTCAGGATCATGCACATGGCCCATCATGACGGGCTCACCGCCCTGCCCAACCGGTCCTTGCTGTTCAGCCGCCTGGACCAGGCCATGGGCAGGGCAGGGGAAGCCGGCAGGATGCTGGCCCTGATGTTCCTCGACCTGGACAAGTTCAAGCCGATCAATGACACCCATGGCCATGCCGTCGGCGATCTGGTGTTGAAGCAAGTGGCGCGTCGCCTGATGTCCTCCGTGCGGGAAGCCGATATGGTGGCCCGTATCGGCGGTGACGAGTTCATCGTCATGCTGCCGGAGATCCGTCAGATGGAGCACGCCCTGATCGTGGCGGAAAACATCCGGCAGTCCCTTCAGGAGCCGTTTTGCTTCGACGGGCTGGAGCTGAGCGTCTCCACCAGCATCGGCATCGCCATTTATCCCGAGCATGGCCGGGACAGCCGGGAGCTGGCGCAGTATGCCGACATCGCCATGTACCACGCCAAGCAGGGCGGCGCCAACCGGATCCGGGTGTATGCCCCGGACCTGGGCACGGAAGGGGCCTGATCCCGGGTGTTATCTGGCCAGGGCCAGCAGGGCATCCAGATCCAGGTTCTCCTCGCAGTGATCCGCCAAGGCCTCCAGGGCCGCTTCCACCCGCGCCTCGTAATCCAGGGCGGAGGCCTGGGCGCCCACCCGTGACAGCCAGGCGGCCCGGAAGCCGTCGTCCCCGAAGATGCCGTGGACATAGCCGCCGGTGACCCGACCGTCGGCGGACACCGCGCCTTCCGGCCGCGGGCTGCCGTTGCCGTCGTCCAGCATCAGCCAGGGCCGTTCCAGGCCGGGGCCGTGGGTACGCCCCATGTGCATCTCGTAACCGGTGACCCGGCAGCCGCTCAGGGTGTCCCGGGCATCCAGTTCAATGAGCTTTTTCTCGGCGCCGATCTCCGTTTCCACATCCAGCAGGCCCAGCCCGGGGGTTTCTCCCGGTTCACCTTCGATACCCCGGGGGTCCCGCACCACCCTGCCCAGCATCTGGAAGCCGGCGCACAGGCCCACCACCCGGCCGCCCTGGCGCGCGTGGGAGAGGATGTCGATGTCCCAGCCTTCCCGTCGCAGCACCTCCAGGTCGGCGCGGGTGGCCTTGGAGCCGGGCAGGATGATCACGTCGGTATCCCGGGGAATGGGATTGCCCGGCTTCACCCAGCGCACGCTCACACCGGGCTCCGCCGCCAGCGGGTCCAGGTCATCGAAGTTGGCCACCCGGGAGAGCTGGGGCACGGCGATGTTGAGACCCCGGCCCTCTCCGTCGGCGGGGCGTTCCAGGGCCAGGGAGTCTTCCGCCGGCAGGCGGGTGGCCCCCTCGAACCAGCGCAGCACTCCCAGCGAGGGCCAGCCGGTGCGCTGGGTCATCAGTTCGCAGGCGGGCTCGAACAGGGACAGTTCACCCCGGAACTTGTTGATGATGTAGCCCACCACCCGGGCCTGCTCGGATTCGTTGAACAGGGCATGGGTGCCGACGATGGCGGCCAGGGCGCCGCCCCGGTCGATGTCCCCCAGGATCACCACCGGCAGATCGGCCAGTTGCGCCAGTTTCATGTTGGTGATGTCGGACTTGCGCAGGTACACCTCGGCGCCGCTGCCGGCCCCTTCCACCAGCACCAGGTCCGCCTGGGCGGCGGTGCGGTGGAAACTGTCCATCACCGCTGGCAGTAATTGGGGCTTCATCTTGTGGTAGACCTTGGCCCGGCAGTTGCCCAGCACCCGCCCCCGCAGTACCACCTGGGAGCCGATCAGGGTCTGGGGCTTGAGCAGCACCGGATTCATGTGGATGGAGGGCTCCACCTTGCAGGCCCGGGCCTGCAGGGCCTGGGCGCGGCCGATCTCTCCGCGGGGGATCTGTCCGTCAGGCCCCGGCGGCAGGTCGCTGTCCCGGGTGACGGCGGCGTTGTTGCTCATGTTCTGGGCCTTGAAGGGCCGCACATTCAGGCCCCGGCGGGTATAGGCCCGGCACAGACCGGCCACCAGCAGGCTTTTGCCCACGTCGGAGCTGGTGCCCTGGATCATCAGTGCCCGGGCCTTGCGGGGACCGGGATCGGGCATGGCGGGGAAGTCGATGGGGGCGGTGGGATCTTCGATCACGGGGGATACCTGGGCAGTGACGGTAAAGGCGATGGGTCAAGATACAGGCAGGCATTTGGCCTGGGCAAGGCGATGCCCTGAAACGACGAAGGGCACCCCGGAAGGTGCCCTTGCGTCAATGACGGCCCTGGCTGTCGTTCAGACGGCGCCTCAGGCGTTTTCCTTGATCTTCTCCTTGATCTTGGCGTCATCCATGCTCTCGGGCAGCTGCTGGTCCCCGCCGCCGCAGATCTTCACCTGCTGGGCAGTGCTGGAGGTGTTCTCCGGCAGCTGCTCGTCGCCGCCACCGCAGGCCTTGAGGGCGGCACCCTTGGCACCGGCACGCTTGCGGGGCGGTGCGCTCTTCCACTTGATGACCTGTTCCTCAAGCTGCGGCTCGGGCTTGACCAGGGTGCGGGAGGTGTCGAAGTTCCAGTTCACGGTCTTTCTGGACTGGGGACCCCAGTAGCCGGCCTTGCCCAGGTCGTAGAAGCGACGCTCGAAGGCACTCTTGAGGAACGCCTTGAGGCAGCCCAGCAGGTACTTGCGGCGCAGCGGGTTTCTTTCCCACGGATAGCCCAGGAAGGCCTTCTTCATGTAGAAGCGGCGGTAGTTGTGCATCACCCGGTCCAGCAGTTCGCCGCGGGTCATGGCCTTGGGCTTCATGATGGGGGTCACGAAGTTGTACTTTTCGAAGTCGAAGATCTCCACCTTGTCCTTCATCTCCGTGTACAGGTCGGAGAAGGGCCAGGGGGTGAACATGGCCCAGTTGGCCATGTCCGGGTTCCAGTCCATGCACAGCTGGAAGGTTTCTTCCAGGGTCTCGGCGGTCTCGTTTTCCAGGCCGACGATGAACTGGGCCTCGGTGACGATGCCGGCATTGCGCAGCAGTTCGATGGCCCGCTTGTTCTGGGCCACGGTGGTTTCCTTGACGAACATGTCCAGGTTGAGCTGTGCTGCCGCTTCGGTGCCCAGGGAGATATGGACCAGACCCGCCTTGCGGTAGAAGGGCAGCAGGTCTTCGTCGCGCATGACGTCGGTCACGCGGGTGTTGATGCCCCAGAGCACGCCCAGGTCGCGGTCGATGAGTTCCTGACAGAACTCCACGAACTTGGCCTTGTTGATGGTGGGCTCCTCGTCGGCGAGGATGAAGAAGCCGACGCCGTGTTCCTTCACCAGGATCTCGATCTCGTCCACCACCTTCTTGGGATCGCGCACCCGGTAGTCACGCCAGAACTTCCACTGGGAGCAGAAGCTGCAGGTGAAGGGGCAGCCGCGGGCCATGTTGGGGGTGGCCACCGGCACACCCATGGGGATGTAGATGTATTTCTTCCAGTCCAGCACGCCCCAGTCGGGGATGATGGAGTCCACGTCGCGGATGGTGGGCGCGGCGGGGGTGGCGACCACCTTGTCGTCCTCAATGTAGGCGATGCCCTTGATGTCCTGACGGCCGGATTCCCAGCGGCCCTCGTCCACGGCACGGACCACTTCCAGCACCACGGCCTCGCCTTCGCCGCGCACGATGGCGTCGATCCAGGGGGCTTCGGTGAGCACCTGCTGGAACATGAAGGTGGCGTGGATGCCGCCGAGCAGGGTCACTGCGTTGGGGCAGGCTTCCTTGGCGATCTTGAGGGTCTGTTCGGCCTTGTAGATGGCGGGGGTGACGGCGGTACAGGCAATGATGTCGGGCTGGGCTTCGGCGAAGATCCTGCGCAGATCCTCATCCGAGGTGTCGTCGGTCATGGCATCGACGAAGACGTACTCGGTGTAACCGTGGGTCTTGAGATAGCCGGCCAGATAGGCCACCCAGGCGGGGGACCACTTACCGGCGATTTCGGCGCCCCCGGAGTGGTAATTGGGATGGACGAAGAGGATTCGCATACGTTGCTCCCGCGAAAGGATTCATCACCCCCGGGGTCTCCCGCGGGTGAACAAGACAGGCGGGGCGTTCCTAAGTTCCCCGGAATGCCCGATCGTACCCGTGCATTTTTGGCACTGTCAACCTTGATGGACAGCCTGACATGCGCTGCGTCAAGGGCTTGTGTCATCCAGGTTCTCCGGGGCGCCGCCCTTGCAGACGGTGCGGTTGCGTCCCTGGGACTTGGCTTCGTAAAGGGCCTCATCCGCCAGGGCCAGCATTTCAGTCAGACTGCTGTCCCTGGCGGTGACGCAGACACCGATGCTGATGGTGACGGGCAGTGCGCCGACGCGGGTCACAATCGGTGTTTGATGCAGCTGCCGGCGCAACATGTCGAAGAGCTGATATGGCCTGGCCCCGGTGGGCATGGCGGCGATGATCAGGAATTCCTCGCCCCCCAGACGGCCGACGGCGTCGTAGGACCGCACGCTCTCCCGCAGCATGCGGGAAATGCCGCACAGGACTTCATCCCCGGTCTGATGGCCGTAGGTGTCGTTGATGGCCTTGAACCGGTCCACATCGCACATGCCGATGGCGAGGGTTTCGCCATTGCGGGCGCAGCGTTCCCGCTCCCTTTCCAGTCGTTCCAGAATGGCGCGGCGATTGGGCAAGCCGGTGAGGGGGTCATGGGTGGCCTGGTAGGCCATGTCTTCACGGCTCTGCAGCAGGGCATCCTGGAGTTGGATAATCCGGATGCCCACGCCCATCCTGGCCCGCAGTTCGCCGGCGTCGAAGGGCTTGATCAGATAATCGTCGGCACCGCTGTCCAGGGCGTGGATCAGGTCGGTCTTGGTATCCCGGCAGGTCAGCATGATGATGAACGCGGGCAGTTCGGTGTCCGTGGCACGCACCCTGCGCACCACTTCGATCCCGTCCATCTCCGGCATCATCCAGTCGAGTATCGCCAGCCGGGGGGCGTCGGGCATCTGCAGAATCCGCCAGGCTTCCATCCCGTCCCGGGTCTCGATCACTTCATGACCGGCCTTCTCCAGCAACGATACCAGCAGGGTGCGGGAAGTCAGGTCGTCTTCAGCGATCAAGATGCGCACCGGCGTGTTACCTCGGGTGGTCATGCCGTTGCGGCACTGGGTCATGGATCATTATCGGATAACTCCCGCAGCGCAAGCCGCAGGGCCTCCAGCAGTTCCTTGCATTGCTGTTCGAGATCCGGTAGCAGGTCGGCTGCGGCCTGGACATCTTCGCCTGCGGCCGTTTCCAGGCGCTGAGCGGCCAGACGCAGGTGCTCACCCCCGGTGCTGGTGGCGGCCCCCTTGATGGCATGGGCCTGGCGCCGGATCTGTTCCGCGGTGCTGCCGGGCGTGATCAGCAGCCGTTCCAGTGTTTCAACCTGACGGGGCAGATCTGCCAGCGCCGTTTCCAGTACCTTGCGAAGCAGGTTCCGATCTCCCTGCAGACGCCTTTCCATGCCCGGCCTGTCGAAGACCGGAGAACCGGGAGATGGCCGTATCGGCACACCGGATGGGGGGGGCTCATCCCCTGTATCCCGACCGAGCCATGGCAGCAGCGTTCGTGCCACGACTTCGGGTGTCAGCGGTTTGCCCAGGTGCCCGTTCATGCCCGCTTCACGACAAAGGACCTGCTCTTCGGGGGTGTTCTGGGCGGTCATGGCGATGATCGGTATGTTCTTGGCGGCAGGGCCGGCCTCTCCGCGGCGGATGCGCCGGGAAACCTCCAGGCCATCCATATCCGGCATCTGGATGTCCAGCAGAAGGAGGCCGTAGTCCCGATGCCGCAGGGCTGCCAGCGTGTCCCGGCCATAAGGAACGGTATCCGCCGACAGTCCCAGCTTGCGCAGGATGCCCATGGCCACCTCGCGGTTCACCGGGTTGTCATCCGTCACCAGGATGCGGGTGACGGGGCCGTTGACCTTGTCGAGCCCCAGTGTCGGCGCAGGGTGGAGCGCTGCCGAGGTGGTGGCTTCGAGGGGCATCGTGAACAGAAATGTGGAGCCCTGTCCCTCCCGGCTCTCGACCTGGATATCTCCGCCCATGATTTCCACCAGCTGTCGGCAGATGGCCAGCCCCAGCCCACTACCGCCATAGCGGCGGGTGGTGGAGGCATCCACCTGAGTGAACTTCTGGAACAGCAGGTCCAGCTTGTCCGCCGCTATGCCGATCCCGCTGTCCGCGACCGCGAATTGCAGCAGCAGGCGCCCCTGCTGCTGTGCATGTCGGCTGACGGTGATTCTTATGCCGCCTGCGTGGGTGAATTTGACGGCATTGCCGGTGAGGTTGAACAGGACCTGACGCAGCCGGGTCGGATCACCCAGCAGCCATGCCGGTACATCCGGTTCAATGTGATACTCCAGCGTGAGACCCCGGGCATGGGCGGCGGGAGCCAGTGGGCCGGTCACGCTATCCAGCAGTTCAGGAAGGCAGAAGGGGATTTTTTCCAGTTCCAGTTTGCCGCTTTCGATCCGTGAGAAATCCAGGATGTCGTTGATCAGGTCCATCAGGGTACGCGCGCTGGCCAGCAGGGCACGGATGTAACCGGCGTGCCGGGGTGCCATGGGGACGTCCCTGAGCAGTTCCGCCATGCCGATGATGCCGTTCATCGGCGTGCGTATCTCATGGCTGATGTTGGCCAGGAAATCGCTCTTGGCCTGGCTGGCTATGAGGGCGGCTTCCTTGGCCTGTACCAGTGCCTGCTGGGCCTGATGACGGGAAGTGGCGTCATGGACGATGGAAAACAGCAGGGTCTGACCGTCCAGCGCCAATGGTGTGGCGTGGACCTCCACATGACGGATGCTGCCGTCATGCAGGCGGTGTTGAAATTCAAACTTGCATTGGCGCTGCAGCAGGGCTTGCTGCATCGCCAGCCTGACTTCAGCCTCCGGCAGGTTGTTGATCTGGAAGATGCTCATGGTACGCAGTGTTGCCGGCTCATGACCGTAGAATCGGGCGGCAGCTGGGTTGGCATCCACGATGCTCCCGTCACGGGGGTTGATGAGCAGCATGACGGCACTGTTTTTCTCGAAAAAGCCGCGGAAACGCTGTTCACTTTCCCGCAGTTCCCGTTGCTGCTCACGGATACCGGCATCGGTCCGCCGCAGCAGCACGACCAGGAATCCGAGCAGGCCTCCCAGCAGCACCAGAGTCCATGCACCGGACAGGCCCAGGACCCTGCTGTGGGCCGCCTGGATTCCGGAAATCTCGTGCAACAGCAGCAGGTTGCCGATCCGATACCCGCCGGCGTCCTGAAATGGGAGGGCCGTCAGGCGCCACTGCCCGTCCCTGAATGGGACGTCCCGCAGGGCATGCATGGGCGGCGCGGTGACGAAGGGCGCAAGGATCTCCCGCAACAGTGGGTCGGAGGCATAGAGCAGCGTGCCTGACCGGGGCCGATGTTCGCCCGGCTGATGGCCCTCCGGTGCGGATACCGGTGCGAGGAAGGCCAGCTCCATGTCCGGTCGCAGATGGCTGCCGGCAAGCACCTGATCGAAGGGCAGCGCAAGCTCCAGGGTGCCGAGCAGCTGTTCCCGCGAGTCCAGGATCGGGCGGGTAGCCTGCATGAGCAGGTTTCCCGTCTCATCCAGCATCAGTCGTGATGGCGCCTGCTCCCCTGTCGGGGGGTATCCCCAAAGGGGGTGGAGTCTGGTGGGCATCCGGGTCGTGCAGGCCCGGCACTCGCCTTCCGTGGTCAGCAAGGCTGCGTAACGGAGTGGGTAGAGTGAGGCGAACTGATGCAGCAGATCGAGGACATCGCCCGTTGATGCGGCGTCATCGGGGTGGCGCAGTGCCTGCTCCAGGCTCGGGTGATGGATCAGCAGTTCGGCGCTGGTGTTCAGGATGCGCGCCTGCTCGCCCTGGAGATGGCGGATGTCTCTCACGACCCCGGTGTAGGCCTCCCGGCTGGACTCCCGGAGTTGCGCAGACTGGAGCCAGAGTACGATGAGATTGAAGCCGCTCACCAGCAGGATGAGCATCAGCACCAGCGGGATCAGCAGCCGGCCAAGGATGGGGCGGGGAGATTCGTGGAGCCGGTGTGTGGAGACAAGCGCGGCGGCAAACCCGATGAACAGGCTCCAGAAAAAGCCCAGAGGGAGGGCCGCCCGCCCGGCAATGTCCTGTTTCCACGTGCTTGCATCCACGTCGATGCCCAGGATGGCCGGTATGTTGCCGGTGTCGGGATCCTGGATGGGCAGGATGGCGCTGACCCAGGTGCCCCACTCGTCGGTCAACGGGCCTTCCACGAAGGGTCTGCCGTGTTCGAATGCGGCAACAAGCTCCGCCGAGTGCTCTTCGA
This sequence comes from Ectothiorhodospira shaposhnikovii, assembly GCF_016584105.1. Taxonomy (GTDB): domain Bacteria; phylum Pseudomonadota; class Gammaproteobacteria; order Ectothiorhodospirales; family Ectothiorhodospiraceae; genus Ectothiorhodospira; species Ectothiorhodospira shaposhnikovii. The sequence goes on along the minus strand of NZ_NRSM01000001.1, from coordinate 44,108 downwards.
ATATCGAGCCGGGCGGCAGTTCAGCCCATTCTTCCCAGGGGGCGAATGGCTGATCCACCAGGAAGATCACCCTGCCGGTCGAATCCAGCCCCAGGAGATAGAGATAGGCATAGCGCTCGTTGCCGAGGCGTGCCTGCATCAGCCTGGACTGCAGCGAGCGGAAGGCTTCCAGTTCGGTATCGTCGGTGTGGCCGCTCAGGGCGCGGATCTGCTCAATGTCCAGGCCAAGCCGGACCCCCCCTGCCTTCTCCAGCAGTTCCTGGCGAAGTTTCAGGTCGATGTGCTGGATGGCGATGCTGCTCAGCAGCAGGCCGATACCCATGGTGATCGCCATCACAAACATGACGTGGCGGAGAGCCCAGCGATTCATCCTTACCCCGGTTGTAGACGAGGTAGCTTAACCAATATTTCCGGGGTGGTGCAGGTATCAACTGATGATTGATGGCGCTGTGCGCAGGAGCGGTGGCATGCCTGGATACGGGCAGGCCATTCACGGTTCCGGCTGCGCATCCTCCGGCCGGGTCACCCGGTAGCGGGTTTGTTCGTGACCGTCCCACAACACCGGACGTTCCAGCCATTTCTGGATGAAGTTCCATGACTGGCGGTAACCGTCATGGGGCAGGGTGCAGTCACTGCAGTCCTTGCGCCGCATGCCCCGTGGATCGGTGAAGACCGTGTAAGGCCCGGGACATTCATAGGCAATCAGCGGGCAGTAGCAGAACAGGCAGTTGAATTCCCGGGTGACGCCCCGGTGGCAGGGCATGAACGGGCAGGCGTTGTTGGTAAAGCCTTTGTAGGCCTCGTTTTCGGTGCTGTCTTTGGGCTCCATGGTGCTCCTCCGGGGCCTGCGCGGGAGGGGCAGGTTTGGGGATTGCCGGCCACTTGTCAAGCATGCCCGGGTCCGGGGAAAGTCCGATGACTGTACTATGCTTCATGCAGGGCGGATGCCCGTTCCCGTGGCAAAAAGCCGGTCTTGCACAGGAACTGTGCACGCCGGTCGGCGTCCAACCGGAAAGACAGGCCACGGGTCAGGCTTGAAAACGTACCCGGGCAGCTCATCCACCTTCCCGTTCAGGTTGCCGGCGAATCGGGCCCTTGCCCAGGGGCGGTCTGGCGGGTTGAGTGCGACAGACATTCGGCTGTGGTCCCTATCTTGCATAGGTCAACGCAGTGTCATCTGACTCCAAATGACGAGGGGGTGATTGCGATGGATTCGGCTGAAGCCTTGATTGCGCAGTACGCACGCGCCTATCAGAAACGCCAGGAGACGGAGATGTCCCTGGGTGAATATCTGGAGGGATGCCCCGATGATCCGATGCGCTATGCCAGTGCCGCCGAGCGGCTGGTGGCCGCCATCGGCGAACCCAGGGTACTGGACACCGCCAAGGATGAACGGCTGGGGCGCATCTTTCTCAACCGCACCATCAAGATCTATCCCGCCTTCGAGGATTTCTACGGGATGGAGGAGACCATTGAGCGCATCGTGGGTTTTTTCCGCTATGCGGCCCAGGGTCTGGAGGAGCGCAAGCAGATCCTCTACCTGCTCGGTCCCGTGGGGGGCGGCAAGTCATCCCTGTCCGAGCGTCTCAAGGCCTTGATGGAGAAGCATCCCATCTATGTGCTCAAGGCCGGTGACGAGATCTCGCCGGTGTTCGAGAGTCCGCTTGGATTGTTTGATCCCACCGTCATGGGCGAGACCCTGGAGCAGCGCTTCAACATCCCCCGGCGCCGCCTCACCGGCCTCATCTCCCCCTGGGCGGTGAAGCGCCTGGACGAGTTCGGCGGCGACATCGCCCGCTTCTCCGTGGTGCGCCTCTATCCCTCCCGCCTGCGCCAGATCGCTGTCTCCAAGACCGAGCCGGGGGACGAGAACAACCAGGACATCTCCTCCCTGGTGGGCAAGGTGGATATCCGCAAGCTGGAGCTCTACAGCCAGAACGATACCGACGCCTACAGCTATTCCGGCGGCCTCAACCGGGCCAACCAGGGGATGCTGGAGTTCGTGGAGATGTTCAAGGCCCCCATCAAGATGCTCCACCCGTTGCTCACCGCCACCCAGGAAGGCAACTACGTGGGCACGGAGAACATCGGCGCCATCCCCTATCAGGGGATCATCATGGCCCATTCCAACGAATCGGAATGGCAGAGCTTCAAGAACAACAAGAACAACGAGGCCTTCATCGACCGCATCTCCGTGGTCAAGGTGCCCTACTGCCTGCGGGTTGAGGAGGAGGAGAAGATCTACGGGAAACTGATCCAGTCCAGCGAACTGGCCGACGCCCCCTGCGCCCCAGCCACCCTGGACATCCTGGCCAAGTTCTCCGTGCTCACCCGTCTGCGGGAGCACGAGAATTCCAACCTGTTCTCCAAGATGCGGGTCTACAACGGCGAGAGCCTCAAGGACACCGACCCCAAGGCCAAGTCCATGCAGGAATACCGGGACGTGGCCGGGGTGGACGAGGGCATGGACGGGGTCTCCACCCGCTTTGCCTTCAAGGTACTGTCCGAGACCTTCAACTACGACACCCGGGAAGTGGCCGCCGACCCGGTGCACCTGCTCTACATGCTGGAGCAGTCCATCCGTCGCCAGCAGTTCCCGGAGGACACGGAGCGGCGCTACCTGGAGTACATCAAGGCGGAACTGGCGCCCCGTTATGCCGACTTCATCGGCCACGAGATCCAGAAGGCCTATCTGGAGTCCTACAGCGACTTCGGCCAGAACCTGTTCGAACGCTATGTGTCCTACGCCGACGCCTGGATCGAGGACCACGACTTCAAGGACCCGGACACCGGCCAGTTGCTGGACCGTCAGGCCCTGAACCAGGAGCTGAGCAAGATCGAGAAGGCGGCGGGCATCGCCAATCCCAAGGACTTCCGCAACGAGGTGGTCAAGTTCGCCCTGCGGGCCCAGGCCAGCCAGGGAGGCAAGATGCCCTCATGGACCTCCTACGAGAAGATCCGGGAGGTGATCGAGAAGCGCATGTTCAGCCAGGTGGAAGACTTGCTGCCCGTGATCAGCTTCGGCGCCAAGACGGACTCGGACATGGAGCGCAAGCACACCGAGTTCGTCCAGCGCATGGTGGAGCGTGGGTACACCGAGCGGCAGGTGCGCCGCCTGGTGGAATGGTACATGCGGGTCAAGCAGGCGGGCTGACGGCCCTGCCGCGGGAGTGCCACTGTGGTCAATATCGTCGACCGGCGTCTCAATCCGAAGGACAAGAGCCTGGCCAACCGCCAGCGCTTCATCGGCCGTGCCCGGCGCCAGATCCTGGACGCGGTGCGGGATGTTTCGGCCCGGCGCAAGGTGGCGGACATCGGGCAGGGGGGCGAGGAGATCAGCATTCCGGCCGATGGCCTGCAGGAGCCCGGCTTCCGCAAGGGCAGCGACAAGGGTCTGCGTCGCCATGTGGTGCCCGGCAACAAGCAGTATGTGGCCGGAGATGCCATCCCGCGCCCCGAAGGCGGGCAGGGGCAGGGCGGTCGCGGCGGCAGTCCCCAGGGGGAAGGGGAGGATGCCTTCCAGTTCACCGTCAGCCGGGACGAGTTTCTGGATCTGTTCTTCGAGAACCTGGAACTGCCCGATCTGGTGTGTACCCAGCTCACCAAGGTGAAGCATCATGGCCTGCAGCGGGCGGGCTATTCCGTCTCCGGTTCCCCCTCCAATCTCAACCTGGCCCGCACCATGCGCAACTCCCTGTCCCGGCGCCTGGCCCTCAAGCGTCCCCGGCGGGAGGAGACCCGGGCCCTGGACGAGGAGATCGACCGCCTGGAGCGTTCCGGCAAGGATCCGGAGCGTCTGCGGGCGCTGATCCGGCTGCGGGAGGAACAGGTCGTCCGTGCCAAGCGCATCCCCTACATCGACCCCATCGATCTGCGCTACAACCGCTTCGATCCGGTGCCCAAGCCCATTTCCCAGGCCGTGATGTTCTGTCTCATGGACGTTTCCGGCTCCATGACCGAGGACATGAAGGACCTGGCCAAGCGCTTCTTCATGCTGCTGTACCTGTTCCTGCAGCGCCGCTACCAGCATGTGGACATCGTCTTCATCCGGCACACCCATATTGCCCAGGAGGTGGACGAGGACACCTTTTTCTACTCCCGGGAAACCGGCGGCACCCTGGTCTCCCCGGCTTTGGAGGAGATGGAGCGGGTGCTGCGGGAGCGCTATGACCCGGCGGACTGGAACATCTACGCCGCCCAGGCCTCCGACGGCGACAACACCCCGGCGGACAACCCGGCGGTGGTGGATCTGATGGAGTCGGTGATCCTGCCGGTGTGCCGGTACTTTGCCTACATCGAGGTGGCCGAGGAGCGGGGCTGGGAGATGACCACGGACCTGTGGCAGGTCTACGAGCGCCTGGTGAAGGCCGGCCGGCCCCTGGCCATGCGCAAGGTGAAGTCCCGGGCGGATATCTTCCCCGTGTTCCGGGACCTGTTCACCCCGGTGGAACTGCGGCGGTAGGAGGATGCACCCGATGACCACGAACGCCCCCCTCTACACCGGTGCCGACTGGGACTATCCGCTCATCAAGAAGGCCTTCGACGCCATCGAGCGGGTGGCCATCGACGAGATGGGGCTGGACCCGTACCCCAGTCAGGTGGAGATCATCAGTTCGGAACAGATGCTGGATGCCTATTCCTCCATGGGCATGCCCCTGTTCTATCGTCACTGGTCCTTCGGCAAGCACTTCGCCCGGGACGAGATGTACTACCGCAAGGGCATGACCGGCCTGGCTTACGAGATCGTCATCAACTCCAATCCCTGCCTGTGCTACATCATGGAAGAGAACACCATGACCATGCAGACCCTGGTCATGGCCCACGCCGCCTTCGGTCACAGCCATTTCTTCAAGAACAACCACCTGTTCCGCTCCTGGACCGACGCGGAAGGCATCCTGGACTACCTGGATTTTGCCAAGGCCTATGTGGCCGAGTGCGAGGAACGTTACGGCCCGCGGGAGGTGGAGCGGGTGCTGGATGCCGCCCATGCCCTGATGAGCCACGGGGTGCATCGCTATCCCCGCCGCCAGCCGCTGAACCTGCATCAGGAGTTGCAGCGCAAGAAGGAACGTCGCCGTTACGAGGAGCAGACCTTCAGCGACCTGTGGCGCACCCTGCCCCAGCGTACGGGCGGGCCGGCCCCCCGGGAACGGGCCCTGGACGAGCGCCGGGAGGCCCTCGGCCTGCCGGAGGAAAACCTGCTCTATTTCCTGGAAAAGCGTGCCCCCCGGCTGCAGCACTGGCAGCGGGAGATCCTGCGCATCGTGCGGGTGGTGTCCCAGTATTTCTATCCCCAGAAGCAGACCAAGGTGATGAACGAGGGCTGCGCCACGGCGGTGCACTATCACCTCATGACCCGTCTGCACGAAACCGGCCGGCTCACCGACGGTGCCTTCATGGAATTCCTGCACCACCACACCAACGTGGTGTTCCAGCCGGAGTACGATGACCCTCGGTTTTCGGGCATCAATCCCTATGCCCTGGGCTTCAACATCCTGCAGGATCTGAAGCGGATGTGTCTGAATCCTACCGAGGAAGACCGGCGCTGGTTCCCGGACATTGCCGGCAACGGGGACGTTCTGGGCACCTGGAAGCAGGCCTGGGCCGAGTATCGGGACGAGAGCTTCATCCTCCAGTTCCTGGGGCCGAAGGTGATGCGGGACATGCGACTGTTTTCGGTACGGGATGATGCGGACGAGGCGAAGCTGGTGGTGGAGGCCATCCATGACGACGGTGGTTACCGGGATGTGCGCAGGGCCTTGTCGGCCCAGTACGATCTGGCCCGCCATGAGCCGGACATCCAGGTGGTGGACGTGGACCTGTCCGGAGACCGGCGGCTGATTCTGGAGCATCGCGTGGTGGACGGCCGCCTGCTGGAGGAGTCCGATGCCCGCCAGGTGCTGCGGCATCTGGCCACCCTGTGGGGGTACGGGGTAAAGCTCCACGAGGTGGACGCACGCACCGACCAGGTGCTCAACGAGTTTCCCGAGGTGGCCCCGGCCGCGGACTGAGGCAGAACCCCCACTCCCGCCTCAGACCCATTCCCTGGGGGTGAGATACCGCTCCAGCAATTGCGCCTCCGGGCTTCCCGGCGGCGCCTGATAGTTGTACTCCCACCGCACCAGCGGCGGCAGGGACATGAGGATGGACTCGGTCCGTCCCCCCGACTGCAGCCCGAACAGGGTGCCCCGGTCATGGAGCAGGTTGAACTCCACGTAGCGCCCCCGCCGGTAGAGCTGGAAATCCCGCTGGGCCTGGGTGTAGGGCGTTTCGTGACGCCGCGCCACGATGGGCAGATAGCCGGGCAGGTAGCCGTCCCCCACGCCGCGCACGAATTCAAAACAGCGCTCAAAGCCCCATTCGTTCAGGTCATCGAAGAACAACCCGCCGATTCCCCGGTGTTCCCGGCGGTGTTTGAGATAGAAGTACTCGTCACACCACTGCTTGAAGCGGGCATGGACCCCCTCGCCGAAGGGCGTGCACAGGGCACGGGCATGACCGTGCCAGTGAATGCAGTCCTCGTCGTGGCCGTAATAGGGGGTGAGATCGAAGCCGCCGCCGAACCACCACACCGGTTCCTCGCCCTCCTTTTCCGCCAGAAAGAAACGCACGTTGGCATGGGAACTGGGGACGTGGGGATTGAGGGGGTGAATGACCAGGGAGACCCCCGCGGCCTGGAAGCGCCGTCCCGCCAGGGCAGGGCGGTGGGCAGTGGCGGTGGGGGGCAGGTTGCGGCCGGAGACGTGGGAGAAGTTGATGCCGGCCTGTTCGAAGATCGCCCCTCGGCGCATCACCAGACTGCGGCCACCACCACCTTCCTCCCGGGTCCAGGCATCCTCCACCCAGGCGGCGGCCGGGTCCCTGTCGGCCAGGGTCTGGCAGATCCGGTCCTGCAGACCGCGGAAATAGTCCAGAACCGGTTCAATGCGGGGAGGGGCCGTGCTGGTCATTCAATCCGTATCATCCTGTGGGTCGGGTCGGGTCGGCGCTGGTGCCGGAGTCGATCTCCCTGGGGGCTGGCAGGGTTTCAGCTGCTCCTGACCTGCCGGCCGGTCTGCAGGTCCCGGATTTCGCTGGGGTTTTCCCGGCCGCCGGTGGGGCCTTCCAGGATGGCGTCCAGCAGCTTGCCCAGGGCCGCGTCCACTTCGTCGGCGGATCGGCCCGGGGGACGGCCGGACAGGTTGGCGCTGGTGGAAACCAGGGCCATGCCGGCCGCCCGGCACAGTGCTGCCGCCAGGGGATGATCGGTGACCCGCACCGCCAGGGTGTCATGGACCCCGGTGAGCCAGCGGGGGGTGTCCGGCCGGGCCGGCCACAGCCAGGTGCAGGGTCCGGGCCAGGTGCCCAGGGCCTGCTCCTGTAGCCGGGCATCCACCGGCCGCAGGAAGGGGGAGAGTTGGGGGAAATCCGCGCCGATGAGGATCAGCCCCTGGTCGGGGAGGCGTTGCTTGATCTGCAGCAGCCGGTGGACCGCCACTTCGTTACGGGGATCGCAACCCAGACCGAACACGGCCTCGGTGGGGTAGGCAATGACGCCGCCCCCACGGATGAGGGCGGCGGCATCGGCGGCGTCCGTCAGTCGTCTTGCCATGGAGGGCCGTCAGCGGGAGTTGCCGGCACTGCGCTCGGCGGGAGGGCTGTCCCGTTCGCCGGTCTTGGCAGCGGCGGCCTTGCGGGAACGGGTACCCGTCCTGGCAGTCCCGGATGCGGTGGTCCCGGTCTTGCTTTTGCTTGTGGTGGCCTTTTTTCTGGGTTTAGCCTTGTCGTCGGAAGCCTCCTTGGCAGTGGCAGCCTTTTTCTTCGGCGCGGCCTTCCGGGTACCCCGGCCCTTCTTCTCCGGCGCGGCCGCCAGCAGGGTGCGGCACTGTTCCAGGGTCAGGGCCTTGGGATCCTCATCCTTGGGAATGCGGGCGTTCTTGTTGCCGTCGGTGATGTAGGGGCCGTAGCGTCCATTGAGGATCTGGATGCCAGCTTCCTCGAACACCTTGATGAAACGGTTGGCGTCCGCTTCCTTCTTCTCCGCCACCAGTTCCAGGGCCCGGGGCAGCTCAATGGTGTAGGGGTCGTCCTCCTTCTTCAGGGAGGCATAGCGGCTGCCGAACTTCACGTAGGGTCCGAAGCGGCCGATGTTCACGCTCACCGGCTCCCCTTCCGGGGTCTCTCCCAGTTCCCGGGGCAGCTGGAACAGGGCCAGGGCCTCGTCCAGGGTGATGCCGTCCATCTTCTGGCCGGGGCGCAGGCCGGCAAAACGGGGTTTTTCCTCGTCTTCCTTGGTGCCGATCTGGACGAAGGGCCCATAGCGCCCCATGCGCACGGAGACCGGTCGGCCCGACTTGGGATCGGTGCCGATCTCCCGGGCCTGCACCGCCTCCTCGCGGGTCACCGAGGCATCCTTTTCCTTCACCTGCTCATGGAAGCGGCTCCAGAAGCCTTCCATCACCGGGATCCAGTCCTTCTCGCCCCGGGAGATCTCGTCCAGTTCGTCTTCCAGGCGGGCGGTGAAATCGTAGTCCACGTACTGGGTGAAGTGCTGGGTCAGGAAGGTGTTGACGATGCGGCCGATGTCCGTGGGCACGAAGCGCCGGTTCACCAGTTCCGCGTATTCCCGTTGCAGCAGGGTGCTGATGATGGAGGCGTAGGTGGAGGGACGGCCGATGCCGTGCTCTTCCAGGGCCTTCACCAGGCTGGCTTCCGAATACCGGGGTGGCGGTTCGGTGAAGTGCTGATCCGCCTGCACGTCGTTCAGGGTGACGTGTTCGCCTTCCTGAAGCTCCGGCAGCAGACGCTCGTCACTTTCCACCGGGGCGTCGTCCTGGTCTTCCCGGTAGACGGCCATGAAGCCGGGGTCGCGCACGGAGGAGCCGGTGGCGCGGAAGACATGTTCGGGACTGCCCGCTTCCAGGTCGGCGGCCACCGTGTCCAGGGTGGCGTGGATCATCTGGCAGGCCACGGTACGTTTCCAGATCAGGTCGTAGAGCTTGAACTGGTCGGCGGTCAGATGGCCCTTCACCTCATCGGGCAGGCGCAGCACCGAGGTGGGGCGGACGGCCTCGTGGGCTTCCTGGGCGTTCTTGGATTTGGTCTTGTACTGGCGCGGGCTGCCGGGGACCTTGTCGCGGCCGTAGCGCTGGGCGATCAGGTCGCGGATTTCCTCCACGGCCTCGTTGGCCAGGGTGAAGGAGTCGGTACGCATGTAGGTGATCAGACCGATGGGGCCCGAACCCAGATCGATACCTTCGTAGAGCTGCTGGGCCACGCGCATGGCCCGGCTGGCGGAGAAGCCCAGCTTGCGCACGGCTTCCTGCTGCAGGGTGGAGGTGGTGAACGGCGGTGCCGGATTGCGGCGCCGCTGTTTCTTTTCCACCCTGGCCACCCGCAGCCGGCCCTGGGCGGCAGCCAGCAGCGTCCGGCGCGCCTGGTCGGCGTCGGCCTCGTTGTTGATGTCGAACTGTTCCAGCTTGCGGCCGCCATGGATTTGCAGGCGGGCGGTGAACGGGCTCTCGTCCTTGGCCGCCAGGGCGTCCAGGGTCCAGTATTCCCGGGTGATGAAGCGCTCGATTTCCTCTTCCCGCTCCACGATCATGCGCAGGGCGGGGCTCTGCACCCGGCCGGCGGACAGGCCGCGCTTGATCTTCTTCCACAGCAGAGGGGACAGGTTGAAGCCCACCAGATAGTCCAGGGCGCGTCGCGCCTGCTGGGCGTTGATCAGGTCGTTGGACAAGCCGCGGGGATGGTCGATGGCATCACGCACGGCCCGCTGGGTGATCTCGTGGAAGACCACCCGCTCGGTGGTCTTGTTGTCCAGCAGGCCCCGTTCCCGCAGCAGCTCATGGAGATGCCAGGAAATGGCCTCGCCTTCCCGGTCCGGGTCGGTGGCCAGGATCAGGCGATCGGCCTTCTTCAGGGCGCGGGCGATACTCTCCACATGCTTCTCGTTGCGGTCGATCACCTGATAGTGCATGCGGAAGTCGTGGTCGGGGTCCACGGCGCCCTCCTTGGGCACCAGGTCGCGCACGTGGCCATAGGAGGCCAGCACCTCGAAATCGCTGCCGAGGTACTTCTTGATGGTCTTGGCCTTGGCGGGGGACTCGACGATGACCAGGTTCTTGCTCATGTCCTGGCTACCTGTGGTTCTTTGTGGGGTTTCAGTGCAGATACTCCGGCGGGCTGTCGAACATCATGCTCTCCAGCCAGGTATAGGCGGCTTCCTGCCCAGGCTGATTGAACAGCACCATGAGCGTGATCCATTTGATTTCTTCCAGGCTGATGTCTTCGGCATCCAGATCCATGATCCGGTTGATGACCACCTCGCGGGTGGCGGGGCTGATGACGCCGTTCTGTTCCAGAAACAGCAGGAATCCGCGGCTTTCGGCATCCATCCGGTTCATCTCGGCCTCCGTGTAGAGGCGCAGGGCCGAGCCGGCATGCACCGTCTGCGGGGAGTCCTGACCCGCCAGGTTTTCCAGCCAGTCGAAGGCCTTGTGGATCTCGGCCACCGGAAACCCGGCATCCAGCAGAAGGTCCCGAAGCTGCTCACGATCCGGTTCCAGCTCGGTATCATCATCCATGTAGTTTTCAAACAGGTACATCAGGACATCAAGTACGTTTTCTTTCATTTTCCGCTTTCCGACCTCAGGCGGACATAACGACCACCGGACAAGGAGGCCACCTGGCCACGCAACTCCATGAGTAGCAGCATGGAGGAAACCGCACCTACGGTCAATGTGGTGCGGGCCACCAGCTGGTCCACCGAGACCGGGTCATACCCCATGGCTTCCAGCAGGCGGACATGATCCTCGTCCGGCATATCCTGGTCGGGAGCCGCCGGCGGTTCCATCAACCGGGACTGGCGTGCATGGGGTGGCAGCAGGTCACCCAGTTCTTCAAGGATATCATCCGCCGTCTCCACCAGTTTTGCGCCCTCGCGGATCAGGCGGTGACAGCCCCGGGCCAGGGGATTATGGATGGAGCCGGGGATGGCGAACACTTCCCGACCCTGTTCCGCCGCCAGCCGGGCGGTAATCAGGGAGCCGCTGCGGGTGGCCGCCTCCACCACCAGGGTTCCCACGGCCAGCCCCGCCAGGATGCGGTTGCGCCGGGGGAAGTTCTGCGGGGTGACCGGAGTGCCGGTGGGCAGTTCCGTCACCATGGCCCCTTCGGCCACGATGCGATGCGCCAGGGCGCGGTGGGCGGCGGGATAGATCCGGTCAGGGCCGGTGCCCGTTACCGCGACGGTCAGTCCCTGGGCCGCCAGGGTGCCTTCATGGGCGGCGGCATCAATGCCCTTGGCCAGGCCGCTGGCGATCACCAGTCCCCGGCGGGCCAGGTGGGCGCTGAAGGCCGCGGCGGTTTCACGACCGCCGGGCGTGGGGTGGCGGCTACCCACCACCGCCAGCATGGGCCAGGACAGCACCTGAGGGTCGCCCACCACATAAAGGACCGGCGGAGGGGCAGGCGTATTCTTCAGTCTGGGAGGGTAGCGGGGATCTTCCAGGGTCAGGATGTGATGCCCATCCCGGCAGACCCAGTCCAGATCCGCCTGAATCCCGGGCGGGGTATCCTGCTCAAGGAAGGCCATGGCCTCCGGCGACAGCCCTGCCTGTTGCCAGGCAGTCCGGCCTGCCGCCAGCACCCCCTGGGGGGTGGCGTGTGCCTGCAGCAGTCGCGTGAAGGTGACGGGCCCCACCCCCGGCGCATGCCAGAGGTGGAGCCAGGGGGCCAGCGCCGACGGTTCCATGTGTCCTGTCAGTATCCCTGTCCGCCCCTGTTCAGGGGCGCTTGACGGTGAAGCCCTTTTCAATGGGATGGGTGGATTCCATCACCAGCGCGTAGCTCACCTTTTCGAAGGTCCGGAATACCATGACAAGGCCCACCCGCTCGTCCGGCAGGGTGACCAGTTCCCCCGTGCGCCCCGCCAGCCGGTCGCGGACCACCCGTCCGGACTGGTAGGTGGCGAAGACATGGCCGGGCTCAATACCTTCCCTTTCCCCCAGGTTGATCACCGCCACCTGAAACCGGGCGATCTGGCTGATGGCATCGAACAGGGAGATGATCTGACCTTCCGCTTCAATGGGTGGGGCGGAAGGGGTGAACAGAAATGCCTGCTCATCGGCCTGCTGGGGCAGCAGGCGATCTCCGATCAGGGCTTCACGGTCACTGCGTACCAGGAGCACGGTGGCTGGATCACCCTCGCGCACCAGCTCGGCCTCGCCAACGGGAATGGCCTCGTAACCCAGCAATTCACGGGTCTTGGGATCAATGAGCTCGCCGCCGGCGCGGAAGACGTCGAAGCGCTGGCCGACAGGCTCTCCCCCCAGACGACGGGCGTAGAGGCGGTCATGGGCCCCGAATATCAGTCGTTCGTCACGGGCGGCCATCAGATAGGCGGAATCTTCAAGCTGTTCTTTTGTCACAACCCTCGGACGCACCAGAAACTGCTGCAGGGCCTGTATGGGAACATCCAGGGACGGCGGCAGGGGTTCCGCCCTGACCTGGGGCGAGAGACGTATGGCCGGCCTGACTCGCGGCCCTCCGTCCACCGTGAGGTGGGGAACGCCATCCACGAAGTACAGGGTGATGATGTCGCCGGGATAGATCAGATGAGGGTTGGCTATCTGCGGATTGCTGACCCAGATCTCGGGCCAGTACCAGGGTTCCCGCAGGAAGCGGTTGGAGATGTCCCAGAGTGTATCTCCCCGCTGGACCACGTAGCGTTCCGGCGCGGTGGGTCGGATTTGCTCCCTGGTGGGAGTCCTGGCCGGTTCCGGCGCTGGTGCCGGGGTGGCCACCGGCTGCTGGGCCGGGGCCGGCAGCTCGGGTTCGGGTTCAGCCGGTATGCTGGCGCATCCTGAAGCCAGGAACGCTAGAATAAGCGCAACGGCGGTCAGGCGGCGTCCATTACGCCGCATGATTGGAGCGGACATGTTTTCCCCTCGTGACTTAAGGCATCATTGTTCCGGACCTTTTCATCGTGCTGTCCCCGTGACAGCCCATGTAAAGCTCCATGGCTGGTGTGAAGCAACCTACCAGTACGGCAATGATCTGATATTGTCTCAACCGATATTGCCTGAACTGTAGCAGAAATGATTTTGAGCCTGCACAAATACACCCACTTTAGCGGATGAGCGGTCATGGCCCTGCTAGAAATCCTGCATTTTCCCGATCCCCGGCTGCGTCGTCAGGCCGAAACCGTCAAGGTGGTGGATGACGCCACCCGCAGACTGGTGGACGACATGTTTGAAACCATGTACCACGCCTCGGGCATCGGTCTGGCCGCGACCCAGGTGGGGGTGCTGCACCGGGTGGTGGTGATGGACGTGGCCGAGGAGGGTTCGGACGAGCGTTCCGGCCGGGGGCAGCACCCCCTCTGCCTGATCAACCCCGAGATCATTGCCCGCGAGGGCGATGTGGAAACCGAGGAAGGCTGTCTGTCCGTCCCCGGCTTCTATGAGCCGGTGCGGCGCGCCCAGCGGGTGCGGGTGCGGGCCCTGAACCGTGACGGCAAGCCCTTCGAACTGGAGGCCGGCGGTCTGCTGGCGGTCTGCATCCAGCATGAGATCGATCACCTGGACGGCAAGCTGTTCGTGGATCACATCTCGTCCCTGAAGCGGGGCCGCATCAAGAAAAAACTGGAGAAACAGGCCAGGCTGACCGGAGCCGCCGGTACCGCCCGTCACCGGGAGGCCGTCTGAGCCTCCCGTTCGCCTCCGCGCCTGATTCCACGTTCATCCACAAGGTTTCCCATTGCCCAGTCCCCTGCGCATCATCTACGCCGGCACCCCGGATTTTGCGGTGCCGGCCCTTGAGGCATTGATTGCCTCCCCCCACGACGTGGTTGCGGTCTATACCCAGCCGGATCGCCCGGCCGGTCGCGGTCGCAAGCTGACCCCCAGCCCGGTGAAGCAGGTGGCCCTGGCCCACGGGATTCCGGTGGAACAGCCCGAACGCCTGCGACCCGAGCCGGTGCAGGAGCGATTGCGCGACTATCGGCCGGACCTGATGGTGGTGGCGGCCTACGGCCTCATCCTGCCCCAGTCGGTGCTGGACATTCCCCGCCTGGGTTGTGTCAACATCCATGCCTCCCTGCTGCCCCGCTGGCGGGGCGCGGCCCCCATCCAGCGGGCCCTGGCGGAAGGGGATGAACGGACCGGTGTCACCCTGATGCAGATGGCGGCCGGCCTCGATACCGGCGACATGCTGCTCAAGGGGGAATGCCCCATCACTCCCGCCGACACCGCGCAGACCCTGCACGACCGCCTGGCGGCGATGGGGGCGGCACTGCTGCTGCCCTGCCTGGATGATCTGGCCGACGGCCGGCTCTGTCCCGAGCCCCAGGACGAGACACTGGCCACCTATGCCCGCAAGCTGGACAAGGCTGAAGCCCTGCTGGACTGGTCCCGCCCGGCAGTGGTGCTGGACCGGTGCGTCCGCGCCTTCAACCCCTGGCCGGTGGCCCAGACCCTGTATCAGGGGCAACCACTCAGGCTGTGGATGTCATGCGCCCTGCCCACGGACGTTGCCGAGGCGGCACCGGGCACCGTGGTGGCGGAAGGGCCGGAAGGGATCGACGTCGCCACCGGCGAGGGGATTCTGCGAATCACCCGCCTTCAGCTCCCCGGCGGTAAACCCCTTGATGCGGCGCCCTTTCTGAACGCGCGGTCGTTGCTGGGGGTGGTGCTGGGAAATGACGTGAACGTGGAATAATCCGAACATTGCCTGTCTTGCCCGCTCAGCCGGGCATCCATCCGTAGTCCCGCATGGTCGATGGGATCGTGTTATTTTTCCGGTGAATAACACTGGAGTCCCGCATGTCCCTGTCTGCCCGTGAAGCCGCCCTCCATGCCATTCTGCGTGTCCTGCGGGACGGCGGCTCCCTGTCCGAGGCCCTGCCACCCCTGCTGGATCAGGTTGGTGCCCGGGACCGGGGACTGGCCCAGGCCCTGAGCTACGGTACCCTGCGCTGGCATCGCCGTCTGGAGGCCATGCTGGCCCAGTGGATGGACAAGCCCCCGCGGGGACGGGACCAGGACGTGGCCTGCGCCCTGGCCATGGGCCTGTTCGAGCTGCTGTACATGAACACCCCCGACTATGCGGCCATCCAGCAAACGGCGGATCTGGGGCGGCGGCTGCGCAAGAAATGGGCGGTGGGTCTCATCAACGGGGTATTGCGGCGGGCCCAGCGGGAGATGGATGAGACGGCCCGGCTGGTGGACCGGGATCCCGCGGTGCGCCACGCCCTGCCGGACTGGCTCTACCGCCGTCTGGCGTCTGCCCATGGGGATGACACCGAGGCCCTCTGTGACGCCCTCAACGCCCATCCCCCGATGACGCTGCGGGTCAACCTGACACGCTCCACCCGTGATGACTACCGGCATCGCCTGGCGGATCAGGGGCTGGAGGCGCGGCCCCACCCCTGGGTGGAGACGGCGCTCACCCTGGAGCAACCCGTGGCGGTGGAACGCTTGCCGGGTTTTGATCAGGGCCTGGTATCGGTTCAGGATGCCGCCGCCCAGCTCACGGCCCCGCTGCTTGGTTGCCGGCCGGGAATGCGGGTACTGGATGCCTGTGCCGCTCCGGGTGGCAAGACCCTGCACCTGCTGGAACAGGCGGGTGGGGCGCTGGATCTCACGGCCGTGGATGTGGACCCTGACCGCCTGGAACGGGTTCGCGAGAACCTGCGGCGCGGCGGTTTTGATGCCCGCCTGATCGCCGCCGACGCGGCGGAACCCGCGCAGTGGCACCACGGGGGCAGTTATGACCGCATCCTGCTGGATGCGCCCTGCTCCGGCACCGGGGTGATCCGTCGGCACCCGGATATCAAGCACCTGCGCCGGGAAGAGGATATTGCATCATTGCAGGCCCGGCAGGCACGTCTGCTGCGGGCACTCTGGCCCCTGCTGGCCCCGGGCGGTATGCTGCTTTATGTGACCTGTTCCCTGATGCCCGAGGAAAATGTCACTACAGTCTCTCGTTTCCTGGCCGAGGAACCCGAGGCCCGGGAGCTGCCCATCGAGGCAGACTGGGGTCTTGCCGGCCGGGCCGGTCGCCAGCTGCGTGCCGGTGAACAGGGAATGGATGGATTTTACTATGCCCGATTGAGCCGCCATTGAGCCCGCTACCCCGTCAGCTTCGAGTTGTATCTCCGGCCATCCTGCTGATGAGCTGGCTGCTGGCGTGGCCGGGCATGTTATCGGCGGAAGAGGGCAACCCGCTCCAGGTTCGCTGGGCCGGTACCGAACTGGTCAATGGCATCTATCTGCTCAATGCGGATATCGATTACCGCCTCACCCGCAAGCTCGATGAAGCCCTGCACAACGGCGTCAAGCTCACCTTCGAGGTTCAGGTTGAAATCAGCCGCAGCCGGGACTGGTTATGGAATGCCTCCGTGGCCGAGCTGGTGCAGCGCTACCGCGTGGAATATCACGCCCTGACCCGGCTGTATGTCATCACCCACCTCAATACCGGCGTCCAGCGGGGCTTCTACCGCCTGGAGTCGGCCCTGACCGTCCTGGGAGACCTGCGGGAAATACCGCTGCTGGATGTCTCCCTGCTGGATGGGGGACAGGACTACATCATTCGCCTGCGTGCCCGGTTGCGGGCGGAAGACCTGCCCCTGCCGCTGCGTGTTCGGGGGTATCTGTCCCGGGAGTGGAGCCCGGTGAGTGAGTGGTACTCATGGTCGCTGCGCTGAAAAAGGCTCCCGTGGGGCTGCTGTTCATGGCCACCGTGTTCATGCTGTTGCTGGGCTCTCTGGTGGTGATGGGGGATGCGGCCCAGAACTCCGAGCGCTTTGAACGTCTTTACGTCTGGATGCTGCTGTTCAATTCCCTGGCCCTGGTGGCCATGGCCCTGGCCATCTGCGTGCGTCTGCTGAGGGTGAGCCGACAGGTCATCCGCAGTGAGCCCGGGTCCCGGCTTACGGCCAAGCTGCTGGTCCTGTTCGTGGCCCTGTCTCTGCTGCCGGTCACCATCGTGTACTATTTTTCCATCAAGTTTCTGGACGAAGGCATCGACAGCTGGTTCGACGTGCGGGTGGAAAAGGCCCTGGAAGATGCCCTGGAGTTGTCCCGTTCGTCCCTTGATCTCAGGGTCCGGCAGCATACCCGTCAGACCGAGTTGCTGGCGAGGGAGCTGGTCGATGTCCCCGATACCCTGGCGGCCCTGCGCCTGAGGGACATGCGTGAAGGCAGCCAGGCCCTGGAGCTGTCCCTGTTCGGGGCCAACAACCGCATCATCGCCTATGCCAGTGGGGAGCGGGTACAGCGGTTGCCGGTCCTGCCGGCGGGCGAGGTGCTGCTGGCGCTGTCCCAGGGCCACACTTATGCCGCGCTCGAACCCATCTATGAGAGCGGTCTGCATATCCGGGTGGTGACCCAGGTCCCCAGTCGCCATCCCACCGGGGAGGGGAGCATCCTGCAGGCTGTCTACCCCGTGGCGGCACGCATGGGCCTGCTGGCGGACAGCGTCCAGGACGCCTTTTCCGACTACAAGGAATTCGCCTATCTGCGGGTGCCCCTGAAGCAGAGTTTCAACACCACCCTTTCACTCGCCCTGCTGGTATCCGTGATGACGGCCATCTGGGCGGCCCTGTACTTTTCGGGCCGTCTGGTCGCCCCCATCCAGGAACTGGCCGAGGGCACACGCTCAGTGGCCGCCGGTGAGTATCACAAGAAACTGCTGGTCACCCGCAATGACGAACTGGGTTTTCTGGTGAGTTCCTTCAACACCATGACCGCCACCCTGGCCGCCACCCGTGATGAGGTGGATCGCAGCCGCCGTCTTGCGGAAAGCCAGCGCATGTACCTGGAAACGGTGCTGCAGAATCTTTCATCCGGTGTCATCACCCTGGACCGGCGCCTGACCCTGAGAACGGCCAATGCCGCCGCGGCGCAGATCCTGGAAGTGGATCTGGAGCGCCATCTGGGGCGCTCCCTGGAGGAGATTGGACAGCATTCCAGGGTGGTGGAAACCTTCAACGAAACCCTGCGTAACCGCTTCCATCATCGTGAGCCCGAGTGGAGCGAACAGCTTGCCGCCTTTGG
The DNA here is from genome assembly GCF_016584105.1 of Ectothiorhodospira shaposhnikovii. Taxonomy (GTDB): domain Bacteria; phylum Pseudomonadota; class Gammaproteobacteria; order Ectothiorhodospirales; family Ectothiorhodospiraceae; genus Ectothiorhodospira; species Ectothiorhodospira shaposhnikovii. Next base: position 26,067 of record NZ_NRSM01000001.1, on the reverse strand, counting down.
CGCCAGCGGACGCAAGGTGCTCATGTGTCGCGGTGTCTGGCTCTCCTACGGCGGTGGACTGCGGGGCGGCCCGGTGGTGGTATTCGATGACATCACCACCCTCCTGCAGGCCCAGCGGGATGCCGCCTGGGCCGAGGTGGCCCGGCGCCTGGCCCATGAGATCAAGAATCCCCTGACCCCCATCCAGCTCTCCGCCGAGCGTTTGCAGAAGAAGCTGCTTCCCCATCTGGGGCCGGAGGAGGAACAGGTGCTCCGGCGGGCCACCCATACCATCGTGCAGCAGGTGGAAGCCATGAAGGCCATGGTGAACGCCTTCAGCGACTATGCCCGGCCTCCCGCCATGAGTCCCGGGCCGCTGGATCTGAACCGCCTGATGCGGGAAGTGACGGAGCTTTATCGCCATGGGGACAGCCCGGTTCAAATCAATCTGGCGCTGTTTGAGGACTTGCCCACCCTGGTGGCCGATGCCGGCCGTGTTCGTCAGTTACTGCATAACCTGATCAAGAACGGCCTGGAAGCCCTGGAGGGCATTTCCGGGGGGCAACTGGTTCTGGAAACCCGTTGCATGCAGGATGACAGCCACGGCATGGTGGAGATCCTGGTCAGTGACAATGGACGCGGCCTGCCGGAGGACATGATGCCCCGCCTGTTCGAACCGTATGTCACCAGCAAGCCCCGGGGCACCGGGCTCGGGCTGGCCATCGTGAAGAAGATCGTTGAAGAACATAACGGCATGGTTTGGGCGGAAAACCGTGACGGGGGTGGGGCGCGGATCATCATACGTCTGCCCCTGTCCGGGCCCGGGGGCATGCACGCCCTGGACAGTGAAGCGCGGGAGGTTGTGTGAACCAAGCCAGTATCCTGGTCGTAGACGATGAGCCGGATATCCGGACCCTGGTTCAGGAGATCCTGGAGGACGAGGGTTACAGCGTGGAGGTGGCCGGCACCGTGGAAGCGGCTCGCGAACAGCGACGCCGGCGCCGGTTCGATCTCATCCTGCTGGATATCTGGATGCCGGATGGGGATGGCATCAGCCTGCTCAAGGAATGGAGCGAGGCCGGTGGCCAGCCCAGCCTGGTGATCATGATGTCCGGTCATGGATCGGTGGAGACCGCGGTGGAGGCCACTCGCCTGGGGGCCTATGATTTTCTCGAAAAGCCCCTCTCCATGGCCAAGCTCACCCTGACGGTGGAGCGGGCCCTGGAGGCGGACCGTCTGACCCGGGAAAACATCGGCCTGCGCAAACGATTCAGCCATGTGGTCCAGCCGCAAGGGTCCAGCGCGGTGATGCAGGCCCTGCGGGAACAGGTCCTGCGCATTGCCCAGCATGACACCTGGGTCCTCATCAGTGGCGAGGCGGGGGTGGGCAAGCAGACCTTTGCCCGTTACCTGCACAGCCAGAGTGCCCGCGCCGCCCGTCCCTTCGTGGAGGTGCCGGTGGGAACGATGACTGCCGATGAGGCGGCGGTGGAGATCTTCGGGCAGGAACAGGGCAACCGTATCCGCTATGGCCTGCTGGAGCAGGCCGAGGGTGGCGTGCTCTATCTGGACGAGGTGGCCCAGATGGACCTGCATACCCAGGGCCGCCTGCTGGCCGCCCTGGAAAACCGGCGCATGACCCGGGTCGGCGGCAGTGATCCCATCGCCGTGAACGTGCGGGTGGTGGCCGCCACCCGCGTGGACCTGCGTACCCTCGTGCATTCCGGCGGGTTCCGGGAGGACCTGTACTATCGCCTGAGCGTGGTGCCCCTGCATGTTCCCCCGTTGCGGGGGCACCCGGAGGACATTCCCGAGTTACTGCATCATCAGGCCGAAGCCCTGCATCAGGAGGAAGGCCTGCCCCTGCGTCATTTCAGTGAAGCCGCCTGCGCCCGTCTGGCCCGCTACCCCTGGCCCGGCAATATCCGCGAGTTGCGCAATCTGGTGCAGCGCCTGCTGATTCTGGGCAATGCCGATGAAGTGGACGAGGACGAGGTCGAGGCCACGCTGGCCGGCCGTGGCCCGCTGGCGCATGACAGCCGGGAAACCCCCCGGGTGGATGTGGGGCTACCCCTGCGGGAAGCCCGTGAACGGTTCGAGCGGGAATACCTGCTGCGACAAATGGAGCAGGTGGACGGCCACATGACCCGGCTGGCGGAGCGGGTGGGGCTTGAACGCACGCATCTTTACCGTAAACTGCGCGCCCTCGGTATCGAGCCCAAGAAGGCGAAAGAATGAAGATCCTGATCCTGGGGGCAGGGCAGGTGGGCAGTTCCGTGGCCCACAACCTGTCCAGCGAGGCCAACGACATCACCATCATCGATACCCGGTCGGACATCCTGCGTGCCCTGCAGGACCGCCTGGATTTGCGTACGGTGACCGGTTTTGCCTCCCATCCGGAGGTTCTGGAAGCGGCCGGTGCCCGTGACGCGGACATGATCATCGCCGTCACCAACTCCGACGAAACCAACATGATCGCCTGTCAGGTGGCTTACACCCTGTTCCACACCCCCACCAAGATCGCCCGGGTCCGTGGTGTGGAATACCTGGGCTATCCGGCCCTGTTCGCCCCCGAAGCCCTGCCCATCGACGTGCTGATCAGTCCCGAGGAAGAGGTCACCAACTACATCCAGCGCCTGATCGAACATCCCGGCGCCCTGCAGGTGCTGGATTTTGCCGATGGCCGGGTCTCCCTGGTGGCGGTACGGGCCTATCATGGCGGGCCGCTGGTGGGTAAGGAACTGCGTCATCTGGCCACCCACATGCCCGGAGTCCAGACCCGGGTGGCGGCCATCTTCCGCAAGGACACCGCCATCTACCCGGACGGCCAGACGGTCGTCGAGGTGGACGACGAGGTCTTCTTCATCGCCGCGCGGCGGAACATCCGGGCCGTCACCAGCGAGCTGCGCAAGCTGGACAAGCCCTACCGGCGCCTGATCATTGCCGGTGGCGGCAATATCGGCAAACGTCTGGCCCAGGCGCTGGGGCCTCACTTCTCCGTCAAGCTCATCGAGCACAACCCGGTACGGGCCAGGGAACTGGCGGAGGCGCTGGACAAGGTGGTGGTGCTCGGCGGCGATGCCGCCGACGAGGAGCTTCTGATCGAGGAAAACATCGAAAACACCGATGTCTTCGTGGCGGTGACCAACGACGACGAGGCCAACATCCTCTCCGCCATGCTGGCCAAACGCCTGGGGGCGCGCACCGTGATGTCCCTGATCAATCGCCCCAGTTACGTGGAACTGGTGCAGAGCGGCATCATCGACATCGCCATCTCTCCCCAGCAGGTGACCATCGGCGCCCTGCTCACCCATGTGCGGCGGGGCGACGTGGTGGCGGTGCACAGCCTGCGCCGCGGGGCCGCCGAGGCCATCGAGGCGGTCGCCCACGGCGACAAAAAGACCTCCCGGGTGGTGGGGCGCATGGTGGAGGAGATCAACCTGCCCCGGGGCTGCACCATCGGCGCCCTGGTGCGGGGGGACGAAGTCATCATCGCCCACCGCGACACGGTCATCCAGGCGGAAGACCATGTGATCCTGTTCCTTACCGACAAGCGCCGCGTCAAAGAGGTCGAGCGCCTGTTCCAGGTGAGTGTGACCTTCCTCTAGGGGGTTCATCCATGAGCAACATTCAGCGTTTTGAAGCCATGCTGGCCGCCGGCCAGGACAATGCCATGCTGCGTTTCACCCTGGGCAACGCCCATCTGGCGGAAGGGCGGCCGGGAGAGGCCGCCATCCATCTGCGGGCCGCCGTGGGCCAGGATCCCGGGTATTCCGCCGCCTGGAAACTGCTGGGCCGGGCCCTGGCCGAGGGCGGCGCCCTGCACGAGGCCATCGAGGCCTTCGACGAGGGTATCCGGGTGGCCGGGCAGAAGGGCGACCTGCAGGCGGTCAAGGAGATGCAGGTGTTCCGCAAGCGGGCGGAGAAACAGCTGGCCGGGCCGGATCAATGACGGAAGTGACGGACACCGCCGGGCGCAACCAGGCCCCTGAAGGCTATTTGCCGCCTTTCCGGCCTTTCATGCTCCATCCCCGCTACTGGGTGACCTGGCTGGGCATCGGCCTGCTGTGGGCGGTCATGTGGCTACCGCGGCCCGTGGCCCTGGGTCTGGGCCGATTGGTGGGCTGGCTGGCCTGGCGCAGCGGCGGCAAGCGCCGGCACTTTGCCGACGTGAACCTGCGCCTGTGCTTCCCCGACTGGGACGCCGCCCGCCGGGAACAGGTACTGCGGGACCATTTCCGCATCGCCGGTCAATGCTTCGTCGATTATCCGCTGCTGTGGTTCGGCAGTCGCCGTCGTCACCGGCAGCGCATCCGGCTGGTGGACGAGGCCGGGGTACTGGCCATGCAGCAGGCCGGCCGGCCGGTGATCCTCTGTGCCGCCCATGCCCCGGCACTGGATTTCGGCGGTCTGCGGCTGAGCCTGGAGGTGGGCGGCGTGTCCTTTGCCAAGCCCATGTCCAATCCGGTGGTGGAGTGGATCAACACCCGCAGCCGTTCCCAGTACGGGGCCGCCATGTTCTCCCGGGATCAGGGCCTGCGCCCGGCCATTCGACATATCCGTCTGGGCAAGGTGTTCTACTATCTGGGCGACGAGGACCTGGGCCGGGAAAATGCGGTGTTCGCTCCCTTCTTCGGCATCCCCAAGGCCACGGTGCCGGCCCTGGGGCGCCTGGTGAAGCTCACCGGGGCACCGGTGGTACCCGCCATCGGCTTCTACCGCACTGATGAGGACTGTTACGAGCTGGTGATGGCGCCGCCGCTTGAGGACTTTCCCACCGGGGATGACGCGACCGACGCGGCCCGCATGAATGCCGCGCTGGAAGCGCTCATCCGCCGGGATCCGGCCCAATATCTCTGGACACTGCGCTTCTTCAAGACCCGCCCGGAAGGGGCGCCCCGCGTCTACTAGCGACCCGGGCGGCCGAGGGGGCGGGATTGCGTTGAGTCAAATTCTGCTTGACCTGCCCGTCCGGTGCGTTATAAATAAACGTACGTTTACTATTCCCAAAGGCACCATGGCTGAAGCGAACGACACCAAGGATCGTATCCTGGACACGGCGGAACATCTGTTTGCCGAGCGCGGCCTTGGGCAGACCTCCCTGCGCCAGATCACCTCCCATGCCGAAGTCAATCTGGCGGCGGTGAACTATCACTTCGGTTCCAAGGAAGGGCTTATCAAGGCGGTACTGGCGCGGCGGCTGGAACCCCTCAACCGGGAGCGCATCCGTCGTCTGGACCGGTTGGAGCGGCAGGGCAGCATCACCCTGGAAGGCCTGATCGAGGCCTTCATCGGTCCCCCTCTGGAGCTGAGCCGGGACGGGGGGGGCGGCAGCCGTTTCGTGCGACTGATGGGGCGTACCTATACGGAACATGCCAGTTTCCTTCACGAACACATGCGCCACGCCAACGAGGCACTGGTGAGCCGGTTCAAGCCGGCATTCCGGATGGTGCTGCCGGAATTGCCCAAGGCGGAGCTGTACTGGCGGCTGCATTTCCTGCTGGGTGTCATGTCCTATGTGATGGCCGGCAACGACATGATGCAGTTGCTGGCATCCAGCCGGAACGCGGAACTGGAAGAACCCCGGGAAATCATCCGTCGCGTGGTGCCCTTTCTGGCCGCCGGTCTGCGGGCACCGCTACCGGAAGAACTGGCCCGGATGGGGCGGGAAGCAGTGGAGACCGATGCCATGAGCCCGGTCTGAGCGGTCATGACGGGCATGCAGTAATGCCCGGTGTTTTTTTGAGCCTCAGTAAAACAAACGTTTTAATGACGCATTGCAGCATCCACGGTGGCTGCACGATGATTCATCAAGGCACGGCACGTATTATTTTTTTCAATGGAGTAAAACAAACGTTTAATCTTTTGCGCTGCACCATCGGCCTCACGGAGGGCCGGTCACATGCAGCGCATGAAATCCCAAGAAATCAGGCTGCGCAGACAGCCCGGACAGGATCGGAGGTAACACCATGGAAACGCGGACGGATTACATACCCCCCGGGGAAGCCGGCACCTTGCCCCGTCTGTTTCAGGCGCGGGTACGGCGCACCCCCGAGGCCATCGCCTATCGTCAATTCGATGCCGGCCAGGGTCTCTGGCGGGAATGCAGTTGGGCCGCCGCCTCGGCGGCCGTGGAACGCTGGCGGGCGGCCCTGTCCCGGGAAGGCCTCAAGCCGGGTGATGTGGTGGCCATCATGCTGCCCAACAGCGGTGAATGGCTCACCTTTGATCAGGCGGCCCTGAGCCTGGGGCTGGTGGTCGTTCCCCTCTATACCAGCGATCGGGCCGACAACCTGGCCTACATCCTGGAAGACAGCGGCGCCAGCGTGCTGATCCTCCAGCAGGTGGAAACATGGCGTGGTATCGAGCAGGGTGGTCAGGCACTCAAGCGCCTGCAGCGGGTGATCGTGACCCAGGCGGCGGGTCCCATGGACAGCCGAGGGCGGGTCATGGGCCTGGACCAGTGGCTGGAACGGGGCGGCGACGGCGGGGCCGAAGCGATAGCCGCAAACGGCCATGATCTGGCCTCCATCGTCTACACCTCCGGTTCCACGGGACGTCCCAAGGGCGTGAGGTTGTCCCATCTGAACATGCTGGAAAATGCCTGGGCCGGTCTGCAGCGCATCCCCATCTATCCGGACGATCTGTTCCTGTCCTTCCTGCCCCTTTCCCATACCCTGGAGCGCACCATCGGCTATTACGTGCCCGTCATGGCCGGTGCCACGGTGGCCTATGCCCGGTCGGTGAACGACCTGCCCGAGGACCTGGCCCATCACCGTCCCACCGCCCTCGTTTCGGTGCCGCGCATCTATGAGCGGGTCTACGGACGCATCCTGCAGGGACTCAAGGAAAAATCCCCAACTGCCCGGGAGTTGTTCCATCAGGCGGTGGCGGTAGGCTGGCATCGCTATCAGCGTGAGCAGGGCCTGACCTCCTGGCATCCGCGAGAACTGTCATGGCCGCTGCTTCGCGCCCTGGTGGCCGGCAAGGTCACCCGTCGCCTGGGTGGCCGCCTGCGGGTGGCCATCAGCGGCGGCGCTCCCCTCAGCCCCGAGATCTCCCGCCTGTTTCTGGCCCTGGGCGTCCCGGTGCTGGAAGGCTACGGACTCACCGAATCCAGCCCCGTCATTGCCGTCAACACCCTGAAGGACAACCGCCCGGGGAGCGTCGGCAAACCCCTGCCCGGCGTGGAAGTGCGCATCGGTGAACAGGATGAACTGCAGGTGCGCGGTCCCAACATCATGGCTGGTTACTGGAACAACCCCGCCGCCGACCGTCAGGCCCTGACCCGGGATGGCTGGCTGCGCACCGGCGACAAGGCCCGCCTGGACCCGGAGGGGCGCATCACCATCACCGGCCGGATCAAGGAAATCATCGTGCTGGCCAACGGCGAGAAGGTGCCGCCCATCGAGGTGGAGATGGCCATCGCCAACGACCCGATGTTCGAGCAGGTGATGGTGGTGGGGGAGGGGAGACCCTATCTGGTGGCGCTGGTGGTACTCAACGAGGCGATCTGGCGGGAGGTGGCCGCCGAGCACGGCCTGCCCGCCCGCATGGATGCGGCCAGTACCTCGCCGGAGGTGGAAGCCTGGCTGCTGGAACGGATCGGTGACCTGCTGCACCGCTTCCCGGGTTACGTGCAGGTGCGGCGTCTGCGGATCCTGCCCGAACCCTGGACGGTGGACAACGCCATGCTCACGCCCACCCTCAAGCTCAAGCGCAACAGCATCCTGAAATGCTTCCAGGACGATCTGGAGGCTCTGTACGAAGGGCATCACAGCCCCCGCCAGGCCCCGCGTCTGGCCCACTCAAGATGATAATGGAGGAGTCCATGAGTTCAGTGATGATGCACCAGGCGGCGCTTGGCGCCCCCTTTCGTCCGGCGCCCACCTTCATCCGGCGTGCCGCCGTGCTGGGCGCCGGGGTGATGGGGGCGCAGATTGCCGCCCATCTGGTCAATGCCGGCATCCCGGTGGTCCTGTTTGAACTGCCCGCCGACGGCGGCGATCCCAATGCCCATGCCCGTCGCGCCATCCAGGGGTTGGGCAGGATGCAGCCCGCCCCCCTGGCGGACCCGGCCGATGCCGCCCATATCCGTCCCGCCAACTATGACACCGGCCTGTCGGCCCTGTCCGAGTGCGATTTCGTCATCGAGGCCATCGCCGAGCGCATGGACCTCAAGCGGGAACTCTACGGTCGCATCATCCCCTTCCTGTCCGAGGATGCCCTGCTGGCCAGCAACACCTCGGGGCTGTCCATCAATGCCCTGGCCGATGTCCTGCCCAAATCCCTGCGCCGCCGCTTCTGCGGCGTTCATTTCTTCAATCCTCCCCGCTACATGCACCTGGTGGAGCTGATCCCCGGGCGGGAAACCGATCCCGAGGTGCTGGATGCCCTGGAGACCTTCCTGGTGGGCGGTCTTGGCAAGGGGGTGATCCGTGCCCGGGACACACCCAACTTCATCGCCAACCGCGTCGGCGTCTTCTCCCTGGTGGCCACCATCCACCATGCCGAGGCGATGGGCCTGGGGGCGGACGTGGTGGACGCCCTCACCGGTCCCGCCATCGGCCGGCCCAAGTCCGCCACCTTCAGGACCGCGGACGTGGTGGGGCTGGATACCCTGGCTCACGTGGTGGACGGATCGGCCCGTCTGCTGCGGACGGACCCCTGGCAACCCTTCTTCAGGCTGCCGGACTGGATCGGCGGGTTGATCCAGCAGCGGGCCCTGGGCCAGAAGACCGGGGCGGGCGTCTACCGTCGCCAGGACAGGCTGCTGCAGGTCTTTGACCCCTCCCAGGGAGGATACCGGGAGGCTCGCCAGGTGATGGACGAGGCGGTGCGGGAGATCCTGAGCCTGAAGGACCCGGGGGAGCGGCTGGACGCCCTGCGGTCCAGTGAACATCCCCAGGCCCGTTTCCTGTGGGCCATTCAGCGGGATGTCTTCCATTACGCCGCCTGCTGGCTGGCGGAGATTGCCGACAGTGCCCGGGACGTGGATCTGGCCATGCGCTGGGGCTTCGGCTGGGCAAGCGGACCGTTCGAGACCTGGCAGGCGGCGGGCTGGGAGCGGGTGGCCGGCTGGATCCGGGAAGACATCCAGGCCGGACGCAGCCTGGCCGGCGCCCCCTTGCCCGATTGGGTGGATGACGTATCCGAGGTCCACCGCTCGGAAACCTCCTGGGATGCCCATGGGCGGGAGTATGTCGCCCGCTCGCCGTTGCCGGTGTACCGGCGCCAGCTGTTTCCTGACCGGGTGCTGGGAGAGGTTCCTTCGCGCCCCCGTTATGTGACTCTGGATACGGGGGCCGTTCGTCTGTGGCATCTCCAGGAAGACGTGGGCATCCTCAGTTTCCTGACCCCTCAACATGCAGTGGGGGCCGCCGTGCTGGAGGGTGTGCTGCAGGCCGTGACCGAGGCGGAACAGCGCTATCAATCCCTGGTGCTGTGGCAGCCCACCGAACCCTTCTGCGTGGGGGCGGACCTCAAGCAGGTGCTGGCCGCCCTGGAACGCAAGGACTATGGCAGCCTGGAAGACATGCTGGCCCGCTTCCAGGAGGCCACGCTGCGTCTGCGCCACGCCAGCATCCCGGTGGTGGGGGCGGTGCGCGGCCTGGCCCTGGGGGGCGGATGCGAATTTCTCATGCACTGCGACCATGTAGTGGCCGCCATGGAGAGCTACATCGGCCTGGTGGAGGCCGGGGTGGGCCTGATCCCGGCCGGGGGCGGCTGTAAGGAACTGGCCCGGCGGGCGGCCCAGTCCAGCCCTGACGGGGACCTGTTCCCCTTCATCCGCGGCGCTTTTGAAACCGTGGCCCTGGCCAAGGTGTCCCGCAGTGCCAGGGAGGCCCGGCAGATGGGTCTGCTGCGCCCTTCGGACACGGTGGTGCTCAATCCCCACGAGCTCCTGCACGTGGCCCATGTGCAGGCCCGTGCCCTGGTGGAAAGCGGCTACCGGCCCCCCTTGCCGGTGCCTGTCCCGGTGATCGGCAAGGCCGGGCTGGCCAATCTGCAGGCCCAGCTGGTGAACATGCACGAGGGCGGCTTCATCTCCTCCCACGATCTGGCCATCGCCCGTCATGCCGCCGCCGCCCTGTGTGGCGGGGAAGTGGAAAGCGGCAGCAGCGTCAGCGAGGAATGGCTGCTGCAGCTGGAGCGCACCGCGTTCATGGCGCTGCTGCGCACCCCCCAGACCGAGCAGCGGATCGCCCACATGCTCAAGACCGGCAAGCCCCTGCGCAACTGAGCCGAACCGATGACGGCAAGGAGTCATGCATCATGAGTGAAAACGCTGTGTACATTGTTTCTGCCCTGCGCACCCCGGTGGGCAAGGCGCCCCGGGGGAATCTGCGCCACACCCGTCCGGACGACCTGCTGGCCCATGTCATCCGCGGCGTGCTGGATGCCTGTCCCGACCTGGACCCGGCCCTGGTCGACGACGTGGTGGTGGGCTGTGCCATGCCGGAAGGCTCCCAGGGACTCAACGTGGCCCGGGTCGGCGCCCTTCTGGCCGGGTTGCCGGACCGGGTGCCCGGCTATACCGTCAACCGTTTCTGTGCCTCCGGCCTGCAGGCGGTGGCCCTGGCGGCGGACCGCATCCGCCTGGGGGAGAGCGAGGTGATGATCGCCGCCGGCACCGAGTCCATGAGCCAGGTGCCCATGATGGGGCATCGTCCCCAGTTCAATCCTTCCCTGTTCCATGACGAGGGCCAGGTGGGCATTGCCTACGGCATGGGCCTGACCGCCGAAAAGGTGGCGGTCCGCTGGGGCGTGAGCCGGGAGGATCAGGATGCCTTCGCCCTGCAGAGCCATGCCCGCGCCGTCGCCGCAATGGATGCCGGGCATTTCCGGCGGGAGATCCTGCCGGTCACGGTGCGCCATGCGGAGCCGGGCCCCCAGGGGAACTGCATCGCCGTGCGGGAGTGTCGGGTGGACACCGATGAGGGGCCGCGTCCCGACACCAGTGCCGAGGCCCTGGCCCGCCTCAAGCCGGTGTTTTCCGCCACCGGCAGCGTCACCCCCGGCAACAGCTCCCAGATGAGTGACGGCGCCGGTGCCGTGCTGCTGATGAGCGAGCGACAGGTGAAGGCCCTGGGACTGGAACCGCTGGCCCGCTTCGTCGGTTACGCGGTGGCCGGGGTGCCGGCGGAGATCATGGGCATCGGTCCCGTGGAGGCGGTGCCCATGGCCCTGCGCCGCGCCGGCCTGGGCATTCAGGACCTGGACTGGATCGAACTCAACGAGGCCTTCGCCGCCCAGAGCCTGGCGGTGATGCGGGAACTGGATCTGGATCCGGCCCGGGTCAATCCCCTGGGCGGCGCCATCGCCCTGGGGCATCCCCTGGGAGCCACCGGCGCCATTCGCACCGCCACCCTGACCCATGGCCTGCGCCGCACCGGCGGCCGCTACGGCATGGTGACCATGTGCGTGGGCACCGGCATGGGTGCCGCCGGCATCTTCGAGCGCATGTAGGCGCGCCGGACCTGGAAAGCACGGGTTGATGCGACCCGGTGTAAAACGATCGTTTGTATATGGGGCGGGATGCCCTTGCCACCAAGAGGTGAACAAAAATGATGCTGGCAATTGCTATGGCCGTGGCCGTTCTGGGCGGGGTGTACCTGGCCTATCAGGGTGCGCCACTGGTGATCTGGACCCTGGCGGTCTTTCTCTACGCGCTGGGACTGTGGGGCGGCGGCTTGCTGCCGGATGGGGGGATGCTCCTGACCCTGGCGGTGCTGACGCCCCTGGCCCTGGTGCTGAATCTGCCGACGCTGCGCCGTCGCCTGCTGAGCCGTCGGCTGTTCACGGTGTTCAAGCGCAGCCTGCCGCCCATGAGCGCCACCGAACGGGAGGCCCTGGAGGCCGGTGATACCTGGTGGGAAGGGGAGCTGTTCAAGGGCAACCCGGACTGGCAGCGTCTGCGGTCCATCCCGGTGACCCGACTCACCGAGGAGGAACAGGCCTTTCTGGATCACCAGGTGGCTCACCTGTGCCGGATGCTGGACAACGATCGCATCGAACGGGAACAGGGCGACCTGCCCGCCGAGGTGTGGGAATACATCCGCAAGGAGCGCTTCTTCAGCCTGATCATTCCCAAGGCCTACGGTGGCCGGGAGTTTTCCAGCTACGCCCAGAGCTGCGTCGTGACCCGCATCGCCACCCGCAACATCTCCACGGCGGTGACGGTGATGGTCCCCAACTCCCTGGGACCGGGGGAACTGATCCTGCACTACGGCACCCAGGCCCAGAAGGATTACTGGTTGCCCCGGCTGGCGGATGGCCGGGAAATCCCCTGCTTTGCCCTCACCGGTCCCGACGTGGGCTCGGATGCCGCCTCCATGCCGGATTTCGGCGTGGTCTGCCGGGGCATGCACGAAGGCCGGGAGGTCCTGGGGGCGCGGGTCAGTTTCTCCAAGCGCTACATCACCCTGGCCCCGGTGGCCACGGTGGTGGGTCTGGCCTTCCGTCTCCATGACCCGGAGGGTCTGCTGGGCGCGCCCCGGGAACACGGCATCACCTGTGCCCTGGTACCCGCCGCCCATCCGGGCATCCGCATCGGCGACCGCCATCTGCCCATGGGACTGGCCTTCATGAACGGTCCGGTGGAAGGGCGGGACGTGTTCATCCCCCTGGAGTGGATCATCGGCGGCCCGGAAATGGCCGGCAAGGGCTGGCGCATGTTGATGGAATGCCTGTCGGTGGGGCGTGCCATCTCCCTGCCGGCCCTGGGCACCGCGGCCGGGCACATGAGTTTCCGCATGACCGGCGCCTATGCCCGCATCCGGCGCCAGTTCCGGCTGCCCATCGGACGCTTCGAAGGGGTGCAGGAGGCCATGGCCCGCATCGGAGGCTATGCCTACCGCATGGAGGCGGCCCGGCGGCTCACCGCCACCGCCGGCGATCTGGGCATCAAGCCCTCGGTCATCTCCGCCATCGCCAAGTACCACATGACGGAAATGATGCGCCGATCCATCAATGACGCCATGGACGTGCACGGCGGCCGGGGCATCATCTTCGGACCCCGCAACTACCTGGGTTACAGCTACCAGGCCATCCCCGTGGGGATCACGGTGGAGGGGGCCAACATCCTCACCCGCAACCTGATGATCTTCGGCCAGGGGGCGGTGCGCTGCCATCCCTTCGTGTTCCAGGAGATGGAAGCGGTGCGCAATGAGGATCTGGTCGCCTTCGACCGCCTGTTGCTCGGCCATGTGGGATATTCCCTCAACCGGGGGACGCGGGCCCTGGTGCTGGGCCTGACCGGTTCCCGCTGGGCGCAGACACCGGTCCGGTCCGGCCCCACCGCCGATTACTACCGGCAGCTGACCCGGATGAGCGCGGCCCTGGCCTTCGTTTCCGACGTGGCCATGGGGGTGCTGGGCGGGGAACTCAAGCGCAAGGAGCGTCTGTCCGCCCGTCTGGGGGATGTGCTCAGTCACCTCTATCTGGGGTCCGCCGTGCTCAAGTTCCACGAGGATGCCGGTCGCCCGGAGGCAGAGTTGCCGTTCGTGCGCTGGGCCCTGGATGACTCCCTCAACCAGATCGGTCTGGCCTTCGACGAGTTCTTCCGCAACTTCCCCAGCCCCCTGCTGGGCGCCGCGCTGCGGGCCCTGGTCTTCCCCCTGGGCCGTCCCTACCACCCGCCCCGGGACAAGGATGGCCAGTCCATCGCCCAGGCCATGATGCAGACCGGCGGGGTGCGCGACCGCCTCACCGGCATCGGCTTCTGGGCCGAGGATGATGGGGAGGATGCCGTCGGCCGCATGGAGGTGGCCCTGCGCATGCTGGATCAGGTGGAGCCGCTGTATGACCGCTTCCAGAAGCTGGTGGCCCGGGGAGAGGTGGAAGGCCTGACCTTCGGCGAGCGTCTGGCCCAGGCCCGGGAGCGGGGCCTGCTCGACGAAGAGGAAGCCGAACGGCTGCAGGTCTATGAAGACCTGCGCTACGAGTGCGTCCTCACCGATGCCCTGCCGCCGGAGGCCCTTGCCCCGACCGGCGCCAGGCCCTCATCCGGCCGGCGCCGGGAAAGGGCGGATTCCGCCGCCGTATAGGCCCCCTTCAGGCCTGAGGGTTGCCGGGCCCGGCCCGGCAACCCTGTTTCATCCGGGGGGCGGATTCCTTCAGATCCATCAATCCCAGTTCAATGCTCCACCGGTCTGGTATTCGGTCACCCGGGTTTCAAAAAAATTCTTCTCCTTCCTCAGGTTGGCCTGTTCATCCAGCCAGGGCAGCATGTTCTGCGCGCCGGGAAAGGGTTCGTCCAGCCCCAGTTGGCGGGCGCGCCGGTTGGCGATGAAGCGGAACTGATCCACATGCAGCGTCGCGGAGTACCCAAGGATGGGTTCCCGCAGGATGTAGCCCGCATAGTCCGTTTCTGCGGCTTCGGCCTCGTCCCACAGTTCGCGCAGGCGGTGTGGGTCGAGCTGGAGGTTTTCCTCCTGCAGCAACTGGTGCACCACGCGGATGCCGAAGGCGCAGTGCATCACTTCATCACGCATGATGTACTGCAGTTGCTCGGCCGCGCCCTTCATCAACCCCCGGCGTTGCAGGGCAAAGATCGGTGAGAAGCCGTTGTAGAACCAGCATCCTTCAAAAATACCGGCAAAGAACAGATAGGAGAGTGCAAATTCGTGCAGGTTGTCGCGGTTCCTCAAGTCGAAGTCGGAGCGCATCACCCGCTCCAGGCGCTGGTTGGCAAGCACGATCTTGCCGTGGATCTCGGGCACCACACGGTAGCGGTTGTAGATCTCCTGCTGGTCCAGGCCGATGCTCTCGATGCAGTGCTGGTAGGCCCAGGTATGCATGGCCTCCTCATAGACCTGGCGGGCCTGATAGATCTGGAGTTCCGGGGCGCTCATCTTCTCCATCACCGCCAGACCGATGTTGCGCATCGCCAGAATGTCGGAGGTGGTGAGGTAGGCCAGCACGTTTTCGAACACATGGCGCTCTGCCGGAGTGAGCCGGTGGTGGTAGTCATGGACGTCCTGGGCCATGGAAATCTCCAGTGGCGTCCAGTGATTCCTGTTGGCGTTGAGAAAGAACTCCCAGGCCCACGGATAACGGAAGGGCGCGAGTTGGTTGATGTCGGCCTGGCCGTTGATCACGCGCTTGTCCATCGGATTGACCGGTGCCGGTCGCGGCGCGGACGGATCATCGCTCATGGTCTGCGCGGAGGCAGAAAATGTCGGGGGGGTGATCCTGGGCTGACTGGGTGTGACTGGCGCGTTATCCCAGTCGTCGAAGCGAAAGGCATTCATTGGCAGGCCTCGCAATCCGGGTTGTCGATGGCGCAGACCGGCGGCTCGGCGATGGATGCGGCCCTGGAGACACTGGTCTTCTCCATCGCCGTGGCGCCCAGAGTGCGCAGGTAGTAAGTGGTCTTCAGGCCCCGTGACCAGGCCAGCCGGTACAACGCATCGAGCTTGCGCCCGGACGGGGCGGCGACGTAGAGGTTGAGCGACTGCGCCTGATCGATCCATTTCTGCCGGCGTGCCGCTGCCTCCACCAGCCAGACCGGGTCGATCTCGAACGCAGTGGCGTAACGGGTCTTGAGTTCGGGCGGCACACGATTGATGGGGGCAAGCGAGCCATCGAAGTATTTGAGATCGGCAATCATCTCCTCGTCCCAAAGCGCCAGTGCCTTGAGTTCCTCCACCAGGTATTCGTTGACCACGGTGAATTCACCCGACAGATTGGATTTGACATACAGGTTCTGATAGTTGGGTTCGACGGAGGCCGATACACCGACGATGTTGGCGATGGTGGCGGTGGGCGCGATGGCCACGCAGTTGGAATTGCGCATGCCGTGGCGGACGATGCGCGCGCGCAGGGCCTCCCAGTCCAGCGTGCCGCCGCGCTCGATGTCGACGAAGCCACCACGTGCCTCCGCCAGTGCATCCAGGGTGTCGGCCGGTAACACACCGCGCGACCACAGGCTGCCCTCGTAGCTGGAATAGCGTCCGCGCTCCTCGGCCAGCTCGGAGGACGCCAGATAGGCGTGGTAACACAGCGCTTCGGCGGATCGATCGGCAAAGTCCACCGCTTCATCGGATGCGTAGGCCACGCCGATGCGGTGCAGGCAATCGGCAAAGCCCATCAGCCCCAGGCCCACCGGACGGTGGCGCAGGTTGGCGGTACGCGCCTTGGGCGTGGCGTAGTAGTTGATGTCGATGACGTTATCGAGCATGCGCATTGCGGTGCGCACCGTGCGGGCGAGCTTGTCGTGATCCAGGGTCCAGCCCCCGTTGGCACCCCGAATGAGATGGGCCGGCAGGTTCACTGATCCCAGATTGCATACGGCGGTTTCGTCGGCCGAGGTGTTCAGGGTGATCTCGGTGCACAGGTTGGAGCTGTGCACCACGCCCGCGTGCTGTTGCGGGCTGCGCACGTTGCAGGCGTCCTTGAAGGTGATCCACGGGTGGCCGGTTTCGAACAGCATGGTGAGCATCTTGCGCCACAGCTGCAGCGCGGGGACCTTCCTGAACAGCTTCAGTTCGCCGCGCGTGGCCTTGTCCTCGTAGGCCAGATAGGCGGTTTCGAAATCGCGCCCGAAGCGATCGTGCAGGTCGGGCACGTCCACCGGCGAGAACAGCGTCCACTCACCGTCGTCCATCACCCGCTTCATGAACAGGTCCGGAACCCAGTTGGCGGTGTTCATGTCGTGGGTGCGGCGGCGTTCATCACCGGTGTTTTTGCGCAGCTCCAGGAAATCCTCGATATCGAGATGCCAGGTCTCCAGATAGGCGCATACCGCACCCTTGCGCTTGCCGCCCTGATTCACCGCCACCGCAGTGTCGTTGACCACCTTGAGGAAGGGAATCACCCCCTGGCTCTTGCCGTTGGTGCCACGGATCATGCTGCCCAGAGCGCGCACCGGGGTCCAGTCGTTGCCCAGGCCGCCGGCGAACTTCTGCAGCAGGGCGTTTTCCTTGATTGCCTGATAGATGCCCTCCAGGTCGTCGGACACGGTGGTGAGGTAGCAGGAGGACAGCTGGGAATGTCGCGTCCCGCTGTTGAACAATGTGGGTGTGCTGCTCATGAAGTCGAACGATGACAACAGACGGTAGAACTCGATGGCGCGTGCCTCGCGGTCGATCTCGTTCAGTGCAAGGCCCATCGCCACGCGCATGAAGAAAGTCTGCGGCAGTTCGATGCGGGTATCGTCCACATGCAGGAAATAGCGGTCGTACAGGGTCTGCAGGCCGAGGTAGTTGAAGCGCAGATCATTATCGGCGTCCAGCGCCGCGGCCAGGCGCGGCAGGTCGTATTCGCCCAGACGCGGATCGAGCAGACCCGCGTTGATGCCGCGTTCGATCAGCGCCGGGAAGCACTTGGCGTAGCCGTCGGCCATGTCCCCGTGAGTGAGGGGGTGCCCCAGCACTTCCTCGCGCAGGCTGTCGAGCAGCAGGCGCGCAGCCACCCTGGCGTAGGCTGGTTCCCGCTCGGTCAGCGTGCGTGCGGCCAGCACCAGGGATTGGCGCACCGCCGTGGGCAATACACCGTCGTAGAGATCGTTCAGGGCGCGTTCCAGCACGGTGTCGGCGGAAACGCCGCTCAGGCCTTTACAGGCCTCCAGGCAGCGTGCGCGCAATGCAGCGCGATCCAGTGGCATGTGATGTTCGCTGCAGGGCGCGGAGGTACGCGCCGCCTGTGCGTGTCCGGACAACGGCGACCCTTTGCGGGTGGCGGAGGATTCGGTTTTGGTATGGCTGGCGACTGCCTGCATGCTTGTACTCCCATGGCATCGAGGCGTAATGCCGACACGGCGGGCTGCGTGTTCCGCCATGGAGACACCCCGCCCCAGGTAAAAAAGCCGGCCCGTCATTCGGGTCGGCGCAGCGTCGGCAGGTCGGGGTCTTGCCCGGTATCGGCCTTCGCGCATTCGCCTCGCAGTGTAGCGCCGGTGCTTCGCCAGTGACAAGCTGAAAATACTACATGTTGAGTTTTTTTATATTTTTAAGACTATATGTAGTGATCTGGTGGTGTGGTGGCAGAAAGCGGTATGCCAGCCTCACCGGGCCGGCGTCAAGAAAAAGTCCCGGCGCGATGGCCGGGACAGCAGCGGTTCAAAAACGTAACGGATCAGGGCCGGGCGGCACGCAGCGCCTTTGCGGCGGCCACCATCCGGGTCAGGGCCGGGATCACCTCGTTCCACTGGCGGGTCTTGAGGCCGCAATCCGGATTCACCCACAGGCGTTCGGCGGGAATCCGCTCCGCGGCCTTGGTCATCAGGTCGACCATGTGGGCTTCGGTCGGGATGTTGGGCGAGTGGATGTCATAGACGCCGGGTCCGATCTCGTTGGGGTACTTGAATCGGTCGAAGGCATCCAGCAGTTCCATGTCGGAGCGCGAGGTCTCGATGGTGATCACGTCGGCATCCATGGCGGCGATCGACTCGATGATGTCGTTGAACTCCGAGTAGCACATGTGGGTGTGGATCTGGGTCTCGTCGCCCACCCCGTTGGCGGTGATGCGGAAGGATTCCACCGCCCAGTCCAGATAGTCCTGCCACTGGGAACGGCGCAGGGGAAGGCCCTCGCGCAGTGCCGCCTCGTCGATCTGAATGATGCCCACGCCGGCCTTTTCCAGGTCCAGCACCTCCTCGCGGATGGCCAGCGCCAGCTGCCGACAGGACACCGCACGCGGCTGGTCGTCGCGCACAAAGGACCAGTTGAGGATGGTCACCGGGCCGGTGAGCATGCCCTTCATGGGTTTGTCGGTGAGCGACTGGGCATGGCTGATCCAGTCCACGGTCATCGGCCGCGGGCGACTGATGTCGCCGAACAGGATGGGCGGCTTGACGCAGCGGGAGCCGTAGGACTGCACCCAGCCGAACTGGCTGAAGGCGTAGCCGTCGAGCTGTTCACCGAAATACTCCACCATATCGTTGCGCTCGGCCTCGCCGTGCACCAGCACGTCCAGCCCAAGCGCCTCCTGCTCGCGCACACAGCGCGCGATCTCCCCGTGCATGATCTCCTGATAGGCTGCCGCGTCGATCTCACCCGCCTTGAAACGCCGCCGCGCCACGCGGATTTCGCTGGTCTGCGGGAACGAGCCGATGGTGGTGGTGGGGAACTTCGGCAGCTGGAGCCGCGCCGCCTGCCGGATAGCACGCTCGGCATAGGGGCTACGGCGCTGGCCCATGCCGGCATCGATCCCGGCGATGGCCGCCTTCACGGTCGGATTGTTCACCCGGGGAGAGTGTCGGCGCGCCTCGATGGCGGCGCGGTTGGCAACCAGTTCGGCCCTGACCGCCTCGCGCCCCTGATTCAGGGCTGTCGCCAGGATGCGCAGCTCCTCCAGCTTCTGCCTGGCGAAGGCCAGCCAGGACTTGATCTCGCCATCCAGCTTGCGCTCGCTGTCCAGGTCCACCGGCACATGCAGCAGGGAGCAGGACGGCGCGATCCACAGGCGCTCGCCGAGCTGCGCGTGGATCGGCTCCAGCCAGTCCAGCACCCCGTTCAGATCGGTCTTCCAGATATTGCGCCCGTTGATGACACCCAGCGACAGCACCTTGCCGGAAGGCAACAGGTTCAGCAGCGGCGTGATGTCATCGCGGCCGTTGATGGCGTCGATGTGCAGGCCGGCCACGGGCAGGTTGGCGACCAGATAGCGCTGGTCCTGGAGTTCGCCGAAATAGGTCGCCAGCAGCAGCTTCACGGGCACGCTCTTGAGGGTGTGATAGGCGTCCTCGAAGGCATGGCGCCACGGCGCGTCCAGTTCAGTGACCAGGATGGGTTCGTCGATCTGCACCCACTCGACCCCATGGGCCGCCAGGGTGTTCAGCAGTTCTCCGTACACCGGCAGCAGGCGATCGAGCAGGGCGAGGCGGTCGGCCCCATCCTTCGACTTGCCCAGCGCCAGATAGGTCACCGGACCGATGATGACCGGCTTGGCGCCCACGCCTTGTGCCCTGGCTTCCTCCAGCTGCGCCAGCAGGCGGGAGGCATCAAGCCTGAAAGCCGTGTCGGCGGTGAATTCCGGCACGATGTAGTGATAATTGGTGTCGAGCCACTTGGTCATCTCGCCGGCGGCGACGCCTCCGCAACGGGCCTGGGCATCCGCTTCGGGCGCCGAGCGCCCGCGGGCGACACGGAAATAGTTGTCCAGCGCATCCCCTTCGAAGCCTTGCACGCGCTCGGGCAGGTTACCCAGCGTAAAGCTCATGTCGAGCATCTGGTCATAGAAGGCGAAATCCCCCACCGGTACCAGGTCCAGACCTGCCTGGTCCTCCCAGTGGCGCGCGCGCAGCTGGGCGCCCACCGCCTTGAGGGCATCCAGGGATGACTCACCCTTCCAGTAAGATTCCAGAGCGAACTTCAATTCCCGCCTGGCACCGATGCGGGGAAAGCCGAGGTTGTGCGTGATGGCCATGCCGATTGTCCTGAGTGGTGAATGGATGACACCATTCTGATCGGCCATTACCATGAATAAAAATGGTTTTATTTCATCAAAGCATGTATGAAATTCATGTGAGGCGGATGCCATGACACACCTGGACCGTTCCCATCTGGCGATCATCCGTGCCGTGGATCAGCACGGCTCCCTGACCGCCGCCGCCGAGCACCTGCATCTCACCCAGTCGGCCCTGAGCCATGCGGTGCGCAAGCTGGAAGCGCAGCTCGGCGTGGCCATCTGGTACCGGGAGGGCCGAAGTCTGCGCCCGACCCAGGCGGGTGAATATCTGCTGGCGGTGGCCCATCGCCTGCTGCCCCAATTTGCCCACGCGGAAGCCCGTCTGCGGCAATTCGCCCAGGGGGAGCGCGGCGCCCTGCGCATCGGCATCGAATGCCATCCCTGCTATCAGTGGCTGCTGAAGGTGGTCGCCCCCTACCTTGACGCCTGGCCGGACGTGGACGTGGATGTGAAGCAGGAATTCCAGTTCGGCGGCATCGGCGCGCTGTTCGGCCACGAGATCGACCTGCTGGTCACGCCCGATCCCCTCTACACCCGCGGCCTGCGGTTCGAGCCGGTGTTCGACTATGAGCAGGTGCTTGTGGTCGGCAAGGGGCATCGCCTCTGCCATGTCCCTTTCGTGGAGCCGGCGCAACTCGCGGAAGAGACGTTGATCACCTATCCGGTGGCCATCGACCGGCTCGACATCTACACCCGATTCCTCCTGCCGGCGGGCATCCGGCCCAAGCGTCACAAGCCCATCGAGACCACCGACATCATGTTGCAGATGGTGGCCGGCGGACGCGGCGTGGCGGCCCTGCCGCGCTGGCTGGTGGAGGAACATGCCCAGCGGCTTGACCTGACCTCGGTGCCGCTGGGGGCGCAGGGCATCGCCAAGCAGATCTTTCTTGGTATCCGGCAAGCCGATGCCGACATTGACTATCTGCGCGCCTTCATCGCGCTGGCGCGCACCCTTCGGGACCGCGCGGAACCGCCGACGGCATGATGCCCGTGGCGGCCCGCATCCGTCCCCTCCGGATCAGAAACGATGATTGAACGAGGCGGTGAGTATCTGCACCGAGCTTTCATAGCCACCGGAGATCTCGGGCAGGGCCGATTCCCCGTTGAGCACGATGTCCGCGTCCTTGAGGCGGATGTAGGCATACCCCAGATCCAGGCGGGTCCGGTCGGACGGCTGGAAGGTGGCCCCCACGGTTACCCAGGTGCGGTCATCGTCGGGGATGCGCGGGGTGCGGCAGCAGGTGCTCACCGGGCTCTCGTCATGGGCCAGCCCGCCTCTCAGGGTCCAGCGTTCATTGACCCGATAGCTGGCGCCCACGGCCAGGAACCAGGTGTCCTGCCAGTTGTATTCATCCACGCTCTCGGAAATGGCGCTGATGGGCAGGCCGGTGACCGGGTCCGTGGCCAGGGCGATGTCATCCGCAAACCGGATGCGCAGTTCGTCGAAGCGGCTCCAGCGGGTCCAGGTGGCGTCCGCCATCACCGACCAGCGAGGCCCGATGTCCTGATGCAGACCAAGGCCGACGGTCTCCGGCAGTTCCAGCTTGGCCGTGCCGCCCACCTTCTGGGGATCGGCGGTGACCGGTCCCAGACCGGCCGGGGTATAGCGGGCGTGGCCCGACAGCTCATGGCTGATGCGGGAACGGTAGGCCAGCCCCAGGCGCGTGCCCGCCACGGGTTCATACAGCAGGCCCAGATTGAAGCCGTAGGTCCAGTCGTCCCCCTCCACCTGGATCTTGCCGTCGGTGTCCGGGGTGATGCCCGCCCCCGGCACGGCGCTGCTCAGACTGGCGTCCGCATACTGGGCCGATAGACCGATCCCCAGCGCCAGCCGGGGGGACACCCGCCAGGCCAGGGCGGGATTGATGTCCACGGTGAGCAGGTCGGTATTGATGGCATCGTAACGGCCCACCCAGCGGCGGACATAATCGGTCTCCAGGCCATAGGGCACCGTCACGCTCAGCCCCAGGCGCAGCCCTTCACCCAGATCCCGGGCCACGAAGGCCGCCGGCACGAAGGCCCCCTGATCGCTCTTGCTGTGATGGGCGCCGGGGTAGGGCAGACCGGCCGTCGGGTTGTCCGAGGCATATTCGAACTGCGGCAGGATCAGGCTGCCCACCAGAGAGATCTCGGTCCCGGTGCCGTAGGCCAGGGCGGCGGGATTGAAAAAACTGTAACTGATGTCCTCCGCCCCCGCCGTGGCCCCCGCAAAGGCATTGCCCAGGGCGGCGGCGCTCTGCTCCTTGAGGGCGAAGGCGGCCCCCTGGGCGCCGCCGGACAGGGCACTCATCAGCAGGGCGCCGGGCAAGGCCGCCTGCCAGGCACGGCGGCGGGTGAAACGTCCATCACTGCTGTCATTGCGCATGATTGCGCCTCCTCAACCTTGGATCCATGGTGGTTTATTCGTTCTAATTTGATCGTTTGTTCGATCGCTTATAAGCTTATGCAGGCCTTGATTTTCTTTCAAGCGTTTGAAACACTCGGGGCATTGCCCACCCCCAGGAGTCCGAACGGATGAACCTGTACTTCCGGCTGCTTCTGCTGATGATCACCATGCGTTTCCGGCCCCGTCTGGGTCCCCTGGACGAGTCGGTGCTGCGGATGCGGGTATTGCCCAACGACCTGGATCTGAACCGCCACATGAACAACGCCCGGTTTCTGCTGCTGATGGACCTGGGGCGGGTGGACCTGATGTTCCGCAGCGGCATGGGCAGGCTGGTGGTGCAGGAAAAATGGATGCCGGTCATTGCCTCGTCCATGATGCGCTGGCGCCGCTCCCTCATGCCCTTCGAGCGCTTCGAACTGCGCACCCGGGTGCTCTACTGGGACGACAAGTGGTTCTATATGGAACAACGCTTCGTGCGGCAGGGGCGCACCGTGGCCATCGGTCTGGTGAAGGGACTGATCCGCTGCAAGGGCGGCCACGTGGCCCCGGAACGGGTCTTTGCCAAATCCCTGGGCTTCACCCCGGAAACACCGCCCCGGCCCACCGCCATCGAAGACTGGCTGGCCATGGAGAGCCACCTGTCCGGCGTGGATTGAATGGCGCTGATTGCAGAATAAACCTGACCTGAAACAGGAAGTGCGTCACAAAATCGGCTAATCTCGACTTCAGGACCATGCATTGGAAAAGGTCATGGAGTACAGGGAACCCGTGCGGCCCGAATGGGGTAGGGTCGCGGCATCTCACCTTGATCAATCCCCGATCACATCTCTTATCGCGGACGCGAAGCCGCCGGCCTGTCGCCATCGGGGCGACGTTTTACTGTTTGCCGGGCGGGTGCTGTGTTTCATCTCCAGGGTTGAATGGAATGCGTCGGTATCGCTTGGCGAACGTTGTATTTCATTCCGTGCATGTCAATTTATACAGGATCCGGATAGCACCGACTGCGTGGGTGCCTTCAATCATTGGGGGGCTGAGTTGGGCGTACCTTTTCGGGCTGGATGGTTTTTTGAATCAGAGGGTTGTGGGGGCGGGACGGAAGATGGGTGTGTTGTTGGTTGGAGGTGAAGCGGGTTACTGGGGTGTGCTATGCGGAATCTGTCTTTCCTTGGGAAGACAGATTCTGTCGAATAAATCTGTTGGGGCAGGAATACGGAATTTTATTTGCATACCGTTTGATGCCATCAAGAGAAAAATTAAGCAGAAAAATTCGGAAAATCATGCTATTCAATGACACAAAAACTTCGCTGGATAACGGAGTTGATCCAGCGAAGTTTTTGTGTCATTGATGAGCCCTCATTTTTCTGCCGTTGCGGATCTTGATGGCGCTACCTCGGTTCCAGGCTACGCGGGCTTTGAGCCACTTATGATAGCCCCAACAACTCGCAAGAGCAGATCTTGGCTGCGCTGCGCTCCGCCAAGACTGCTCAGCTTTATTCGTTAGCCTTCGTAGCGCATCAGTGCGGCACTCAAGAGCGCAACGTTGGTTAACTTGCAGTTGGAGTCGTAAATGTCTCGTAAGTGCATAATATGCGGCAAGCCCGCAGGATCAAGAGAGCATCTATTTCCCGCGGCCTTTGGCGGCAGAAGGGTCAGTAAGAAAATATACTGCGAAGCGCATAACAATGCGCTCGGTATTCATGTTGTTGCACTGCTTGAAGCGCTGGAATACTTTAATGCCGCTCTTGGTGTTCGCTCTGATCATAGACGTTCTCCAAAGCCGTATGAGGTTGAGGTGGAAACTGGAGAACGTTTTCATGTACTGCGCGATCAGTTCGATATCGCGCCACCGCGGCCCCTTCGAGAGACGCCGGAATTGGTGGAGCGGTCTGCGACATTGAAATTTTCGAGCAAAGAACAGTTTTATGAATGGGCTGAAAGTCAGCGGCGGGACGGCTATAAAGTTCAGAAAATTTCAGAGTCTAAATTCGAGAAGCAGTACTTTTCTGGGCCAATTAAGTTATCAATGGAGTTTGGGAACGAGGAATTCCGCCGCGCCATTGCATATCTTGGGTTAACGTACCTAGCGCACTACTATCCTGATGCCGCCCGACAGAGTGGACTCGAATCAATCAAGTTGTACGTCCTTGGAGAGGAGCCGGTCGAAGATCGGGTCTGGTGGGTGGATCCACATAAAATTACCTCCTGCGTAAGTGGTGAATTCAAGGCAACTCATTTCGTTACGGTCGTGATTGAGGAAGGCGGAAACTCATATGCACAGGTGGGTTTTTTTGGGAATCTATGTTTAACGGTTAGTCTTGGTTCGGTGCAGGGCGTCAAGCCAGAATGCGTAACCACCTATATCAACTCAACTGCAGAGTCAGCTGCTCCAGACATTGACGTAATAGTGGACCGTGAGCTCGGGGGGGGGATTCATTTAGGTTCGCCTGAACAGGGTAAGGAGTATCTTTCAAAGGTAATAGGCGGCGAAATCGCCCACCCAGTGTCTCAGATACTTAAAGCGCTTGACGACGAGCATCTAAATGCTGAGGTAGAAGGGATTCGCCGGAGATTAGATGATGCTCAGGGGCAACCCAAAGACGTAAGAGAAAATGTTTTGGTGGAAATTGTTGATGAGCAAGGGCAGCGGATATTCAACCATCTGCATACAGGAATTTCGGAGTTAATCGAAAGAAACCGAGATTTTCCTGCTCATATTCGGGCCCGGCTTGAAGAGTTAATCGCGCCAGATTCGGATTCGCCGAGTGGTCTATCGGATGCCGCGTTGACTGCCTTAGAGCGGGGAAAGATCGGCTTCGCCAACGAAATATCACGTCTTCAGGAAAATGGTCAACTTACAGATGAAACGCTGAAATTGCTACTTGCTGGTGGACTTGGATGCGCTGCCGTTTTGAGGCCGGTGCTTGATGACTTTCAAGCATCACTGCCACAGTAACTGTCGAGGTGGCGGCTAACAAGCGGCGGCAGTCGGATCAAGTTCCAGCTCGTTTCTCGCTACAACTTGCCCGCTGCGCCGGGCGGTTGAACTAAGCCGCATTCGCGGCAGCTTTCTCCGTCCTTGCCTGCGTAAATTGCACTGATCATCAAGACTCTCTTCAGGGCCATGTTTGCCCTGACATTTGAGAGGAGATCAGTGATGACACCCTTACGTCGCCAGATGCTGGATGCGATGTGCCAGCGTGGTTTTTCACCGCGGACCCAGCAGAGCTATATCTACGCGGCCAGATCCCTGGCTGCCTATTTTGGCCGTTCTCCGGCACGGCTTTCGATGC